>JAXLTW010000012.1:0-97855 GCA_046329865.1 Chitinophagales bacterium | reverse complement strand
AAGATCGACTCCTTTGTATCTATCCATAAAATAGACACTATTATGCAGGGGTAAATAATGAAATACAGCATATACCCCATTCTCTTTTAAATGATTTATGAGAAGGTCTCTTTCATAAATATTTTTACAGAGGATATAAAATAAATGACCATTTACGGTGGATTTAGTCGGGATATCGGGCAAAACGATTTTGCCGTTTTCAGCCAGAGGGGTCAATTCCTTATAATATGTATTCCAAATTTCGGTGCGTTTGTCCTGGATCTTCCGCAAATTCTCCAGCTGTGCCAGTAAAAAGGCGGCATTGATTTCGGAGGGCAGGTAGGAAGAGCCGATATCCACCCATCCGTATTTGTCCACTTCTCCCTTGAAAAACTGCGTTCTGTTGGTTCCTTTTTCCCGTATGATTTCCGCCCGCTGAATATATTTTTCTTTATTGATGACCAATAAACCACCCTCGCCACAGATAATATTTTTGGTGTCGTGAAAGGAAAATGCCGCCAAATCACCAAAACTTCCGAGGGGTTTGCCGTCGTAATAGCTGTCAATGGCCTGGGCGGCATCTTCTACCACAGGAATCTGGTGCTTGTTGGCGATGGCCATAATGGCTTCCATATCGCAGGCAAATCCGGCATAATGAACAATGGCAATGGCTTTCGTTTTCAGGGTAATCAACCGTTCAATTTCTTTCGGGTCTATATTCGGGTTGTTGGAAAGGCTGTCGGCAAAGACGATGCTGGCACCTCTCAAGGCAAAGGCATTCGCCGTGGAAACAAACGTAAAGGAAGGGACAATAACTTCATCCCCCGGTTGAATATCCAGCAACAAGGCGGCCATCTCCAATGCATGGGTGCAGGATGTGGTGAGCAGTACCTTCAGGAAAGAGTATTCTTTTTCAAAGTATTCATGACATCTTTTAGTGAAGTTTCCATCACCGGACAATTTACCTGAATTGGCAGCATCTGTGATATATTTTATTTCATTACCGGATAAATAGACCTTATTAAATGGTATCATTTCAAGCAAATTTACATAAACACATAAATATTAAACGATTATTTTGTTCAGGGCAAAGATACAGAATAAAGTAATTATCAAAATAGTAGAATACAGCCTTGTGGGTATTCATGGTTTTTCTATGTTTTAATTAAAGCCTGGCAAATTCACCATTTGGTATATTTGTCTTTATGTTCAAATAATTAATGTATACCTTTGTTTTTTGATATTCAGCAATGTTCGCAGCCATCAGATTTTTAGTAAAGTTCATTGTCCGGCCGGCCTTCAGGCGTACCTATCTGGAGTTACGCAGGCTAAAGGGATATCCGCGCTACCAGCCTGCAGAATCGGATCTGCTGGGCAAAAGATTAACGATTCCTGATACCGCCTCTTTCCTTTTTACCTATCCCGAAATTTTTGAAAAGGAAATTTACCGATTTTCATCCCATAAAAAACAACCCGTCATTATTGACGGCGGAGCCAATATCGGGCTTAGTGTCATTTATTTTAAAAAACTATTCCCGCAGGCGAAAATCATCGCCTTCGAACCCGATAAAAAAATATTTTCCATCTTGTCACAAAATATGTCCTCCTTCGGTTTTTCGGATGTTGAACTCGTCAATAAAGGCCTCTGGAATGAAACCACGACGCTGTCTTTCTTCTCCGAAGGAGCTGACAGCGGCAGCATACAGAATGCCGAACTGGACAACACCACCGTTCATGCCATTGAAACCGTTCAGCTCAAGGATTACCTGACTTTCCCGGAAGTGGATTTCTTAAAACTGGATATCGAAGGCGCGGAAACGAATGTTTTGCTGGATATCGAATCCCGTTTGCCATCCGTGCGGAACCTGTTTATAGAATACCATTCATTCATCGGCCAGCCGCAAACGCTGGATGTTATTCTGCGGATGCTTACAAGGCATAACTTTCGGTATTACCTGTCTACTTTCGGTTGTGTAGGGCAACCCCGTCCGTATATACAACCGGCATCTTACAACAATATGGATGTGCAGCTTAATATATTTGCCGTTCGGCAAAAACAGGAGTAACATACCCCTTCTGTCTACAGAGACACACCCCTCTTTCCCCTCTCAAGAGGGGAGATTTGCACTTGCGCTTTCCCCTCCCAGGAGGGGGCAGGGGGTGGGTATTTTGAGAATGAATCCACAACAGACACACCCCTTAATCCCCTCTCAAGAGGGGAGATTTGCACTTGCGCTTTCCCCTCCCAGGAGGGGGCAGGGGGTGGGTATTTTGAGAATGAAACCACAACAGTCACACCCCTTAATCCCCTCTCAAGAGGGGAGATTTGCACTTGCGCTTTCCCCTCCCAGGAGGGGAATAAGGGGTGGGTTGCTGGTTTTTTATTCTGACAATCGTTCCATCAATCTCTTCTAAAACCCAATTTATTTGATGGTAAACAAAATTATCTTCAAACCGTAAAACGGTAATGCCTAAACTATTTAATCGTTCATCCCTGATCTTGTCTTTCTGTAAACTGTTTTCATAGGTGTGCGTAATACCATCTAATTCAATTGCCAACATTAATTCACAACAATAAAAATCTACAATATAATTATCAATCGGTTTCTGACGATGGAAGTCATAGCCCATCCGCTGCTTTCCTTTCAGATAATGCCACAATCTGATTTCACTTTTAGTGGAATTATTTCTTAGTTGTCTTGCAAACTCTTTGAGTCTGGGATTGTATGGAATAATAACTCGTCTCATATTTTTATAGAGAGACAAAAAGCTGATAATTTCCATAAAATTTGTTTAGGTATTTTGACACACCCCTCTATCCCCTCTCAAGAGGGGAGGTTCGGACCGTGCAAATATTGAATGAATACATCACAAATCGTGAGCTTTAAACTGCCAATAAATGTGCTGTACGAAAACAATTGCACTTGCGTTTCCCCTCCATGGAGGGGGCAGGGGGTGGGTGGAAAAGAATGGTTACAAGATAAAGCAGACACACCCCTCTATCCCCTCTCAAGAGGGGAAATTCGGACCGTGCTGATTAAGAATGGTTACGGTGATTGTACGTAAGGAATTTTAAAAAAGCGATGAACGTAAATGAATTGCACTTGCGTTTTCCCCTCCAGGGGGGCAGGGGGTGGGTGGAAAAAACCAGCACATGGTGTTACGTTGCCAGCAACCGCTGATAGATATCCATATACCCGTCTGCCATGATGCCGACATCATATTTCTTTTTGGTCGCTGCACTGATTTCAGGGCGGTTATACTTACGCGCACTGCATGGATGTGCCAGAATATGTGATTTTATTGAGGCTACCGAAAAGCCGTCCACCAGCATTCCATTGGTCTCGTTTACAATATCTTTCATTCCGCCGGCATTGTTGCTGATAACGGGCGTGCCGCAAAACAGGGATTCCAATACCACATTTGGGAAATTATCTTCTTCCGAGGGGATTAAAAAATAATCTGCCGCGGCATAATAGAGATTCAGCTTTTCCAGAGAATTTATTCTCCCCGCAAACGAGATGTTGCCGTTTTGTTCGTCGCTGTTGCCCCCGCCGATGGCAATCAGCCGGATAGGCTGACCGGATAACTCCTGTGCCAGTTGCTGAATCAAATCAAATCGCTTGCGCCGGGTTTCAAGGCGTTCACAGACAAAGAGCAGGATGCACTCATCATCCGATAATCCCAACTCCCGGCGGGCATTGGATGGTTCCATATAGTTCAACGCCTCTTTCCGGATGCCATAGGGAATATGATGATAGGTTAAATGTTGAACCAGGGAACGCCTTTTGGCTTCTTCCAGCAGCCAGACCGATGGCGATACGACATGAATGGGATACGAAAAATGCTGTACGATAGACGATTTTATTTCCAGAAATTTTTGGTCTACCTCTGCCATCTGCGGGTTGTTCCGCTGGTCAATCGGATAGTTGAAACAACCCATAAAAGGACTGACGTCATGTATGGTCCAGACGATTGGTTTCTTTATTTTCTTAAAAAAGGTCGGATAATTGATGATACGCGGAATCCAGTGCAGGTTGATGATGTCGGCTTCCTGAACAGCCGGCAGCGATTCAATGTCGTAATCGCTGTAAGGGGTACCCAGGTATTCGCATGCCGGATGGTATTTTTTCAGCAGTCGCTCGCGGATATGTCCGGCGGCTAATGGAACCCCGATTTTATTGCTCATCCGTTGTAAAAAGGTGGGATGTTTGAATGGAATCGGAATGCTGTTTTCTACCGGAATCGGATGGTTGCTGATGCAGATGAAAGAAGAATGAACGTTTCTGCGGAGCAGTTCCTCATGTAAACGGATGCAGGCGACGGCGGCTCCGCCTCCCGGAAATGTATTGATGTGTACGACCTTCATCCTTTTGTAGCTCAAAGATAGAAAAAAGAAACAGCTATCTTTTACATCAGGAATGAACAAAAAAAGTGCAAATACGCTTACATTTGCCTGCTGATAGTTGCTTGCTCATCTAATTTTATTTTGTGCACACACCCGTACTATTGTTACTTTTCAATCGCCCGGACTATGCCGAGGTACTGCTGGACAGTATGGCATCCATTCCTGTTTCCGGCATCTATATCGCCATTGACGGTCCGAGACCTTCCCACCCGGAAGATGTGCAGCAAATCGCCCTGGTAAAAGAGCTGGTGGACAAAACCCGTTTTCATACGAAAGAGATTTATACACTGTATCAGCCGGAAAACCTCGGATGCCGCCACGGGGTCAAGGCGGCGCTGGATTGGTTTTTCAGTAAGGAAGAGAGAGGTATTGTGCTCGAAGATGACTGTATTCCCGATCCGAGCTTTTTTCCGTTTTGCGACACACTGCTCGAAAAATATGCGGAGGACGAAAGGGTGTTTGCCATTTCGGGAGACAACTTTTTACTGGACGAAGTGAAGATTCCGGAGAGCTATTATTTCTCTAAATATTTTCATTCCTGGGGTTGGGCATCGTGGAGGCGTTCCTGGGAAAAGTATGACTTTGAGATGGCCACATTTCCCGATTTTATCGGAGAAAACAAGATAGACCATTACCCTTGTTCAGAGGCGGAAAAGTCACATTGGATTGCCTTTTATAAGGATATGCGCCAACGACTGGATTCCATCAACTCCTGGGCATATCCGTTCTGTTACAGCTTATTGAAGGAGCAGGCGGTTTGTATAGTTCCGGCGAAGAATCTGGTGCACAATATCGGGTTTGACGGCTCTGCCACACATACAAAAAACACGCCATACTGGTACCATTACCTGAAAACCGAACCACTGACCATTGTCAGCCACCCACGCGAGGTTGCCGTCAATCAGGAAGCAGACCAGGCGGTTTTTGACTTTACGGTAAGGCGTATGTATTCTCCGCCTTATATGAAACGTATACGGCTCAAAATCCGGCAGCTGCTGGAAGGGCTGAAAAATAGCGGGAAAGATTAAAAGTCAGATTTTAGCAGTCCCCAAAAAATACTTACCTTTGGAGATATTTTAGTAGTTGTAAAAATGTAGGTTCTTAAAAACGTAAAGCCCCTTATTTAGTATAATCAACCATGCAAGAAGAAAACTGGTCATATACCATCCGAAGTCATAATGCATTTTCTTTCCGCTCATTAAAAGAAGTATGGCAGTACCGTGATTTGCTGATCAAATTTGTAAAACGTGATATTGTCACCAACTATAAACAAACCATTTTGGGACCGTTATGGTTTTTTATCCAGCCGATACTGACCACCCTGATGTTTATGATTGTGTTTAACCGCGTGGCGAAGCTATCCACCGATGAGGTGCCGCCGGTATTGTTTTATTTATCGGGAGTTACCGCTTGGAATTATTTCTCAGAATGCCTGACCAAAACCTCCACTACCTTTAAAGACAACGCCTATATTTTCGGCAAGGTCTATTTTCCACGATTGATATTGCCTTTATCCATCATCGTATCTACCTTGCTGAAATTTCTGATTCAGTTCGGATTATTTATAGGTATTCTTCTCTATTATATCCTGACGGGTTCCTTTCACCTGTCCCTTTCGTTCCATATCCTGCTGGTGCCTGTTTTGCTGCTTATGATGGCCGGCATTGCCCTGGGTGCAGGAATGATAATTACTTCCATGACTACCAAATACCGCGATTTGTCTTTTTTGATACAGTTCGGGGTACAGTTGCTGATGTATGCCACCCCTGTTATTTATCCTCAGTCCACCGTTATAAAAAGTAAATACAGCCTGTTTATATTGGCCAATCCCATGACACCGATTGTTGAGACATTCCGGGTGGCATTTTTGGGAAAAGGCATTTTCGACTGGCAGCATCTGGCCTATAGTTTTATTGCGATGCTGGTTTTATTGTTGACAGGATTTTATTTTTTCAGTAACACGGAAAAAACGTTTACCGATACCGTCTGATATGAGTGATACCGTCATTAAAGTTGAACACTTAAGCAAACAATACCGGCTCGGAGAAATCGGAACGGGATCGCTGAGCCATGACCTGAACCGATGGTGGCACCGCATCAGAGGCAAGGAAGACCCGTATCTCAAGATTGGTGAAATTAATGACCGTACACAAAAAGGGGACTCCAAATATGTGTGGGCATTGAGAGACATTAACTTTGAAATTAAAAGAGGAGAAGTATGGGGTGTGGTCGGAAAAAATGGCGCAGGAAAATCCACCCTTCTTAAATTATTATCCCGGGTGACTTCTCCAACTACCGGGGAGATAAAAATAAAGGGACAAATGTCCTCGTTGCTGGAAGTAGGTACCGGGTTTCACGGAGAGCTGACCGGCCGGGAAAACATCTTTCTGAACGGTGCCATTTTGGGTATGAAACACAAGCAGACAGCTTCCAAACTGGATGAAATCATCGCCTTTTCCGGGGTGGAGAAATATATTGACACGCCGGTCAAACGCTATTCTTCCGGTATGTATGTTCGACTGGCGTTTGCCGTTGCCGCCCACCTGGATACCGATATCCTGATCCTGGATGAAGTGCTCGCGGTGGGTGATGCCAGCTTTCAGCGCAAGTGTCTGGGAAAAATGAATGAGGTTTCTGCAAATGAAGGCAAGACGGTTTTATTCGTCAGCCATAATTTATCGCAGGTGCAGGGATTGTGCAAGAAAGGAATGCTGCTCGAAAACGGACAGTTAAAGATGACGGGTGATATCAACAGGGTGGTAAGTGAATATACGATAGCGGGCAGAAACAACAATGAGATTGACATTACCAAAATTCCGAGAATTGGGCCTAAGGCATCCTACTTTAACATCACGAAAGTGAACATAAAGAATCTCACGAACGAAGATGAGCAGGTCTTTACGGAAGAGGATAAGATAGTACTGGAGATTACCTTTATCAGCACACAGGCCGTCAAGGACTGTGTGATTGCTTTTACGATATCTGATTTGCACGGAAGTACGTTAATGGACTGCCGGTCGACACAAAACTATCCGGTCATGAATGTGGAGGCCGATGTGGAGTATAGGATAGCTGCTTCTTTCCATCTTCCTCTGCGCTCCGGAAACTATCAGCTAAACCTGGGTGCTGCCAGCTTTTACGGGATTCTGGAATACATACCCAGTGTGGCCAGCATAGAGATATTGCCGAAAATCAACGAAAACGAAGATGCGCTTTACAAGCCGAGTGCCGGTATATTATTGTTTTATCCTAAATGGGAATTGCTCCGATGATAAAAAGACTGCTCGAAAATATAGCTAAATGGATTGCCGGCTCTCCTTTCTTATGGAAGCTGTCCACACCGCTTATCTATTTGTCAAATCACATTCAGGCGAATAAAAAAAACAACACTCCGCAGGAAGTGGCGCTGAATCCTTTTTTAATACAGCATTTGGGAAAGCCTGTTGTGAAGAATGGTCCCTTCCGGGGAATGGTGTATCCGTCTTTTCAGTCGGTGGGCAGTACGATTTTCCCGAAAATCATCGGAAGCTATGAGGCGGAATTGCATGCCACCATTGAGACATTGATTGGCCGGCGGTTTGAACATGTGTACGATGTCGGTTGTGCCGAAGGATATTATGCCATCGGGTTTGCACTGCGAAATCCGGAAGCAAAGATATTCGCGTATGACATCAATGATACCGCCAGAACGCTGTGCGGCCAGATGAGTGTACTGAATCATGTAGAGGAAAGGGTGCACGTTGAAACGGCGTTTACGCAGGAAACCTTTAAACAGATTCCGCAGGGCAAAGACACCCTGATCATCTGTGATTGTGAGGGATATGAACTTGATTTATTTACAGAATCCTGCCTGCCTTATCTGGTTCATACCACCCTGCTGATAGAAACGCACGATTTCCTGAATCCGGAGATTTCCATTCAGCTGCAGCAGTTACTCGGGAAAAGCCATGCCATTCAGTTCATTCAAAGTACCGACGATATTCTCAAAGCAAAATATTATTCCTATAAGGAACTGGAGGGGCTGGATATCAGACAACGGAGAGAGGCAGTAAAAGAAATGCGTCCGGCCATTATGGAATGGATAGTGGCTGTTCCTAAATAAGATGACCCATTGGAAAAACAGCCGATACATATTGCCATTACACTAAATGAGAAATACCTGATACCGGCCTGTGTGATGCTGACCTCCCTCCAGGAAAATAATCCTCAGCAAACATTTCAGATTCATATCATTACGGATTTTAAGAGTATAAAATTGTCGCTGCTGAAGTCGGTTATCCGCAGGTATGGAAACTCTTTTTCCGTCTATTGCCTGGATGATGCCTTTATTGGCCGGATGAAACATTTTAAACTTTCCAATCATGCGCAGCTTGCCAACTATTACAGACTGTTTCTGACTGAAATACTGGACGAAAAGATTGACAAGGTTTTGTATCTGGATGTTGACATGATTGTTCTGGGGGATGTATCCGTCATTTATGATGTATCGTTGGAGGGCAAGGCTGTCGCTGCCGTTTCTGCCACCACTTCCCCTAAAGAAACCAATGAATGGTTAGCTATTCCCGAAGGGTATGAATATTTTAATTCAGGAGTGCTGCTGGTAAATCTGGCTTATTTCAGAAGGGAAAAACTGGCAGAACGATTTACGGAATATGTTACCGGTAATGCCGAAAAAATAAAATACTGGGATCAGGATGTGCTGAATGCATTATTGTACGATAAGAGGGTTATAATCTGTAAAGAATGGAATGTGGACCAGCATATTTATGCGCTCCATCCCTCTCTGGATGTTAAAATCATCCATTTTACAGGAACGCACAAACCCTGGAATTTCCCCTATTGCACTCATCCGCTGAGAGCGGAGTATTTTAAATATCTCGGGAAAAATCGGGTGGTTTTCCTTGCGGATAAAATCTTGGAGATAAGTCAAAAAGTAAAGAACAGGATTGCGGGAAGATAGATTATTAATAGAAAAAGCAGGAATTGTTTAATTTAGCAGGATTTATATGGCAGCGAAAAATATTCTAATAACGGGCGGCGCGGGTTTTGTGGGTTCGTCCATGGCATTATCCTTCAAAACCAACTATCCGGAGTATCAGATTTATGTACTGGATAATCTGAAACGAAGAGGCTCTGAACTGAATATTCCGAGGCTGAAATCGGCGGGCATCCATTTTATTCACGGCGATATCCGCAATAAGGAAGACTTTGACGGATTGCCGAAGATAGACTGCATCCTGGAAGCCAGTGCAGAACCGTCCGTGCTGGCCGGTATAGATTCCACACCGGATTATCTGGTGAATACCAATTTAAACGGTACCATTAACTGCCTGAACTTTGCCACCAAAAACAAATCCGATTTCATCTTCCTGTCTACCTCCCGGATTTATCCGATTGAACGCATAGAAAGTATCGCTTATGAGGAAACGGATACGCGGTTTGAAGTAGCGGCACAGCAAACATTTACAGGGATTTCCCCAAAGGGACTTGCGGAAGATTTTCCATTGGAAGGGTATCGTTCCTTATACGGGACCACCAAGCTGGCTTCCGAATATTTTATCCAGGAGTATAAGCAGTTTTTCGGATTGAGGACCGTCATCAACCGCTGCGGAGTGCTTACAGGACCCTGGCAGATGGGTAAGATTGACCAGGGCGTAGTGGTGTTGTGGGTGGCCAGGCATTTCTGGAAACAACCGCTCAGCTATATCGGATATGGCGGTAAAGGAAAGCAGGTACGCGATATGCTGCATACCGATGATTTGTACCGGTTGATTGACTGGCAGCTGCATCACCTGGATGACATAAACGGAGAGATTTTCAATGTGGGCGGCGGCCGCGAAATATCCGTATCCCTGCAGGAGCTGACACAACTGTGTGAAGAAGTGAGCGGTCATAAAATCGCCATAAAGGAAGTGCCGGAAAACAGAACCGCCGATATACGGATCTATTTAACCGATAATTCAAAAGTGACGGCAAGAACCGGCTGGAAACCGGTTATTGCGCCCAAACAAATTATACAGGAAGTGTACGATTGGATACAATCAAACGCGTAGCAACTGGAGTCCATATTAAAGTAGGAAATTGAAGAAAACAGTATTATATCCGGAACTAACGGTTATACGTAAACCTCCTCCCAATTACGGGGAGATGCATCCGTTAAAGGATACGTTTATCTGTCTGAAAGAAACATTTCCTCCGGTGTGTCGCCTTGAAATCAGCAACGCTTATGTGTCGCCGTTCGGGGTGGTCTATAAGAATGGCCTTGTTGTGAGGGAGTCCGTTTACTCAATGTTTAAGCCAGCTTCCTTTTACCTGAGTTTTTTCAAAAAACGTTTGCTGAACAAGGTGGTGAAGGTGGACGGCGACTGCCTGATTGCGCACAATTCCTATTTTCAGAATTACTATCACTGGTTGCTGGAGGCGGTGCCAAGGCTTTATGTAATGAAAGAGGAAGCCCCTAACCTCAAACTTATTTTAAATGCGGATTCACCCGGATTTATTAGGCAATATGCGGAGTTGTTCGGATTTAAGGAAATCATTTATGTCAAAGAGGATTATCTGGTAAAGGCCCAAAGGGTGGTTTTCCCGGGTTACACTTCACGCGGACTGGCCATGTACGAACCCATTTTGCGGGATATGGCAAAATGGATAACCGAAAAATTTGAAGTAACGGTTCCTGCGGAAGCGACGAAGAATATTTTCATCACCCGAAAAAATGCACGATACAGAAGACTGCTGAATGAAGCGGAGGTGATAGACTATCTATCCGGAAAAGGATTTGAGATTGTCACACTGGAAGACCTTACTGTTAAGGAACAGATAGCACTGTTTGTGAGTGCGAGAAATGTTATCGGTACACAGGGAGCAGGTATGTCTAATATGATATATGCCGTTCATGCCAGACTCCTGGTTACCATTATTCATGAAGAACACCCGGACGACGCTTACTTTAATCTGACCAATATGTACGGCACGGATTGTTATTATTTCCAATGTCCGGGAGCCGGAAACTTCAGCTACAAAAACAACGATGATATTACTGCGGATATGAATAAGCTGAAGGCGGTGTGTGAAAAATATATTTTTAATTCAGAACAGAAAGAATCATGAAACTGAGTGTGGTCATACCGGCGTACAATGAACAGGACAGCCTGCCAGAAACGCTGAACACCTTATATGCTACCCTGCAGCGGGAAAATATCGAACATGAGATTGTGGTGACGAACGACAACTCCGCCGATGATACCCTGAAGGTTCTGGAAGAGTTGGCTAAATCGATTCCTACGCTGGTCTATTATACCAACAGCGGACCAAATGGATTCGGTTATGCGGTTCGTTACGGACTTGAACGGTATACCGGTGATTACGTGGCGGTGATGATGGCTGATTTGTCAGACGATCCGAATGATTTGGTAAAATTTTACAGAAAAGCCCTCGAAGGAAACTATGATTGTGTTTTTGGTACCCGGTGGAGTAATGGAGGTAAGGTCATTGATTACCCCGCATTGAAAAGAAGAATTAACCGCCTTGCAAATTTCATCGTAAAACTTGTTTTCCGTTTTAAATACAATGATTGTACGAATGCTTTTAAACTGTACCGCCGTGAAACGATGGAAGGGTTAAAACCATTTTTATCTCCGCACTTTAATCTTACGCTGGAGCTGCCACTCAAGGCGATTGTTAGGGGTTATTCATATGCCGTGGTGCCCAATTCCTGGACAAACAGAAAATACGGCGAATCGAAACTGAAAATCAAAGAGATGGGCAGCCGGTATTTTTTTATTCTGATGTACTGCTGGATTGAGAAACAGTTTTCGCGCGGCGATTTTATGAAGAAGCCTTAAATCCTTTTCAGCCGGTAGGACGTAATTCCTTCCATATCGTCTTTCCAGCTTTGCAATACATAAGGCTCCAATGATGCAGGCAGTTTGGAATGCCTGTAAACAAAAGCAAATTCTATTCGATGCAGCCGGATGAAATCCAGCTGACTTTGCTCTACAGAAATAAACTGTTGATGTTTTTTTTGCAGTTGTATAAACTTATAAAAGGTTGAATTTTGAATAATTTCCTCTTCTGTTGCCCTGAGGATTGGTTGGTCGCTTTTGGGGATGTCAAAAATACTCAGGCAAACCGGATTATAATCGGGGTAAAAGATATTGAGGTAAGGATACGGCGCGTACAGGTTTATATTTTTAGTGAAAACAGAAGTGAAATCATCGCCGGACTTAAAAAACACAGCTGCTTTTCCGTTATAGTGGTTTTTTAGATAGTGTACGGAAGATTGCGGAATCATTGTTCCTCTGGAAAATAAACCGGTTTGTATAATTGAAAGCAATACCAACATTATTGCTGCCAGTTTAATCACCGAGGTTCCGCGGGTAAACGAAAAAACGAATAAGACAAAACAAACAATCGCTGACAGTGGAACATAAATATTCGTCCACAACTGCACCGCATCCACCCTGTTGAAGAAAATAGCATAGGCGAGGATGGAAGAAAAATGCAGCACAACAAGAAATAAAATCACGCGGAAGTGTTGCCGGCTTCTTTCCCGGTTTGGAAATAAAACGAACAGACTTAAGGCAATGTATGGAAACAGGCTTAGTATGCTTTTTATCCCTTGTCCTGCAAAACAGTTAAACGCGGTTTTAAAATAATACGAAAGGGATAAGGTGTCTTTAACTGCATATGCCGTTTCGTTCGTTAATCCCGTTTGCTGGTTGAGGTGCTGTATCCATAAAGCGTATAGTCCGATTAGGATAAGTGCGCCAGACATCCAGATGCCGTGGAATATGAAATCACGGAAGCTTGTTTCTTTAACGGCAAATAATAAAAAGATATAAACGGCAAGGCAAATGAATACGGCAGGTGCGATTACAACACAACAAAGTACACACAACATCGAAATGAAAATAAGTGGAATGATTTTTTTGGAAGGGCTTAGCAGTATTCCGTAAAAGGTAACCAATGCTCCAAAAAGATATTTGGGTTGAAATAATAATCCATTGTCCCACCAGTCGCCACGTGTGAACAAGGTAGAACGAGGAATATAAAATGAAAGTCCGCATAGCAATAAGATACAGACAGTAAGCAGATAATAGTAGTTCTTTTTGTGAGGAAAAAAATATTCGAGAATGGCTGCCGCACCAGCAATATAAAGCACCATACAAAAGGAAAATACATGAAAGTAAAAAGCAATAAAAGGCGGCTGTTTGAATGTCTGGCTTATAAAGGCGCCATACCATAATTCACCGTAATGATAAAGGGTCCTGGCTGAAGCTGCACCGCTGTACCAATCCGAATAATAGCTCTCAATGCCGGTCTTATTCAGGTGTTGGATGTTCTTGGCATAATTATAAAAATCACCGTACACCTGATAAAGATCTCCCGTTGCGGGACGATACATCTTTAATAACAGAAAAAGGTATCCTGCAATTACGATGCCTATTTGTGCCAGAAGGAGGGGGAACTTTATTTCTGAGCGGATAGAAGCTATTGAAGTCCTGGTGTCCTTCAGGTAATTATGAATGTGTAACCAGCATCCCATGCATATGGTGAGAAGAGCGATACCCGCATTAATGGTAATACCACCAGTTTTAAAAAGGGAGAAAAAAGTGATAACGGAAAATAAACCTGTTGTCAGGATGAGAAACTCTCTGAAAAAAGGGCGACCGTTGGGTGTTCGGATAAAAGAAACAATAACAAAGCCAATACCGTACGTCACCAAAAATGAAACCAGCACCAGTAAGATATTTGATATAAAGACGGATTCCATTTATTCTGATTAGACAACTGATTTATTGATATACGATGGTGTTGATAGCTCCATACCGAAACAAAGGTATTAATAAGGGGCATTATTATCAAAAATATATGACAGCAAGAAGACCTTATTTAAAATCCTTTAAGATATACAGCTTGTCCTTTGACGATTCAGACAACGTATCGTTGATTTCTTTATCGACGAATGGGATAATGAGCTTAGGCAACTCTGCACCCGCTTGCGCGAGGACATATTTTACATTCGCTTCTTTGATGAAATCAAGCTGACTTTGCTCGATAGAAACAAAGGTGTTTTTAATTTTTTGTTTTTCAGTATACCGGTAAAATAAAGAGCGCTTCAGGTATTTTTGCTGATAGCTTCGGATATAAGGATCATCACTCAGCAGCGTATCAAATTCGGACAGACAATATGGATGGTAATTGTTGATATAGAGTTTGATGTAATTATAGGGATAGTAATTGTTTTTATCATATCCTGCAACATGAGTTGGCTTGGATTTGGGATAAAATACCGCAATCTCTCGTGTATTATCGGCCGGTATATGATCGGTAAGATAATGTGCGGAAGCAGTATATTGTTTGAAATTCATACCTCTCTTGCTGGAAAATACATACGGAAAGAACAGTAAGATCAGCAAAAACCCGGAGTATATTCGTAAGAAAGCGGAAGACGTATAAGCATTGACGGCAATCAATATAAAGAAAAGAAAGACCGCCATGAGGGGGATGTATACGGTTGTCCAGAATTGTGTGCCGTCAAAATCAAAATGAAAAATGCCATAAGAAAGTGCAGAAGTGAAGGTAAGGATAACAGCAAACAAGATAACCGATAGCTGTTCTTTCCACAGCCTCTTTCCGGCAAGCAGGAGCAGTATGAAAAAAGGAAAAACACTTAAGACAAATTTTATCATAGTGCCCGCTGTGCAGTTAAATAGAGTCTTATAATAGAGGAAGTCTTTCAGCCGGCTGGTGATGGAAAAATCTTTTTCAAAGGAAATGTCTGCGGGCAGGTACTTCTTATTGAGCACACTGATAAAAATGACATAAGCGGCTATGAATGCAACAATGGAAACCATTGGCAGCACCAATCGGAAGACTTCCCTTAAAGAAATTTCTTTTAATAGAAACAGTACTCCGATAAACAATACCAGTGCCATCAATACAGCAGGAGCAGTTGATGTATTGATTAACAGAACGGCAAGCAGCAGCAATACTATATGGTAGTATTCTTTCCGGAAAAGAGACAAAAATACCCAGATTAGGATGATTGTTATCGGTGCGTATTTTATGTTGGATAAAATGGTGTCATTACCCCAACTCAGACTGAAGAATGGAACGGAGGTGGGAAAATAAAAGACAATTCCGGCAAGCACAAAAACCAAAAAAGGAAGCCCCCATTCATACCACTGATTATTTTTATAGAAGAACTCCAGCATCGCCTTCGCACCTACTACTATGGTTAACAGAAAGTTGGAAAATACAGCGAAATAAAAAACCTGTAATGTATTGTGGCGGAATAGAGCACTAAAAAAAGCACCATACCAGAGTTCGCCGTAATGATACAGATTCCGCAGCGGTTCTTTAAAGAACAGGTTCGACTGAATGCCTTCCGCACCAATGATATTGAGTTTGTCAATATAAGTGGCATAAATTGTATGGTCTACCATCAGCCAGATTTATGGACGTTCAGAAATGCCAAACAGCAAAAAATATAAGAAGGTATAAATAACAGTTAACAGTAATAGTTGTACAGCAACAGCGCGGACATTTATCTTGAATACAGGTTTTAAGGATGGTCGCTGCTGCCAAAAATAAAATAAACCAATCAGCAGAAATCCGGTATTTATAGTGATGAGATGTGTCTTATAGAATGAATAAAACACAATAATACTTCCCGTCCCCAATACGATTTTTATAAATTCTGATTGCGCGGAAACCTTGTTGTCTTTAGAGGTAAAGCCAAAAATAATATGACCAGGAACGTATGTAAGGAGATACATTAAAAAAGCGTAGCCTATATTATTAAAAAAGCCGATGTGCATGATGATGGAAGTTTACTCAACCAGCGATTTAAAGACACTGATTACATATTCAACATCTTTCAGTTCCATAGGATAATACAAAGGAAGAATGATGCTTCTGTCGCTGGCATCTTCAGAAACCGGCAGCGATAACCCTTTGCTGTATTCTTTATATGCCGTTTCGCGGTGACTGGTGACAATACCTCTTCGTGTGGAAATTCCCTGGTCCAGCATCTGCTGCATTAAATCGTTTCTGCTGATGCGACATTCCGGGTTCAAATAAACACTGTACGACTGATAATTGCTGAAATACCCGGGCGCTTCTAAAGGTATCCGTATGGTCCGGATGTCTTTAAATGCTTCGTTGTACTGATGTGCTATTTTCCTTCTTTCCGCTACGATGAAGTCCAGTTTTTCCAGCTGTTTGATACCCACTGCAGCCTGAATATCCGTCATGCGGTAGTTGTAGCCTAATTCGATATGGTCTTCAAAAATTATTTTACTGGATTCGTGGCGCACCCTGTCGTTCACGCTCATGGCGTGCTGCCGCAACAATTTAATACGGTCTCTGTAAGCTTCATTGTTAGTGGTAATCATGCCGCCGTCACCCGTGGTAATCACTTTGCGCGGATGGAAGGAAAAGCAGACCAGATCGGAATGGCTGCCTATCTTATGGCCCTTGTAAGCGGAGCCTGCCGCACAGGCAGCATCTTCAATCAGTATCAGGTTCTTTTCCGTACACAAGGCTTTGAAGGCATCGATATCAGCCGGCATGCCAATCGATGCACGACCAATATCGCTTTCGTTTTCGGGGTGATTCGTTTCCGCATCCTCCACATCCAGATTATAGGTTTCCGGATTCACTTCTGCAAATACCACCTTTGCACCCACATACCGGATGGAATTGGCGGTAGCCACATAGCTCATCGATGGACAAATCACCTCATCTTCAGGCCCTACACCGGCCACTATCATTGCAAGGTGCAGTGCGGTGGTACAGTTGGATAACGCCACCGCATATTTACTACCGACATATTGCGCAATTTTTCTTCAAATTCCTGCACGCGAGGGCCCTGTGTCACCCATCCTGTTAGATGGTGTCATAAGCGTTCTGTGCATCGTCTTTATCCAGATAGGGTTTGGCAACAGGAATCATGGGATATTATTTTTGTTGTTGTAAGTTAAAATACCAGTCAGACAGCGCCTTAAGGCCTTCTTCCAGAGTAATGCTTGGCTGGTATCCTAACAATGCGTTTATTTACTTAGATCAGCGATTCTTTTCTTCACCGGATTCACGGAATTGGCTTCTTTAAACACTGGTTCCAGTTGGCAGTTGTTTACTTTGAGTAAGGTTTCCAGTAATTCTTTCAAAGAGGTCTCCCGCTGAACACCGACATTAAATACTTCGTCCGTCACATCCGCCAGCAGCGCCAGGATATTGCTGTAAACGCAACATCTTTTACATGAACGAAATCCATGGTATCCGTTCCGTCTCCGAAGATAGCTGGTTGTTTGTTGTCGCGGATACAGTCCAGCCACTTAATCATGACTTCTGTATATTTTCCGTCGGTATCCATTCGTTCGCCATATACATTGAAATAGCGCAAAGCGACATAATCCAGTCCGTGCATAAATTTATAGAACGGAATAATTGTTCTCCCCACATTTTTGCTGCTCCGTAGAACGTCTGGTTATTGTGGATTGTCTGTTTCCGGCGTTGCAGGAAATGCTGTGCCAGTCCATAAACGGATGCGCTGGAACTGTAGATTACTTTCTTAACGGCATGTTTCTTACAAAGCTCCGCCACATTGAACGTAGCATGCAGCATCACATCAAATCCCTCCTGCTGGTTTGCTGCGCAGGCATTGATACGCAGGGCGCGCAACAGAAAGACGTAATCGCAGCCTGCAATACATTGCTCCAGCAAAGCGGTATCTCTGATATCGCCTTCCTTAAATTCCACCACCGGGTTATTGACAAATGACTGCATATTATAATGGAACCCCGTATCAGGTTGTCAATGATGATGATTTTCTTTGGCTGGCAGTGCTGTAACAGTTCTTCTACTACATAAGAGCCTACAAATCCGGCTCCGCCTGTTACCAGAATAGTGGCATCGGTAATCTTATTGTTCATGTCGCAAAGATAAAGATTATTTAAGTTCTTTCCATGCCATTTCAGCTATGGTTAGCCCTATGGACAGCGATGCGGTAGCCGCGGGCGAGGGCGTATTCAGCACATGGATGATATTACCCTGTTTTTCTATAATAAAATCATCCACCACATTGCCATTTCTGTCCATGGCGGAGCGTACTCCGGCATCTCGGAAGCAGCAGGTCATCCATCTCCAGTTCGGGCAGCAGGCGTTGCAGGGCAGAGGTGAATGCTTTCTTCGAATAGGAGCGTCGCATCTCCTGGATGCCGGTACGCCAGTTCTTGAAGGCGATTTTAAGAATCCTTTGTACGTAATGGATTCAAACAGTTCTTTCCAAACGATATCCGATTTGTGATATCCTTCTCGGGCGTATGCCAGCACGGCATTCGGCCCGGCTTCTACCCCTCCCTGAATAAAGCGCGTGAAATGTACGCCAAGGAACGGGAAGTTGGGATCAGGAACCGGATAGATAAGATGCTTTACCAGATGCTCCTTTTCTTTCTTTAAGGTATAGTATTCACCGCGGAACGGAATAATTTTTTCACCGCCACCTCATTTTGTGTCATTTGGGCTATCTTATCGGAATATAATCCGGCACAGTTGATTAATAGTTTTGTGGAATAACTGCCCTGATTGGTAATTACGTTAATGTCATTCGGGGAATGCTGTATATCGATTACCTTCTGATTCAGTTCAATAACACCCTTAACCGCTTTGATTTTTTCGGCATATTTTTTTGAAACCGTCGTGTAATCAGCAATGCGGTTTGGGGTACAAAAATTCCTTTGATGCCGAGAAGCGCAATGCGGTTCATGTTGTTGGATTGCTTTTTCATCCAACAATTCCCAGGCCTGTCAATCCGTTTTCCAACCCTCTTCTGTAGATATTTTGCAGACGCTCCAGTTCGTCTTCTCTGGTAACAATAATTTTACCGCAGATATCGTACGGTATGTTTTCCGCATCGCAGAAATCCAGCAACATCTTATAGCCGCGCGAGCAGTTGACAGCACGCAAACTTCCCGGTTGCAATAGATGCCGGAATGTATCACACCTGAATTGTTCCCGGTCTGATTGCGGGCTATATCCGCTTCTTTCTTTCTCTAAAATCAGGACATTTACTCCGGGTTGTTGTTCCAGCAGATGCAGGGCTGTAGCCAATCCTACGATGCCGCCGCCGATAATGATAATGTCGTACATCTTATTGTTCAGCAGTATTTAAATCAATGATTTTATCAATAATAAACACCGGCCTTTTGCGGCTGGCATCCAGCGTCCTCCATAAGTATTCGGCAATGATACCCAAAGCGATATTGGTTAACCCAAAGCCAAGAAGCAGGATGGATGTCAGCGCCGGCCATCCGGAAGCTAAGTCATTATACAATAGCTTACGCGACGCGATATAGACAGTCCAGAAAATTCCAAACGTAAAGAACAGCATTCCCATCAGTGATACAAAACGGATAGGAGCATAAGAGAACGCTACGAAGGAATCAATAAACAATTTTATTTTTTTGCTTAGTGTCCATTTTGATTTTCCGATGGCTCTTTCTTTCTTATTGTACAGAACAGATGTTTGTGCGAATCCCATGCCCAGTATCTGTAAGAATATGGAAGAGTTGGACTCAATATTATCGTTGAGTTGCCGGGTGACTTTGGAGTTAAAGAAAACAATATCGAACCCTTTATCCGGAAAATTGGGAAAGGCAAATTTTTGCATCATTCGCGCATAAAACCGGGAAAATAAAGTTTCAAACCGGGAGTTGTTGGTGTTGTTACGGTTGGCCCAGACAATATCAAAACCGGAAACAGCTTTTTCATACAACTGAAATACCAGCTCCAGAGGATCCTGTAAATCGGCATACATAAAGGTAACGTATTCCATTTTTGCATGTACGATACCGGCCCTTAGGGCGGCATGAGAGCCATAGTTTTTCGAGAATGAAATAAGTTGAGTAGAATAGTTTTTGAATGTTTGCAGCTGCAATAGTTCAAATGAACCGTCTGTGGAACCGTCACTGACAAAAATAATTTCAATCGGGATATGCTGTTTGTCAGCAAAGAATTCATTCAAAGCAGAGACCAGAACAGGTACGCCTTCGGCTTCATTGTATAAAGGAATAATTATGGATATACCTTTTTTCATATTATTCTTGCCGGATTACCGACCACCTTAGTATTGTTTTCGATATTTTTAATGACATTACTTCCCATACCAATCAGTACATTATCTCCGATTTGGATATTGTTGATGATGTTGGAGCCACTCCCGATATAACAATTATTGCCAACCGTTGTGTACCCTGCAATGCATATATTTGAACCAATCAGGGTATAGTCGCCGATAGAGGAATCGTGGTGGATAACGGTATTGGGAAGTACACAGACATGGTTACCTACTCTTGCATTGGCAGTTATGACAACTCCGGCATAAATCAAACAATTGATGCCAACCTGCGCATTTTCTGAAACAGATGCTCTTGGATGAATGACGGTAGCAAACCTGCTCTGCGGAATACCTAAAGAATCA
Organism: Chitinophagales bacterium; assembly: GCA_046329865.1. Lineage (GTDB taxonomy): Bacteria > Bacteroidota > Bacteroidia > Chitinophagales > JADIYW01 > JADJSS01. The sequence continues at coordinate 76,982 of JAXLTW010000012.1, read as the reverse complement.
ATAATCTGTTTACGGATAGTATAGCTGGTTGGACTGCCCGGAACCGCCAATACTTTGGCGTTCGGGTGTTTTTCAAAAGCGCTTCTGTCCATTACCGAAAACCCGGTGGGTGTCGTTCCCTGTTTTTCTTTGGTATCGTCTACAAAGCCGATAAACGAGAAATTTTTTCCTAAACAATCTAATGCTTCTAATCCATTGCCGTTATAGGGAAAAATGAGTAACTCCTCCATTAATACTTGTTTATCGCCTCAATTACGTGACTCACCTGTTCATCGGTTAATTCGGCGTACATCGGTAAAGACACACAATGCGCAGCTAAATATTCCGAATTCGGAAAATCACCCTCTTTATATCCTAAATGTGCATATGCTTTTTGTAAATGGCACGGTACCGGATAATGGAATGCCGGTGAAATATTATTATCATTCAGGAATTGACAGAAGCCGTCTTTGTCCTCGGTAGTCACGACAAATAAATGGAACACAGAGTCGGCCCATTCCGGCTGTGCCTGCATTTTTATTTTCGGGTTGGTGATTTCGGATTGATAACGTTTTGCAATAGCCCTTCTTCGGTTGTTCCATCCTTCCAGATAGCGCAGTTTCACCGTTAGTGAAGCACCTTCCAGCCCCCCCATGCGATAGTTGTAGCCTACTTCATCGTGGTAATATCTTATCTTGCAGCCGTGGTTGCGCAGGCTTTGCAGGTGTGTAAAGTACGATTCGTTTGGTGGTGATGCCACCGGCTTCGCCACAGGCGCCCAGATTTTTGCCCGGATAAAAACTAAAACAAGCCATTTCGCCAAAACCACCAATAGATTGTCCTTTATAGCGTGCGCCCTGCGCCTGAGCGGCATCTTCAATAAAAAATAATTGATGTTTTTTACAAATGGCAGCGACTGCTTCAATATTAAAAGGTTGTCCATATAAATGAACACCTATAATGGCTTTGGTCTTTGGGGTAATTTTTTCTTCAATTTTCGTAGTGTCTATCTCCCAGGTGTCTGCCGTACAATCCACAAATACAGGGTAGCGCCCGCGTGGCTCAGCCCCCAGGCGGTAGCAATAAATGTGTTGGCGGGGATAATGACCTCATCACCCGCTCCGATTCCAAGTGCTACCATAGCTAAATGGAGGGCCGTGGTTCCGTTGCTGACACCGATGGCATAGGTTGTGCTGCAGTATTGAGCGAAACTCTTTTCAAATTCTTCTACAAAAGGGCCTCCCGAAAAAGCCGTTTTTTCATACACTTTTTCAAAAAGTTCAAATATTTCCGCCTTCACCTGTTGGTGCTGCCCCCTCAAGTCTAAACAAGGTATTTTCTCCATAATCTTTTAGTCGATAGTTTTAATAATTCTTGCAGGATTTCCTGCAACGATGGTATTGGCCGGAACGTCTTTCGTCACTACGGCGCCGGCGCCCACCAGTGCATTTTCGCCGATGGTAATACCACATAAAATGGTGGCGTTGCTGCCTATGGATGCACCTTTCCGAACAAAGGTTTCAACCAGTGTCCAGTCGGCATCCGTTTGTGCGGAACCGTCCGGATTAGTAGCTCGCGGAAACAAATCATTGGTAAACATCACCCCATGGCCGATGAACACGTTATCTTCAATATGTACACCTTCGCATATAAAACTGTGCGAAGATATTTTACAGTTTTTTCCGATACTGGCTCCTTTCTGGATTTCTACAAAGGTGCCTACTTTGGAATTGTCATCAATACTGCAGTTATAGGCGTTTACAAAATCATAAATTTTTACATTGCTTCCAACAGAAACATTATTCAGGGATTGTTTGGGATTGTTCTGGGTGATTTTTTCCATTAGATGATGATTTCTTTCCCTTTGTTTTTGATGGACTCCTGTGCAGCCTCCAAAATCCTGATCACCTCCAGCCCCGACTGGTAATTGGAGATGGGTGTGGTATGTTGTGTAATGGCAGAAATGAAATCAGCAGCCATACCAGACAATGCTTCTTTTGCATCCACTTTTGGAATATGGATATCTCCGGCACGGTAGTCAACTAAAATCCTGTTTTTTTCTTCGTCAGTTTTATGGCTGAAACCGGTGTCATATACCTTTATCTTTTCCGTTGGCTCCAGGTCATTATATACCACCATTTTTTTATCTCCGCCGATAAGCATCATCCTTATCTTTACAGGAGAGGTCCAGGAGCAATTAAAGTGTGCGATAAAATCTGAATTGTAATTGACCGTCAGGTAGGCGATATTCTCGATTCCATTGTTGGTGTGTGATATTCCGGTAGCCTGAACACTATAGGGTTTTTCCGGCACCAGATAGGTAAGAATGGAAATGTCATGCGGGGCTAAATCCCATAATACATTGACATCCGGCTGGAATAAACCCAGGTTGATGCGGGTAGAATCAAAATATTTTATCTTCCCGATTTCACCTGATTCAATCATGGCTTTCATTTTCTGAACAGCACCCGTATACAGGAAGGTGGTCTACCATTAATACTTTGTTGAGACGTCCTGCCAATGCGATTAAATCCTCTGCTTCGGATACTTTACCGGTCATTGGTTTTTCAAGCAATACGTGCTTGCCGTGTTCCAGAGCCTGTTTGGCGAGGTTATATTGTGTGAAAACCGGGGTGGCTATCACAATCGCATCAATATCCTTATTATTAAAGATATCTTCAGTATTGGAAGTTGTCTGAATGCTGTTGGCAGTTTCGTTTGGCAACTTCCAGCCTTTCAGCCCGGAAATCGACTACGGTATGCACGAAACATCCTGCCGTAGATGAGAAATTTCTGACTAAATTAGGTCCCCAGTATCCGTATCCTATAATTGCTATGTTAATCATGGTCTGTTCAAGCACACAAATCTAAGAAACTATTTTTACAATGGCAGAAATAAAACACCATCAAAATAAGCGTTATTTGCCGTTAGGTATGCACTGTAATACAAAATAGCGTTATTCTTTATCTTTAAAGCTTAATTTTTCTTTTCCGGTGAAAATATCCATTATAACGCCTTCTTTTAATCAAGCTAATTACATTGAGAAAACCATAGATAATTGTGTTGTCTCAGCAGTATCCCGATTTAGAGTATATTATCATTGACGGCGGAAGTACAGAAGATAATTCGGCAGAGATTATCAAAAGTATGAGAAACACCTCACTTATTGGGTGAGTGAAAAGGATAACGGTCAGAGTGATGCCATCAACAAAGGGCTTATGAGGGCTACGGGAGAGGTGGTAAACTGGATTAACAGCGACGACTGGTATTATCAAAACCATAAAAAGTAAACGCTACACATTTGAAGAATGTGCTGGTCTTAAGCGGCAAAGGAAGCGTCTGGCAGGACAACAAGATAAGAAACACCAATCCCGGGGTGGATATTTACCCTAATTTTGAAAAAACGGCAGGCTGGGCGCGGATTGACCAACCGGAAACATTCTTTCGGCACAATGCCATAAAAAAAATGGGACTGCTGAATACAGATTTACATTATGTCATGGACAGAGAGTGGTGGATACGATTTTTACTGCATTTCGGGCAGGAACGCGTTAAAAAAGTGGATGACCTGTTTGTGAATTTCCGCCTGCACGTAGATTCCAAGTCGGCCGCAACTTCCAGCATTTGTTCAGCGAAGAGGCCCTGAATGTGTATTTACTCCGTCGCCAGGCAAAACAATCTGCAGGAAGAAGTCCGCATGCTGGAATCCAATTTTAAAGTAAAATATATCGATTCTCTGTCATACACACAGATAGCGGATGCGGCATTGCTCAAAAAGATTGTTCATTATTTTCTGTTTCTGGAGGGCCGGCTGAGATATGCCGACAATGAACTGACTGAAGCCACCAGATTTTTTAAACTGGTGGATAAAAGCCTGGTAACCCAATGATCAGGAGGAATTAGATAGGCTAAAAATCAGAGCATCGTTGATTCCGGTGTGGTTGAAAAAATGATTAATAAACGATAACACAAGAGTGAAAGTAAGCATTATCATACCAACTAAGCACCGAGGAAAATATTGCAGCATTCGTTGCAATATGCCGTGAAGGCGATTGAAAACCTGGATGCGGAAATTATTGTGGTAAATGATGGAGATAAAGCCATATTGATTCCCGATGAATGGACAAGCGCGGTAAACGTAGTCAAAAACCCAAAATCGGGCGTTGCATCTGCAAGAAATTTCAGGGCTGCAAATGCGAAGTCGGGACTGCTGATTTTTATGGATGACGATATGCTGATTCATGAAAATGCAGTGAAAAGGGCAATGGGGTGGTAACAGAACAACGCACCGTAATATTAACTGGGTGTATCCGCCGGAGTTATTGACGGAAATCCTGCAAACAAAATTTGGCAGATATCTGCATCATACAGGATTCACTACACTTAAGGGGTGGAACTGATGGAAAACCCTGGAATGATAATGAGTTATTTGAAAATCATGGCGTTACCAGCCAGTTTCTCGCTATACGGAAACGGACGTTCGAACTGGTGGATGGGTATGATGAGACGTTTCCACATGCCGGGTTTGAAGATTATGACTTTGCCAAACGGCTGAAGGAAAAAGGGATACGGTTTTTTGTCTGGCCGCTGGATACCATTTATCACAATGAAACGGACCGGCAGGAGCTTAAAAGCTGGCTGGACAGAAAGCGCAGAGGAGGAGAAACACGCAAGCATGCCGTTCTGAGAGGGAATAAAGAGCTGGCATTACATTATGCCGGCGTAAAAAAAATAATATTATTCTTCTTGGTACTTACAAAAAGTATATGGATGTTGTTGCTGGATCTTTTGCCCAATAGTAGAAGGGTGGACAGATTTTATGAGAAAATAGCAAATGTTTTACTGGCAACCGCTATTTTTGAGGGATATACAAGTATTAGTTAGTGAAAGTCAACATCACCTATATTTTATTTCAAATCAACAAGGCGCTCGCGTTTGAGTGGGTCATTGATCATATTGATAAAAGCCGATTCGAGCTATCCTTTATTTCCATAGCGGTGTCCAAAGATTCACCGCTCGAGCAGTTTTGCAAAGAAAGAGGAATACCCTTTTACAGGATTGATTACCGAAGTAAAAAAGATTTACCCGCAGCTGTTTATAAAACGTATTCCATCCTGAGGCAGATAAAACCCGACGCAGTTCACTGTCATATCTTTGAGGCCAATATTATAGGACTTTCTGCAGCATGGCTGGCGGGTGTTAAAAAAAGAATTTTTACCAGACATCACTCAACTTTTCATCACACCACCTCACCAAAGGGAATCAAATACGATAAGTTTTGCAATAAGCTGGCAACGCATATTATCGCCATCACTGAAAACGTAAAGAATATACTAATTGTTAAGGAAGAAGTTCCGCCGGAGAAGGTGTATCTAATTCATCATGGGTTTGATTTGCCTCTGTTTAAAAACATTTCGGATGAAAGGTTGGAGCGGATAAGACAAAAATATAACGCCAACACTCGAAACCCTGTAGTTGGGGTGATTTCCAGGTATACCCGTTGGAAGGGAATTAAATTTATCCTGGATGCGTATAAAAAATTATTGGTGCAGTATCCCAATGCGTTGCTTGTTCTGGCCAATGCTAAAGGAGATGATGAAGAAATCAGACGGACCTTGACAGGCTTTCCAAAGGAAACCTATATTGAAATTGAATTTGAGCAGGACAATGCGGCCTTATTCAAGTTGTTTGATGTGTTCGTACATGTACCGATAGACGCGGAGATTGAAGCCTTCGGGCAAATTTATGTGGAGGCGCTGGCCGTTGGGGTGCCAAGTGTCTTTACCATGTCAGGCATTGCCTGTGAATTTATCCGGCATCAGGAGAATGCACTGGTCGTCGATTTTCAGAATTCTGAACAGATCTATCAATCAATGTGTACTCTACTGGAGCATAAAGAATTAAGGGATAAACTGTCGGCAAACGGCAAAAAAGCTGTTGAACAACTTTTTTCATTACCTTTGATGATTCATAAATTAGAAAAGATATACAGCAGCTGACAATGGAAAGGGAATTGTTTTTCTCCATAATTATTCCGGCATACAACAGGGCGCACATGATTCTGGAAACACTGGAATCGGCATTTTCCCAGACGTATCAGCATTTTGAAATCATATTGGTGGATGACGGTAGTACCGATAATACAGACGAAGTCGTTAAATCCATTACTGACCCTCGTTTTATTTATCATAAAAAAGCCAACGAAGAAAGAGCGATAGCACGGAATACAGGCTTTAACCTGGCAAAGGGAGATTATGTCACGTTGCTGGATTCAGATGATTATTTTTATCCGAACCATCTGGAAGCCGCAGCTAATTATATTCAATCCAACAAAAGCCCCGAGGTTATCCGGTTTAATTATGATGTGGTTGATTCCAATAAAAATACCCTGCAAATTGCGAAAATGCCCGAACATGTAAATGCCCGAATGATAAATGGAAATTTTATGGGGTGCAGCGGAATTATATTAAGAAGAGATGTGGCCGTAAAATATGCATTTAACGGAGACCGGGATTTATCCGGGTCAGAGGATTACGAACTGTGGCTGAGGATGGCGGCACGCTTCAGGGTGCATACTCAGGATGTCATTACCTGCTCTCTGCACTCCCATGAAGAACGTAGTGTCATTCATAACATTAAAGAAGAAACACTCGTAAAAAGGATTGAACTGCTGATTAAATATTCCTTCGGAGACAAGGTGGTCAAAAAGATATATGGCGTGAAAAAGAATGTCTTCGTCTCACACTGCCTGTTATATATTTCCTTACATTTGGCTATCGCCCAGATAAATAAATCATCTTTTCTTTATTTGATGAGGGCTATTAAAACAAATCCGAGAACCATGCTGGACAAGAGGTTCTTTGGAATTATCAAGACATTAATAAAAAGAAATATTTTAGCTTCATTCGAGTAAATTATGTGCGGCATTTCTGGATATATCTCCTCCCCCGGAAGACTGGATAAACAAGATTTTGTCCGTGCCACTAATGCTATCAGGCACAGAGGCCCGGATGCAGAAGGTTATTATGAGAATGAACAGCACTCCTTATTTCTCGGGCATAAAAGATTAAGTATAATTGACCTTTCCCCGGCTTCCAATCAGCCGTTTTTTTCCAATTGCGGAAGATATGTCATGGTGTACAACGGAGAAGTCTATAACTATAAGGAGATAAAAGAACAGCTGCAGCTTGAAACGCGAACCACCGGTGATACCGAAGTAATTTTAGAAGCGTATGCCAAAATAGGCGTACGGTCGTTTGAATTGCTGAACGGGATGTTTGCTTTTGCCATTTATGACATACTCGAACAGAAGATTATCTTATGCAGGGACCGAATCGGGATTAAGCCTTTATTCTATTATTGGGACGGAATACAGTTTGCCTTCGCTTCTGAAATAAAGATGCTGAAAGTGTTGCCGGGCTTTAACAAAGCCATAAACAACGATTCCATTCCTGAGTTTCTGCATCTTGGGTTTATTCCGGAGCCATACACGATTTATAAGCATGTATCCAAATTTCCAGCAGCTCATTTCAGTATCTTTTCGCTGACGGATATTTTTAAACCCAATTTTACCATTCCTGTAAACAGCTACTGGAGTCTGAAAGATGCCATTGAGCCGGTAGCCGTAAAAGATTTTCCGGCCACTAAAAAACAATTAAAAGAGTTGCTGATAGATTCGGTGGAGAAGCAACTTATCAGTGATGTGCCTGTTGGCACTTTCCTGAGCGGAGGCATAGACTCGAGTCTTATTACGGCAATGGCCGCCAAATTAAAGAAAGATAAAATCAAGACATTCAGTATCGGGTATGATACTAAAAAATATGATGAGTCAGAATATGCACTTCAGGTTGCCAAACATCTGGGCACGGAGCATCATGCATTCCGGTTGACAGAAGATGAGGTAGAAGAAATATTATCAGACATCATCTTCCAGTATGATGAACCATTTGCAGATTCTTCTGCCTATCCCACGATGATTGTTTCCAAACTGGCACGCCAGCATGTTACCGTTACGCTTTCCGGAGACGGTGCAGACGAATTATTTCTCGGTTATGGAATGTATAAATGGGCATCCAGACTGGCGAATCCGGTTATTCAGTTTTTGAGAAAACCGGTGTTTTTAGCTACCCAGCATGCGGACTCCATCATCAAAAGAGGTGGGTTGCTGCTGGATTATTCATCCATTGATCATATCCGCAGCCATATCTTTTCACAGGAACAATATTTAAACAGTGAGAAAGACCTGAAGCATTTGTTGCTGGAAGAGAATTTTTCGTTTGACCGCTTTAATCGCGAAGTGGATACCGGCAAAAGAATCCTGACACCCAAAGGAAAACAGTCTTTTTGGGATATTAATTATTACCTCAAAGATGATTTGCTGGTAAAAGTGGACAGGGCGAGTATGCGTTACTCACTGGAAAGCCGGGTTCCCTATTTAGATCATCATGTGGTGGAATATGCCGTTAATATTGACGCAGACCTGCGATACCACAAAGGGGTTTCCAAATATATTCTCAAAGAAATTTTATACGATTATCTGCCGCGTGGATTATTCGACCGGCCGAAATGGGGGTTTGCGCTTCCGCTTCCGCACTGGATGAAAGGAAGATTCAACTACCTGCTGGATAAATATCTGGACAGCACCATTATCAATAATTACGATATCCTTACTAACTTATATGTTCAGGATTTGAAAGATCGTTTTATGGCCGGTGAAGATTATTTATATGGCCGTTTATGGACAATCATACTATTACACTGGTGGCTGGAAGAGAATGCATGATGGCAGTTCCTGTTTTATATATCTCTTATGATGGCATGACAGATGCTTTGGGGCAGTCGCAGGTGATACCCTATCTGATAGGGTTGTCCAAAAAGGGTTACGCCTTCACGCTGCTCAGTTGCGAGAAGGAGGGCAACTATCAGAACAATAAACATAAAATTGAACAACTCCTTTCTGGATATCAGATTGACTGGCATCCCATTTCCTATACCAAAAAGCCGCCGGTGTTATCTACCCTGTATGATGTAAGCAGGCTTAGAAAGAAAGCCGTAGAATTATACAGGACGAAACATTTTGCGATGGTTCATTGCCGCAGCTATATTGCCTCCCTCGTTGGGTTGAGGATGAAACATACATTTGGCGTGCCATTTATTTTTGATATGCGAGGATTATGGGCAGATGAGCGGGTGGATGGAAAATTATGGAATCTGGAGAATCCATTATACAAGGCGGTGTATGGTTATTTTAAAAGAAAGGAGAAACAATTTTTAGAGAATGCCGATTATACGGTAAGCTTAACATATAATGCCAGGAATGAGATTTTATCCTGGAAACACCTTGCAAAAGATAAAGTAAAAATGGAGGTAATTCCCTGTTGTGTGGATTTAAATCTGTTTAACCGCAACCTGATTCAGCAGGATAAGCAGGCGTTGTTTTTACAGGAGTTAAAGATTCATCCGCAGGATTATGTTTTATTGTATCTGGGTTCAATCGGTACGTGGTATATGCTGGATGAAATGATGGAGTTTTTCCAAAGATTAAGCACTGTAAAGCCTCACGCTAAATTCTTGTTTGTGACCAAAGATGAACATGAACGCATTTTACAGACGGCAGATAAGTACGGAGTGAAGGACGCCATTATACTGCGGCCCGGAGCGCGGCAGGAAATTCCGTATTTGATTTCCATCTGCACTTTTTCTATTTTTTTTATACTGCCTTCTTATTCTAAAAAGGCATCTTCTCCAACTAAACAAGGAGAAATAATGGCGATGGGAAAGCCGGTTGTCTGTAATGTCAATGTCGGTGATACCGATAAGATTGTTACTGATTATCACAGCGGAGTGCTTGTCACCGATTTTTCCACTACAGCTTATGAACATGCCATCAGAGAAATGGATGCCGGTTTTGATGCAACGAAAATTAGTAGTGGCGCGCAGGAATATTTCTCGCTGGAACAGGGTGTAGAAAAATATGCTGCGATTTACACATCAGTTTTGTCTTAATTATCAAAAACCAATCTTTTAGGATGTAGATACGTAAACCCTGATTCCGCATCTTCAAAATGACATTTTATAGCATAGCGTTGCAGCATTACACGAACAAAAGCCGCTTCAAATGCATTGGAGTCGGACAGAAACAGTATATCTTTTCTGTCTTTTATACCGGCAGTTAAATCTGTAAGCCGATGTTGTGTCAGTAATTGCAGGTAATTCGGCGTATTGATATACCAGCCGGTGAAGATGATGTTATTGTGAGTGAAAATATCGGTATTGGAAAAATCCACTTTCATTAATTCCAAAGGAAAGGAGGCGGCAATAAACAGAACATCCGGATTGTTATTGATCTCTTTTTTTACTGTTTCAAAGGTTTCGGCATTTGTCTCGTTCTTCTGGTTGAGCTGATAAACACAATAAAATTTATACCCTGACAACAAAACGAGTACTGAAAAGACAGCCGTTCTAAATCCGGACGGTTTGGCATACTGCAGCAACAATAACAGGTTTCGCCAGGAGATATAAAACAACAATGGCGATATCACCCTTCTTGGGATGCGCATGTTGTAGAGAAGATAAACATAGATGATGATAAACAGAAATAAATTTAAGACAGCCCATTTTTTGTCCTGGTGACAAAGCCACAATACAGACAGGAAAGAAATCAGATACATCAACAACAGATAACGTTCATCTTTTAAAGAGGACTTTAAAAGAATAAGAACTTCCGCGGAATTTCGGACACTTAGTACATCCTTTGCAAAATTGAAAAATGCCGGTGTATTGTAATTCGGGTCGGCACCATACCAGTTTTGTATCAGTAAAAGATCATCTATCGAAAAAGGGTGTTTTTTTAAAAGCTCCGGAGATAAATTCAGGGGACGGTTGATAATGATTTCACTGGCAGAAATATACGAACGGTAATTTTCCAACAGAGAGCCGGATAAGTGATGGTTGGTATAGCTCAAGAAAAAATAGAAAAATACAGAGATACTAATTGTTATCAGTACAGGATTTCTTTCCGGGGTGTTCCAGGATTGTAGGAGGATGGGAATACTGAGCAATACAATCAGGTAAAAAACCTGCTCACGGATGAGCATACATAAAATAATTCCCACAGAGGCTGAAATTATTTTCTTTCCCGATGGTAGTTTGCCGGACAGTATTGTTAAGGCTGCGATTCCTATCAGAAGGGATGTTGTAGTGTATTGTATGGCAACAATATACAGCGCGTAGAATCCGAATAGAAGAATAATGAACAATGCCATGCGCACGGAATCGTTTTGTCTGTCTGTTTGATAAAAGAGTCCGGTAATGAGCATACCGGCAGCCAACAGATGGACGCAGATTAAGAAAAGAACGTACCAGTTGAGATAAGGGAATGTGGTGTACAAAAAACATAACACCTTCCCCACGAAGACATGCTGGAAAATAATGTTACTGTCTGCAATGCCTGTAAGTGTACCTGAAACAATGAACTGCATCAGCTGGTCGTCATTGCCATCATAAGATAAAGTAAAACAACCGGCAATCAGCAGTATAATTAACCCACCTACTATTACTGCAAAGTGCTTATATTTACACATATATTGAAGGTATGATTTTTATATACTAATGTACAAATTATTTTATTGATGGGTAGTTGGTTTACACACGTTGAACAAAACAGGTTTATTTTTTTAAATGACTATTTGTTCGCACCCATATTCATTTTCATTTTAATGCTCCTGATTAAGCAAAGGATGAAGATAAAACCTTCAAGTCTCAAACAAAAGTACCTCCTAAAGGCTTTCTGGTTTAAAATTTTTTGTACCATACTATTTGCGGGTATTTATCAATATTATTACAAAGGTGGAGATACCAATACCTATTTTCTGAACATTCAGAATGTACATAATGTCTTCTATGAGAATCCTCTCATGTTCTTTAAAATAGTTTTTTCAATTCAGCCCGATCTTTTTGAGTATGAAAAGTACCTTGGACAGTCCACCTATTTCTACGCGGATCCGAGCGTATATGCCGTTATACGCATCGGGGCATTGTTGAGTTTTCCGCTGTTTAATACCTATATGCTGATAGCATTAACTTTTTCCATGTTTTGCCTCTACGGATGCTGGAAAATATTTGAACTTTTTCAAAGATTGTATCCGCATTTGGAAAAAGAACTGGCGGTGGCTTGTCTGTTTTTGCCATCGGTTGGTTTTTGGGGAAGTGGAATATTGAAAGACCCATTGTGTATGGGGGCATTGGGTGCTCTTACCTATCATGCGTACCGGTTGTTCTTTGACCGGAATAAAATCATCAGAAGAGTGATAATGATAGCCTGTTGTCTGATCCTGATTAAGGTGGTAAAGGTGTATATCCTTTTATCCTTCCTTCCTGCTTATTCCTTCTGGCTTATTTTTCATTTTAAAGAGAATATAAACAGCCGGTTTATCAAGGCGTTGATGAGTCCGATGTTGTTTGCCGTATCCAGCATAATGGGCATGTTTGTTTTTATTAAAGTTGCCCAGATTTCAAATAAATATGCACTGGAAAATTTAATGCGTACAGCGAAAGACACGCAAAACTGGTTATACTACTCGTCGCAAATGCAAGGTGGGTCGGGTTATACGCTGGGGGAACTGGATTATAGTCTCAAAGGTTTATTAAAGGTTGCACCCAAGGCCATAAATGTTACATTATTCAGACCATATATATGGGAAGCCAGAAAACTGATATTAATTCCTGCGGCATTAGAAGGATTAATTTCCCTTTTTCTCACAATTCGGTTATTATATAAAGCAGGCTTTATTCGATTTACCAAATTGATTCTTACAAATCCGGAGGTTCAGTTCTGTATGATTTTCTCTCTGATTTTTGCTTTTTCTGTCGGGTTCACCAGTTATAATTTCGGCTCACTGGTTCGTTATAAAATTCCATTGATGCCCTTTTATTTTATTGCCTTATTTATTCTGGCAGACAGAGAAAAAGAAGAAGACATTAAAGAAAAAGCACAGTTGAAAATAAAGCCGGCTGTAAAGAAGCTGGTACCTCTTTCAACGTAGACAGCTTATTCTGTTAAGAAGTCCAGCACACCATAATCTCTCGAGGGCCATAGTACGGCAATCTTCCATGTGAGGTGGAAAAATTATCGATACAGATAATATCTCCTTTTTTCCAGGGATGTATCACCATATTTTTCCAGATGACATCCTGGATGTGCTCCACATATTCATCCGGAATCGGCGAGTCGTCACCGAAAGTGACATGCATGCTTTGTTCGTTAGGATTTTTAGTGAGTTTCTTGTACCATGTCATTGCTTCCAACAGCAGGCAAGTCTTGAACGTTTCCCATCTTTTCTGCCGTTGATGAATTTTATGGTATTCGATGGCGGCAGCGCTCACATGAAAAACCTGTGTGTGATTGAACCATGCCATCTCACCGGTGGCAGGATGCCTTTTCACGGCAGAACTTTTATTAATCAACCGCAATCCGTCATTTTCTTTCCACTGACAAATGATGTCATTCTCCGCACATTTTTTTTCGATGACGGATTTATCGGTGGTATGGAACATATCCAGCCAGCTTTTCAACTGAAACCCTGCTGTACTTTTGTTATTGGGTGATGAATAGTTTCGGATATGTTTAACCCCTTTACGCTCAAATTCTTCCCGGATTTTCGGGTCTAAATCCTGATATACTTTTCTGAAATCACAGATGGGAGTTTCGCCGCCATACTCCGGTTCAATGTGGCAATAGAAAAACAAACGCCTTGGTGCGGATGGCAGAAAACTCATTTCACAATGCTGCATAATGGGATAATGAGGCGGTAATTCACTGGCAGAAAAAACAAAACCGGATTTCTTGTCGCGCGGAGAGGTGCCCATATAATCGTCTTTCAGGTCATCATCTATGGACTTGGCGACATCTTCAAAATCCTGAGGGGTCTGAATGTCAAACCCCCGGAATAAAACAGCTCCGGAAGTCGTTAGTTTTTCATCAATCATGGAATGATTACTTTCAATCCAGTTGAGCAGGTGTTGTTTTGCTTGTTCATCCTTTTCAGGGGTAACCAGAAACGGCAGTTTCTCATTTTCAGAAAAATACGTTAAGTTCATTATCTTGTTGGTTAAATTGTCTTCTTAAATTTAGTATTTAAAATTGTTTTTATAACTATAGCAAAGGATTTAATGATAAAATTTCCACGACGTATAATAGAAACGGAAAGAATACAGTTGTATCCTTATACATTAAAATATTATGAACCGGTTTATCGGTTAGTTCAGAACAATAAAGCCAGGCTTATCGACAGCTTCCCGAATCTGTTAAGGTCGACAGAAACGGAAATGGATACAAGAGAGTTTGTGCGCCGAAAAATCAATGACTGGAATAAAAATAAAACATATGCCCTGATGATTGTTTACAGGCCTAACCAGGAACTGATAGGGCATTTCAATCTGAAGGACATTGACTGGAAAGACGGAGTAGGCGAGATTGCCTATTTTATAGATGTTGGCTTCGAGGGGCAGGGGCTTGCAACGGAAGCCATACGCTGCATGTTGACCGTCTGTTTTGAAGAAATCGGACTGAATCATGTCTTTGCAAGAATCGTTTCTGATAATATCGCCAGTCGGAAAGCTGCCGAAAAATCAGGACTGAAATACGAAGGAGCTTTCTTGAAGAGCCAAATAATGCTCGATAACACTATGGTGGAAACCCATCGGTACGGCCTATCCAGAGAGGATTATTTCAGAAGCATCGGCTGACAACAGCTTACTTGCATTTCTTATACCGGTGACAATCTATCAGATGGTCATTCACTAGTCCGGTGGCCTGCATGTGCGCATACAAGGTGGTGGAACCTAAAAATTTGAAACCGCGCCTTTTCATATCTTTTGCCAACGCGTCCGATTCGGGAGAGGTGGGCTGAATGTCTTTAAGGTGTTGTAATTTACTGACCACGGGTTTTGCGCCAACAAAACTCCAGATGTATTTGCTAAAAGAGCCAAACTCTTTCTGCACCTCCATAAACCGCTGCGCATTATTGACGGTGGCTTCTATTTTGGCCCTGTTTCGGATAATGCCCGGGTCCAGTAGTAATTGCTCCACTTTTTCCGGCGTATATTTTGCAACTTTCTTATAATTAAAATTCGCGAATGCTTTCCGGTAGCCGTCTCTGCGCTGCAGGATAGTCCACCAGCTTAAGCCGGCCTGTGCACTTTCCAGCACCAGAAATTCAAACTGTTTCTGGTCGTCATAAACGGGTACACCCCATTCTTCATCGTGGTATTGTTCATACAACGGTTTGCCTACACACCAGTTGCAACGAATAATTTCTTTTTTACTCATAACATAAAACTACAAAAATCTTTGTGCAATTTTACAACGTGAAATACATCTCCAGTACACAAAATCTGCTGATAAGAAAAGTCCTGCTCTTGCAGGAAAAATCAAAACTTCGGAGAGAAGGAAACCTGTTTGTAATTGACGGATGGAAGGAAACAAAGATGGCTATTGATAACGGGTTTATAGTGGAGACCATTTTTTGTCAGCAGTCTATAGTCCATAGTCAACAGTTTTTAGAGATAAAAGACACTATTGACTATCAACGACCTTCCATCGAATATATAGAGGTTTCAGACGAAGTCTTTGATAAGATTTCCTACCGGGGCAATACGAGTAAGGTCGTGGCGCTTGCACATCCTAAAGAAACGCGGCTGTCAGACCTGGAGCTATCCGGAAATCCGCTGATAGTGGTGCTGGATGGTATTGAAAAACCCGGCAATGTAGGCGCCATCCTTCGGACAGCAGATGCCGCAGGGGTGGATGCAGTGATTTGTTGTGATACTCAAACGGATATTTACAATCCCAATATTATCCGTTCTTCAGTGGGCTGTGTGTTTACGAAACAAATGGTGGTGGTCACTAAAGAAGCATGCTTAAAATACTTGCAGGAACACCACATTTCAGTTTTCACTACATCCTTAAAAGCAGCAAAAAATTATCTGGAAGCAGATTATAAAAAACCTTCGGCTTTTGTCTTTGGAACAGAAGCGGAAGGCGTCGATGTATTTTGGGAAGAAAATGCTATTGCTAATATTATTATTCCCATGCGCGGACAAAACGATTCGCTGAATGTTTCAAACGCAGTAGCGGTAGTTTTATTTGAAGCATTAAGGCAAAGATCCTAAACGACAGCCTGCATTTTCAGCTCAAAAAATTTCCAGATTTTTTCGTCAGGCACCGGCGCAACAATTTCCACTGATTCGTTTTTTACAGGATGTGTAAATTCAATTTTTCGCGCATGCAGATGTATACTCCTGCTGTTTTCATTAGGACGTTCAAAGCCATATTTGATGTCTCCTTTTATCGGGCATCCGATTTTTGCCAGTTGCGCCCGAATTTGATGAAAACGCCCGGTTTCTAATTGTATTTCCAATAAATGATAATGGTCGGAATTTGCCAGTATTTTATAGTGCAGCACACATTTTTTAGAATGCGCCACCTCCTTGTCAAATAATTTAGCCTTTCGTTGCTTCTCCTCTTTCAAATGATAATGAACAAGTGTTCCCGAATCTTCTTTTGGTTTGTTTTTCACCACTGCCCAATAAGTTTTTTTGACCTCCTTGGTTTTAAAAAGTTCATTGAGCCGGGTCAGCGCCTTGCTGGTTCTGGCAAACAATACGACACCGCTCACCGGTCGGTCGATGCGGTGCACCACGCCCAAAAAAACGTCTCCCGGCTTTTGGTATTTTTCCTTGATATAGTCTTTTACATAGTCCGACAGTGGCTTGTCACCGGTTTCATCACCCTGCATAATATCCCCGCTTTTTTTATTGACGGCGATGATATGGTTGTCTTCGTATAAAATCTCTAAATCAGGCATAGTGGCGGTACAAAGGTATCTTTTTACTCAAATTATATGGCTTTTTACTTTTTACTTTTTACTTTTAAAGTCTCTATGAACCAATCACCCGTTATTATTCTTGGTATGCATCGAAGTGGTACCACGATGATTACCAAAATGCTGGAGCAACTGGGGCTGTTTGTAGGAGCAGAAAAAGAAATTAACCACGAAGCGCTTTTTTTCTGGGAAATCAATAACTGGATTTTTGATATCCATACCGCTACTCCTGAAAAACCCTATAATTTAAGATATTCCAATCCGGCATGCCGGAAAATCATTCATGAATCACTGGATTATTTTGTTCAGTCCGGAAAACGCAAACAATACCTCGGTAACTTATCCTCCCGATATAAAAACATTCGGGATATGGATATTCCCTTTGGGTGGAAAGACCCGAAGAATACGTTTACCCTTGATTTCTGGAAACATGTTTTTCCTCATCCCAGGATCATCCATATTTACAGAAACCCCATTGATTCTGTTTCCAGTTACATAGAACGGGATTTGGCCTTAAAAAACAAATTTGAATGGAACTGGAAAAAAAAGCTCAAAAGAGATTGGCTGATCAGTAAGAATTTCCATGAAAACTTCAGATTGTATAACCTGAATGAAGGGTATGATTTATGGGAAGAATATGTGAGTAAGGCGCTTTCATTGAAACATGAATTTGAACATTACACCGCAGTGCGATATGAAGATTTTTTGGAGCAACCCAAAGAAATGCTGAAAGCATTGGCGCTCTTCTCAGGATTGAACCCTTCAACAGCACAATTGGATGCAGCTATAGAGGGCGTGCAGCAGGACAGGGCGTTTGCGTTTATCCATAACGAAGCATATTTTCAGGTATATCAACAATTGAAAAATAACGCGCTGATGCAGCAATTGGGATATGATCATTTGTAATGCAACATAAAGACGTTCAGATACTGTTAGCCACCTATAATGGCGGAAAATTTCTCACCGAGCAGTTGGACAGTTTATTCGCACAGACTTTCGGGGGTTTCACCATTTTAATCAGGGATGACGGCTCAACAGATAACACCCTTGCTATTATGGAGGGGTATAGGCAAAAATTTCCCCACAAAATACAATTGATTACAGACGACAAAGCAAATGTGGGCGCTACACAAAATTTTGGGTTGCTGTTAGAGCAATCTATCGCTGATTACATCTTCTTTTGCGACCAGGACGATATTTGGCTGAAAAATAAAATAGCATTGTCGCTGGAAAAAATACAGTCACTGGAAAACGGCAATACAGACATTCCGTGCATGGTTTTTTCAGACATGAAATCCATCGATGAATGCGGGAATGTAACGGCAGATTCTGTTTGGAAACAACTTCGGCTGCATCCCGATTATTTTACCCTGAACAGATTGTTGGTACAAAATATTCCGCATGGCTGTACAATGGTCATCAACAAAGCTATGCGAAATCTGGCTTGCCCGGTTCCATCTCAGGCTATTCTGCACGACCATTGGATAGCGTTGCTGGCTGCCGCATGTGGCAAGTGGGCTGCCATTGCCGAGCCGACAGTTTTGCTGAGAAATCACGATGCCAACGTAACCAGAAAGTCAACCGGCATAACGGATAAATTTAAACGGATGATCACCAATACCTTTTCGACGGAAGAATATGAATATTTTATAAAAATCAGGGTGCAGCAGGCAAACGCCTTGTTGCAGCGAACGAACCACTTAATTTCCGCAGAACAGATTGCCTTGCTCCGGGATTTTTTGCGGTTAGCAGATACCGGCGGATTCAGCCGTAAGAGGATATTTCTCCGGAATAAATTTTACCGCACCACTTTCTTCCACACCCTCAAGATGATTTTACGAGCCTAAACGTCAGTTTGATACGGGCAAATTTTTAGATTGCGGATTTTTGTCTTATTTTGTTCGTGATTCTAACGTAAACGATTTTGAAGAATATTCTTATCACAGGCGGTGCGGGTTTTATCGGTTCCCATCTTTCTATTGCATTGATAGAAAAAGGGTATCGGGTGACTGTTCTGGATAATCTTCATCCGCAAATTCATGGTACTGACCCTGCAACTACATCCCCTTTGTATGTGTCGATAAAAGAGAAGGTGAGTTTTGTCAGGGGTGATGTCACCAATAAAAGTGATTGGGAAAAAGTATTGCCGGGGCAGCATATCATTGTTCATTTCGCGGCGGAAACAGGCACCGGGCAGAGCATGTATGAAATTGAACGGTACACGAATGTCAATGTTAACGGCACAGCCATATTGCTGGATTACCTCACTAACAGGCAACATTCCGTCGAAAAAGTAATAGTGGCGAGTTCACGCGCCATATACGGCGAGGGGAAATATTTTTCCAAACAGGAAGGTACATATTACTACCCAACCGGAAGAATGGAGGAGGACTTGCAGAGCGGAATTTTTGAGTTGCGAAATCCTAATCGTAAAAACGAGTTTCTGGAAGTATGCGCCACCGATGAAGAAAGCCGGATACAACCCAATTCCATTTATGGATTGACAAAATATCATCAGGAACAGGCGTTGATGATCTGTTGTAAATCGCTGGATATACCCTGCGTGGCATTCCGCTATCAAAACGTATATGGTCCCGGCCAGTCGCTGACGAATCCTTACACAGGGATATTGTCAATTTTTTCTACCAGAATAAGACAGCATAAACCCATTAATATTTTTGAGGATGGTATGGAGAGCAGGGACTTTGTATTTATAGAGGATGTGATACAGGCAACCCTGCTTGGAATTGAAAAACCCGAAGCGGATTTCCATTCGTTCAACGTGGGTACGGGCATAGCCACCAGCGTGCTGGAAGTAGCAAAAACGTTAATGAAAAATTATGGACAGGAGGTGGCGCTGGAAATTTCCGGGCAATACAGGAAAGGAGATATACGACATAATTATGCCGACCTGCATTTGATACAAGACAGACTTGCCTATCATCCAACAGTGTCCTTTGAAGATGGTATTCGACGGTTTTGTGAATGGGTGAACAAACAGGCCATTCAATCGGACAGGTATGAGCAGTCGCTGGCAGAAATGAAGGCAAAAGGCCTGATGAAATAGAATAGTCCTTTCAACAGTATTAACATCATGAATAAAATCGGCATCGTTACCATTACCTACAACAGTGCTCAGGTAATTGAGCCGTTTATGGAATGTGTGATGCGGCAGACGCATTCTGATTTTCTCCTGTATATCATTGATAATGTCTCTTCTGATAACACCCTGGAATTGCTCCGTAGATTCAAGGATGAAAGGATAATCCTGCTTGCAAATGAACAAAATGTGGGCGTGGCAGCGGGAAACAATCAGGGAATCCGGCAGGCAATACAAGATGGCTGTGAAGAGATTCTAATCGTTAACAACGACGTAGAGTTTGAAGATACCTTGCTGGAAAAATTATCCCGTCAATTGGTGGAACTGAACTGCAGCCTGGTGGCACCCAAAATGATGTATTACCCTGAAACCAACCTGATTTGGTGGGCGGGCACAAAATTTAAAGAAAAAGAAGGCTGTATGACCAATCACATTGGCATACAACAGGAAGATAAAGGACAATACGATACAACAGAACAGATGGATTATGCGCCAACCTGTTGTGTGCTTCTAAAAAAGGAAGTGATAGATGATATCGGATTCATGGACGAAAAATACTTTGCCTATTATGATGATACCGATTTCTTTTACCGGATTTACAAACAGGGCAAACATCATTTATTTTATTTCCCGTTTGTAAAATTCTATCATAAAGTGGGCGGCTTGTCCAACATGAAGGAAGGCAATGCCAAAAAATTCAAATTCAACGATTTTTATATCCACCTTATCACCCGGAACCACGTTTATTACCTGCGCAAACAGAAGCAATGGCGAGCCTGGTATAATATCCTCTATTTCTTTTTCCGCATGAACCTGCGGTTCCTGTTCAGCGGTAAATATCACCGAAATCTTTCCACGTTTTGGCTGTTACAGAAATCCTATTTTGAAGGATTGGTATTATAATAATCCGGCAGCACCTTTTTTTGTTTGACCTATATCAAATGGAGTTTTAAAAAACTCTTAAAAAGAATCCATTTAACAAGTTTTTAAGCATTTTCCAGTACCCGTAAGTTGGTATAATAAGCAGGTAGCCTTAACTTTAAAACACAAAGCGCAACTATAGGCTCTTTTTATAAGACGTAAACATTTTTAAGAATTATTAGTATGAAGAAAAGAACTATCTTCTTGATAGCGTTGGTTATCTTTTTTCCTTTAAATAACCTGCCGTCGTATGCTACCGGTGCATCATCGGAGGATGCTACTGCAGATATATCTTCTCCTTATCTTTTTACACCGGATAATGTTCAGGGCAATACTTCCAGAAACAGCATCAGTCATTTTCTGGATGGATTTTCCGCCATTTCAGCAGACGCGATGAAGTATGCGTTAACCGGTTACGCCGCATTGAATGAGGCCGGAAAGATTCTCCAAAAAGACATCATCACGATAGTTGATTTCAGCAAACCTTCCACACAGGAGCGCTTGTTTGTCATTAACCTCAAGACAAAAAGTGTTATTGCAAAAAGTTTATGTGCACACGGCAGAAACAGCGGGGAGATTTTTGCAGAGAAGTTTTCCAATAATGCCGAATCCTATCAAAGCAGTTTAGGTTTTTATATCGCCAGTGAAACGTATGACGGCAAACACGGATATTCCCTCCGATTAGATGGAGAAGAAGCCGGTATCAACGATAAGGCGCGCGACAGAGGCGTAGTGGTACACGGTGCGGATTATGTAAGCAAAGCCTTTATCAACAGCACCGGCAGATTGGGTAGAAGCCAGGGTTGCCCGGCATTGCCGATGGATATGTATCAGAAAATCATCAGCCTGATTAAAGGGGGCTCCTGCTTCTTCATTTATCATCCGAGCAATTATTACCGAACACATTCCCCGATTTTAAAACACTACAATGAGTCGTGTTTGGCGGAAGTGGTGTCCGGCTTAGGTGAGTAATCAATGGCATCCGGGCTCAGCAGTCTTTCCTTTTCTTGTTTCAGTTTTGCTTCCGCCAGAGTGGAATCCGTTTTCTTTTTCTTTAGGATGGCCATGGAATCCGCTACCGCACGTTCGCGCAATTCTTCTTTTGTGTAAACATGAGGCTTCTTGCCATAGAAAATGAAATTTATCATCTGTTTGTCCCGGTTGTATACATCTGCGTAAAACCTGACATCCCCGTTGAAGTCAGCTTCCGCCGTGAAATACCGGAAATAGACAGGAATAGGTTTCTTCAACCGTAATACCTGAGTTTCAATCTTTCTGTCCTTGATAGCTTTCAGGGTGTCATACGACATCGTGAAGGTGTCCATCGCCATAAGATGGTATGCAATCTCCAGCGCATCCTGACAGCGCACACAGCCGTGGCTGGCAGCCCGGAAATCTGCGTTAAACAATCCCTTGGCCGGAGTGTCGTGCATGTAAACAGCGTATTTGTTCGGGAACAACATCTTGACGGCACCCAATGAATTATTGGGACCCGGTGGTTGAACTACGGATGTCCAGGTTCCGTGTTTGGTTACAATATACCCCCTGAAACTTTTCATCTCGTGTTTCACGATATTTTGCGGAACGGTCCAGGTGGGCCATAGCACAATCTGGTTGATGGCACTTTCCAGGATAGGGGTTTCATTTTTCAGGTTGGATTTTCCGATAACCACTCGTTTTTCCAATCGCAGGGTGTCGCTTTCGATAATTTTTACTCTGTAAGAAGGCAGGTTCACCCAAACATATCGCTCCGGCAATTGGAGGATATGCTCTTTGCGCCAACGGTCCGCGTTGATAGCCAGCAACTGAAATTTTTTGGCGTTATCCCTTTCCAGTGCTTTTATAGTATTTGCCCCTATCACCCCATCATTGTTGAGGTTGTTGTCTTTTTGAAAGCGTTTTATGGCAACAAAATAAGCGGAATCATTATTTTTCAAAGAATCAATCAGATAATGATGATAGACCAATGCTATTCTCGCATCGCTGACTGCACCCAAAGAGTCTTGTTTTGGATTACGGATGTGTATAGGATTCGAAGAGATATTATTTTTCGCTACGAAATCCCTTAATGCCGCCATATAGCGATTGTACATGGGGTTATCCGGCTCCAGGGTGGCGATGACATGTGCTATGGAATCGGTAGTGGTCTTTTGCAGCAGAGCGATATAGTCGTCCTGGTGTTTTATAAAGTTAGAGGTAATACCAATGGTGGTGTCCGCAAACATGCCATCGTCGATGTGCAATGCCATTTGGAGAAATGAACGGGTCAGGCCAACTTCCAGCTGTTTGGATAGATTGAAATCTATGCCTGGCTGAATCAGTGCAATGGAATCGGAAAGCTTCCGAAGTTTTTCATATCCATATAATTCTTTGTTTAGCCCCAGAAATTCAGCCGTACTGACCACGTGCAGCATTTCCTTCCCTTTAGAAGACAGGCCATCCTTATTCACCCAAATGGGGTTAAAGTCATGCTGCTTGTATATTTCTTTCACCAATTCCTGCCATCCCACGTATTGGCTGTTATTTTTGTCAATAGCAGGGAATGAACGGATATATTCGTTCAGTACAATAGACATGTCTTTTTGAAACTCCATTTCATCTTTGGGTATCAACACCTTGCTTAGGATGGTTTCTGCTTTCGAGTTGTTGTTTTTGCAGGAAACGGCTATGAAAGACAATATCCCCACACAAAGAAGCAGTGATATGGAAAAAGAGCGTGCCATTCGTTTCAGGTTGGATTGATACAACAAATTAATCATTTAAAATATAACTTGCATGAAACCGTTCAAAAACCGTGCCTTTTGGTAATATTAAATTAAAAATATGAGTGCCGGCAATTGTATATTTTTGTAAGTCATTATAAACAGTTTATGCAATATCCATGTGTAACGCTGCGTTTTTTGCAGATGCATACAGGAAAATCCATTTACACAAATAAAAAACAGTAAAATGAAAGTAGCAGTAGTAGGTTCCACCGGTTTGGTTGGTGGAGAAATGTTGAAAGTTCTGACTGAAAGAAACTTTCCCGTAACGGAATTAATTCCGGTCGCGTCGGAGCGTTCCGCCGGAAAGACCATTACCTTTCAGGGAAAGGGATATACGGTAGTGACACCACAAACGGCTATTGAAATGAAGCCGGATTTAGCCTTGTTCTCTGCCGGTGGCTCCACATCATTAGAGTGGGCGCCAAGGTTTGCGGAAGCAGGCATCACGGTGGTAGATAATTCGTCCGCCTGGAGAATGGACCCAAGTAAGAAGCTGGTGGTACCTGAAATCAATGCGGATGCACTGACAAAAGACGATAAGATTATTGCTAACCCGAACTGCTCCACAATTCAGATGGTGGTCGTGTTGAACCCACTACACCAGAAATATAAGATCAAACGGGTGGTGGTTTCCACTTACCAGTCTGTGACAGGAACGGGCAAGAAAGCGGTGGACCAGCTGATGAATGAACGTGCTAACGGCGTTTCAGAGGAGATGGCATACAAATACAAGATTGACCTCAATGTGATTCCTCAGATAGACGTGTTTTTGGAAAACGGCTATACCAAGGAAGAGATGAAGATGGTGAAAGAGACGAATAAAATCATGCGGGATGACAACATCAAAGTGACGGCGACAACCATCCGTATTCCGGTAATGGGCGGCCATAGTGAAAGCGTCAACATTGAATTTGAAAACGAGTTTGACCTGGCAGAAGTGCGTTCCATTCTCGAAAATGCCGAAGGGGTAGTGGTGGAGGATGATGTGGCGAACTTCATCTATCCGATGCCGATGAATGCACACGGCAAGGACGAAGTGTTTGTGGGCAGGATTCGCCGTGATGAAAGCCAGCCGAAAACGCTGAATTTATGGATTGTTGCTGACAACCTGCGCAAGGGCGCCGCTACCAACGCCGTTCAGATTGGAGAGTATCTGCTGAAGCATGGCCTGATTGGATAGACAAAAGAACTTCTTATTGAATAAATATAAACTCCGCAGATGCGGAGTTTTTTTTGCGCTATTTATTTCCTTGCCCAGCCATTCAGCCACACACCTTTTTTCCCGGCAGTATAGGTTAGCCATTCATAGAGCTTCCCGGCAATTTCGGCTGCAGGTCTTATCATTCCGCCTTTTAAAGAAATATACGGCGCTAAGGGTTGGTGTTGGAAATTGCTTTGTGCCGTGCCTACTGTTTCTTTGCTGATGGCCAGCACCAAATCTACCGACTGGTATTCGGCAGGTGTTGGAGGGCGATAGTTTAACAGTAAGTCTATATATTCATTTTCTGTCTCCTCTTTTGTAATCTTCACAGGTTCGTTAAAATCCCTGTCTTCTTTAATGGTTTTGGTATAAGCACAGTAAAAGGAAACATCCGCCTGAGCGGGGTCATCGACAAGTTCTATGTTCTGGTCTTTTCTGCACATGGCTGCCAACGCGGTACTGACTTCAGAAGGAACCGGCAGATACACGAAAAATGGCCTGTTTTGATTGACACTCTGTAAGGTGGCTTTATCCAGATCCGTCAGGATACTTTCCTGACGCGTGTCTTTATCCAGGTAATTGATTTTTCCATTTCTTACGAATATCCTGGAGCAGGAGGATGTTTTCTCAAATGGCACATAAGCACTGAAACCACCCTTTTCGGTTTTTGCGCTTACAAGGGGTTTTATTTTTGAATTGACAAATTTGACTACCTGATCATAGTTCATATTATCGTTAGGAAGATATACTCTCAGCAGCGGGTCTGATTTCACGTACCAGTTTAACACTTTGAATGTGTGGCCCACCAGGCTGCTTCCCTTTGCCACATTCGCCACGGCGTTGTTTTCGCCGCTCAGTGCGACTACTTCCACCTTCACGGCAGGGTTAGTGATATCCTGCAGGATATTTCCTTTTGAGAGACCTGAAAGGGTACCTTTGTCCAGCAGGATGGTTCCGTTTTCAGCCGATATACATTTGGTAAAAACATCGTTCTTAATAACTGCCGGCAAAACACCCGGCAGGTTTTTGGTTTTTCGTTCAGGTGCACATCGAAGGGTGGGTGTTTGAGTATAGTATCGTTTTTTTAACTCGAGCTGGATTTTGTCGAATAACTGCTGGCTGCTTATCGTTGCCGGATTCTTTTTATATACTTCTAAGAGAGACTTGGTGAACACGCCATGTTTGTTGTGGCTTTCATCTGTTTTTTCCATCGCTTTCTGGTCGTCATTGGTGGCTGACATGAATAAAAAATTAGAATTGATTCGTTTTGCCGGTCCCACCTGCAATGATGTACTTCCTCCCAGCAAGCGGGATGTCAACGCTTCGCCTTTGTCTTTTCGTGAATTGGTTAATATTTTTTCCTGTTCAGTATCATTGGCATAAATGGTATCCGTCAGGTTACTGGTATATCCAATGAAATCATTTATGTTCAGTTCCCTTATTTCTGTGCCGCTGTTGGTCTCATCGGGCAACGGAGTGTCAAGTTCCAGCGTAAGAATATCCGTCATGGCGGCACCGTTGCCGATTTCTTTAGTTATAAAAATACGTCCACTGCCTACGTTACTCTCTTTTTTTACGATGTAGGAGTTTCCCTGCTTTACCACTACATTTTTTGTACCCCAGCTGTGACAGCAATCAAAAATGGTGGTCAGCGTTACTTTCTTGTCTACAAATTTGTTGAAGATGGCGGCCAACTGAAGGCTAAGGATATACCCATTTTTTTGATAGAGTACATCGGTGGGTGCAATGGCCTCATCGGTTGAATTACCGGATGCATTGGGCATCTGCATACCGTGTCCGGAATAGTAAAAAAAAGCATTATCACCGGGTTTGCACACGGACAGCAGTTTGTCCAGCTCAGCTAGAATATTTCTTTTGGTGGCTTGTTCATTGTATAATTCCCTGATGCCATCTTGCTTAAATGCAAAGCGATTGATGATCAATTCTTTCACAGATTTGGCATCGTTGACACATCCCTTTAGCGAATTTTTCGGGTCGCGTAGAATCTGATTGGAAGCGGCATCCAGAAAATAGTAATCATTGATTCCAATAATCAAGGCTCTTCTGTTTTGTGCATACGACTGCACAGACAATAGGAACAACAGCAAGAGAGCAAGATAAGAATGGTTCTTCATGAAGGTGATTTATGGTTATTTCTTTGTCCAGTCATTCAGCCAGACTCCTTTCTGAGCAGAGCGTACGACCAGCCAGTGATATATTTTTTCCGCCAACAATGATATGTCTTTTATTGGGTTTTTTAGAATGAGAAAAGGACTCTGCGCGGAATGCCAGCGTTGGTTGATGTTGCTGCCAACCGTTTCATACGTAAGAGCCAGCAGGATATTGACATCAGGCTCATCCTGTTCCTGTAGTGCAGGTGACAACCCGCTCCGATAATACGGAGAACTTTTGTCAATCTTTTTTGTGCCGGGTAGGTAATCTTTGTCTTTATTGATATTCCGGCTGTAGAAACATCGGAAGGAGACATCCGCTTTTTCCGGATCGCGTACCAGTTCGATATTCTGATTTTTCCTGCATAAATATTCCGTTGCCTTGGCAATCTCTTCCGGTACCGGCAGATAAATAATATAAGGTTGATTCTGATTTACCTTTTGCAGTGAACTTTTACTTAAGTCCGCTAAACGTGCATTGGAGTTGGCTTCTAACCCTATATAGGAAATTTGTTTTTCGTTTACGTAAATCTTCGAGCAGTTGAAATTCTCTTCATACGGAACATAATAACCGTATCCTTTATAAATACCGTTCATATCCTGTTCTTTAACGAGTGGTTTAATCTGATTCTGAACCAGTGTATTCAGTTGGGCATTGCTAAAATGGTCATGAGGAATATACACCTTAATTAACGGTGTCGTTTTGGTATACCAGCTGCTCACTTTAAAGGTATGCCCTTTCAAATTGCCGCTTCCTTTTTTGAGAAGGGCGATACAGGTATTGTCTCCTTTTAATTCCGTGACCTCGGCTTCCATTTCAGGATTGGAGATATCATTCAGGATATTGCCCGGAGACAAACCTGCCAATGCGCCTTTGTCAAGTGTGATTGTTTTTCCGGTTGATGATATACATTTAGTCAGCACTAAATCCGATACGGAGGCCGGTGGTGTAGACACCAGATTTTTTTTCAGCCGTTGAGGGTCACACTTAAGTGTTGGAGTCTGACCGTAAAATCGTTTTTTTAATTCAGCGGATATTTTTTCAAATAATAACTCCCCTGAAATATTGGCGGAGTTTCTCTTGTATAGCTCTATCAGTGCTTTTGTAAAGACACCATGTCTGTTACCCTGCTCATCCGGTTTTTCTAACGCTTTTTGGACATCATTGGTAGCGGATAAAAAAAGGTAATTGGATTGCACCCTTCTGGAGGGAGCGGTGGTGCCGGCAAAAACATCTCCTAACAAATTGCTCTGGATTTTAAATTCCCGTTCATTTTCCTGTAATACATCGACAGGAATAAAATGTCCGGAGCTGCTGTCTTTTTTATATAGTGCCGGGATGGTATCTGAGAAGAAAAGATTAGAGAACAACCTGTAGGTAGAGTCTGTAGTATTAAAAAAATAGAGGGAATCAGATGAGAGTGCTGTGGTGTTCATGAATTCATGAAAATCCAGCCCTCTGTTCTCTCTTTCTGAGAAAGCATCGGAAACAACGGGAGCTAATTTATCGTCTGCTCCACCATCAAAAGAATCTCCCGTACCGGGCGTGTTGACAGAAATGGTAATAATGAAATCTGTCTGTGGTTGGCTTTTACCAAACATGGTATGTGTGCCCCAGCTGTAACAACAGTCAAAAACAGTAGTAAGTATTACTCTTTTGTCTACAAATTTATTAAAGATAGCCGCAAGCTGAAGCGTTTTGATAAACCCGTTTGTGTTATACAAGGCATCGGATGGGACAATCGCTTCATCGGTGGATTTGGTAATCATATTTTTAAGCTGTATGCCGTGTCCGGAATAATAAAAGAATACCCGGTCGCCGGCCTTGCTGGCTTCCAGCAATTTATCCAGTTCATCCAGTATGTTTTGTTTGCTCGCCTGCTGGTTGTATAATTCTTTAATGTATGGTTCTTTAAACAAGAATCGTGCACTGATTAATTCCTTGATGGATTTGGCATCATTTACACAGCCATGTAAAGAGTTGTGTCTGTCCGGCACAATGGACCTTGTCGATCCGTCAAGGGTATAGTAATCATTGATTCCAATAATCAAGGCTCTTTTAGCTTGAGTAAAACAAGATGGATATGAAAAGAATATCATTAAAACCAGTAAAAAATACCTTTGGAGCATAGTTAAATATAAAGAAATCTACTGATATTTAACAGAATATAAGTAAAGTACAAACACCATAAAGCGTATGAAAAAAATAGTAGTGTATATTGCCCTGTTCCTTGTTCAAACCATCATACTGGCTCAGAATAACACCATAGACAGTTTGAAAAAAGTCCTGAAAACAGAAAAGACGGATTCTGCCCGGGTGATTATTTTGTGTTTTCTGGGACAGGAATATGAACAATTTCGTCCGGATACGGCGATGCTTTATGCACAGCAGGCCTACAAGATTTCTACTAAGATAAAATATGCCGATGGTATTGCCAGAGCCGCCAATGGGATTGGAAATGTATACAGGCTAATTGGCAACTATCCGAAGGCGCTGGAATATTTCATCCAAAAACTGAAGATTGAAGAACAAAGGAATAATCCTAATAAGTTAGCCATTGTGCTCATGAATATCGCCGGGGTTTACCACATGGAACAGGAAGAAGAAAAGGCTTTGGAATATCAGATGAAAGCAGATTCCATAATTGATGCCGCCAGGATGGATGATCTGAAAATTTATAGTCTGTTGAATCTCGGGGATATGTACGAAAAGTCAGGCAAGTTACAGGCGGCGCTGTTGTCGACAGAGAAAGCGTATACGATTGCATTAAAAGAAAAGGATGTCAGTTTAACGGGCAGCATACTCAACAATCTCGGAAATATTTATGCAAAACTGGGAGATACTTTGCGTGCCGTTAAACAATACCAATCGGCGCTTCCTTATCTGGAACAAACACAGAACGAAGACGTCATGGCGGAAACCACGCTGGGTCTGGCCAAACAATACCTGCTTTTGTCCGTTAGCGATTCGGCGGCATTTTATGGAGTCAAATCTTATGAGATATGTAAGAAGAACGGATTCTTAAGCAGGCAACTGACAGCGAGTATTTTTTTAAAAGACTACTATAAAGACAAAGGAGATGTAAAAAATGCCTTTGCCTATCAGGAAGAAATCCTGACATTGAAAGATTCTATTTTCAGCAAGGAAAGAATAGCCAAGGCACAGGCGATATCCCTCGAGGAAGACCTTAGGCAGAAAGAAATGGCCGAAAAGAAACTGGAAGAGGAGCACGAAAGGAAGGTAAAACTGCAGTATCTGACGATTGGTATCTTACTGCCGATTCTGTTTTTTCTAACACTGTATCTGAGCAATAAAAAAATCAAACCGAAAATTATTGAGTTCCTGGGTGTAGTTTCTTTGCTGCTGTCTTTTGAGTACATCATGCTTTTGTTGCACCCGGTCATTGTCACGGTTACAAACCATGAACCCATTTATCAGTTATTGATTTTTGCACTCATTGCTTCAGTATTAACACCCGCACATCACCGGATAGAAAAATGGTTGCTCAAAAAACTTACCCTGAAAGAAAAGATCTCGGTAATCAATTTCCGTATTCAGTAAGCTAAATAAAAAAACCTTCCGGAAGGAAGGTTTTTTTAAGAAGATGTATTTTCTTATTTTTTGTCCGGAACCGGAACGATTGTTTTACCCCCTTCTTCGTCTTTTTCTTCTGTTTCAGCTGCCTCTGTTGCAGTAGAGTCCCCAGTCGGAGCTGCAGCCACTGTTTCTGTTGGAGCTGCTGCCACTTCAGTTGCTGTATCCGCTGCCGCTTCTTCGGTTTTTTGTTTACAGGAAGGCAACAGGAACAGGGAGCAAAACAATAGTAGCAACGTGCTTTGCCGTAAGAATGATTGTTGATTGATTTTCATAAATACTGATTTTAATGGTTAATAAAGACAGAAGATGTATTGATTGTCATGTTATTACATCTTACTAAAATAAATCTACAACAATTATTTCACATATCCTGCTACCAAACTGGCAATCCTGCACAAAATAACAGGAATCAGTATCCGTAAATGAAAATTTTGGTGGGAAATGAATGGGAATAAAGACATGAGCCATCTCTATTTTTTCTAATATTTGGAAATGTTGAAAATCAATAAAAACCATGAGAAATGTCATGGTTTTTATCTGCATTTTGATACAACTTTATAGTAAGAAATAATATAAAAGTTGAAAGCCATGAAAGTTAAATCATTTTTTGGATTAATAGCCCTAGCGTTCCTTTTACATGGAAATGTAGTTGCACAACAGGCGGTGACAAGTGCTGGTGGTAATGCCGGCGGAGCGGGAGGCTCGGTCAGTTATTCCGTTGGACAGGTCGCCTACACATTTAGTACAGGTACAAATGGAAAAGTGAATCAGGGTGTTCAGCAACCATACGAGTTTTTTGTAACCGGTACTCAGGAAAACAAAAACATTCTGTTGGAGATGGTTGTATATCCGAATCCAACACATGCAGTTGTAAATCTGAGAATCGAGAATATGCAGGATATGTCAGGATTGGTATGTCTGCTGTACGATGTGAAGGGAATGTTGTTGATGGAGAAAAATATTGTCGATAAGATAACGGAAATACCAATGACAGATTTGGCCGCTGCCAATTACCTCTTAAGCGTTACAAACAGCAAGAGTGAAGTACTACAGATTTTTAAAATAATTAAACACTAAAAATATGAACAAACTAATCACAATTTTCGCAGGCGTTCTTATATATATAAGTTCGTTTGCACAGGCTCCGAATAAGATGAGCTATCAGTGCGTCATCCGAAACAACAGCGGTACATTGATAACGAATACAGGGGTAAGTGTCAGAATCAGCATCTTACAGGGTTCTGTAAGCGGAACGGCTGTATATACAGAGACACACAGCATAACAACAAATGCCAATGGATTGGCTTCATTACAAATTGGAAGCGGTACTCCTGTTAGTGGTACATTCAGTGCTATCAACTGGTCTGCAGGTCCGTATTTTATTAAAACAGAAACAGATCCTGCCGGTGGCACCTCTTACACTATTGAAGGAACCAGCGAACTGTTGAGTGTACCTTATGCATTATATGCGGCCAATTCAGCACCTGGCCCTCAGGGTCCGAAAGGAGATCAGGGGGAACAAGGTCCGAAAGGGGATAAAGGCGACCAAGGTATTCAGGGTATACAAGGTATACAAGGTCCGAAAGGTGATACCGGCGTACAAGGCCCGGTAGGCAACCTTCCGAACGGACTTGCTCCCGGCAATATGTTGTATTGGAACGGAACAGGTTGGGTACTTTTGGCAAGTGCAGATCACGATGGTATGATTCTGACATTCTGTGACGGCAAACCAAAATGGACTCATGATGGCATTTGCTCTGAGTTTCACTTAGGTCAACCTTATCAGGGGGGTATCATCTTTTATATTGACAGTACAGGTCAGCATGGCTTAATAGCTGCTCCGGTAGATCAGTCTATTAATGCGCCATGGGGATGTGAAGGTACATTGGTGGGTACTGATTCCAGATACGGAAAAGGGGCACAAAATACCATTGCAATCGAAGCCGCATGTTCTACACCAGGTACAGCAGCGGATATCTGTGCGAACCTGTCATTAAACGGATACGATGACTGGTATCTGCCAAGTGCGGTGGAGTTATATTTATTGTATATCAATCAGAATTATGTGGGTAGTTTTGCAAACGTAGAAAGACACTATTGGTCTTCCAGTGAGTATGATAATATGGATGCATATGATGAAGTCTTCATTTGGCCATGGGATAGCCGTCATAACACACGCAAGGCTGAGCCGGGCGGTGTTCGCGCCATCCGTTCTTTCTAAGGATATTCAGTAATCAGAAATTGTTGAATGTAATTTTTACCCTTGTCATTTTAGGCAAGGGTTTTTTATTTGTCCTTTTTAATGTATAAATTAGAATTCTAAATTATAGTGTATGCCTATACGAATGACGGATGATACTAATCAGGAGCAGGAATATGTTCCGAGTAATGATGGCGGTGGCGGAAGCCGCGGCGGTGGTGGACTTCCGGGCGGCGGCTGTTTAACTTCTTTCTTACCGATACTGCTGAATCTTATCTTTAAACGACCGCTCATAGGCATACCGCTATTGCTGGTTGTTGGGTATTTAGCTTTTAACAGCGGATTATTGGGCAATCTGACTACCACTAATGCTTCCTCTGTTCTGCAAACGGGAGCATCCCTGAAGCAGGAAGTATATGACAAAACTGAGGTGGCGGCGGCATTGTCAGAATATGAAAAAAATCCACTTCCGGAATATGTGAGTCTGGAGCGATTTGCACCGCAGCGTTTAGACCAGGGCGAGCAGGGTTCCTGTGTAGGATGGGGAAGCAGCTATGCAGCACGTACCATACTCGAGTCGTCCTCTACAGGACAAAATCCCGATGAGATTGCAATGAGTCCGTCCTTTGTGTACAACCAGATTGGGTTTGAAAATTGCCAGGGTGCTTATATCCTCAATGCCTGTAAAGTGATGCAGCAAGTAGGCTGTGTCCCGAAAAAGAATTTTGAATACACGGACCAAAGTTGTCAGCGAAAACCGGACGATCAGTTATTCCGATTTGCAGAAGATTTTAAAATCAGGGGATATGAACGTCTGTCTAAAGATGGGGATGATTATACAACGGACTTCTTTGCTATCAAGCAATACCTTGCTAAAGGAGCACCCGTGATTTGCGGGATGATGGTAGGCGGAAGTTTTATGCAGGATATGTTTGGGCAGAAGGTGTGGCATCCCACGCAGGACGATTATAGTATGGAAGGCTTTGGCGGCCATTGTATGTGTATCATCGGATACGACGACAGGTTGGAAGGTGGTGCGTTTCAGATTATGAACAGCTGGGGTTCGCAATGGGGCGAGAACGGTATCGCCTGGATTCGCTACAAAGATTTTATGCATTTCAATAAGGAAGCATATGCCTTACAACCACTCGCAAAACGCGGAGACATGGCTGCCCGCAAACTCGAATGTACCATCGGATTGGTGGATAATTCCAATAAGCAATATATCCAACTCAGCAATAATGGTAACCTCTTTTCTACGATACGACCCATCAAGAAGGGAACAAGATTCAAAGTGGAAGTACAAAACTCCATAGAATGTTATATCTATATTTTCGGAGAAGAAACGGATGGCAGCAGTTATGTATTATTTCCATATACTCCCAAACATACCGCCTTTTGCGGCATTACCGGCTATCGTTTGTTTCCTAAAAACCAAAGTCTGGAGGCAGATAATATCGGCAGCAAGGACAGAATAGCCATTGTGGTAAGTAAGGAGGCACTGGATTATAAACAACTGAACGAAACCATAAATGCGGCACGGGGAGACTATAGGGCAAAAGTAATGGAAGCATTGGGTAGTTCAGCCATATCCAATATACAATACAATTCAGCGAACGGAACGATAGGGTTTCGGGTAACTACTGAAAACAATCAGGCCGTTGCAAGCATTATAGAGATAGATAAACAATAAACTGAAAAATATGTCATTTTTAATTTACGGGGCCAGCGGATATACAGGCAGAATTACAGTAGAACAAGCAGTAAAGAAAGGCTTAAAACCTACACTTGCAGGGCGGACCGAAAGCAAGATAAAACCGGTTGCAGAGGAATTCGGGCTGGAGTATAAGATATTCGGATTAGATGATATCGATACCGTTGCCCGGCATCTATCCGGTTATCCGGTTGTATTAAATTGCGCAGGACCGTTCAGCAGGACCGCCAAACCAATGGTAAAGGCCTGTTTGCAGGCGGGGACACACTATCTCGATATCACCGGCGAAATTGAAGTCTTTGAACTGGTCAAATCATTTCACCAAAAAGCGGTGGAAAAAAATGTCATACTCATGTCAGGCGTTGGATTTGATGTGGTTCCAACCGATTGTATGGCAAAATACCTGCATGAAAAAATGCCGGATGCAACCCATATGGAATTGGCTTGGGTAGGACTCGGGGGTAGTATTTCCCATGGCACGATGAGTACGATGGTAGAAGGACTCGGAAGATCCGGCGCCATCAGGGAAAATGGAAAAATAGTACCACAGCCTACCGGTAAGGATGGAAAGACAGTTGACTTTGGGGACAAAAAACAATTTGTGATGACCATCCCGTGGGGAGACGTATCCACCGCATACCACACTACCGGAATACCGAATATCAAAGTGTTTACGGGTGTTCCAAAGAACAGCTACAATATTATGAAGCTGCAGTTCCTGTTTAACCCGCTCGTCCGAATCGGTTTTGTGAAAAAGAAAATACAGGAATATGTAGATAAAAACATTACCGGGCCAACAACAGAACAGCGGGAAAAAGGCAAATCTTTTGTGTATGGAAAAGTGACCAATGCAAAAGGAGAGATGGTGGAGGCTCGATTGAAAACAGCGGAAGGGTACAAACTAACAGCGGAAATGTCTGTGATTATTACACAAAAAATAATGGCGGATAAAACCCTGAGTCCAGGTTACCATACACCTGCTGAATTATTCGGACACCAGTTAGTGTTGGAGATGCCCGGCTCTGCTTATTATTAAGCGTTCAACATATTGAATAGTATATAAGCCTGATTTATCAATCAGGCTTTTTGTTTTTTATCTGAAATGTAGTGTATTGGTAACTTTCTGCCCGATATTCCTGCCCTCCTGAATACCACTCGTTATGGCTTCTCTGAAGTGTATGCCGCCATATAATCGGGATGCAGCCGCTTCATCCGCGGCATCAAAAAAAGAGGTGAAACTTCGGGGAGCATACCCTAATGCGACATTGATGCTGTCTTTGAATGCGAAAGTCCCCAGGGCATCGGTGAGCACTTTAGAAGCAGCGCCAGAACAGACGCTATGTCCTGAAGGATACTCCGGAAACGGCGGGGTTATGTCGCTGCCCTGCCCTGTAGTCCAGCTTGGATTCATATATGCGCGGATATATGTTTCAGGGCGTAACAGGTTGTATTTATATTTAGCATCCCAACACGAGATAAAAGCATCAGCGGTGGTAATGCCCACCAATGCATATAATTCTGCCGCCTTATCCAGTTTGAAATTTTTTAGATGAATGATATATTGTAATATTGCCATCCAGTGTCCTGCCGGTGTTTGAGTGCCACTTTGGTCGCGCCACCAAAGGACGGTATTGTTTTGTTCGGTTGTTTTATTTCCAACGGCAAGATATACCTCTCTTGCTTGTCTGCCGAATGCGGAACTGGTATCTGTAGAAAATGCAATCATTTGCGGTATTTCAAACTGCGCTGCAGAATCCATCACGAATGGTCGCATTTTTCCCCAATGTGGCTCCGCAGGATTTGGATGCAGGTCGTCGGTTTTTTGCCAATACCATAAATGGTCCGCATCTTGCTCTGGAACAATATAGCTTAATGTTTTAACCGTGAGAAAATTATCGGAAGCTGCGTACTGTTTGATGGCATTGGCCACCACTGTACCTCTTGCTTTGGATTTAGTTACTATGGAATCCTCGACCATTCCTGTTTTGGACAATAGCACTCTGTCGTGAATAGCAAGCACAGAATCTTTGTTTTCGGATGTTAATGAAGGAATGATAGTATCACACTGTGCAATTAAAAACAAAGCTTCATTCAGGACTATATCATAGTCGAGGGAGTCTGTATTTTCAGGAATGGAATGAAGCGC
The DNA here is from genome assembly GCA_046329865.1 of Chitinophagales bacterium. Taxonomy (GTDB): domain Bacteria; phylum Bacteroidota; class Bacteroidia; order Chitinophagales; family JADIYW01; genus JADJSS01. The sequence continues at coordinate 40,303 of JAXLTW010000012.1, read as the reverse complement.
GAACCCGTTTAGTTGTCCCTGAAGTGATTTATTGTTCTTTATACCATCAACCACACTTTCGTACAATGTAATACCTGCATACGCATATACTCTGGCAGCACGGGGCGGATTGATATTTTGAGTGGTGACAATTTTACGAAAAACATTCACCCAATCAATAGCATTCTTGGCATTATACGCAGACACATCTGATAGTTCGTGAGTCGGCGGGATAATCGTCTCATCCTTCTTACAGCTGCTTAATGATAACAGAGTACACAACAGAAACAAAAAGGAGAGTCGAAAGCGTTGATTCATGATGGTGTGGCTTATATTATTGCAGGATAATATCAAAATCTACCAGGTCAATGAACACCTGAACTCTTTCTTCAATTTCCTGCCGGGATAATTCTTTCAGGCGTTGCGGACCGAATTTTTCTACGCAAAAACTTGCCATCGCGGAGCCATAAATAACCCCACGCTTCATATTCTCAAAAGATAGGTCTTTGGTATTTGACAGGTATCCCATGAATCCGCCTGCAAAGGTATCTCCTGCTCCGGTCGGATCAAATACATCTTCCAAAGGCAATGCCGGTGCGAAGAATACACGGTTTCCATGGAACAACAATGCCCCATGTTCCCCTTTTTTGATAATCAGGAATTTAGGACCCATGCCGCGGATGGTTTCAGCTGCTTTTACCAAAGAGTGTTCTTTGCTCAATTGGCGCGCCTCTTCTTCATTGACAATCAGCAAATCCACCATCTTTAAAACTGTCATCAGTGGTTCCAAGGCGATATCCATCCAGAAGTTCATGGTATCCATGGCTATCAGTTTTGGACGTTCCTGCATCTGACTGATGACTTTTGCCTGTAAAGACGGGTCAATATTTCCTAAAATCAGAAATTCAGATTTTTTGTATTTATCTGGTAAGATGGGGTCAAAATTTGCTAAAACGTTTAAATCAGTCACCAAGGTGTCTCTTCGATTCAGGTCCATGTGGTATCTTCCACTCCAGAAGAAAGATTTCTCTCCTTCTTTTACCTGAATACCGTCGATATCCGTTCCAATGGATTGAAGATAAGTGAGTTCTTCCTTGTCAAAGTCATCGCCGATAACGCTTACCAGCTGCATATTGTGTGTAAAATGTCCGGCAGACTGACAAATATAATTCCCAGAACCGCCCGTAATCCTGTCAACCTTGCCGAAGGGCGTCTCAATGGCATCAAAAGCAACGGTACCTACTACTAAAAGACTCATGTAAAAAATTTTTGCAAATATTGCATAATTATTTTTAATACCCTACATTTGCACTCCGAAATTAACAGAATGCTTCCTTAGCTCAGCAGGTTAGAGCAACTGACTGTTAATCAGTAGGTCCCTGGTTCGAGCCCAGGAGGGAGCGCAAAAAAAGTCACCAAATAGGTGACTTTTTTGTTTTAAAACCAGCAAAAGGAGTAAATTATCTAAAAAAATTATTAATTATTGTAAAAACGTAATATGTAAATGATTATATGTTCTGATGGTTTGTAGTAAAAATTTTCTTTAATAATAGTATAAATATCCGATGTCGTATCTTTGCACCCTCATGAGCAGAACACAGAAAATAGAACTGATGGCGCCTGCAGGAAGCTATGAAGCCCTGATGGCGGCAATTCATGCCGGTTGTGATTCTGTCTATTTTGGTGTGGAGCAGTTCAATATGCGCGCCCGCGCTACCATGAATTTTACTCTGGAGGATTTGGAAAAAGTGGGAAATATCTGCCGGGAAAATAAGGTACGTAGTTATCTCACATTGAATACCATTGTCTACGACCACGATTTGTCAGCCATCAAAACCGTATTGGATAAAGCCAAAGCCAGCGGTATCACGGCCGTTATTGCCAGCGACCAGGCGGTGATTGCTTATGCACGTTCCATACAGATGGAGGTTCATATTTCCACACAAGTCAATATTACCAATATTGAAACCGTTAAATTTTATGCGCTGTTTGCCGATACAATGGTGTTGTCCAGAGAACTGAGTCTGATTCAGGTGAAAAAAATCTGCGACCAGATAGAAAAGGAAAACATCTGCGGTCCTTCCGGAAAGCAGGTAGAGATAGAAATATTCGTACACGGTGCTTTGTGTATGGCTGTGTCGGGCAAATGTTATCTTAGTTTACACACGGCAAATGCTTCTGCCAACCGTGGTGCCTGTGTGCAGAATTGCAGAAGGAGCTATACGGTCATTGACAATGAAGATGGCCACGAACTGGCGATTGAAAACGAATACATCATGTCGGCACAGGATTTATGTACCATTGATTTTCTAGATAAAGTGATTGAAAGCGGTGTGAAGGTGATGAAGATAGAAGGTCGTGGCAAAGGGGCAGATTATGTAAAAACCACCGTAGAGTGTTATCGCGAAGCGATAGAAGCTTATTACAACAATACCTACACCCATGAGAAGATAACGGAATGGATGGAACGATTGCAACGCGTGTATAACCGCGGATTCTGGAGTGGATATTATTTGGGAAAAGAATTGGGCGAATGGAATGACAGTCCGGGATCAAAGGCAACCACCCGAAAGTTGTATTTGGGAAAAGGAACCAATTACTTCGATAAGATACAGGTTGCGGAATTCAAACTGGAATCTTTTGAATTAAGCGTAGGGGATGCGGTTTTAATTACCGGCCCCACTACCGGCGCTGTTGAAACGACGATAACAGAATTACATACTTCCGAAGGTGCGGTGCAAACCGCAAAAAAGGGCGAAAGTTGCGCGTTCAAACTGGATACACCCATCCGCACCAGTGATAAATTGTATAAGATTGTTAATGCCATTGAGACAACCGCTTGATCACCATCATACAGCAACGAGCCAAATGTATCGGGTGCAACTACTGTGTGGAGTTGGCTCCGCAGCGCTGGCGCATGAGCCGCAAAGATGGCAAAAGTGTATTGCTGGAAGCGAAAGATAAAAAAGGCTTCTGGAGTGTAAAAGTGCGAGAAGAAGAACTGGAAAGCAATCTGCAGGCTGCTAAGGCCTGCCCTGTTCACATTATCCAGATCATAGAATAAAAAAACCGAAGCAACTGCTTCGGTTTTATCATCAACCAATCAGTTAATTCCTGCATTCTACTTACATACCCGCATCATCTGCCGTAGGCCCGTACATACCCGGAACCGGAACATCCAGCAAGCGCAGGTATACAGTCAGTTGTCCGCGGTGATGATACAGGTGGTTGTAAACGAACATCCGCAAAACAGCCACTTTCGGCATCGTGAAATAAATCTGTTCGCCGTTGCGCATCGTCCAGTTTTCCAGCAACTTCTCATCGCTGGCTTCGCTCAGACATTTCAAGGCTGCCGCAACCGCATCATCATGGATTTTTAATAAATCATCCTGTGTTGCCACTTTCTTGGGCTTATATTCTTCCTTCGCAAAATCCAGCACTTCTTTTTCAATCGTGATCGCCATCCAGTTTGGAATATCGGCGATATGCACTGCCAGTTGTTCCAGTGACATCGATTTTTCATGCGGTTTCCATCCTAACCGGTCCATCGGTACTGCCGCTAAAAGTTTACGTGTGTTGGCGCATTCTTTTTCGTACTCCATTAACAGAGATTCTTGTCTTTTCATGGTAATTATTTTTTGTAAAAATAGTCGTTTATCGTTCAAAATCATTACAAAATACTTTTCAACGTTTGGTAACATCTATTGATTAACATTCATTATATAAAAAGGTATTTTTATGGCGACTGATTGGATACTATGTTGGTAAAGGAATCGCGGAAGCGAAAAAGAAAAATGAAGCAATTTATTCTAACTATATATTTATTGGCAGCAGGACTGTGTTGTACGTTTTGTCAGCATGGCAGCAGCAAACGAACACCAACGGGGTTTATTCCGCCCGAAGTCAAACCAGCCGTATATGCAAGTTATGAAAAAGAAGCAGTAGATGTGCAGGATTCGGATGTGGTGGAGAAAATACACCAGCTGGATTGCTATTTTGAAGGTAAAACGCATGGAGGATTCAACGGATCCGTATTGATATCCTATAAAGGTACACCCATCTTCGAGCGGTATTACGGGTATAAAAACTATCATACCAAAGAACCCCTCACGGAACGTTCCTCTTTTCAGATTGCTTCCACCTCCAAGACATTTACCTCGGCGGGGGTTTTGCTGCTGTTGCAGCAGAATATGCTCTCATTAGATGATACCCTGCAGAAATTCTTTTCGGCTTTTCCATATAAAGGCATCACCATCCGCATGCTGATGAGCCATCGCTCCGGACTTCCCAACTATCTTAATTTTTCCGAAACCTACTGGAAAAACAAGAAGACTTTCATGACGAACGAGGATGTTCTGAAGCAGCTGGTCAAATTCAAACCTAAGGCATTAAATTCACCGGACACCCATTTCCGCTATAACAATACGAATTATGTTTTACTGGCATTAATTATTGAAAAGGTATCCGGAATGCCGTTTTGTGATTTCATGCACCAGGCTGTTTTTGTGCCGCTTGGTATGCTCGATACCTGGCTGTATGATCCGCTGAGTCCGCGGCCCTCCGCTGTAAAAGGCTATAAAGGCTCCCGCTGGATAGAAGACCAGATTGTATACACGGATGGTGTTACCGGCGATAAGGGCATCTACAGTACGGTTCAGGATTTATACAAATGGGATCAGGCCCTCTATGCCGGGAAATTCATCCGTCCCGAAATTTTAGGGCTCGCGTTTACGCCGCAGAGTTTTGAGAAGTCCGGTAACAAAAACTACGGACTTGGCTGGCGTATGCAAGACCAGCCGGACGGTACCCGCCTGATTTATCACAACGGATGGTGGCATAGTTTTAATTCTGTCTTTAACCGGAAAATCAGTGATAAGACAACGGTTATTATTCTCAGCAGTCATTATAACCAGAGTGTGTACAAGCTCCAGCAGGTATGGGATATCTTATACGGGGAGAATGCCGTCAGTATCGGTGAAGAAGAAGGTACGGAAATCGTTAAAAAACTGAATACGGAAGGACTTCCTGAAAATACGGAACCGCAGAATTACTGCCGCCCGAAATAAAAATCCCGGACAAAGATGCCCGGGACTATTTTAAACCAACCAAATGAAAATGTTTTTATTAACCTTTAAAAATAAAACGCTTTTTTCTATATAGTTAGTTACAATTCTCGTGCCAAAGTGGTTTTTTAGGGCTTAAAAATTTTCTATCTTTTGGCGATTTCTGCTTCCAGTTTTTTCTTATCTTCTTCTAATTGCCTGATTTTCCATTCTTTAACTAAAACACTTCGTTTCACCTCCTCCAGCGAGTCATTGATAATGCCAATGATCATGGTATTGAGTTCCTGTGATTCCGGATGGTCTTTATCCAGGAAAGTTTCAATCAGGCCGTGGGTCACCTCCTTGATGCCGCGCGTATTGCCCGGGTTGATGACGTCTTTCATGAGTTTGTCGATGGTATTGAAGGTGATATCCGCCACCGCCTTGTCCAGCATTTCCTGAAATACCTTCCCCAATCCGGGAATATAGCGTAACGCGTCCACGGTGTTGTTTTCATTCACCGACTGGCTGATGATTCTTTCGATATAAAGCTTCAGTTCACCGCGGTACTGGGTGTAGGACAAGTTCATGGCTTCGCCAACGCGGCTGCTCAGGTAATTGACAATCACATCCTCTTTGGGTTTCACCACATTAGTGACGATTTTTTCCAGTACCGGAGAGCCCTGGTTGACCTCATTTTGCATCATCGAAATCATCTTGGCGATTACGCGGTCACTCACTTCCTCCACCATGATTTCTGATACCATGCTGGATTGTTTGAACACATAGGTTTTGGTCAGGTCGAAGACGCCCAGCCGTTGCAGCCGGTACACCAGTCCGAATACACGCACGATGCCGAAAAAGTTGAATCCCTTCAGGATAGGAATACACATGATGACGTCGTACCAGTGTACGAATGGATAAAACCACCAGTACTCATATTTTTTGCGCAGAATGCTGCGTACCCAGCGAAAAAGAAGTTCAGCGGCATAGATGAGCACAAAAATTAGGTCGAACCGGAATATGTAAGGAAAAATTGCTGTGGCATACCAGTGGTGAAAATCGGCGGACAAGTGGTAAACAAAGGAACTGAAAAAATTAAACTGAAAGAGGAATCCGAAAAACAAGTACATCAAATTGAAGAATACGATGATGAGCATGGTTAAATCCATCCAGAACAGATGCGAAGAATCCGCAGAGCGCAGTTTCTGCATATCTATCCGGAACATCCTGCGTGCCTTATCGAACATAGAGTGAATATAAGTTTTATTTTTTGTTTTGTCTATCCCGGCGCTGAGGCAGGCAGCGTTTACAAGATAGGAAATGAGGTTTTATAGAAAGAGGTATGACTGCTGTCTATCGGATGGCGTCGGAAACTCCTGCTTTTGTCAGTGGTAGATTTACAAGAAAGAAAATGGTTTCATTAAAATTTTGCAAAACGCTCCCGGCAGGCCCTTTCCAGCATTTCCCGGTCGTCGGGATGCGCGATGCGGATAAGTGCTCTGGCGCGTTCCCGCAAATTTTTTCCGTAGAGGTACGCTACCCCATATTCCGTAACAATATAGTGTACATGACCTCGCGTGGTGACGACTCCCGCACCCGGTTTCAAAAAGGGTACAATGCGGTTCTCGCCTTTTTTAGTGCGGGACGTCAGTGCAATAATAGGCTTGCCGCCCTGGCTGAGTGCCGCGCCGCGAATGAAATCCATCTGCCCTCCGATGCCGCTGAACAGGCGTGTACCGATACTGTCCGCGCATACCTGGCCCGTAATGTCCACTTCGATGGCGCTGTTGATGGCTACCACTTTCGGGTTTTTACGGATGATATGCGGATCATTCACAAAGTCGATATCGAGAAAGGCAAAGGCAGGATTGTCATCGACATAGTCGTATAGTTTTTGGGTGCCGACGGCGAACCCTGTAACCGTTTTATAAGGATGTATCACCTTTTGGGAATTGTTGATGATATCCTTTTCAAATAAATCGATAATGCTGTCACTGCACATCTCGGTGTGGATGCCGAGATTTTTGTGGTTGTAAAGCGATTTCAGCACCGCGTCCGGAATCGTGCCGATTCCTGTTTGCAGGGTGCTTCCGTCATCAATCAGCTCCGCAATATATTTTCCGATCAGCAGTTCTTCTTCTCCCATTTTAGCGCTGTAGTCCACTTCATGTAACGCCTCCTCGGCAAATACGAACGCGTGAATCCGGTCGGTATGTATCATGCTGTCGCCATGCGTGCGCGGTACTTTCGGGTTGACCTGCGCAATGATATGTTTGGCGGTGCTTACGGCGGCACGGGCAATGTCTACACTGATGCCCAGCGAGCAATACCCGTGTTTATCAGGCGGCGATACCTGTATGATGGCGACATCCAGCGGCAGCTGGCCATTCTTAAACAAATCCGGAATATCGCTCAGGAATACCGGAATAAAATCTGCCCTGCCTTCCTGAACGGCTTTGCGTACGCTGTCGCTGACGAACAGGCAATTGATATGAAAATGGCCTTCATATTCCGGACGGTCCACCACGATATCGCCATGTACGGAGATGAATGTAAGTTCTACATGATGCAAACGGGGTGCTTCTTTCGCCAGAGCGTTCAGCAGGAAAGTGGGTGTCATGGCGCTTCCGTGAATATACACACGGTCACCGCTTTTGATAATAGATAAGGCCTCTTCAGCAGATTGGTAAGCAATTTCTCGGTACATGATAGAATGTAAATCTAAGCAATTGCAAGGGATTTTGGAAAGAGGAGTGGTATTCTGTTTAAGATTTTTATTTATCAGCAGAGTCTCTTGAAAAGGACTCAGCGTTGTTTGAAATAAGTACATTTTTTACGCAGAGTCCACTACGTGAGACTCTGCTGGGAAAATAACCGATGATATTCGGATATTCATATTTTACAGATAGTAGTTTGTTGGTTACAAACCAACAAAGGCGAGGGTTACCTAATAACATCTAACACGGACAGGTTTGGAGTGTTATATTTGTAATTTATTTTTTGCTGAGTCTGGAACTACCAGAATATTTATATTTTTTGATTTAAAGAATGATATCTCTTGCTTACTCGGTCTTCCAATAAATGAATATTGAATCTTTGTAATTTTATTGTTTTTGTACTTTAATGATATCCTGAACAGATTAGAGCCACGTATCTCAGCAAAACAATACTGTATTAACAAAATATCTTCATATTTTTTTCTTATAATTTTTTTATTAAAAAATACTCCGTTATGAAGTTCTATATAATCTTCAAAAAATAAAATTTTAGTTTTGTATTGAATGAAAAGAAAAAATCCCAAAAATATTACTGCTAAATAAAATATTAAATAAAAAAGATACTCTTTTAAAGCTAACACACCAAGACCAAGCAAAAAAACAATAAGATATAGCATGTCAGAATACTGTGGAATGTATCTAAATTTATACCCAGATTTATGCATAAGAAATTAATTATTCAGTTGTTTTCAGAAGTCTTTGAGTAATTTTGTTCTTTCAAATATTTGGCTGCCTTACTATTGTTGTTTTACAACCAACAATCCATGATCCGACATATAGCATGTAATTGTTTACTATATATAAATATACTGAATTATTTTGTATATTCTTATCTGTGAAGATTGCGTTTGTTGCTAATCAACGAAGTAGCAATGAGTCTCTTGAAAAGGACTCTGCGTAGTTAAAATAAGTGCATTATTTACGCAGAGTCCACTACGTGAGACTCTGCTGGGAAAATAAAATAAAAAGAGATCTTACTACTTACTACTCAATACTTGCTACTCATAATTCAACACACTCTGTAGCCAGCGCTCCATGTCTTCTACTTTCATGTTCTTGCGGCGCGCATAATCTTCCACCTGGTCTTTCCCGATTTTCCCGATACCGAAATATTTGCTGTCAGGATGAGAGAAATACCAGCCGCTCACACTCGAAGCAGGATACATGGCATTGCTTTCCGTCAAGGTAATGCCTGCATTCTTTTCCGCATCCAGCAGTTTGAACAGCATCGGTTTTTCGGTATGGTCCGGGCAGGCCGGATAACCCGGCGCAGGCCGTATACCTTCGTACTTTTCTTTAATCAGTTCATCGTTGCCCAACTGCTCGTGCAGGGCATATCCCCACCATTCTTTGCGTACCCGCTCGTGCATACGCTCTGCAAAAGCTTCTGCCAAACGGTCGGCCAGTGCGGCCAGCATAATTTTATTGTAGTCGTCGTGTGTATCCTGAAAATGCTGCAGCCATTTTTCGATGCCTATGCCGGTGGTTACAGCAAAGCCTCCGATATAATCCTGTTTGCCGCTTTCTTTCGGTGCTACAAAATCACTGAGACAGTAATTCGGCAACCCTTCTCCCTTTTTGTTTTGCTGCCGCAAATGATGTAACACGGATTTGCGTTTATCCGTTAAAGTTTCACTGTTGCTGATATCTTTCAGTTCAATATCATCCATATCGGAATTGGCTTCAAAAAAACCGACTGCCGCTTTTGCGGTCAGCCACTTTTCGGCGATGATCTTATCGAGCAACGCGTTTGCATCCGCGAATAATTTCTTCGCTTCGGTGCCCACCACTTTATCTTCCAGGATATTCGGATATTTTCCATGCAGCTCCCATGTAGAGAAAAATGGAGTCCAGTCAATATACGGTCTCAACTCAGACAGATTGTAGTCTTCAAACACCTTGACACCCAGGAAACTTGGTTTCGGAGGATGGTAATGTTCCCAGTCTAACTGCAATTTGTTTTTGCGGGCGTCTTCCAGTGATATGTAATCTTTGATGATTTGCTTGCCCTGATGCCTTTCGCGCATCTTGTCATATTCCGATCTGATATCAGCGATGAATTTATCTCTGTTGTCTTTGTTTAATAAGGAGCTGGCTACCGGCACACTGCGGGAAGCATCCAGCACGTGTATGGTAGGCTGGTCGTAGTTGGGTTCTATCTTAACGGCGGTATGGATTTTGGAGGTAGTGGCTCCGCCGATTAATAAAGGCTGTTTCATGCCCCGGCGTTTCATTTCTTTCGCAACAAATACCATTTCGTCCAGCGACGGTGTAATCAGTCCGCTTAAGCCGATGATGTCCGCCTGCTCTTTTTCGGCGGCGTCCAGAATTTTATCGCAGGGTACCATCACGCCCAAATCCACGATTTCAAAATTATTGCAGGCCAGTACCACGCCCACGATATTTTTTCCGATGTCATGTACGTCGCCTTTTACAGTGGCCAACAGAATCTTGCCTTGTTTATTGCTTTCTCCGGCCTGTTTGGATGCTTCGATGTATGGCAGCAGATAGGCCACGGATTTTTTCATCACCCGTGCGCTCTTCACCACCTGCGGCAAAAACATTTTGCCGGCGCCGAATAAATCACCGACGATATTCATGCCGTCCATCAGCGGGCCTTCAATCACGCTCAGCGGCTTGTCATATTGCCCGCGGCATTCTTCGGTATCTTCATCAATAAAGTCAACGATGCCTTTTACCAGCGCATGCTTTAACCGCTCCTGTACAGGCTGATTCCTCCACGACAGGTCTTCTTCTTTTTTCTTTGCGCTGCCTTTTACGGTGTCGGCGAATTCGAGTAAGCGTTCAGTGGCGTCGTCTCTGCGGTTGAGCAAAACATCTTCTACCCTTTCCAGTAATTCCTTGTCAATATTGTCATACACCTCTATCATTGTCGGGTTCACGATACCCATATCCATTCCTTCTTTGATGGCATGATATAAGAAAGCGGAGTGCATCGCTTCGCGAACGATATTGTTGCCTCTGAATGAGAAAGAAACGTTGCTCACTCCACCGCTGACATGTGCTCCATGTAAATTCGTACGTATCCATTTCGTCGCGCGGAAGAAATCGAGTGCATTGTTGCGGTGTTCTTCCATGCCTGTCGCCACCGGAAAAATATTCGGGTCGAAAATGATATCATTCGGATTGAACTTTACCTTGTTGACCAAGATGTCATAACTGCGCTGACAGATTTCTATCCTGCGCTCATAGCTGTCGGCTTGTCCCTGTTCGTCAAATGCCATCACCACTGTTGCGGCACCATATTTTTTAATCAGTTTAGCCTGCCGGATAAATTCTGCTTCACCGCCCTTTAAGCTGATGGAGTTGACAATGCCTTTGCCCTGAATGCATTTTAAACCGGCTTCGATGATTTCCCATTTGGAGGAGTCTATCATGATGGGAATGCGGGAAATTTCCGGTTCTGAAGCTATCAGGTTTAAGAATTTCACCATGGATTTTTCGCCGTCAATCATGCCCTCGTCCATATTCACGTCCAAAACCTGAGCCCCGCCGCGTACCTGCTCCATCGCTACAGATAGTGCGTCTTCAAAACGTTCCTCTTTAATCATTTTGAGGAATGCTTTAGATCCGGTCACATTGGTACGTTCACCGATATTGACAAAATTGGAAGCTTTGGAAACGATTAAAGGTTCGAGTCCGGATAATTTTAAAACGCTACAGTCATTTTCCATTTTCTTGCTTATACTGTTATTATTGTTATCTCACACACCCCTTAAACCCCTCTCAAGAGGGGAATTCCGGACAGTGCTATCTTTAACCTAATTGCTGTTATACAATGTGCTTATAGGTTGGTTTATTGCTGTCCGTATTTCCCTCCTACAAGGAGGGATGAAGGGAGGTGTATTTCATAATTTAATTTTCTATCTCTTGTAAACTATCGACTACCCTTGGTTTATATTCTTTTGCTATCTCGGCAATGCGTTTAATATGATCAGGCGTGGTGCCGCAGCAACCGCCTAAAATATTCACGATTCCCAGTTCCAGAAATTCGCGGATTTGCTGACCCATGATATCCGGTGTTTCGTCATACGCTCCAAATTCATTCGGCAATCCCGCATTCGGATAAGCGCTCACCAGGAATGGAGCTTCTTTGGATAATATTTGCAGATAGGGACGCAGCTCTTTAGCGCCCAATGCACAGTTTAATCCAATAGAGAATAAAGGCACATGTGACAGGGATATTAAAAAGGCTTCTGTCGTTTGTCCGCTCAGGGTTCTGCCACTGGCATCGGTGATGGTACCAGAAATCATGACAGGGTATTCCATGCCGGTATCTTCAAAAAGTGTCTGAACGGCAAACAGAGCGGCTTTTGCATTTAAGGTATCGAAGATGGTTTCTATCAATAAAATATCCACCCCTCCATCGATTAATGCCTTGGCTTGTTCGTAATAAGCTTTCACCAGTTCATCAAAAGTGACAGCCCTGTAACCCGGGTCGTTCACATCCGGAGAGATGGAGCAGGTACGGTTGGTGGGCCCCATGGCGCCGGCTACAAAACGGGGTTTGTCCGGCTCTTTAGCCGTCATCTCATCGGCTACTTCCCTGGCGATTTTAGCGCTTTGAAAATTGATATCATAGACGGCATCTTCGAGATGATAATCCGCCTGGGCAATAGTGGTGCCGCTGAAGGTGTTGGTTTCCACGATATCGGCGCCGGCTTCAAAATACTGGCGATGGATGGCCTTGATGATATCCGGCCGGGTGATGGATAATAAATCATTATTGCCTTTCAGCGGATACGGATGGTTTTTAAAACGCTCTCCCCTGTAATCCTCCTCCTCCAGCTTGTAGCGTTGTATCATGGTACCCATCGCGCCATCCAGAATAAGGATGCGCTCCTGTGCTATTTTATATAATAATTCATTCATAAATCTTCAGTTTTTCTTTGTGAAAAATGCATTCTGATACGGGCAACTGTATTTTGAGAGGGCTGAACTCATCTTATCTTTTCCAAATAGAGCCTATTCGGATAGGATTTAGCACCTTCCAAACGTCTGACGTTTAGGGTTGCTAAGGTTTCTCAGGGCCTACTCCCTCCACCTTTCAAAATAAGTTGGTATGTAAAGAACAAATAATGAAGTCCAAAAGTACGAATTTTTGTATTATACTAAAAATTAATTTTGCGAATTCGTAAGTTTGCAGTTCATTTTTACAAAAAACAGGCATGAAGGTAACCGATATTTTAGCACAAAATAAAGAAAAGTCACTCGTTTCATTTGAGATATTGCCACCACTGAAAGGAAAGAGTATTGATTCTATCACGAAGATATTAGACCCGCTGATGGAGTTTCAGCCGCCTTTCATTGATGTGACCTATCACAGGGAAGAATTTGAGTATAAACAGACACCGAGTGGTTACTTTGAAAAAATAGCGTTACGCAAACGACCCGGAACTGTGGGTATCTGTGCGGCTATAAAATACCGTTATAACGTGGAGGCGGTGCCTCATTTTTTGTGTGGAGGATTCAGCAAGGAAGAAACGGAAAATGCGCTGATAGATTTAGGCTTTTTGGGCGTTCAGAATATCTTAGCGCTGCGCGGTGATGCACGCAAACTGGAAAAGAAATTTGTACCCGAACCGGACGGACATCCCTTTGCACTGGATTTGGTGAAACAGATTGACGATATGAATAACGGGAAATACCTGGATAATGATTTAATCAATCCGGTGAAAACAGATTTCTGTATAGGTGTGGCGGGCTATCCGGAAAAACATTTTGAAGCCGCGAATTACGAGCAGGATCTATTATACCTGAAACAGAAGATAGATGCTGGTGCTGATTATATTGTTACGCAAATGTTTTTTGACAACAAGGCTTATTTCAGGTTTGTGGAGGATTGTCAAAAAATAGGCATTCATGTTCCCATTATTCCGGGTATTAAACCCATCACCAAGATGGGACAGTTGAACAGCATCCCGGCTGCCTTTTTTATCAATATGCCGGAAGCATTGGTCAATGAGGCCAAGAAATGCAAAGACGATGCGGAGGTAAAACAGATTGGAATTGAATGGTGTATTGAACAGAGTAAAGAGCTGGTCAAATTTGGAGTACCCTGCCTGCATTACTATACCATGGGTGATGTGAAAACCATTTCCGCTATATGTAAGGAGTTGGTATAGTGAGCGATGAGAAAACAGGTACGAGCTGTTGAGAATTTATTGTGTTAATTCTCTACTCCCGCTTCTCCATTTTCAAATTCTTTACTTACCTTAAATTTCCATGAATCTTCATTCTCAAAAAGGCAGAGGTGCACAAAGCAACCTGACGAACCGTTATTCATCGCTGAATTACGACGAGAAGGAATATGTGGAAGAGGAGGATGCGCCAAACATCCTGACCAAATACATCGAAGTTTTCCCGAAAACAATAATCAATCCGGTAAAGAGCGCTGATGTCCCGCTGGATTATTCCATGAACCCTTATGAGGGTTGTGAACATGGCTGTACGTATTGTTATGCCCGGAATACGCATCCCTATTGGGGTTACAATGCGGGATTGGATTTTGAAAGGATTATCCTCGTTAAGAAAAACGCACCGGACTTATTGCGCAAGACGCTTTCTAAAAAATCGTGGAAGCCAAGTCCGATTATGCTTTCCGGCAATACCGATTGTTACCAGCCGATAGAACGCAAACTGGAAATAACACGACAATTGTTACAGATATTACTAGAGCATAAACATCCTGTAGGTATCATCACCAAGAACAGTCTGATACAGCGCGATATCGACATCATACAGGAGATGGCTATGCTGCAACTGGCACAGGTCGTTATTAGCATCACTACACTGGAGGAGGAAGTGCGCCGCAAAATGGAACCCCGGACGGCTTCTGCCAAAAAAAGACTGGACACGGTGGAGGCGTTTACAAAAGCAGGAATCCCGGTAATGGTAAATATCGCTCCGATAGTTCCGGGCCTGACAGATATTGAAATTATGAAGATAGCAAAAGCCGCGGCAGATGCCGGTGCTTTGGGTATCGGATATAATATTCTGAGATTGCCGGGAGAAGTGGAACAGGTATTTACAGATTGGCTGGAGAAGTCTTTTCCACTGAGGAAGGACAAAATATTAAATCAGACCATAGCCGTCCATGGCAGGCGTATGCGGGGAGAAGGCGTCATTGCACAATCCATCAAACGGCAGATAGAGATGGCCAGAAATAAATACTTTAAAGGAAGAACCGTTCCGGCATTAACAAGTGACTTATTCGACCCGAAAATAAACGGTCAGATTTCCTTGTTTTAAAGTTGCCTACTCCATCTTCTCCTTTCTTTGAAGGGTAAGCTTGTTGGTGAAATGGAAATTTAAAGGGGTTGCTTCAACTTCAATATAAGAGGTGTCTAATCCAAAATCTTTATAAGGCGGATAGCTCATATTGGTTAAAAATTCATACACATTCATCACCAGCCTTGTGCGTGGTTTCAAATCATTGTCTTCGGAAAGTTTGGGCTTGACGAATACAAATTTAAAATCGGCCGGAATATTATGTGCTCTCATCGAAGGATAACGGCTTAATTCGTCCACCTCTCCGCTTTGTATCATCTCTTCCACTATTTTATGAAACAGTCTGTTTACCTTATGTTTCACTTTAAATCCAAATTCCAGTCGCACAAAAAATACTTTTCCGGGAATGATGGTCTTTACATAATAATTTTTGTCGTGCTCATTTGGGTAGTCTAATATATCCACATGAATGAACCAATAAACATCGGCTCTCTTCGGGTTTCGTTGGAAGATGGAGTAAATGATATTGGAATCGACCTGCGCTGTTTTTTTTGATTTTCGTGACATGAACACCAGGTTGGTCGCTTCCTTCGGAATACTGTTGTCTTCAATAATAGCCTTGAACATAGGTATAAAATCATCGAGGTCCACCATCTGATTGTATCCGTCGCGAATAGAGCGGGCGCGATGAAGAAAAAATAGCAGCATGAACGAGATAGAGGCAATGAAAAAGGTAAACCAACCGCCGTAAAAAAACTTCCGCATATTGGACAACAAAAAAATAAATTCTATCGAAAAGAAAGTCAGTCCTAACAGTACGATTATCAGGAGCGGTTTTTTTTCTAAGCGGAAAAACAACATCAGCAATCCGGTAGTCATGATCATGTCGATGGTAATGGTGAGACCATAGGCGGCTTCCATATTGCTGGATTCTCTGAACAGGATTATAATTATAATACACCCGACAAACAGCAGCCAGTTGATGGCAGGAATATAAATCTGCCCTTTTGATTCCGCGGGATAATCTACCCGTAAATTAACCCAAAGACGTTGTTTAATGGCCTCGCTGACCAGTGTAAAGCACCCGCTGATCAGGGCCTGGCTGGCTATGATGGTGGCAATTGTGGCAAGAATGATAAAATAGGTCAATAAATGCTTCGGTACGATGGCATAAAAAGTACTCCCGATATTGAGCGTTTCTCCTTCATGTTGTAAGCACCAGGCGGATTGTCCGAGGTAATTTAAAATCAGACAGGACAAAACAAATAACCAGCTTACCTGTATATTGCTTTTACCGCAATGTCCCAGGTCTGCATACAGTGCTTCGGCACCGGTTGTACATAAAAATACGGCGCCCAGAATCCAGAATCCGCCCGGATATTTTGTTAATAAATGAACGGCATAGTATGGGTTCCAGGCGCTTAATATTTCAGGATGTTTTAATATTTGAAGTATACCCAATGTGCCGATGGCAGAAAACCAGAGCAACATAATTGGACCAAAGGTTTTTCCGATGGTGCTGGTGCCGAATTGCTGGAATACGAATAACAATAATAAAATTGTCAGTACGATAGGAATCGTTGGCAGGTGAGGATATAAGATGTCCAGTCCCTCTACAGCGGATGAGATGGAAATCGGAGGTGTTATAAAACCATCTGCAATCAGGGTGGAACAGCCTATGAGTGCGGCAATCAGCGGCCATTTGGCGGGATGGTGTTTTACCAGGCCATACAAGGCAAATATTCCGCCTTCGCCCTGATTATCGGCTTTTAGAGCCAGGTAAACGTATTTGAACGATGTTATAATCAGTAATGTCCAGAAAATACAGGATGCGCCGCCCATGATGAGTTCCCTGCTAATGGTGTTATTGCCAATAATCGCTTTCATCACATAAAGCGGGGATGTCCCTATATCGCCAAAGATGATACCCATGGTAATCAGTATTCCATGCGGACTGAGTTTATTTCTTATGTAACCCGATTCTGTCAAATTGCTGCCGGTATAAATTTGATTGTGTGATGTTGCTATACGGAAAGGTATGAAAATCTAGGATAACTTCATTACCACCATGCCAAACACATTGGCGGCGGCTTCTGCCCGGTCCGACATGTTCGAAATATGACGGTATACTTCCCTGTTATAAAAAAGATGTCCCAACGTATTGAGGTCTAGGGGGGTGTCAAACAAATCTCTTACTGCTTTTCTGTATAATTGCTCCACCTCCTTTTCCAGCGTTTTGACAACAAAAGTGTGTTCTCCCGCTACTCTCGGATTCTTGCTCAATCGCTCCATAGCGGCTTGCAGTTCCTCGGTTTGTCTGCGCACCAGCGTAATCATCTTTCGGATATATTCATCCGGCACTACTTTTAAGATGTGCATTTCTTCTACGGTGGTCAAGGCATAATCTACCATTTCCGCCAGTGCGTTGGAGATATTATAGATATCTTCCCGGTCAATCGGCGTGATAAAGGTATTGTGCAGGTCGTCAATCAGCACTCTGCGTATTTCTTCAATTTCACCGATGATATTTTTAATGTGTTCTATCTTGGACGCATTATCATCATCCAGCGAATGCTCTAAAAATACAATAGTGGAGTGTGTCTTCTTTGACTGTTCAATCAGCTGCAGGATAAACTTGTCATCTTTTTCATCTTTTGTACCAAAAAGTCCCATCGGTTAAACTTTAGAAATGAAGTGAACAATAAAATATAAAACAGCAGAGAGCAGGGCTGTAATCGGTACGGTAAGTACCCATGCCAAGAAAATATCTTTTAATACCGTCCATCGTACTTTAGAAACCCTGTCGCCGGCTCCGGCGCCCATGATGGACATACTCACTACCTGTGTGGTGCTGACCGGGCCGCCTAAGAATGACGAAGTCAGTATAACCAGCGCGGATGACAATTGAGAGGTAAAACTGTGAATGGGGCGTATCCGGTAAAATTTACCGCCTAAGGTGTGGATAATGCGCCAGCCACCTAATGCGGTTCCCAGTCCAATGGCTGTAGCGCTTATCAGAATGACCCACCAATGCACGACAAATTCCTTCTGGAATCCCAATACCACCAAACCCATCGTGATAACACCCATCGTTTTCTGAGCATCGTTGGTGCCATGACTCAGCGCCAAGGCAACTGCGGTAGGTATCTGTGCATACTTCAGCGCCGTATCTGCTTTAGGAGAGGCGTCTTTTAAGATTCTCCGGGTTATGAGCATAATCAACCATCCTGCTGTAAAGCCTATGACTGGTGAAATGAGCAATGCGATGATAATTTTCCAGACACCCGCCATCTTGATGGCGGCAGGTCCGGAGCCGGCAATAACAGCACCGATGATTCCGCCAATTAAACCATGGGATGAGCTCGCGGGAATACCAAACCACCAGGTAATTAGATTCCAGATGCTCGCACTCAGCAAGGCCGCCACTACGACCGTAATCGTTATATGCTTTGAAACCGCCACTTCATCGCCCACCGTATGTGCTACTGCCACTCCGAACAGGAACGGCCCTACCAGATTTGCCGCGGCGGCCAGCATCAGCGCGGCTTTCCCGGACATTGCCCTGGAGGATATCATGGTGGCGACCACGTTCGCGCTGTCGTGAAATCCGTTCAGGAAATCAAAAGAAAGTGAGATAACGATTAACGCAATGAGCCAGGCTTCAGGAGTCATGATAAATTTGTCTTATAAAAATAAGCAAAATTAGATGAATGCAGAATATGATTTTTAACAGGAATTCGATAGAAAATTAAATCCGTAAACATCAGGAAGAATGCTTTTTTAGTACTTTTAGCGCATGAAAACGGATCAGCAGGTATTTATGCAACGTGCCATCGAATTATCGGAAACAGGTATGCAGGGCGGCAAAGGTGGCCCATTCGGTTGTGTGGTTGTTAAAGACGGACAGATAGTCGGAGAGGGATTTAATCAGGTAACCTCCACCAACGACCCAACCGCACATGCAGAAGTAGTAGCCATACGAAATGCCTGCAAAACCCTCAACACGTTCCAGCTCGATGGCTGTGAAGTGTATACCTCCTGCGAACCCTGTCCCATGTGTCTTGGCGCAATTTATTGGGCGAGGCCATCTGCCATCTATTTTGCCAACACCCGGCAGGATGCAGCCGATATCGGATTTGATGATTCTTTTATTTACGACGAAATTGTGGTTGATATCAATCACCGTAAGATTCCGATGGTACCATTTGGCAGAGAACACGCGTTGAAAATATTTGAAGCGTGGAGGAATAAAACCGATAAAACAGCATACTAAAAACCAAACAAGTTCGGGACGCCGGCAGTTGTAAATCGTGTTTCTTCAGGAATTTATTCTTTGAAGTTGAGAGTCGGCAAACTCCAGTGGTATCTGGTTGCCAGTAAACGGAATCCAACTATAAACAGGACAGATAAGACAAAATCCAATTGTTCCTCCACACCCCAGAAATGCACTAATACAAATAAAGCGGCACCCAGCAAGCAAGGTGTGGCATACATTTCTTTTCGGAATATTAAAGGAATTTCATTCAGTAAGGTGTCACGGATAACACCGCCGAAAATACCGGATATCATACCCAATATGACGGCAGCCATCAGGTTGACTTCAAATGCCAGGCTCTTTTGTACTCCCAGCACAACATAAATAGCCATGCCCACCGTATCGAATATACTGAGGGTGCGGGAAATGCGGATAATATAGCGACGGAATAAAAAGGTAAACAATACACCGCCAAAAATAGCCAGTAAATAATGGATATCATTAATCCATGCGACAGGATAGGCGCCTAATGTCACATCCCGAACCGTTCCGCCACCGATAGCAGTAATGAACCCAGTAAAGAAAACACTGAAAATATCATGATGGTGTTTTTTGTCGCTGGCTGCCAACGCACCCGATATGGTGAAGATAAACGTACCGGCCAAATCAATGGAATAAATCAGCGACATGTTGTAAAGATAATAAAGTATTGGAAGGTATGTTGTTGAACTTAATTCAGCTTCCAGATGGCAAAATTCAAGACCGTAGCGAAACTTACCCAAAGCAAATAAGGTATTAGGAGGTATGCTGCAGGTTTAGATATCGGGTAAAACGAAAGAATGCTAAGCAGGATGCATATCCATAATAGTATAATCTCCATCAGTGCAGTTCCCGTCGCGTGAAAGTGAAAAAAGATGATTGACCAGAAGAAATTCAGGATAAGCTGGAGAGCAAAGAACAGGTAAGCTTTCTCTTTTGAAGGAGCATCTGATTTCCAAATAAGAAAAAAGGCAATTCCCATCAGTATATACAATAATGTCCACACCGGACCGAAAATCCAGTTGGGCGGATTAAAGGACGGCTTGTTGATGTTCACATACCACCCGGGTATTTCACTGGCCGTAATAAATCCTGATATACCTCCGACACCCAGACAAATGGCAACAGCAATAATAAGTTTTATATAAATGGACATTCTAAATGTTTAACAAAGGAATCGTTACATTGTTTTAATCCCGTGTATTTTACACAACCACCCTAACTGACCGGCGTGAGTACCTTCATGGCGGATAGCGTGAATCAGCATATAGCGCTTGCTTTCATTCGGGCCAAACTTCATCCCCAACACATTCTTCTCTTCCAGTTGTTGATCTGTTAAGGAAGGGATAAAACTGTTGACGGCATCATGTACTCGTTTCATATCGGCAAAAATCGTTTCCATATCCGGCAGGTCTTCTGGCAGGCACATCGGAGATCCGAATGCTACTTTTCCAAACCAGTCTACCGCAATCTTTTCGGCACCGAAGGCTTCCAGCACTAAAAAATGTTCCGCCCATGTCACATGCGCCATCAGCCATTTCGGATAGTTGAGCTGAATGCCATTTACTTCAAACGAACGGTTGATGTCAGTATCTTTCAACTTGTTGAAATAGTAATGCGTCAGACTTCTCGTTTCATTGAAGGTTTGGAGTAAGATAGATGCAGTATTCATCGTAATTGGTTGAATTGGTTATTCATCTTTCAGTCCATCCCAGCCCAGAGAAATGATGTCGTGGTAGTTGCCTCCTTTGGTGTATAACTTCACGCCAAGGTTAGCATCCAGCATCTCTCCGATAATGCTGATGTCCGGATGTCTGTCAATTTTATTTTTATCACTCGGCAGTACGGTGAACAGCAATTCGTAATCTTCCCCGCCGCTCAGCACGCAGTTAATGGGGTCAATATTAAATTCCAGCGCTTTGTTATAGGTTTCATTCGCAATTGGTACAGCCGCTTCATTCAACTGGCATCCCACATAGCTTTGTTTACAGAGGTGCAGGATTTCAGAACTCAATCCGTCTGAAATATCTATCATGGAGGTTGGAGTAATATTTTCTGCCGTAAAGAATTCTATGATATCTTTTCTGGCTTCCGGTTTCAGTTGCCGTCCGACGATGTAATCATTGCCTTCCAATTCAATACTGGCATCGGGGGCATTCAGAAACACCTGTTTCTCCCGCTGCAAAACGGTAAGCCCCATATAGGCACCGCCCAAATCGCCGGAAACACACAACAAATCGCCTTCCTTCGCGGTATTCCGGTACACTATTTTTTCTGCCTGCTGTTCGCCGATAGCCACTACATTTATAATCAGGCCTTTTGGAGAAGCGGTGGTGTCGCCACCAACCAAATCTACCTGATATTTTGTACACGCCAACTGCATGCCTTCATAGATTTCTTCTATCGCTTCAACGGAAAACCTGTTGGAAATGGCTATGGAAACCAATACCTGTTTCGGAATCGCGTTCATGGCATATACATCCGAAAGATTAACGATAATGCTTTTATAACCCAGGTGTTTTAACGGAGTATATACCAAATCAAAATGTATACCCTCTACCAGAATATCGGTGGTGACCACCTGAGCCCCTTCCGGCTGAATTACGGCGGCATCATCACCGGCTCCCTTTTTTGTGGATGTATGGTATAATTGAATGTTTTTTGTCAGCCGGTCTATCAGTCCGAATTCGCCTAAAGAGGAGATTTCGGTTCTTTTTGCATTTTCCATCCCGCAAAGATACGAATAGAGATGAATAGCCAATAATTTTATAGCTTTACATAAAACCAATTTCATGTTTTTTGGCAATAACGATACGAATAAGTCATCCGATAAGAATTTTGTGAAGTATAAGTTTAAGAGTGTACTGACCTATGCTTCGGATGAGTGGATGGCAAATTCCGCCAAAAAGTACCGAACGGTTTTTGACCGTGCGGAGACCACCTATATTCGTTGCGAACTTGCCTTTTTTAATAAACTGTTCGATGAAGAGGACTGGAAATGCAAAGTGACCTTAAAGGCTGTAGATATTACGGGAAACAAAAGAGAAGTCCTTTGTAGTCTGGATAAGGATATTGATGTGCTGAAGAATGAAAACATAGTCTACGTGCGGGATGGATGGGGGAATAAGGAAACGGCGGCCTTTTGGGTGAAAGGAAACTATATATGGGAAGCCTATATAGACGATGTACTGGTCGGCTCTCAGCCTTTTTTTATCAATGAAGTAGGTAAGGTTTCTGTTCAGTCCAATCCCTATTTTGCCGTGGAATATATAAAGTTGTACAACGGAGAGGCGGACGGCTGGAAACAGGAGGCTGGGAGCAGAGTGTATTACAATAAAATTTCCCGGCAGGATACAAAATTCCTTTGGGCAGAAGTAAAGATTGTAAACCTGACCAACCTGGACTGGAATTACGAGCTGTTCCTGAATTATTACGACGATGCCGGCCAGCACAAGGCCGTCATCACCAGACTGGGCAGGGTGGAAAGCGGAAAAAAAGACTGGACGTATACGTTTGATATTGGCTGGGGAACTGAAGACGGCGGTTCCTGGAAAGATGATAAATACACGCTGGAGCTGGTGTTTATGGATGTATTGGTGGCCGCCGCTGCATTTGAGTGCGGAGATGAATTTCAGGAAGGCGAACTGGAAATGACAGACGGTACAGTACTACCGGTAGCAGCGGCAATTGCAAAAAACGAAAATGACGTTTCGTCAAAATATGATGACAAGACATTGGAAGAGCTGTTGCAGGAGTTGGATAAACTCGTGGGGCTGCAACAGGTCAAAAAATATATCCACGACCAGATTACCTTGATTCATTTTAATAAACTGATGAAAGAACAGGGTGTCGAGAATGATACCGGTTTTTCCCTGCATAGTGTGGCAATCGGCAATCCAGGTACAGGCAAAACGACAGTGATGCGTTTGCTTGGGAAAATTTATCACAAACTCGGCTTGCTCAGCAAAGGTCATGTATTGGAAGTGGACCGTGTGGACCTCGTAGGGGAATTTATCGGGCAGACAGCCCCCAAAACCCAGAAAAAAATAGACGAAGCGAGAGGGGGTATTTTATTTATTGATGAAGCCTACTCGCTGGCGCGCAGTGGCGAAGACAGCCGCGACTATGGAAAGGAAGTGATTGAAATACTGATAAAGGAAATGAGTGACGGACCCGGTGATATAGCCATTTTTGTTGCAGGCTATCCGAAAGAAATGAAGGCGTTTATCGAATCCAACCCCGGACTGAAGTCGCGTTTCTCCCAATATTTCACGTTTGAGGATTATTTGCCCCAGGAATTATTTTCCATAGGGTTGTATATCGCGGAAAAGCTGAAACTCACACTGGATGCACAGGCGCAGAAGATACTGAAAGAGGAACTTACGGAGGCGTACAGAAACCGAGATAAGAACTTTGGGAATGCCCGGTTTGTAGAGGGCGTCATTAACAAGTCCAAAATGAATATGGCATTGCGTTTAATGAATGTTCCCGACCAGAAATTATTAACCAGGGAACAACTTACGACTATTTCGTCCGAAGATGTTGTTAAGGTGTTTGAGGCAGGCAAACGCAAGATATTGGAACTCACCATTAACACGGAAGAACTGGATAATGCGTTGGCGGAATTGAATCAGCTGATTGGACTGGATAATGTAAAGTCCGAAATCGATGAATTGGTCAGGCTGATAAAATATTACAACGATATTGGCAAAGACGTGCTGAACAAACTTTCACTGCATACCGTATTTACGGGCAATCCGGGGACGGGCAAAACCACCGTTGCCCGTATCATGGGAAGAGTGCTGAAGGCACTTGGCATTCTGGAGCGCGGTCACATGGTGGAAGTGGACAGGGAAAGCCTGGTTGCGGGATATGTCGGTCAGACAGCCATCAAAACGAATGAGAAAGTGGAGGAGGCTTTGGGTGGCGTTTTGTTTATCGATGAAGCATACGCGCTTGCTGAGTCTGACTCGTCCAATAATTTTGGGAAAGAAGCGATAGAAACGATTCTCAAACGGATGGAAGATTTACGCGGACAATTCGTCGTGTTCGCTGCCGGATATACAGACAACATGAACATCTTTCTCACTTCTAATCCGGGCTTAAATTCCCGTTTCGATAAGAAACTGTATTTTGAAGATTATACGCCGGAACAGATGATGCAGATGGCCGACTGGTACCTGCAAAGAGAGACATTGACGGCAAATGAAGCCGCAAAAAAACACCTCTTCCTTTATTTTGAGAGCCTGTATAAAAACAGGGATAAGTTTTTCGGAAATGCACGCACCGTTCGTCAAACAATCGATGAAGCAATAAAAAATCAGCATCTGCGTATGGCGAATATACCCGCTCCGCTCCGAAGCCGGCAGGATATCTATACGATGATACTGGAGGATGTGGCTGAATTCGTGTATCAGGGAAATACATTGAAAAAGCAATTAGGATTTAGGCTCGGAGGAGATGCTTAATCCGGTAGAAACATCATAATTTTTGTAAATTCTTCTTTAATCAATACAAAAGGCATGTATTTTGCGTTGTAGAAAATAAAAAGCGATCATGCGGTATGGTATTCTGATATTCATCTTGTTGCTTTCCTTTATTCCGTGTTTTGCGTTGGATTATTCCAATCCTGACAACTGGGCGGCATTACCTGCCATGAAAGACAATGCCGACTGGACGCCAAAGGGGTTGAGGGACAATCAGGACAGCGCCAGGGCGGATGTATTTTTCATTCATCCGACGACGGACCTGACAGGGTTCAAGGGGAATGCGAACATAGAAAACAATGCAATTAACAATCAGACGGACAACTTCCCGATAAAATATCAGGCGAGTGTTTTTAACGGAAGCTGTAAGGTGTATGCGCCACGCTATCGTCAGGCGGCATTGAATAATTTCTTTGCCCGAAACTCCGAGCGCTCCAGGGATGCGTTCGATTTCGCCTATCAGGATATCAGGGAGGCATTCCAGTATTACCTGAAATATTATAATCAGGGCAGACCCATTATCATTGCCGGACACTCACAGGGCAGTATGCATGCACAGCGTCTCCTGCGTGAGTTTTTTGACGGGACACCCCTGCAAAAGCAACTGGTGGAGGCTTATATTATCGGATATCCTACCAAAGAAAATCAGTTTCAGTTTCTGAAGGTATCAGAGAAGGCGGATACGTTCGGCGGCTATATCTCGTATTGCACGTTTGGAATGGATGCCAAGATAGACTGGATGACGGAATACAACAATGCCGTCGTGGTGAATCCGCTGAGCTGGACCAGAGACAAAACATTTGTTTCCGCAAGCTATAACCTGGGCAGTGTTTCCAGGAAATCAGAGGAGATGTATGCGAATGTATGCGGAGCCAGATGTGGGAATGGTGTTTTGGAAATTCAAAAACCGGAGTCCGGAGGATTTGTATCCTTAGGGTTTAAAAATTACCACTTATTCGACTATAATCTTTTTTACCTCAATATCAGGGAAAATGTAGCAATGCGGCTGAAGAAATTTTTAGAAGCAAACCATTCCACCGCTGAACAATAAATCTACACCAGTAAAACAAAAAAATATGATTCACCGAATTACAAAAACAGGATATCTGCTCTTGGTTTTTATCCTGATAAACCAGTCGCTTATGGCACAATCTAACTATGAAAGCCTTTGGAAATCCGTTGATAAACTGGAGAATGCGGGCAAGACAAAAGACGCGTTAAAATCAGTGGAGAGTATAATAATAAAAGCTCGTAAGGAAAAAAATGCCACCCAAACGGTAAAAGGATTGTTGCATAAATACAATTACATGATGACGCTCGAAGAAGAGTCAGAACTCAAGATTGTACATGAATTGAAAACAGAAATCCAACAATCCACCGGTACTGACAAAGCTGTTTTGCAAAGTATTCTCGCAGAATTGTACTGGCAGTATTTCAATGAGCATACCTGGAAGTTTTCCAACAGAACGCAAACAGATGAAAAACAAAGTGACGATTTCCGCACCTGGGATTTGAAGACCTTGTTTAAGGAAATCAATTCCTGTTACACCGCCTCCCTGGAAAATGCTTCTTTACTACAGCAAACCAAACTGGAAAACTACAAGGCTATTCTAACGGAAGAAAAAGGTTCCAGGATTTTCCGGCCCACATTATATGATTTGCTGGCTCACCGTGCCATTGATTACTTTAATGAAGACAAGAGCAATTTGGCGGAACCGTCCAACGCATTTTCTATCAATGACAAAAAATACTTTGCCGCCGCAGGGGAGTTTGTAAAAATTAAACTGGATGATAATGATGTAAATTCCGGAAGCTATAATGCGCTCCGGATATATCAGCAATTACTGGCATTTAAGCTTAAAACCAGAAACAGTCTGGATGAATTGGCGGATGCCGACCTGAAGCGCATTCAGTATGTCAAAGAACATTATTATAATAAAGAAGAAAATGAACCGCTTTTTCTGGAAGCATTAAAGCGCATCCGGACAGAATATGTAAAGTGTAATACAGGAGCCGTTATCAGCTATGAACTCGCCAACTATCTGTATGAACATCCGGACGGAAAGAACAGGGAACAGATAGCCGGAACGATAAAAGAAGTGCTGGACATCTGCAATGCAACCATCAAAAATTATCCCGGTTCGGAAGGGGCAAAAAATTGTGATGCGCTGAAAGAAACGATTTTTTATAAAAGTCTCTCTTTTACATCTGAACAAACCGTCATACCGGACGAACCGTTCAAGGCTTTGATATCCTACAAAAATATAGCAAAGGTGTATTTCAAAATTATTCCTATTGATTATAAGGAGAAAGACAAAATCTTCACCATCAATGAAAAGGAAACGAAGGAAGATGTTGTAAAAAAACTGAACGCCATCAAGCCATTCAGAACAGGAACTATTTTGTTGCCGGGGACTTCAGATTTTATTGACCATTCCACTGAAATAAAGATAGATGCGCTACAGACTGGCTATTATGTTATTTTAGTTTCTACCAATCCATCATTCTCGATAAGTGCGGGAAAGGAAGCGATTGCTTATCAGACCCTGTTTGCTTCGCAGATTAGTTATGTTACCAAAAACAATAACCAGGAGCAATATTTTGAGATGTATGTGCTGAATAGAACTACCGGAGAACCGCTGAAAAATGCACAGGTGAAATTTTACAGAAACAATTATGACTACAAAACAAGAAAATATATCCGGGTAGAATTAGGGACTCAGACAACCGATGCCTCCGGTTACGTTTCTAAAAAAATGGACAAACCTTCCGTTAATTATTACAGCGAAAATTTTCAGTTTGATATAACTTATAATAAAGACTTTCTGCCCAGTGAGCAATCCTACTATCAGTATTATTATCCCAGAAGTGAGAACCCGGTGGCACAACGGCAGGTGCACCTGTTTACGGACAGAAGCATCTATCGCCCCGGTCAGACGATTTATGTTAAAGGTATCTTAACCGAACGCAACGGAGAAACCTATAAGATACTTCCGAATCAGAAGGTTAAGGTACTGTTCCGGGATGTCAATTATCAGGAGATAAAATCACAGGAGTTTACAACCAATGAATTTGGCTCCTTTACCGGAATGTTTACTGCACCCACTTCCGGCCTGATGGGCAGCATGTCCATCAATACGGACTATGGTTCGCAGTCCGTGCAGGTCGAAGAATATAAGCGACCAAAGTTTGAAGTCACTTTTGAGCCGGTAAAAAAATCGTTTAACCTCATGGATACAGTTTCCGTAACTGGAAAAGCCGCCTCCTACTCGGGTGCCAACCTTGATAATGCGGAAGTGAACTATTCCGTGCGTCGCGTAGCAGAGTTTCCGGTGTGGTGCTGGTGGGGTTGGCGCAAGCCTTGGTTCCCGGCATCCAACGAAAAAATCATAAAGACCGGTACCACCACAACGGATGTCAATGGAAATTTCAGTATTGATTTCACCGCAATTCCGGATTTGTCCATCTCCAAAGAATTTAAACCTTATTTTAATTATGAGGTCACTGCGGATGTTGTAGATATAAATGGTGAAACGCATTCCTCGGTTACAACCGTACGTGTAGGATGTCTGGCTATAGAAGCGGACTTATCCCTGGCCGACAATATGGATGCTGCCATAGAGAATAAGATTACGGTTTCCACCAATAATTTAAACGGAGAGCCGGAACCTACGGATGTCTCGGTAAAAGTATACAGTTTGCTGGAGCATGCACAGCCTAAGAAAGCAAGGCTGTGGGATGAGCCGGATAAGTTTTATATGACCAAACAGGAACACGATAAATTATTTCCTTATGAGGTGTATGATAATGAAGACATGATGAGCAACTGGAAAAACGACGCCTTGGTAAACACGTATGTATTTAATACCGGTAAACAAAAAGAAATTATCGTAACGCCGTCTTCGTTGAAGAGCGGAGCCTACCGCATTGAGTTTTCCTGCAGGGATAAGAATGGAAATCCAATTGAATTCAAGAAAACGTTCACTGTTTCATCCCCGACAGACCCTTCGCCAATGCCAAAGATGTTTGCTTTCTTTAAAGTAGAGAAGACAACGGTAAAGCCGGGTGAAAATATTCATTACAAAATCGGCACATCCCTGCAGAATGCATTTGCAGTAATTGAAATCGCATTTAAAGGCAAGCCACTGGAGAAAAAAGTGATTCCGTTGAATAACGAAATAAAATCCTTTTCTTTTGCTGTAAAGGAGGAATACAAAGGAGGCCTTGAAATCAGCTATGTATTGGTGAATAAGAACAGAAACTATGCGGGTAGTCAGTTTATAGCGGTGCCTTATGAAGACAAAAGCTTGCGTGTGGAATGGCTCACGTTCCGCGATAAATTATTGCCCGGACAAAAAGAACAATGGAAATTAAAAATCTCCGGTCCAAACAAAGAGAAATTGGCTTCGGAACTGCTTGCCGGCATGTATGATGCTTCATTGGATGCCTTTCTGCCGCACAGCTGGAGTTTCTACTTGTCGCAATCGTATTACAGCGGTTATCTCGGCACATATACCTCTAACGCATTCGGACAAAGAATTAGTAGCTTGTATACATCTAAGGATTGGAATCCATACAGAGCGCTGGCATGGCATAATTACGATGCACTGAACTTGTTTGGGTTGAGCCTTGGCGGAAATACACGATATTACAAATACACTGCTGCTGGATCCGGAATGGCAAACTATATGACGAAATCAGCAAAGGCCGAGGCGTTGATGTCGGATGCAGTTGCCAAAGAGGAGGCAGGATCACCTAAATCATCTCCTCCTCCTGCACCCGAGGCGGCGGATATTCCGGCTGAACAGGAACAAAAAGGCTTAGACAAAAAGGAAGTAAAATCAACTGCTGCTGTGGTGCCAAGGACCAACCTGAATGAAACTGCTTTCTTTCTGCCGCAGCTGCAGACTGACACGGAAGGCAATATTATCCTGAACTTCCAGATGCCTGAGGCGCTGACAAAGTGGAATTTTTTAGGACTCGCCCACACCAAAGACCTGAATTATCAGTACTTCACGAAATCCGTTGTAACACAAAAGGAATTGATGGTGACGCCGAATGCGCCACGGTTCTTACGCGAAGGTGACAGGCTGGAGTTTACCACAAAAATCACGAATCTTTCCGATAAAAATTTAACCGGAAAAGTTGACCTGGTCTTGTATGATGCTGTCACCATGAAAGAAATCACTCCTAAAATCATGGAGGCGGTTCATGGAACATTTAATACTATCGGAGAAAGAGATTTTTCTGTAGAAAAAGGGAAGAATACAGCCGTCAGCTGGACACTACAAATTCCTTCCGGTATAGACGCCATTACTTATAAAGTGGTGGCATCGGCGGAAAGTTTCAGTGACGGAGAGCAGGCTACGCTGGTGGTGCTGCCGAACAGAATGATGGTGACGGAAACGATGCCATTGTGGGTGCGCGGGCAGGATAAAAAATCATACACTTTTGATAAATTGTTAAACAATAAGTCCACCACGCTTAAAAATTATAACCTGACGCTGGAAATGTCGTCTCAGCCGGTGTGGTACGCTGTGCAGGCGCTGCCTTACATGATGGAGTATCCGTTTGAGTGTGCAGAACAGATTTTTTCCCGTTATTATGCCAACACGCTGGCAACTTATATCGCGAACCAAAACCCGAAGATCAAAACCATCTTTGAGAAATGGAAAAATACGGATGCCTTGTTGTCGAATCTGGAAAAAAATCAGGAGCTGAAAGCGGTACTGTTGGAAGAGACACCGTGGGTGCGCGATGCACAAAACGAAACCGAACAGAAAAAACGTATCGCCTTGTTGTTTGATTTGACCAAAATGGCCGATGAGCAGCAAAAGGCATTGAAAAAACTGATGCAGATGCAAACACCCAACGGTGGATTTACCTGGTTTCCGGGTATGCCCGACAACCGGTATATCACACAGCATATAGCAGCAGGATTGGGACATTTATCCAAACTGGAAGTGCTGAATATTAAAGAAAACGCTGAAATTAATGATATGCTGCAAAAAGCGGTTGGCTATCTGGATGAGCGCCTCGCGGAAGATTTGGTGAACATCAAAAAATACGATAAGGATTATTTGAAAAACAATCATCTCTACTATTCCAATATCCATGCCTTGTATGCCCGCTCTTTCTTTGATTACAAAATCGACGATAAAAACAAGGAAGCGTATGATTATTTTCTCAAACAGGCAAAGGAATACTGGCTGAATCAGGATTTATATTCCAAGGCCATGCTTGCCCTCATCTTGCAACGCAATAAGGAAAAATCTACCGCGGATAAAATTATTACGTCATTAAAACAGAATGCCATCAACAACGAAGAACTGGGTATGTACTGGAAAGCAAATGAAACCGGCGGTTGGTACTGGTATCAGGCCCCGGTGGAAACACAGGCATTACTTATTGAAGCATTTCACGAAGTGGCAAACGATAACAAGTCGGTAGATGAAATGAAAGTGTGGCTGCTGAAACAAAAACAAACCACCTCCTGGAAATCGACCAAAGCGACGGCGGAGGCTTGTTATGCATTACTCTTACAAGGCAAAGACTGGACAAAGTCCGACCAGCTGGTACAAGTTTCCATGAACGGGAAGACCATTGACCCGATGGCGTTAGGCGCTACCGTTGAGCCAGGCACAGGTTACTACAAAATCAGTTGGAAGCCGGAGCAAATCAGTCCTTCCATGGCGAAGATTGAATTGAAGAAAAAAGACAAAGGTCCGGCATGGGGAGCCGTTTACTGGCAATATTTTGAAGATTTGGATAAGATATCAGGAGCTGTCACTTCGTTACAGCTGACCAAAAAATTATTCAAGGAAGAGAATACCAATGAAGGGAAAAAGTTAATCACCATCACCGATAAAACGCCGTTACAGGTAGGAGATGTGGTAAAAGTGCGCATAGAATTGAGAACGGACCGAAACCTGGAATACGTGCACATGAAAGATATGCGTGCAGCAGGATTTGAACCGGTGAATGTATTGTCCCAATACAAATACCAGGATGGGTTGGGGTACTATGAAAGTACGAAAGACGTGGCTACCCATTTCTTTATGGACTGGATGCAGAAAGGAGTGTATGTGTTTGAATATTCCATGCGGGCAACCATCGCGGGCAACTTCTCCAATGGTATTACCTTGATAGAAAGCATGTACGCACCTGAATTCAAATCACACTCCAAAGGAGAAAGAGTTACCATCGTCAAAAAGTAGTACAGGCTTTACACTACCTGTTATTAAGTATTTTTGATAAAAAACAGCAGCGGGAATATATTTGCCGGTATATTTGCGTTATACCCAAAATGAAATTTATGCATCGAATAATTTTAGCGGTACTGCTTGCTGTCTGTAGTGGTCAATCATTAGTTGCCAGGGATATCTCACAAAAACGTGACCTGGCTACAATCTTTGGAGGAGTGGGTTTTGTAACGATGAACGCATACAAGGACAATGCTGCAGCCCGAAACGGAGTTAAGATCGGAGGTATGGCCGGGTTTGGTTATGAGCACCGTTTTAAGAAAGTGGCGGCCATTGAGATCAACCTCATGTACATCAATAAAGGCGTACAGCAAAACTGGAAAGATGCTGCGACAAGAGGTTATATCCGGTCCAATTTCCATTCTATAGAATTTCCGATTTTAGTCAAATTCTATATCGGCAAGCGGAAATTGTTTAATATCTATGCCGGCGGATATGGCTCCTATGCTGTAAATGTGCAGATAAAAACAAAAGTCAGCAGCAGTGTTACGGGCGATGTGCTGATAGATGATGTAAAGAACAATGCGCTCAGTAATGATAAGAATCCGAAAGATATCAATGATAAACGTTATTTCCGGGCATTTGATGCCGGGGTATGCGGCGGATTTGAGTTTGTATCCAAGAGTGGATTTGGTGCAGGCGCTCGTTTAGATAAAGGGTTGCTGGATTTTACGAATCCTAACTTTGTATCAAGCGTGCCGGGTATTCCGGACAATAAGTGGATTACCCATACCAGTGTCATGTTTTACGCCCTTTTTAAAATCTGATACCATATGTAACAATATTAGTGGCTGCCTGAGAAGGCAGCTTTTTTTTGTTTTAACACTAAAAAAATACCTTTTCCTGATTACATATAACATATAACCAATAACTTTATACCATGCAGGTAGAAATTGAAAGAGTCAATAATGCCGTCCATTTACAGGCAAAAAACGAACAGGGAGTCGTTGTACACATGGATGGTTCACCGGATATCGGCGGTGAGAACCTCGGTGCACGTCCTATGCAGATGGTTTTAATGGCTTTGGGTGGCTGTACCAGTATGGATGTGCTGTCTATGCTGAAAAAGATGCGGGAAGATGTAAAAAGCTATAAGGTGACAGTCAATGCAGACCGCGCTTCGGAACATCCGATGGTGTTTACAAAAATTCATATCCATTTTATACTCGAAGGAAAACTGAAAAAGGAAAATGTAGAAAAGGCTATTCAGTTATCGATGGACAAATATTGCAGTGTGACACATATGCTGAATAAAACAGCGGATATAACACATAGTTATGAAATTATTTAACAGAATCAAGATGTAAAGAACCTGGAGACAAGGCTTGTAAATCTGCCTACATTTTGACACTTAAAATCGTAATCATGAATAAAAAATATACTCATTTCGCCACCAATGCGATTCGTACCCAGCATGAGAAAGCATTTCGCGAGCACAGCGTTCCGTTATACCTAACGTCCTCTTTTACATTTGACGATGCGGAGCAGGCACGCGCTTTATTTGCTGATGAATACGTGGATAATATCTACTCCCGGTTTTCCAATCCGAATGTCAATGAGTTCGTGGAAAAGATGTGTGTGCTGGAAGGAACGGAAGACGGCTTTGGTACGGCTACCGGCATGGCCGCCGTGTTTGCATCCATCATGACATTCCTGAAACAAGGGGATCATATTCTGGCATCCTCCGCGTTGTTTGCATCCTCCACCCGTATTATCAAAGAATTTTTGCCGAAGTGGGGCATTGAATACAGCTTTTTTGATATCAACAAACCCGATACCTGGGAGGCGCTGATTCAATCGAATACGAAGATGCTGTTTGCTGAAACACCCTCTAATCCCGGCCTGGTGTTGATTGATCTGGAATACTTGTGTAATCTTGGAAAGAAACATCATCTACTCGTGAATATCGATAACTGTTTTGCAACACCTTACCTGCAAACACCCGCACAATACGGCGCGGATATCATTACCCACTCTGCCACCAAGTTCATAGACGGACAAGGCAGGGTTTGCGGAGGGGTGGTGCTGGGCAGTGCTGCGTTGATGAAAGAAGTGAGGGCGTTTTGCCGACAAACGGGTCCGGCTATGTCGCCGTTTAATGCATGGGTGTTGTCAAAAAGCCTGGAAACACTGCATGTTCGTATGGACAGGCATTGTGAGAATGCGCTGGCACTGGCACAATGGCTGGAAGCACATGAAGAGATAGAAGAGGTGAAATATCCATTCCTGCCATCGCATCCGCAATATGAGCTGGCGAAAAAACAAATGTTGCAGGGCGGTGGTGTCGTAACATTTATTGTGAAAGGCGGAATAGACAGAGGGCGGAAATTCCTGGACAGTCTGGAGATGTTCTCTCATACCGCTAATCTGGGGGATTGCCGTACCATTGCTACGCACCCGGCCTCTACCACCCACTCCAAGATAGAAGAAAGCGTTCGGGAAGCTGCCGGCATTTACGGAGGCTCCATCCGGGTGTCTGTAGGGCTGGAACATATTGATGATATTAAAGCCGATATACAGCAGGCGCTGGAGAAGAGCAAATAAATGAATATATTCAGGGTTTTAAACTTATCGCCGAATGATATCATTGGTATTCCCGTTTTATAATGAAGAAAATAGAATTCATTTATTTAAGAATGGATTAAAGGATTATAACAACCCACATCAGTTGATCCGGGAAATCA
Organism: Chitinophagales bacterium; assembly: GCA_046329865.1. Classification (GTDB taxonomy): domain Bacteria; phylum Bacteroidota; class Bacteroidia; order Chitinophagales; family JADIYW01; genus JADJSS01. Next base: position 5,525 of record JAXLTW010000012.1, on the reverse strand, counting down.
TCTTGGTAGATGATGGCAGTACAGACAATACGCTCCACCATTTAAAAAGCATACAATTGGAATTCTCCCACTATGCAATAAAAGTCGTGGAAGTATCACCGAACAAAGGAAAGGGCAATGCAATCAGGGAAGGAGTTAAGGTTGCTGAAGAGCCTTGGATATTATGCAATGATGCGGATCTATCCTATTCCATGCAACAGATAGATGAGTGGGTGGATAATAACTGGATTGATTTTTCCAAGACAAATGCCGTGTACTTTGGGTCGAGAGAGTTAGGTATGAAGCGGAATTGGGTAAGTTATCATTTGCACAGAAGGATCATAGGAAGGATATATGCATTTATTATCCGTTTGTTTACAGGTATTACCGTTACCGATACACAATGCGGCTTTAAATTATACAGAGCACAGGTAGCAAAGAATATTTTCCAAATCGTCCGGGAAGACCGTTTTGCATTTGATATAGAAGTGTTTTATTTGCTCCGGAAGAATAGTATTGAAGTTAATTTATTACCTTTAAGGTGTGAGGAAAGAATAGATTCCAAAGTTCATTTGATTAAAGACAGCTGGAATATGTTTCTGGCTATTTTCAGAATAAAAAGAAGATATGACTAAAATACAGAAGATTTATTTTTTTGTTACTTTCATTCTGATTTCTGTCATAGTTTTTATTCTCTTCAAACCGGTGTTGCTGGCCCCCTCTCAATTCTTCTTTGGTACAGGTGGAGACTCTCTGAAAAATTATTTTACGGCGTTGTATTACCTGAAAAACGATTCCGGTTTGCACTTTACCGGAATGAACTATCCATTTGGGGAGCAGATTGTATTCACTGATAATCAACCCATTTTCAGTACCATCTTAAAAACCTGCTTTTCATTTGGCTCCTATAATGAAGATACGGTCGTTGCTGCCTTTAATCTGGCGATGTTAGTGTCCTTAATCATAAGTGCTGTTTTTATATACCTGATCTGCATACACTATACGGTGACGCCATGGCTGGCAAGCATCTCTGCTGTTATCATTACTTGTCTTGCTCCCCAGATTCAACGGATGCAGGGGCATTATGCATTGGCATATGTATGTTATTTTCCTATCATCTGGTACCTGCTGATACAGTTGGTAGATAAGAAACGTCACCGCCTGCTTCCAATATTTGTATTGGTTAATTTTTCATTTGGAGTTACGCATCTTTATTATTTTGCTATCAGCCTTTTTTTTATGCTGGCATGTATCACTTATATGGTATATGAGGATAAAACACGATGGAAAGAAGGAGTCAAATTATTAATAATAACAATATTGCCGATTGTTATTTTCCAGCTTATATTAAGTTTTTCAGATACAGTAACAGACAGGCATCACAATCCGTATGGTTTTTATCGGTATCGAAGCTATCTCAGTTCTATTTTTCTTCCCAATCTGGAATTTGAGCGAAATCTTGTTCTTCAGTTTTTTAATTATAAACTGGAAGAAGGTGAAGGGTTTGGATATGTCGGACTGGCATCCGTGTTTACGCTACTGCAATATTTCATCCTTAAGTTTTCTAAAATCATCAAAGTCAGCCCTTTCGAAAAGGATTTTAGCAAATATGTTTTTGCAGGCATCATGTGTTTATGTCTTTCGTTTTGCCTTCCATTTACAATTGGATTGTCAGGGCTGACAAAGGTAGTTCCGTTATTGTCACAGTTCCGGTCTTTAGGTAGGTTCAATTGGGCCTTTTATTTCGTGTTTTCCATTTCTGCTACTGTTATCCTCAATCATTTTCTCTTGCTTTTTAAAGAGTATAAATTTCTTAAATACGAAATCATCGGCCTGATTTTACTGGTTTGGGTGTTTGAAGCAAAGCAACAGATAAAAACGTATGCTGACTTTATTGTTACATACGGCCAAGTGGTAAGACATGAGTTTTTTGATGTGAATTTTAAGAATGAGTTGAAAAAAGTAAATAAATCTCCCGACGACTTTCAGGCTATACTATCCTTTCCGTTTTTTAATGTGGGCAATGAAGAATGGACAAATATCAGGGATGATGCGGGTATGTTCACAGCAATGAGAGCGGCATATAATCTCCAATTACCGATTATGGAAACGGCTTTAAGCAGAACATCCATCTCTCAGGCTGCATCGTTAATACAACTAATGAGCAATGATTTAATAAAAAAGACACTTGTTCAAAAGTTAAATAAAAAGCCAATCCTTGTGATAGACAACAATGGAAAAGAAATAGATATGGAATGGCGTATTTTAGGAAAAGCAAAGAAATTAACTGATGACGGAAGAATATCGATGTATGAACTGCCGGTAGATGCTTTTCGTGATTCTATCGCAACAACAATCGCCTGGTACAGAGAGAACAAACTAAATTTATTCAGGAGTAAATATAATGATTCCTGCTATTCGACGGCGCGTAGTTCCTTTTATGTTTCGGACTTTGAATACCGAAAGAAAAAGAAGGATTTTGTGTTGTTGAAGATAAATACCAATAAGTTTACTCCCGGAACGACACTCGAGTTTTCCGTGTGGCTGAAAGTGACAGATGCACATCCGGGGTTTCCTCCCGTTTCTTGTTATGGGTATTATAAAGATGAAACCACTTTCGTAGAAGAAGGCGTTGGATATTCGACGGATATCTACAAGAATTTTGTAAGAGCCAGGCTCATTGTTCCGATAAAAAATTCAGAAGGAGTCTTGGTATTCCACCTCAAAGGTAAAGACATCATACCCGGGAAATTATTGCTTAGGGAAATCAATACGGACGTCTATTTAGAGCAAAAAAACGGTATGCTAATGAAAAATAATTTTTATCTTGATGATAACGTCAGGATATTTGACGGATATAAATGATGCCAAAACCATGAAAAATACTATAGTACCCAAATTTGAATTTGCAGCATTTTCTCTGCTGTTCCTGCTATATGGATTCTGTGGCTTTTACAGGAGTCACTGTTGACTGATTGTCATTTTATATTTAAATGATTTGACTGAGTACTTTGTTATCAGAGGTTACTGCATGTTTGTCATGTTTGCAGTGGATAGCTGGGTTCATAGATAAAGATGGGTGTTTAAAGACTTTGCTATTTTCTGTTTATTTGTCATTATTGTTTGTAATATAAGTCATTGTTTTTTAATTATCTGAGGTTGATTGTATCATTAATTATGGAGTCTGATTGCCTATCAAATAGCACTGCCATTTTGGATTTTCTAGCATAAATGTGAGGTTGTTTGAAATGTGTGATTTAATGTTATCAACTGTTTTCCTGAATTGAACTTAACAGAAGAGGTTGCAGTCCCATTATTACTTACTAATCTTTAATCTTCTCTTGCTGTTGATTGGCCACGCATTTTTACTGGTGATATCCGGCTTGCTGATTACTTTCCTTGCGTTATTTCAGTTCTCAAAGACTAAATTAATGGTAGTAGGAACGTTGGGTGCCTTGTTTCTCATTAAGCTACAGTTCTTTACAGACGGCTATGAGTCCGGCAAGTTTAGTGGAACTACTAAAGACATCTTCCTGCCTCATGCCATCAACGCCTCCTACTTCACCTATTTTTTCAAACAGCAGTGGAATCATGTCTTCAAATGGGTAAAGTTTTTATGGATAGCGATAGCTGTGTTATTATTGATAAAACGCAGGTGGGTTTTTGTACTTACTGCTATCGTCGCCCTGTTCGGATTGTATCTGGTTATTTATTCATTCATGCCAAACGGAGAGTCCGTAGCATATATGGATAGTTATCAGTCCGTCATCTACCTGCTTGGGTGGTTGATAGCGGCAATCGCATTTTACCGATATCTTCCGGCATTAAGCAACTATTTTATCGGCGCCGTCTTTATCGTTTCTCTGATTGGTCTCCTGAATATCTATCATGAAAAGCAGTATACCGAAAGGGTTGAATATTACCGGCAGGTGATGAAAGATGCAGACCAGAAGGGATGCAACAAGATCTTTGCACAGGATAACGAAGTGGATATGCAAAAAGTATTGCTTACCTGGGCTACGCCTTATGAGACATTGATGTTGAGCACGCTGAATGGAAAATCGCAGACAATGTACATAAACAGCGATAAGGAATTCCTCCTTGATAAATATAATACTCCTGAAAAATTTCTCGGTGCTGTCTGGCTTTTAGACGAAACTCCTGATTTAAATAAGAAATACTTTAATATAGAAAAGAAAAAGTACTGCCTTTGGAGAGATATTTATCAAAATTAGATAGTAGATTTAAAAAAAAAGATTACCTTTGCACTCCAATATTTCGGTGCGGTAGCTCAGTCGGTAGAGCAAAGGACTGAAAATCCTTGTGTCGGCGGTTCGATCCCGCCCCACACCACCACCATTTTTTAGAACGCCTTGTAAATGAATAATTTACGAGGTGTTTTTCTTTTAAGATGTTCTTGGAGTACACTTTTGTCTAAATATACTTTCCGGACTCCTGATGGCTCAACACCAGCCCAAACGCGTACCTTAGTAGTGGTAAAGAGCATTAATTCCTGCTCTTGATAGATATGAAATCTAAAGAATCATCCGCAGCTGTTCTTGCTTTTGTCGTACAACGCCACGATGCCACCCACCTGCATTACGATTTTCGCCTCGAACTGAACGGTGTATTGAAGAGTTGGGCGATTCCCAAAGGCCCTTCTATGAATCCGCACGACAAACGTCTGGCTATCATGGTGGAAGATCATCCCTATGCTTACAAAGATTTTGAAGGAATAATTCCCGCAGGGCACTATGGGGCCGGCAAGGTGGAAATTTGGGATAAAGGCTATTATACGAATGAATTGTATTCCGAAAAGGAACAAGCGGAAAAACATCTGAACAAAGGCCTGACAGCCGGCCATCTGGATTTTATCCTGTATGGAAAGAAACTCAAAGGTGCCTTTACACTGATAAAGATGAAGGGCCGTGAAGATAATGCCTGGCTGCTCATCAAGCAGGAGGATGAATTGGCAGAACACAGCATCTGACTCGTTTTAAAACATCGCCTCTTTTATCATTGCTTTTCGTATTTTTAGAGGGTGAAAAAAGTAAAATATCCGTTCCTGTTTTTGTTGGTGCTTTTGGTGGCATACAATTTCTGGGCCGCATCAGACAGAATGCAATCTGTGCAGTCGTTGTTCCCCCGATATGTAATCGGCAATTTTGAAAGTTATGGAACGAATGCAGGTAAAGGGAATATCCTTGCGCTGGCGCCTTATCTGCATACGTATGACTTCTCTTCGGAAGAGGCTTTTTACAACATGATGCATTACTACTTGAGCCTGGTACAACAAAAGAAATTGCTCAACGATTCTACGGTGGTCGTGTTGCCGGAATATATAGGAACCTGGTTGGTGGCTGTGAATGAAAAGGCAGGAGTTTATAAAGATACATCGTTGACGGATGCGATGAAATCCATGGTATATTCCAATCTTGGAAAATTCGGATGGGCATATCTGTTTACCGTTGCGAAAGAAAAAAATAAGGAAGCCGTATTTAAGATGAAAGCGCCAAAGATGCTGGATATCTATCAGCGCACATTTT
>JAXLTW010000011.1:0-100130 GCA_046329865.1 Chitinophagales bacterium | reverse complement strand
TATTTTGTTCATATTGACTGTATCGATGCGTTAGAAAAGTTAAACCAAATTACAAAAAAATGTTCTTTTCGCTTTGTTATCTTTGTCTTAGTTTACAAAATCTATGCCTAAAATACGCTTTCTTATGCTCAGTTTCCTCCTGCTGATAACAGGCAGGGGAATTGCACAGCAGGACTCGCTCTATCAGTCCATAAAAACCATCGCAGCATCCGCAAAAGGCAAAGTAAGTGTTTCCGTTGTAAACATGGAAGACTCTTCCCGCTTCCAGTATTACGGAGATCAACCCTGTGTAATGCAAAGCGTCTTTAAGTTCCCGATTGCGTTAGCGATATTGGACAGAATCGACAAAGGCGAATTTTCCCTTCAACATAAGATACACATCACACCCCAAGAAATGATAAAAGGCACCTGGAGCCCCCTGCGTGATTCATTTCCGGACGGTAATGTCAATATCACCTTTGAACTATTGTTGAGCCATATGGTATCACATAGCGACAACATCGCCTGCGATGTACTGTTGCATCATCTGGGCAAACCGAAAACCGTGGAAAAATATATCCGCAAATTCGGCATTGAAGATTTTTCCATGAAATACAACGAAGCAGGCATGCACAAAAAATGGGCCAACCAATATAAAAACTGGTGCACTCCCAATGAGATGACGAGGTTGCTGCAGCTATTTTTTCAGGGAAAAATACTTTCCCAAACCAACACAGATTTTTTATACCGGCTTATGACAGAGACTTCGACAGGAAAAAACCGGCTGGTCAAACTGCTGCCTGAGGGCACTGTAGTGGCACATAAAACGGGCAGTTCCGACACGAACGCTAAGGGCATGACAGCGGCGGTGAACGATGTCGGTGTGATGACACTTCCCAATGGGAAACATATTGCTATTGCCGTTTTTGTAACGGATGCGTATGCGGAGTATGCCGTTTTGGAAAGTGTCATAGCCAGAATCGGCGCTGCGGTATATGATGCATATAAATAGCGACCCACGCTATCAGGTTCTGTAAACAGGAATTTCATTAAACGCTTCCGCTTCTTTTTCATCTAACAGTAAATCCTTAAGCGCCATTAACATTGCTTTATTAGAAGTAAATAATTCGCGGTTAAAATTGATTGCTGTTGTGATATCTATGTCTTCAATTGGTGCGTATTGTGCTTCTTTATAAAAATCATTGAGAGCTGAGCTGTAGTTATTTTCAATGGTGTCAAAAATGATTTCTAAACTTTTGAAATCTGCTTTTTGCTGCTGCAGCAAGAATTCATACAGCCGACCATAGAGCAAGGCGGTTTCCTCCTGATGATGCTTGAAGAAAGTGAACTTGATATCTTTCGACGAATGACTGAGATTGGTAATATTACCGGCAATATCCTTGATTCCTTTTACTGAGTACATGGCACTCCGGACTGCCGATATCAGCTGATTCAGCTCATCTTCCTGTACATCACTTGTCTTTATTCGCAACTCCAGATAAAATGCCTGCAATTCCCCTTGAAGTTGCTTGAGAAATTCATATTTATCTTCCGGGGTTTTAGAAAAAAAAGTCCGATCGCTGTTAATGGCACTAAATTCCGGATGTGCTGCCATGTAATCCGTTTCCACATCAAACTGCTGGAGGTTAAACAACATGCAGTCATAGATAAAATACTCCGTTTCTTTTCTGAACAGATCCAGGGCCGTTTCAGGTTCCGCCACATTGGCATTTCCGATAAAAGCAGCTGCGGAAGCATCGGTATCTTTAAAGAACTGCCGAAGTAATTTTACAAAAGGTTGCAAAAAAGGGAGAAAGAGCAGAATGGAAATCAGATTGACAAGCGTCTGAAATGTCACCAGTCCAATCAGGGGATTAAGTATCCCAAATCCATTTGTTATGAGCAACAAAATCGGTTGAATTAACAGGAATGCCCCGACAGTCAATAACACATTAAACAGGAAATTACCCAAAGCCACGCGTTTTTTAGAGGCATTACCGCCAATGGCACCCAGCATTATTTTAATGGTGGTGCCCGTCTCAGAGCCAAGCACCATGGCTGCCGCAGCGGGAAATGTGACGGCACCGGCATAGAGTGCACTTAATGTCAATGCCATAGTAACGGAACTTGATTGTACCAACATAGTGATAACAAACCCAATTAACAGGAAAACCAACAGCGGCATCTGTGCATATTTTGAGAAATCAAACTGCTGTACCTGAGTTTCCATGGCCGTCTTCATAAAGGATAAACTGATGAACAGCAGTCCAAAACCCAGCAGAAAAAAAGCGGTGTATTTTACTGACTTCCGGTGCCCCAGCAAAATAAGGAGCAATCCGCCAATACCAACAGCAGGATAGGACGCTATCTCTATATTTACTTTAAATCCCAGCGTTGCTACCAGCCAACTATCCAATGTAGTACCCAGATTGGCACCAAGGATGATGGCCATTGCATTTTCTAAGGTAAATACACCGGCACCGACTAATGCCAATACCATCAGCGACACCATGGAACTGCTCTGAAGCACCCCCGTCACGATAGCCCCACCCGCTACCGCGCCCAACCTGTTTTTGGTCATGCGCTGTAAGAAGAGTTTAAAATTTCTGCCTGATAAATTCTTTAGCGACTCTTCAATCAGGAACATAGCAAACAGAAACAATCCTATACCGGCTGCCAGTTTAAAAATTGGTTCAAGAATTTCCATCCTCCTAAGATAGTAACTATTCGAGCAAATGGCAAGACACAGGATGACACAGGATGGGGAAGAAAAAATGATACTTATCAGACTGTCCTGTTTTAAGGAACTATTCGTAATTTTAAAAGATTAACCATCTGCAAATATTTCGCCATGACCACAGACAGTACGACTCTCCTGAAAAAAATGCTGCTTATTTTTCTGGTAGTGGCAGGTCTACACTTTTTGGAAGAATTCCTTATACCCTTTTTGCTGGGCACCCTTCTGGCAACCCTTTTTCTTCCTTTTTGCAAATGGCTGGAAAAGAAAGGTATTATCCGGCTCTTTTCGGTTTTCATATGTCTGCTGACTTTGCTATTTGCTATAACTGCCCTGGGTGCATTACTGGGCTGGCAATTTTCTAAACTGACTTCTGATTTATCCTATCTTCAGCAAAAACTGATAGAGACCTTTGACCACATTCAGTCGTTTATATTCAATCATTTCGGCATTTCTGCCAATGCTCAATCTCAGTTACTGAAGGATCAGCAGTCTTCCCTTACAGGTTATCTGGAATCTATTGCAGGATCAATGGCTGCAATTATCAAAGGCTATATCCTGACAGTGGTGTACTTTTTCTTACTATTATACTACCGCAGCCATGTCAAACAATTTTTACTCCGGCTGGCTCCGGCTTCGAAACAAAAGGAAGCTGCGCATATTATCTATAGTGCAAGTGAAGTATCCCAGCAATACCTGCAGGGACTCAGTAAAATGATTTTTTGTTTGTGGATTATGTATGGTATTGGGTTTTCCGCTGTTGGTGTCAAAAACGCCCTCTTTTTTGCAATCCTCTGCGGCTTGCTTGAAATCGTGCCATATATTGGAAACATCACCGGTACCGTCATCACTCTTCTTGTCGCAGCCTCCCATGGTGCCGGGTATCCAATGCTGGGTGGTATTGTTATTACCTATGGCACCGTGCAATTCATTCAGGGTTGGATACTGGAACCGCTTATTTTAGGTCCTAATGTCAAAATAAATCCATTGTTCACCATTATTGCTCTAGTGCTGGGGGAACTCGTCTGGGGCATTCCGGGCATAGTGCTGGCTATACCGATTTTTCACTATTTTAAAATTATATACGACCACATCGAAGAATTAAAACCATATGGTTTTCTCATCAGAGAACTGAAACAAAACGCAAGAAACCACTCCTCTTAAAACAGATTAAGCAGTGGTTTCAGAAAACAGGATAGTGCCTCTTTCTTACAATTGGCAGGTTTTGATAAATAATTTAGCGCGGCCTGCGGCCGCTAATTAAAATGTTTCTTCGTAAACTTATTTCGCCTGTGTCAATTCAGGTTCACTTTGATGCGCACCTTTTGTCCGATTGTTAATCCACCGGCTTCCAGCGCTGCATTGTATTTCCAGCCCGAATGCATAACGGTCTATTTCTCCGCTTACGGTCAAACCAGTTCTTGTCAGTCCGTATGGATCTTTGATGATACCGCCGAATTTCGCATTCAGGGTAACCAACCTGGTCACGCCATGCAGCGTCAGATTTCCGGTCACTTTATATTGTTTGCCATTCACTTTTGTAAATTTCTGAATAACAAAGGTCATGTTCGGATACTTTTCTACATCAAAGAAATCCGCGCTACGCAAGTGTGCGTCACGTTTTTCATTGTCGGTGGTAATGCTGTTGACATCGATACTAAAAGAGCCTTTTACATCGCTGAAGTCTGTTTTATCGGATTTAATATCGGCCGTAAATTCATTAAAGCCGCCTTCTACTTCAGAGATGACCATGTGGTCGATGTTGAATTTCACAGAAGAGTGTGATCTGTCTAAGTTCCAAACGGTTTGTGGTGTTTGTGCTGATGCCTTGAGAACGCTGAGCGTAATGAGCATCAAAAAGAGTGTATTTTTCATTTTTACTTGTTTTTATACTGCAAATGTATGCCGATTGTTGTATATACAACAATGACCTGCATTAAATGATGTAGGTTAAGACTTTTTTACCATAACAGTTTTATCTGCTGATTTCGGATACGGCTCAGCGATTCAGGTTTGATGCCAAGATAAGAGGCTATCTGATGATTGGGGACACGCTGTTCTATCTGCGGATGGCGTTGTATAAGATACTTTAATCAACGCTCGTGGCAGACTTGGACATGGTTGACAGCACTCTCTGGGAAAGAGCAATCAATGGTGCATCAGCAATCACGATAGCGTTCAATTTTGGAATTTTCTCGTATAAAATCTTCGGAGTTGTCTTTATCAAAAACAAACAACTCTGTTTCTTCCAACGCTTCGATATTCATCGCGGAAGGTTGCCCGGTATAAAAACTGTAAATATCACCCATCCACCAATCTTCAGTGGCAAATTGTACCACATGTTCCACTCCCTTCACATCTACTTCGTAAGCCCGCAAGCAACCTTTGTATACAAATCCCTGCCATTTGCAGACATCTCCCGCTTGCAGGAAATACTGTCTTTTACGCAGCTTTTTTATTTTTAATCCGGATACAAGATAGGCCTCCTCTTCTTTTGAAAGCGATACAAAGCGTGCTATATTTTTAAGGAGTAATTGTTCTGACATGACAGAAAGATACGAAAAGGATTAAAAACTACTGTACCATCTCCAATACGTTTGCCTTTACATCCCCGTGTTCATCCAAATCCGCCAATTGTACGGTGACCAGTTGATTTACTTTAGCGGGATCAAATGGCATAGAAACCTTAATGTAATTGTCAGTAAAGCCATGCATCACTTCGCCGTGCTGTTCCTGCTCCATCAGTGCTTTTCTGGTTGTTCCAAAGAACTGCCGATAGAAGAACTGTTTTTTCTTCTCGCTCAGCGTGCGCAACATTGCATTGCGTTCATTGCGCACCGCCGCCGGTACTACGCCATCCATTTCTAAAGCTTTTGTATGCTGTCTTTCTGAGTAAGTAAAGACATGCAGGTAGGAGATATCGAGCGCGTTTATAAAATTATAGGTATCTAAAAAATCATCGTCTGTTTCACCGGGAAAGCCAACAATCACATCTACCCCAATACAGGCATGTGGCATCACAGATTTTATCTTTTCCACCCTGCTTTTGTAGAGTGCGCTTTTGTATCTGCGCTGCATCTGCCTCAATATCTTGTCACTGCCACTCTGCAGTGGAATATGAAAGTGTGGCATGAACCGTTTACTTTGAGCCACAAATTCGATGATTTCATCCGTCAGTAGATTCGGCTCAATGGACGAAATCCGGTACCGTTCGATACCTTCCACCTCATCAAGCATCTTTACGATATCCAGGAAACTATAATCACCTTCGATGCCTTTTCCATAATCACCGGTATTAACACCGGTCAGCACTATCTCTTTCACACCACGTGCTGCCAAGTCAACGGCATTTTTCATCACATTTTCCGGCGTATCGCTGCGGCTCTTTCCTCTCGCTAACGGAATGGTGCAAAACGAACATTTGTAATCGCAGCCATCTTGTATCTTCAGAAAGGAGCGGGTTCTGTCACCCACCGAATAGGCATCTATAAAAAAATTCGCATTCGATATTTCTGTAGCCAGTACCTGTCCGCACGGATTTTTAGTTAAGTCAGTGATGATTTCCGGTAACTTAAACTTCTCCGCAGCGCCCAATACCAAATCCACCCCTTTTATGGAGGCAATTTCTTTGGGTTTCAGCTGCGCATAGCAACCCACCACCACCACATAGGCATCCGGATTCCGTTTCATGGCTTTCCGGACAATATTCCGGCATTTGGTATCCGCCTGTTCCGTCACCGAGCAGGTATTGATCACATAGACATCCGATGGCTCTTCAAAATCCACTGTCGTAAAACCCCGCTCCTGCATTTTACGGGCAATGGCAGACGTTTCGGAGAAGTTGAGCTTACAGCCGAGGGTATGGAATGCTATTTTTTTATCCTTCAACACGGCACAAAAATACGGATAATGGCTTATTCTTTCCATTAAATAATGGTTCTGATAATGCTAACATCCGGCAAACGGCTTAGTCGTCTGCCTTATTTTTCAGTGTCATCAACAGTGTATACGCTCCGTCCAATACAATATCAGCCTGTTCCATACCTGCATCGCCGGCAAAATATACCGCAACCTTGCCATCCTTTACAATGCCGGTTTGAACCTCCCTAAACAAGTACTCTTTATCTCCCTTAGCGACAAACACATAATTCTTTCCCTCAAAATACACGACCGCTGATTCCGGCAAGGTAAATACCTTATCGTTTTTGGTTTCAATCAACGCGTTCATATACATTCCCGGCAGAAGCGCATGGTCGTATTTATCGAAATGACAGTGCACTTCCACGCTGCCATCCTGATCCAGATCGCGACTGATGAGTATGATAGAACACGGATATTTTTTTTCGGGATCGACATTGGTGAATGCATATAATCGCTGGCCAATCCTGATACGATCGATATCTTTTTCAAACACTTTCAGGTTGAGGTGTATATCGGATGTATTAATCAACTCAAACAATACATCTGAAGGACTGACATATTTCCCGATATTGACATTTACCTTCGATACAAAACCCGTGATAGGCGAATAAATAGGAATATTACGGGAAATTTTAGCAAAACTTATCTGTTCCGGCACCAGATTTATGAGGCGCAGTTTTTCCGCTAATGCACTCAGACTGATTTGCAGCATTCTGAACTCCGATTCCGCCGTTTGATATACCTTATCACTGCTGGCCTTGGTTTGATTGAGTTCTTTTTGGCGTTCGTATTCCTGTTCAGCAAACGCCAGTTTTGTCTTAGTCGTCAGGTAATCCTGCTGCAACTGGATATATTGCTGGTCTTCCAATACGGCCAGCACTTCGCCTTTTTTCACCGGCGTTCCTGGCATCAAATGGGTCGTTTTAAGATAGCCGCCCAGCGGCATACTGACGGACACCAGATTCTGCGGCGGCACATCAATTTTACCATTTACCTTTAAAATGGAAGTCATGACTTCCTGTTGTGCCTTTCCGGTAATTATGTGTGCATTCTTGAATTGAGCGTCTGTAAGAATGACTCTTTCATCCACAGGCGCTGTAACATTGGATTCAGTAGTTTTGGGAGTAGTTTGGCACGATGTCAATAAAGCCAAACAACATGCCGAGAAGATAAGTATATTTTTCATGGTATTATTTTGAGATCAGATAATTTAATTGAATGACACTTTCATTCCATTCATAAACAGCGTCGATATAATTGCTTTGCAATGCGGCAGCCTGATTGACCAGCATTACCCATTCCAGATAATTGATAGCGCCGGCGCGGAATTGCTTATCGGCCGTCTGCGACAATAAGATATTCTTAGGCAATACCTCTTGTTCAAAGTAAGCAACTTTGTCCCTGCTGTTGATATACTGCAAATAAGCTTGTTGCAACTTGCTTTGCATGGCCTGCAATTCCATAGCATAATTATTCAACGCCACCTGTTCGTTGACGGCGGAGGCGGCTATTCTGCTTTTCTGCGCTTTAAAAAAGAGTGGAATCCCTATGCCTATTTGTCCGGCATGAAAACGAGCAGACCCGCTATAATACTTATTATCAGGCCCGGTACCCTTGATACTCATATTGTAGTAACCCACACTAATATCCGGCAGCAACCTTGAACGTTCGAGCTGTGTAGTAGCTTTGGCAACTTCTTGTTCTTGCGCTATCCACTTAAGATAAGGGTGTTCACGCAGCAGTGCAGTATCTACAACAACAGAATCTTTTAACCTGATATCAGTAACAGCAAATTCTATTGGTAATTTTGTATTCAGAACAGTCTGCAACTGCATCTGAATGGATACCAACTCCTGACGGATTGCTTTCAACTGAAGGGCAATATTCCCACGCTGTTGTTCTGCCGTAATCTTTTCCAGTATATCGCTCTCCCCTTTCTCTAAACGCAAACCGGCCAATTGCTGGAAAGCAGCATATAAACTGTCATTGTGCCGGCAAAGGATTTCTTTTTCATTATAATATAACCAGGCAATATACAATGCAGAAACAGACTTCCTGATTTCCGCTGCTTTCCAGTCGGCAGACAAACGGGCTGTTTTCCAATCTTCTTTCAAAACATCCTTTTGATGTTTGTACACCGTTGGAAAATTGAACGATTGAGTGATACCTACTTTTGAATCCACATATACGCTGTTGATTTGACCGAATTCTGCCTGTATATTCGCCATAGGAATAGCGGCAGCGGTATGCGTCAATCGCTCACGATAGGCTACTTTTAATTGTTCCTGTTGTACCATCAGATTATTCTTCAAAGCGGTATCTATCGCCTGCTGAAGACTTGTAATGGATTGTGCATGCAGTGTGTTACCCAACAAGCATACACTGAGCAATAGCAATGTCTTTGAACGCTGTTTTATTTTCATCCTGAAACCTTCTTCAAATAGTATGTATAAAATTGGCAGCACAAAAAGCGTCAGGAAGGTTGCAATCAACAAGCCGCCAATGACTACCGTTGCCAGAGGACGTTGTACCTCAGCACCGGCACCGTTACTGATAGCCATTGGAAGAAATCCCAATGAAGCCACAAAGGCAGTCATTAATACTGGCCGCAGGCGTACCTTGGTTCCCATCAATACAATACGATGCGTATCTTTCCACCCTTCCGACTTCAAACGATTGAACTCCGCAATCAATACGATACCGTTTAAGACTGCCACACCAAACAAAGCAATAAAACCTACGCCTGCGCTGACGCTAAACGGCATACCGCGCAACGCCAGAAAGTAAATCCCACCGATTGCGGATAGCGGTATTGCAGAATAAATCAACAAACCCTGTTTAACAGAGTTAAATGTAAAATACAGCAATAAAAAAATCAAGAGCAGCGAAACAGGAACAGCTATCATCAGACGTTGTTTGGCTGCATGCAGGTTTTCAAATGCCCCTCCGTACGTAATATAGTATCCGGGAGGTAATTTCATACGTTGCCCTACTTTTTCCTGTAATTCCTGAACAATGCTTTGCACATCGCGGTTGCGCACGTTGAATCCTACAATTATCCTCCGCTTGGCATCCTCCCGTTGAATCTGATTCGGGCCATTCTGAATCTGAACAGTTGCAAGCTGATAAAGCGGCAATTGCGTTCCATTGGGGGTTGGAATCAGTAAATTACGGATATCCTCAATATTTCTGCGTGCCGCAGTATCGAGTTTCACCACAAGTTCAAATCGTTTCTCATCTTCAAATAACAAACCGCTGCTCTGTCCTGCAAATGCCATATTTACCACCCTGTTTATATCTTCTATATTCAGGTTATACTGTGCTATTACTGGTCGATGGTATTGTATAACGACTTGCGGCATGCCGGTAATCGGTTCTACATACAAATTCTGTGCGCCCTTCACTGTCTCCGTAATAGAGGCGAGTTTTTTGGCATATGCAGCCAGTGTATCCAGGTTTTCGCCAAATATCTTGCAAACCACATCTTGTCTGGCCCCTGTCATCAATTCGTTAAAGCGCATCTGCACAGGGTACTGAAACCCGACTGTAATACCCGGTACGTCTTGCAATTCCTTACTCATTTTTTCCGCCAACTCATCAAATGTTTTGGCAGACGTCCATTCACTTTTATCTTTCAATATAATCATCATATCACAAGCCTCCATCGGCATAGGATCCGTAGGCACTTCACCACTTCCAATTTTTGCGATTACCTTTTCCACTTCCGGAAATCTGGTCTTTAAGATATGCGCGGCCTGTTGTGTACTCTCAATGGTGGTAGACAAACTGCTACCAGTCAACACTCTGGTTTCAACAGCAAAATCACCTTCTTCTAAAGCCGGAATGAACTCACCGCCTAGCGTAAATAAAATAAGCAATGCCCCGGCAAACAGTGTCAGCACACCTGCCAGTATCCAACCCGGAATCCGAAGTACAAACGTTAAGGCTTTCTGATAGACACGCTCAATTTTGGACATCCACCGGTCAGATAAGCCTTGTGTGTGTTTTATGTTCCTGCTTAAGAATAAAGCGCTCATCATGGGAACATAAGTAAGAGAGAGGATAAAGGCACCCGTCAACGCGAATGCTACAGTTTGTGCCATTGGCTTAAACATCTTGCCTTCTATTCCCTGTAATGAAAAAATTGGCAGATACACAATCAGAATAATGATTTGTCCAAACACGGCACTGTTCATCATCTTGCCTGCGGAATATTTCACTTCCTCATCCATTTGAGAGCGGGTCAGTTGCTGAACATGTGCGAATTTTTTACTGTGGGTCAACTGATGCATAACTGCTTCGACAATAATAACCGCCCCATCTACGATAAGTCCGAAATCCAGTGCCCCTAAGCTCATCAGGTTGCCACTCACTCCAAACCAGTTCATCATAATGACAGCAAACAACATCGCCAGAGGGATGATGGATGCGACCAATACACCTGCCCGTATATTGCCCAAAAACAACACCAGCACAAATACTACGATTAATGCACCTTCCAGCAGATTTTTTTCTACGGTACTGATGGCGTTGTTCACCATTTTTGTGCGATCGAGAAATGGCTCAATGATGACGCCTTCCGGCAGTGTTTTTTGAATATGGGCTATGCGTTCTTTTACGTGTTTGATAACTTCACTGCTGTTCGCGCCTTTTAACATCATCACGATTGCACCTGAAACCTCCCCCTGATCGTTATAACACATTGCACCATAACGCGTAGCATAGCCGATGTTAATATCCGCCACATCTTTCAATAATAAGGGTATACCTCCACGGGTCGGACGAATAGCAATATGCTCAATGTCATCCTTGCTGCCAATCAACCCTTCGCTTCGTATAAACAATACTGAAGATGCTCTTTCAATATAGGCACCTCCGGTATTCTGGTTATTCTTTTCCAGTGCGGAAAAGACATCGTTGATTGTGATGCCATACGATTGTAATTTATTATAATTTACTGCTATTTCATATTGCTTCAGTTTACCACCAAAACTGCTCACCTCTGCCACCCCCTTTACTCCCAGCAACTGGCGTCGAATAACCCAATCCTGTATTGTGCGCAATTCCGTTGCATCATATTTATTTTCATAGCCGGGTGCAGGCCGTACTACATACTGATAAATTTCTCCCAATCCGGTGGTTACCGGTCCAAGTTCAGGAATCCCTATGCCCTTTGGTATTTCTGACTGCACCTTTTGCAAACGTTCAGACACTTGCTGACGTGCCCAATAAATATCAATGCCATCATCAAACACTATAGTTACCAACGACAACCCGAAGCGGGAAAAACTTCGTATTTCATGAATGCCTGAAATATTGGAGTTGGCTTGCTCAATTGGAAAGGTCACCCAACGTTCAATATCCGTTGCACCAAAAGAGGGTGCTATGGTGATAATCTGAACCTGATTGTTCGTAATATCAGGTACTGCATCTATTGGTAAACGGGTCGCCTGGTAAATACCATATCCAACCAACGTGATGGTAAAAAGTGCAATAATGAGTTTATTTTTAATTGAAAACCCAATAATTTTAGTAAGCATGTTCTTTTGCGATTAATCATTAATAATAACATTACGCATACACAATGGCATGCGTACCGATAGTGATAATCAGCAACTTTTAGGAGGCTGCCATATGGAGACCGGACAAGATGCCGGCAGCAGGTCAGAGTTGGAAAGGAAAAATTCGTTTTTAATACAAAAAACTTCTTTGATGCTCAATGGTATATGAGTGCAGGGCTCCACGGCTGTAATACCCATACCGGTGGAAAGATGACAACACGACTTGAATGGGAGCTTACTATCTTCTTCATGGTCCTCGTCATATTTTATATGGTGGGAATAGTGTACTTCCAAAAATGTCAGGAATGACAGAGAATCTCCTTCTTCTTTGTGTTTAAGATAATGTTCGACAAGAAACGGTATTTTAAAGAACTGATATATTTCTGTACTGGAAGACAGAAACACCACCAACAGGATTAATACCAACCGATTCTTCATTGCTCCAAAGCTATTAAAAATTCAGGGCAAACAGCAATAATGAAATGTTAATTTGATTGAAAATAACCTGTTGAATGCCATAATACACAATCGGTGGATTAATTTATTGTGATACAAGCCAATACAAAAGTATTTTTAAGTGAGTAATGATAAAAATCGGCGTCATAGGCGTGGGCAGAGTGGGCTCCCAGCATTTGGAACGGCTCATGGAATCCGACTACTTCAGAGTAGTGGGTTGTTATGATATAGAGCCTGCCAAGCTTTCCCGCATTGAAGAAGATTACGCTGTTAAATGCTTCACCGACGTAGATGAACTATTGCACAAATGCGACGCCGTAGATATTGTCAGTTCCGCTGACTCCCATTTTTTTTATGCGGAAAAAGCCATCAAATACGGAAAGCATGTGTTTGTTGAAAAGCCGATTACCAATGATTTGGACGAAGCCAAAAAACTAGTAGAACTGGTTAGAGAAGCCGGAATCAAATTTCAGGTAGGCCATATCGAACGCTTTAACCCGGCATACCTGGCAATAAAATCCCAGGAAATTCAACCGAAATTTATTGAGGCTCATCGCTTACTGCCATTTGACCCCAAAAATACCGAGGTTTCTCTGATTCTGGATTTAATGATCCATGATATTGATATTGTACTGTCTGTGGTAAAGGCAAATATAAAAAGTATCAGCGCGAGCGGGGTAGCTGTGCTGACGGACCAGATTGATATCGCGAATGCCCGAATCGAATTTGACAATGGCTGCGTGGCGAATCTGACTACGAGCAGGGCTTCCATCCAAAAGATGCGTAAAATGTTATTTTTCCAAAAAGACAATCATATCACCCTGGATTTCCTGCACCGTGAAACAGAGTTATTAAAGTTGTCAGAAACGGCAGGGCACAACTCCATTCCTTTGCGCACCGAGGACAATGTAAGATACCTGAATTCTGAAACCATCGTGTTGGAAGAGTATGATGCGATGAAAGAACAACTGAATAGTTTTGCGGAATGCCTGATTTTCAACACAGAACCCAAAGTGAGCGCACTGGACGGATTGAAAAACCTGGAAGTCGCACATGAAATTCTACAAAAAATCAATAAGATTAACGGAAACGGAATATTACAGAAATCAGAATCAGAAGTAGTGCCTGTTTCCTAGTGTGCGGCTGCTACCGTCTCCACCTTGTCAATTCCTTCCAGATGCACTTCGATATGCTTTTTGTGTGCCTTCCCTTCAAATTCTGAAATCGTTTCCAATACATCGTAATCAATAAAATTGCAATCTTTGCCGTCAATGGTCAGGATAGAATATTCAGGAATATTATCCAGTTCATCCCTCAATTTGACCTTGTTCAGGAAGGTGACGTTAGAATTTAGTTTAATGGTAAAATGGTCGGTATAGTGTTCCAGCTTTTTGGTGATGGTAAAGTCCTCCTGAATATTATTCTGAATGATGTAATACATGGATATCAGCAATCCGATGGCTACACCAATCAACAAATCGGTCAGTAATATCACTATGATGGTAGCAATAAAAGGAACAAACTGTTTCCACCCCAGTTTAAACATGCTTTTGACCAGCCGTGGTCGGGTCAAATTAAATCCGGTAACCAATAATATGGAAGCCAGACTTGCGTAAGGAATCCGATTAATGACAAATGGAATCGTCAAAACTGCGAGCAGCAGAAAAACACCATGTGTAAAGGCTGCCAGCTTAGTGCGGGCTCCGGCGTCAATATTGGCAGAACCGCGAACAATAACGGAAGTTATAGGGATGCCTCCCAATAAACCACAGCTGATATTTCCTATTCCCTGTGCAATCAGTTCCCTGTTGACGGGAGTAATCCTGTTCTGATTATCCAGTTTATCAATCGCCTCCACAGATAATAGCGTTTCTAAACTGGCCAGCAAAGCAATTTCAAAAGAGATCACGAGGAGCGTCGGATGATATAGCATGGATCTAAAGTCCGGAAACTGAATGGATGCAAAAATATTTTGAGGAATGGTAACCAGCTGATGTTTATCCAGTTCAAAAAGAGGTAAAAATCGCTGGAACAAAAAATTTGCAAGTATCCCCAATGCTACTACCAATAGCGGTGCCGGCAATATTCCGAAAAATCGTTTCACTTTTGGCTTTTGGAATAATATCAGTATCCCTACGGAAACAACGGAAACAATGGTTGCACCCGGGGTGATATGCTTATTGAATTCACCCAGATTCCCTAAAAAATTTTTGGCAGACAGTAAAGAGATAAAACCGCTGGTCCAAAAGTCAGGTTGATTATAACCCAGCGCCAAAGGGATTTGTTTTGAAATCAATATGATACCGATTGCCGCCAGCATACCTTTTATAACGGCGGATGGAAAATAATTGGAGATCGTTCCCAGCTTAAACAATCCGAGAATTAATTGGATAATACCGGCTAATACAACGGCAACTAAAAAAGTACGGTAATCCCCTAAGGAAATAACAGACGCGGCAACAACGGTTGACAATCCGGCAGCAGGTCCGGAAACACCTAAGTTAGAACCGCTGATGAAGGATACCACCACACCACCGATGACACCAGAAACTATTCCGGCATACAAAGGGGCTCCTGAGGCTAACGCTATTCCTAAACAGAGCGGCAGCGCCACCAGAAAAACGGTCAGGCCTGCGGGTAAATCATGTTTAAACCATACGAGCCTGTAGTATTTAATCTTACGTTTATTAAAAGCTGGTGTTTTCATGACACTGCAAATCTACAACGAAATAGGATGAAATCATGGTGAACATATAAACCTGCGTTTATAAACAAAAAAAAGTCCCGGATAAATCCGGGACACAGTTATTTTTATGTAACCTGACTTTATTAAAACTCTTTAGCACCGGTTACTTCGGCATGATGTTCTTTCCACATTTTTCCCTGATCGAAGGTAATACCTACGAAGAAAGTTCTTCCTATAAACGGACCACCAACATTGGTTCTGTATTCAGGACCGGCTATATTGGTTGCACCCACTTTGAAAGTAGTAAATGCTTTTTCCACGAAATAGCTTAAACTAGCGTCTAACATACCGCGTGCTTTAACTGTACCATCAGCGAAATCTGAACTCCATGCAATAGCACTTTGCCATCTGTAGTCAAGCGCAAAACCTAAACCCTTCCATACTCTGTCACCGGAAATACCGACATACAATTGGTGTTTGGAAGCATTAAATCCTAAATATTTTACTGTAACGGCAGGGTCTTTGCTGGATTTCAGCTTGAAGTCCATGAAGTTATAGCTTGCACGAACCATCAAATTTTTAGGAAGCATATAACCTACACCAATACCTGCGCCATAAGAGTAAGCGTCTGCCAGATTCGTATATGGTCTCCAGCTGTTTCCAGGAGTTATAACATTTCCTTTATGGTATGTTGTGTCTTTATTTACTACAGAAATTTGACCGATGAAATCTTTATAGATATTGAAATAGCCATTAATATCTATTAATAATTTTTTGAATAACACCGCTTTATAGCCTAATTCTACGACTTGTAACTGTTCAGGTTTTACATAACTGATATTTACCGTTTGCAATAAACTGGAATCTGTTCTGTTGCTGGCTACAAAAGCAGTGTAAGAGGCCTGTGTCCATGCACCGCCATTATAAATACCGTAGCGTTCTGCGTTTGCCTTAGTACCACCTAATAAGATAGATGTGGTAGGGAAATAGATATATTGTGCCTGAGAATCCGGGTTACGGAAACCAGTCTGATAAGAAACGCGGATATTATGATTTCTATCTTTGCCGAGTGTTCCTACTAATGCTACACGCGGGGAGAATACAGATTTAAAATTCTGGTTTAAATCCCAACGTATAGAAGCCTGAATTTTCAGTCTTTCCTTAAATAATTTACGTTGTAACTGTAAGAATGCTCCGTATTCGTTAATGTTAATTCTTTTGTAAACACCTGTTCCATCCGGATCTTCATTGAATACTGTACCCTGAGTGGACAAGCTATATCTTCTGTAGTTACCACCTACCTGAATATCAATCCATTTACCAGACCATCTGGATAAATCAATCATCGCTTCCGTATGGAACAATCTTGAATTGTCAATAAATCCTGCTCCGCCTCTTTGGAATAAACCGGTTCTGACTTTCTCAATAACCGCTTGTTGTTCTTCCGGAGACAACGTTGACCAAGGTCGATCAGCCTTTGCTCTTGCAGAGTCTGCCATAGTATAATATAATTGCGGGTTGGATAAGATGTTAGCTACAGAATTTGTTGGGGATAAAATAGCAGGTAATAATTGAGGTAATAATCCTGCATAGAAACTCGGTACCCAAGAACTTGTTGGTGTAACTGTTTCATTCACATAGGCGCCGAGTGCAGTATTGTTATATGAGTTGCCATCATGTGTCTGCGACATGTAAGAACGGATAAAAAAGTCTTTCCCTTTGATTTCCAGTTTATGAAACTGCTGGGTAAAATTCCTTAATGCATACCGTTCTGAACCTTGATAGACACTGTTACCAAATCCAATCCTGTAAGTATAAGAGAACTCATACGATTTGTCTTTAAAAGGTCTGAGGTATACGCCGAAATCTCCTTTTATAGATTGTGCTTTATTGTTATCTAATAATCTTTCTTCTTTAAGCCCGGTTCTTCTTAACTGGGAGGATGCAATTAATGGTTTGATGGAATCCACTTTAGAATTAACATAAGCAGATGCATTTACATATGTAACGCTATCAATCTCCTGTCCCTTGGATGCCAAAATAGCTGCTGTCGTATTGGTGATTGTAGTTGAATACGGTGGAGCCAGAATTGCTGCAGATGCCTGTGCTTCAGCAGTGGCTTCAGCAGTTGGCTCATCCATGCCACCTGAAATTAAGGCAGCCTTAATTCCTGCTTTTACCTGCGCTTTTACCTGTGCTGTAACTTGCGCACGTATAACAGCCTGATAGCCTGCGGTGACTTGTTGTTTTACGCCCGGAGATACGGCTGCAATACCGTTTCCTACCATTGCCCCGAAAAGTCCGGGTAATGCTGTAGGACTGGCTTCAAAAATATTCGTTTCATCTCCGTATAAATTCAAACCATCAAAGCCTGGCGTACCGAGTGCTGCCGCATTATTACGGGTAGTAGTATAATCGTTAGCAAACCAATCTGTTCCTTGAAAAATACTGAAATTAGCTTTGATAGCTAAATAATCCTGACCGGTTTTTTTACATTTAAATGCATGACCAAACCTCATTGCAGCTGTATAAGTTGGCTTTATTCCATAACCGTTACTTGCCTGGGCAAAACCACCTTTTACCTGCATACTGAATCCTGGTTGTTCAAACGGGTTTTTAGAGTTCATCAGCAAGATACCATTAAATGCGTTTGGACCATATAAGGCAGAAGCCGCACCCGGAACCAATTCCACATTATTGATATCTAATTCACCGATACCCACTACGTTACCTGTTGGAAAGTTTAATAATGGAGCGGCATTATCCATGCCATCCATCAACTGAACAAAACGGGTATTGGAAATACCACCGAAACCACGGGTATTAACAGCGGTGAAAGTCATACTACCATTTATGGTTTGTACGCCTTTCAGTTTTGCCAAATCATCATAATAGTCTGTGGATGCAGCCGCTTTGATTGATTTCTGGTCCATTTTTTCAATGGTTACCGGAGATTCGAGGATTTTTTCCTCTACCCTTGATGCTGAAACCACCACATCATTCAGGATGCTTGTTTCTTCCGATAATTTAATGGTTAAATCGTTCTGGCTGCCGGATATTTCCATCTCGGAAGTTGCCATACCTACCATCGTTACCACCAGTTTGAATGGAGTAGCCTGACTGGTCGTTAATTCAAAATTACCGTCTATGTCTGTTACAGTCCCTTCTGTAGTTCCTTTAACAGATACATTAGCTCCAATAACAGGTTCCTTTCCGTCCGTAACTTTTCCTTTTACTTTAGTTTGTGCCAAAAGGGTAAAACTACTGAGGCATAGTACCAAGATTAAACTAATTTTGTTCATGTATTTCATACTTGCAGATTTTGGTAACAAAGTAAATAAAATAAATTAACACATAATAACTATTTTCTTAACATCTGTTTAAAACAGCCGAAAATCATGATTTTCTGGTATGTGTATAAATTGAAGAAAGAGAAATCTTCAAACCGGTATTACTCGTTCGCAGGCTTGTTTTTATTTTTCCATTTTTGCGGAAGAATGCCATCCTTCTGCTTATCTGTTCCATCCGGTGTTTGTGTATTTTCTTTTTTAACATTCCCGGTTGTATTCAGCGGATTGCTGGAAGAAATTAACTTCCCTTCTTTATAGGTTTCCGTTTTTTCTATTGTTCCGTCCTCGAAATAATAAGTCCACAGTCCGTCCCGTATACTGCACATATTTCGGTATTTCAAATTCTCCCAGCTGCCTGATGTATTGGGTTTAAATTGCCCTTCCGTCTTCAGGGCTCCTTCAGGATAGTATTCTTTATAGCTTCCACATAAGCAATCCTCATACTGAAAAGCTACGTATTTCAATTCATCCTTGTTATTGTAGGTGTACAACATACAGGGCTTACAGGCTCCGCTGGCATTCCAGAACAGTTTATACTCTGCATATTTTTTTTTGGTAATCTCAACACCGTTACACATATAAGCGGTACCAAATGGAGTAGGACGCTCTTCAAGGTAAACGTCATAAGAACGAAGGGTATCTAATTTTTGATTTTCCGTTGTCGTTTTATGCTGCGTGAAATAAAAAGTATCCGCCTTTGCAGAACGGCTCGATTTTATTTCATAGGGGTTTACGATATCAATCTCATCCTGGGCATTTGCAGTAAGAAATACAGTTGAAATAAAAATGAAGGCAAGGAAAATTTTAACTATTGTTGTCATACCAGGTAAAAGTACACAGTATCTTTGGGGCTGCCGGACAGGAAAAGTCAACAGATGTGAACAAGGAAGTTTATATAAAATCCATATAAGAAAACTTAGCACCCAGAATCTTTTGTTCGTCTGCCTGCAGCCATTTGCGCAGGATGGTGGCGTATATATTTCTGAAATCAACAGTATATTTAAGGTCTCCTTCCTCTAAGTTGGATAAATCGGGTGCTTCATTAACGACACCTTTTTTCTTTAAATTATTTCCAAAAATAAACAACTGGCTGGCGGTTCCGTGATCTGTACCCATGCTTGCGTTTTCCTGCACACGACGTCCAAATTCGGAAAAGGTCATCAGCATCACTCTATCAGCCACTCCAATCTGCTTTAAATCATCCAGGAATATCTTAACTGTTTCTGATAATTGCTGCAACAGTACCCCCTGCCGCTTTTGCTGATTAAAGTGTGTATCAAAACTACCCAAAGACACATAATAGATCCGGGTATTCACTCCCGAAGTAATCAGTTCCGCCACGGTTTTCATCGATTTACCAAATGCATGATTCGGATAAGTTGCGGCTGAATGGTAAATTTTGGATGTTTGGTAAATATACTCCGCTGATGAGACAGTCTCGCTCAAGGTCTTGTATAAATAAGCGGCGTTATCGTGATGATGGTCGCCTGTAACGGGTTGTTTTGCCAACTGCGCAATGAGAGGATTCAACGTAGTGCTGTATAATCTTCCTGGATTTTTCAGTGCCAGTCCTTTTACATTATCTCCTTTCATGGCCAGACTCAATGTATCATCAATTTCCAGTGCCCGGGTTGGCATGTCTCCTTTGCTGCATTGTTCATCCAGGTACCTTCCTATCCATCCTGTTGACAAATACTCTTTGCTGCTGCTTGCTGTATGCCAGATATCCATGGAACGAAAGTGGGAACGGTCCGGTTCAGGATAGCCGACATTATTGATTAACGCCATATTGCCTTCCTGATACAACTCCATAAATCCTTTCATCTCAGGATGCAGGCCTAATTGGCTATCCAGTTTCAACACATTCGATTTGGGTATAGCGACTGTCGGACGTGCCTGATAGTATATATCATTTTCAAAAGGGACCACTGTGTTCAATCCATCATTCCCTCCTGTCAGTTGTATCACAACTAAGACTTTATCCGTGTTCAATGGCGTGTTTCGTTCCTCAGCTTTCAGAAAGCGTGGCAACATCATGGCAGTGGATATCAGCCCGGATGTTTTTATAAAATGACGTCTGTTCATAGCTATTGTTTAACACAATTGAAAATCCGGTAATGACATTATTTGAATGGCAATGCTTTTTACCTCATTCTCCACAGAGGATGTATCAGCGTTGTGTTGCACAGCTGACAGCGCTGCTGCATTTGCTGGCTTTGCCAATAATATTTTAGCCATATCCTGTGTCTTGTTGGTAGATGCAGAAAAATAGTTCACCACTCCTGTCCACGATGATGTAGCATTCAATTTATTCGAGGATATTTTTTTTACAAACTCATCTGCCATCTTTTCTGCATACCCATCTCAGGGAGGTTTCCTCTTTTAATTGAAAAATCCAACTCTTTATCATAATAAATGATTTGAGGTAAACGCATTCTGAACAATAACGAAGAACTGTCCGCCAGTTTCTGCCGCCCGGCCAGCCTGGAAACATTTGGAGGATTCAGCGCCAATACCTGACCCAAAGAACGCTGAATGAACAAGAAACTTTGCACATCTGTGAAATTTGCCGGAACGATGCGAAACATGCCCGCCAAAGTTCAATCGGTGATTTTATCTGAACCCCTATATTCGCCATTTCGCGTAAAAACCATTCGGATGAAAGGATTTTCTTCATCAACAATTTTATATCATATCCCGACTGATAAAATTGCTCCGCCAAAGCGATACAATGGATGCATCTGCTTCATCATTTACAAAAAAGCGGTAAATTTTTTTCGTAATAAAATACGCGCATTCTTTCTTTTCCAGAATAATCTTAAGGATATCATCTCCTGAAAAATCACCGAACTTTCCCTGAAAGTTTTTAATACCGAAATCATGCTGATGTATCTTGAATTTGAATTGTCCTTCCTGGTCAAAACCCCAACCCGTAAAGGCGCGTGCGGCTTCTTTTATATCTTGCTCCGTATAGTTTCCTCTCCCTAATGTAAAGAGTTCCATCAGCTCTCTTGCAAAGTTTTCATTCGGATGATCTTTTTTGTTCTGCTGGTTATTTAAAAACTGAAGCATAGCCGGCGACTGCGACACTTCTTTCAGTAAAGTCCCGAAATTCCCCAAGGCATTCTTTCGTATCACATCCAAATATAACTGATCAAAATATGGGTTCACGGACCTGCATGCAAAATGTCCATGCCAAAATAAAGCCATCTTTTCCTGCAATTGCGCCTCACTGTGTATCATTTCATTCAGCCACAGGTTATTCAATTCAAATGTATGCTGTTTCAGCAATTGTTTTAAATCTTTTACTTCGGCTTTGGGGGAAGATTTTAGTTGAGCTTTCGCCGCAGCCACTTCTTCCAGCGTTATAGACTGCAACTGATTATAGTTTGAAGCGGATGGAAACAGTTCATCTATAACGGATGTAATATTTTTTGTGCCCCCCCAATTGACAGAAGCAATACCGAAACCGGCACGATTGTACACATGTTTGACTTTGTCAGAAATATCAATCATGTCACTTTGACTCTTTAAAATGCCTAAAGTTTAATGACAAAAAAAACCGTTCAAGAGAACGGCTATAGTTTCGCTGATAGGGATACTTAGAATCCTTCGTCTGATTCAACAGGATTAGTCATATCAGACTTGTGTGACTTTAACTGTTCGCCTTTTTGTTTTCTCCAGGCATTCCATTTTTCCAACTGACCGGGAGTAAGTACCTGTTTGACCTGTGTATTTCTTTCCAGTTTCAGAGATTTCATTTGCTGCTTCACATCCTCTTCCGGGTTTTCTTTTGACTGCTTACGCATTTCCTTTCGTTTTTGAATATAATCTGTCTGAATAGCCAGTATTTTCTGATACTGCACATCTGACAGATTCAACACCGTTCTGAGTGTGTCGGCGTATTCAGCAGGGTTGTTTTGTGAAGCAAAAAAGGCAGCTTTGTTTCCCTTTGGCTTTTGAACGGGATTGCTTTTAGTAGTATCACTTTGTGCAGAAAGTGTCTGTATGAACAAGGTCAGCACAGCGAAAATCATTAAGAGGTGTATTCTTTTCATAAAGTATAATTATTTACTGTTAGACGTAAAATTAGACTGTTGGTTTAATTATACCTTCTGCATATGTATTAAACATTGTTAAATCTAGTATTGGCCGGTACTCAACATCACTAAGGTGCAGGCCTCCAAAGGAATGATATTATTTTTGACTGCGAGTTGTTCCAATTCATCATTTTCCGTTCCCGGATTGAAAATAATCCGTTTTGGATGCAGGCTGAGAATGTACTCATAATATGCACGCTGTTTATGGGGATTAAGATAAAGAGAAACCGTATCCACGTCATCATACAACCCCCAGTCTGTCTGTATGATAACATCGTCAATCCGGGCATTTTCAAATCCCAATGCAATCACCTCATGACCGTTGCGTTTCAACATACGCACTGCACGATTGCTGTATCTGTCAACTTTAGGACTCGTTCCTATAACGACTGTTTTCTTGCTCATAAAAATAAAACAAACAGAGTATGCAATTAGTTCTGTTAATCGAGATTAAGGTCAAATTTTTCTATCAGTTTCAGAACTGCTTCATTTTTTTCGATCATTTCCTTCAACCTTTCCTTTTGGGTCTTATACATTTTTGCCGGCTGTTCATCCTTTCGTTGCAATACAAATTCAAGGTGAACGGTAGGTGCCGTTGTTTTTTTTATCAGATAGCTCACAATATCTGTTTTATGCAACTGCAAGATTTCGAGTGACACATTATTGGATTCAGTAAAAACTACCTTTTCCTGTACAATCTGAGGAACCTGCCGTTCAGCAACATTCATAAATGAACTTTGCAGGCGTTCTTTGTTTTCGTCTAAGAAACTCCTCCACAAAACGAGAAGATTTTCAACAGTCAGTTCGACTTTATTTTCCGCTGCTCCAATTGCCCTTTCCTGATGCAGTTCATTACGGATAGAACCCAGCGAGGAGGATTTTGGCAACTCTCTTTTAGGCTTGTTCATTACAGGTGTTGCCAGTACTGTTTCTTCCTGTGTATTGATTTTAATTTCTATCGTATCTTCTGTAAGCAGCACCTGTGTTTCTATAGATGTTTCTTCCTTGATTATAGCAGGTTGCTCAACGACAGGTATGACCAACTTGGTCTCAGCAATTGGTGCAGGAGGTGAAACTTTTTTTCTGTTGCTGTAAAATTCAAGAAGTGATTTTAGTTTTTTTTTTCACCTAAAATCACCGAAAGTGTATTTTCTATCTGTGTATGCAGAAAGCAGATTTTCAGCAATGCCAGTTCTACATGAAGCCGCTTATTTTTGGCAGTCTTATACTCAATATCACATTGATTGATAATATTTAATGCATTAAGCAGGTAGGTATCATTCACCAGACCGGCCTGTTGAAAATATTTGGCTTTCACATCGTCTGCCGCCTCCAGAAGCTGTACCGTTTTCTCATCCTTGCAAATCAGCAGATTTCTGAAGTGTTCTGCCATCCCCACTAAAAACACTTCCCCGTCAAAACCATTCCGGATAATCTCATTGAATGCATTCAGCACGGAAGAGGCGTCCTCCGTCATAAAATATTCGGTAATATTGAAATAATAATCGTGATCCAGAATATTCAGGTTGGTGATGACATCCTTATACGTCACTTTTTTACCTGCATAACTGACAATCTTATCAAACAATGACAAGGCATCCCGCAATCCGCCATCCGCCTTTTGCGCGATAACGTGCAGTGCTGAAGGTTCCGCGGTAATACCCTCCTGCTCACAAATTTTTTGCAGCTGTTTTACGATATCTATATCGGATATCCGCTTGAAATCAAAGATCTGACAGCGTGATAAAATGGTTGGGATAATTTTATGTTTTTCCGTAGTAGCCAAAATAAAAATGGCATAAGCCGGCGGTTCCTCCAGTGTTTTCAGAAATGCGTTAAACGCCGAAGAAGACAACATGTGTACCTCATCAATGATGTACACCTTGTATTTTCCACTCTGCGGCGCAAAACGTACCTGGTCGACCAAATTTCGGATATCATCTACACTGTTATTCGACGCAGCATCCAGCTCAAAGATATTGAAGGATGCATTCTGATTAAAGGAGACACAGGAATTACACTGGCCGCAAGGCTCAAAATCGGTTCCCGGATTTTCACAGTTGATGGCTTTTGCCAAAATACGGGCACAGGTGGTTTTGCCAACGCCACGAGGGCCACAAAAGAGGAACGATTGTGCCAACTTTCCGGAAGACAAGGCTTTTTTCAACGTTTCAGATACCTGTTCCTGACCAACCACATCCAAAAATCTGGATGGGCGGTATTTACGGGCTGATACGATGAAGTTTTCCATTAGACTGTAAAAATAAAAAGACCTTGCAAGTTTTAAAAACATACAAGGTCTAACTTATTAACAACTATCGGTTATTTATCAGAAGCAATATTTTCCTTCTTCGAATACCTTGGCAGCGATTCTTCTGCGGGCATCTTTTGTGTTGAAGGTTTCATATTTTGTATAACGTTTCAGCCCCATCAGCATGATACGCAGTTCATCGCCCTCCGCAAAGGATTGCAGACAGTGCTTACCGTGCAGGTTTACTCTTTCCATTGCATCGGAGATGAATATTTTAGTCATATCGATTTGCAACGCTGCAGCGGCTTCGCCCTGAGCGGCAATCAGCTTTTGCGTACGCAGTACCGTTGATTCCATTGAATACACCTCTGCGAGCATATCCGCCACATTCATCAGAATTTCCTGCTCGTGTTTCAGTTTGGTCATCAGTTTCTGAACGGCTGCACCTGCTGACATCAGAATTGCTTTTTTCGCATTCTTAATGGCTTTCACTTCAGCCGCCAGCGGAGTGCTGTCATCATCGCTGCCAAAATCAGGAACACTCATCAGTTCTTTCTGTACTGCCATTGCCGGAGTCATCATATCAATTTTGCCACCCATGGCACGTTTCAGCAACATATCCACAGACAACAGACGGTTGATTTCGTTGGTACCTTCAAATATCCTGTTGATACGCGCATCTCTGTATGCTCCTGCCGCTCCCAATTCTTCAGAATAGCCCATACCGCCATGCACCTGTACGTTTTCGTCCACGCAGTAGTCCAATACCTCAGAGCCAATAAATTTCAGTAAAGAACATTCAATGGCATACTCTTCAGCAGCCATCATTATAGCCTCCTGATACTGTTTTCCCTGAGCAACCAATTCTTTTTCCTTATTGTCAATCATATCTGATGCACGGTAGCAGGCGCTTTGCAGTGCATAAACGCGTGTAGCCATCTCCGCAATTTTATATTGGATAGCCCCGAAAGAAGCAATGGGCGTTTTGAACTGCTGGCGTTCTACCGCATATTTTGCAGCTTGTTCTATGGCTAATTTGGAACCTCCTAACACACCTGCAGCCAATTTATACCGGCCAATGTTCAGGATGTTAAAAGCAATCAGGTGCCCCTTTCCTATTTCACCCAATAAATTTTCTGCCGGAACTTTTACGTTTTCCAGAAATACTTGTCTTGTAGAAGAGCCTTTGATACCCATTTTTTTCTCTTCAGCACCCAATGTCAATCCTTCCATTCCTTTTTCCAGAATCAGGCAGGAGAATTTATTACCATCAATCTGACAGAAAACGATGAATACATCCGCAAATCCGGAGTTTGTTATCCACATCTTTTGTCCGTTCACGATATAATGTGTTCCCTCCGCATTCAATACAGCCGTCGTTTTAGCACCCAGTGCATCAGAACCTGAACTGGGTTCTGTCAGGCAGTAACAAGCCTTTAATTCTCCGGAAGCCAACTTAGGCAGGTAATATGATTTTTGTTTTTCATTTCCAAAATATACGATAGGCAGCGTACCTATACCGATATGTGCCCCCAGGGATAAGGAAAATGAACGGGATTTTGCCAGGTATTCAATCAGTAAAGAATTGGTATTAAAATCTTTTCCCATTCCGCCATATTCTTCCGGAATGGCAAGGCCCAACAATCCCAGTTCGCCCGCTTTCATCAGTAAAGATTCGGTCAACCCCGGTTCCTGATGTTCTATACGATCGTAAATCGGTGTGATTTCGGAATCAACAAAAGAAACGACCGTGTCGATTATCATCTGTTGTTCTTCATTTAAATCTTCCGGCGTGAAGGTATCCTGAAAGTTGGATTCTTTCACTAAAAACTCACCACCTTTGAGTAAGTTCTTTACTTCGGCTAATGTCTCGCTCATGTTTGTTTATTTATCTTGTTAATGTTTAAGTAAACCAATGCAATCCAATACTACTTACTGAACAGCAATTTAAAATTACAATGCATGCATTGAAATAACAAACGTTTGGTCAAAAGGTTCAGTTAAGTATTTGTTATCAATTTCCAGGAAATGTAAGAAAAAAGAAAGGGATGTGAATATTTATTGATTTAGATTAAATTTGCAGGGAAACTATTGAAAAGCAACCCATAAACAATGGCCGCTTACAAACGAATACCGCTGAAACCATACCCGAACGGGTGGTTTGTAATAGGGCACTCTCATGAAGTGAAGAATGGGGCCATCATTACAAGACGTTTTGCAGGGAAAGATATATTAATCTTCAGAACAGCATCAGGCAAATTAGCACTGACTGAACCTTATTGCCCTCATATGGGCGGACATTTGGGGCACGGCGGTACAGTGGAAGGAGAAAGCATTAAATGCCCGTTTCATCATTTTTGCTTTGATACAAAAGGAGACTGTACGGCAACAGGGTATGGCAGTAAACCATCCACTAAATTAAAGCTGCCAACTTTTCACTCCGATGAAAAAAACGGGCTTATTTTGATTTGGTTTGATGAAAAAGGCAATGCACCTACCTGGTTTGTTCCGCAGGAGGATTGGACTGACTGGACAGAGGTCCGCTTTGCTGAATTCGACTTTAAATCCCACCCTCAGGAAACAACAGAAAACAGTGTAGATGTTGGTCATTTCAGTATCGTACATGGCTATACGGGGGTAGAAACATTGCATGAGATGGAAACGCATGAGCATTATTTGTATGCTAAGTATGCTATGTGCAGAATTGCTGACTTTGTCGGAAAGAAAAAAACAATCCGCACGGAGTTCAATGTGCATGTACACGGGTTGGGGTACTCGTTCGTCCACACAGATATGGCAGAAATAGGAATGAACACCAGACATTTTGTGTTACCTACCCCTACTGATAAGGGGAAACTGAAACTCCGCATCGGTGTCAGCATAAAAAAAATGGATAATTTCAGCAAGATTACTCCGTTATTGAATATAATGCCCAAAAAGCTGGCTCATTGGCTCATTCTAAACGGAGCCTATAAAGGTTATTGCCAGGATGTGAGTATGGATTTCAAAATATGGGAAAATAAAATCTATATCGATCCACCCATTCTTGCCAAAGGAGATGGACCGGTTGCACAATACCGCATGTGGGCGCAACAGTTTTACTATGCTGATTCGTTACAACCTAATTACATTCCACAGGAAATTAGTTAACAAATTAAATAGTAACTTTACTTCAAAGCAGCATTATATGAGAAAGTTATTATTCATCCTGTTTTCACTGATAGTGACAATTGTATGCTCCTGTAAAAAAGAAAACAGCAGTACCGTCTTGAGAAACAGCATCACTGCGCATACTTGGAAATCTACGGGAGTAAAGAAAAATGGCACCCCGCAATCTTCCTGGTGTTGGCATAATTACTTATACAATTATACCGCTGATGGAAAAGTTTTCATAGAAACAGCTTCGAATGCCGGTGGTTGCATTGGTTCACCAGCGGGAACTATCTTAAAATATTCCTGGTCATTATCATCTGATGAAAAATGGCTGATAATAAATGAAGGCGTTCCTTCTTCTGAAATGGATTCCTTCCAGATCATCAGTATTTCGGATGCTACACTAATCACCAAACGGGTAGCCGGCAAATCCAGTCCTCCCACTACTACATGGGAAGATACTTTTACGGCTGTACCATAATCAGCGCACCTGACCGCTGCCTCTGACTATCCACTTTTCCATCGTGAGTTTTTCCAGCGCGAATGGTCCGCGCGCGTGTAACTTCTGAGTGGATATGCCTATCTCTGCTCCCAATCCGAAACAACCGCCATCTGTAAAGCGTGTAGATGCGTTCGTATAGACGGCTGCAGCATCCACTTCCTGCAGAAAACGTTCGCACTTTTCAGCATTTTCCGAAATTATTGCTTCAGAATGCCTGGAGGAGTGTGTGCGGATATGTTCTAATGCTTCTTCCATGTTCTCAACGGTCTTCACAGAGCATTTTTGCGATAAATATTCCATCCCGAAATTTTCAGGTGTGGCATGTTTCAACCTCGGATAATTTGCCTTTTGCAGTATATCAAATGCTTTGTCATCTGCAAATATTTCCACTTCAAATGCATTAAAGCCATCAACGATTTTAGCTAAAAATCCGGGTGCAACTTCACTGTCTACAAGGATCGTATCCAATGCATTGCAGACGGATGGGCGTTGTGTTTTAGCATTGATAACAATCTTTGCCGCTTTCTCCAGATCTGCCGAACTTTCCACATACGTATGACAAACACCGGCGCCTGTCTCTATGGTCGGAACTTTTGAGTTTGCACGCACAAAATC
This sequence comes from Chitinophagales bacterium, assembly GCA_046329865.1. Lineage (GTDB taxonomy): Bacteria > Bacteroidota > Bacteroidia > Chitinophagales > JADIYW01 > JADJSS01. Next base: position 70,819 of record JAXLTW010000011.1, on the reverse strand, counting down.
TATCAACTCCTGGGAGCCGCGCGGGATGATGATATCAACATACTTTACCGCTTCCAGCAATTCTTTGACAAATTTTCTGTCAACGGGCATCAGTTGAATGACATTTTCATCCACCCCATGCTCACTCAATGCCTGATGAATCAAATCCACCAGTATCCGGTTGGTATATTCGGCATCACTGCCACCACGAAGCACCACCGCATTTCCGGCATACAAACACAAAGCGGCAACATCTATCGTAACATTCGGCCTGGATTCATAAATAACGCCGACAACTCCAATCGGCACGGAAATTTTCTGAATATACAATCCGTTTTCCATCTTTTTTTCCAGTAAAACCTTACCGGTCGGGTCTTCTAATTTCAAGATATCCTGCAAGCTGGAAGCGAGGTCTTTTATTCTAGCTTCATTCAGCAGAAGCCTGTCTTTTTTGGGATTGCTATCATCCATTCGCTCCAAATCCTTCAGGTTTTCACGTATGATGTTTTGTTCATTACGTATCAATAAATCTGCCAATCCGGCAATTATATTTTTCTTACTGACAAGCGATAACTTTCTGACCGAAACAGAGGCCTTACTGACCGACTGTAAAATTTCCTGAATGGACTCCATATTAAAATTTTAACCAAGTTATTTATAATTTTAGGTTTTTATGGGTATTTTTAGATAAAATAATCTAATGTTAAAGAAAATAATTAAGGGCGTTGTATTACTGATATTGCTGTTGCTGTCTGCTGCCGGCCTTAAATTTATTTTCATTGGCAGGGATTTAAAAATTGATGAATTAGCCATCTTTCTGACCAAGTCAGAGAACAGCAAAGGCATTCGCCTGACCTACCTGGGATGCGCCGGTTTTATAATAGAATATAAGAATTCCGGCATCCTGTGTGATCCCTATATCAGCAATCCGAGTTTGTATAACTTCGGAAACGAACATGACGATTGGTTAAAATTCGTAGCTGAAGATAAATTAAATGCCATAGATTTAGTAACCATCTCACATGGCCATTACGACCACTGTTACGACATGGAAAGTTTATGCAGCTATATACGGCCTGATTCAAAAATTATCGGAGATATCAGTGTGCAATACCAGCTGAACGCCATTTACAAGAATCGGTCATTTAAAAAAATCGATCTCGAATTTGACAAGAACCAGGAATGGATTTACGATGCATCCAAAAATTTCCGCGTGCTGCCGTTGCCCAGTATTCACAGTCCGCACATAGGAAACTATGAGTTCTTTAAAGGAGCTTATACGTCTCCGCTACCAAAATCTCCTCCTTATTTTTGGGAATGGCAGAAAGGCAATGATTATTCTTATATGATAGACATACTGAGCGATGACTCTATTGTCTGCAGAATCGCATTGATTAACGGCAACCTGAATGATGCGGCTCTTGAAGTGCTCAGAAAAATCAGCAAAGAGCGCAAATCAGACTTGCAGCTTCAAATTTTCTGGAAAGAAAAACTGGTAGCAAAAAACATGATGGAAGTATACAACATTATACATCCCAATCAAATCATATTACAGCACTGGAACAATTTTTTCAGAAATAACAACAAGACCCTGCAATATTTGCGTTCGTCCAACCTGCCGAAAGTGCTGAAGAAATACAACAACGATGACATCCCCGTTTCCTTTATGCTACCGTTCAGGGATGTAACTTTTTAAGATTTTTTTATATCAGAACGATATCATCTGCATGCGCCAGCATGACATTTTGCTGTTTCAGATTATTTTTTAATTCCGTTGATGATATCTTTGCCCGTGCCACAGCAAACGCATTTCCATTCTCATCGGTAATCTCAAATGCCTCTCCTTTTTTAAATGGATGAATAATATTTTTCACTCCTACGGAGAGCATACTTTTTCTTTTCAACAATGCCTTATGTGCACCCTCATCTACTGTGATGCGACCGATAACCAGGCTACCGCTGGCCAGCCATTTTTGCCGGGCTGATTTGGAAACATTTTTAGGATGACATACGGTACCTGTTTTCTCCTGAATGGCGTGCAATAAACCATTCTTTTCCTTCGCCGGAAAAATAACCACCTTAATACCCATATTTGTTGCCAGATGTGCAAACGTGAGCTTGCTGATCATCCCACCCAATCCACCGGAAGATTTTTCTTTGTTCGCCAATGACAGAATCGAATCATTAAATGTTTCAATTTTCCGAATGACATTTCCGGCTCCATCCAGTAATCCGGCAACAGACGTTCCTATCAGTAAATACTGCGCTCCAAAACCTACCGCTAACAAAGTAGCCAGTTCATCGTTATCAGAGAATTGCAGCTCGCGTGAACTTACCACATCATTTTCATTGGCAATCGGAATAATACCATTTTTCCATAACTCCTCATAGGTTGCCCTTAAATGAAGAAATTTCTCCCTGTCGGAGAAATGTCCCCGTTCACATAAACTTTGAGCGATGGGTATTTTATATTTTGAAAACGCTTCTGAATATTTATAAATCAGAATGGGATTTCCAATGGCAGCGGCGGCTTTCCGTTCTTCAATTTTACCTGAATAGTTGCGGATAAATTTTTTACCCGTTCCGACGGCTCCGGATGAAACAATAACGATAGAAAAATCTTTGTGGAGCGTAGCTAATTGCTTGGATATGCTTTGCACCACCGATTCATCCAGATTTCCGCTCTCATCGGTTATGGAAGCTGTACCTATCTTGAAAACCAGTATTGGTTTTTGCATCTTTTCTAAAAGTTTATCCAAAGTAATACTAATTTTGGAGTTGATTAAATTTTGGAGTTTAAATTTTGTTGAATGATTACGGCAGAACAATTGATTCACCATTTTAAGTTGGAGCCCCACCCGGAAGGGGGTTATTACAAGCGCACCTTTCTGTCTGAAGATGATGCCTTCTCCTCCATCTTATTTTTGCTGACTAAGGACAATTTCTCCGCATTTCACAAAATAGAATCAGCGGAACAATGGAACTGGTATTTTAGCGATGCCGTCATCATCCATGAAATCAATGCGGCCGGAAACTATACGAAAACCATTTTAAACAATCAGCCGGAGCAGCTGAACTTCCAATATGTGGTGAAAGGCGGCAACTGGTTTGCCAGTGAATGTTCAGGAGATTCGGGTTTCGCGTTATGCGGGTGTACCGTCGTTCCCGCTTTTCAATTTGCCGGTTTTGAATTAGCCTCCAGATCCGATCTGATAAAATCATATCCGCAACACAGTTCACTCATCACCCAACTTACCAGACTATAATGCTGCCTGTAAAAATTCATCCGCCAATTATCGATGCCATAACCGCCTGCCTGAAAGCCATCTTTGAAGAGCAGAAAGTGGCGGACAAGGTGGTGAATTTTTACCTGAAGGAACATAAGCAGTTTGGCTCCAGAGACCGGAGTATGATTGCAGAAACTGTTTATGACATTGTACGCTGGAAACTGAAATACCAATATCTGCTCGCAGTGAGCAGTGAGCAACTTACGAAATACAGACATCTGATATTAGTCAGCCTGTTCGTCAGGAATTATGACATAACGAATATAGAGACATTCGAAGCAACGGAAACAGATATTGCCCGACTTAAAGAATTCATCAGACAACCCATAGCGGAAAAGCATATTGAACAATCTTATCCTGAATCGTTTTATAATTTTTGCCTGAAAAACATGGGCATGCAGTGGCATCAGATTGCCGCTGCACTGAATCAGAAACCGGGTGTTTTTATTCGGGTAAATACCTTAAAAACCTCAAGAGATGAAATTGTCAAATTGCTCGAGAAAGAAGGAATCATTTTTCAACCGGTTGATTTTTTGATGGAGGCAAACGAATCGATTACATCCATACAAATCCTGTCAAAGAACAATTTAAAAAACAGCAGCCTTTACAAACAGGGGCTTTTTGAATTTCAGGATATTGGCTCACAGGCGATAGGACGGTTTACGGTGGATGCCATTCCGGAAACGACCGACCTGAAAAACATACGCGTTTTGGATCTGTGCGCGGGAGCTGGTGGTAAAACATTGCACCTTTCCAGTCTGTTAAAGAATCAGGGAAGGATATTCGCGACAGATTACAATCCCGCAAGGATAAAACAACTGGCCTTCAGGGCAACTCAGGCAGGTTGTAAAAATATCGAAATCACAGATTATAATGACGCCAAAAAAATGAATGAATTCGATATCATCCTGATAGATGCACCTTGCAGCGGAAGCGGCACATTTAAACGTCAACCGGATTTAAAATACAAGATAACACCGGAAAAAATTCAGGAATACCAACTCATACAGTCATCACTACTGGAAACCTGCAAAAACAAATTGCGTAGAAACGGTAAAATCATTTATGCTACCTGCAGTGTGTTGCCGCAGGAGAATGAATTACAGGTACAACATTTCCTGAAGGAAAATCCGGCGTTTTCAGCCGGTAAATCCAAACAACTTTTACCAACCGAATATGACGGCGATGGATTTTTTATGGCGGAACTCATCAAACAAGATGCGAAAAATTAATTCCATTTCATCGGACTGGCCATATAAAATTCGGGAATAATGACATGAAAGGATTTTCGGGTATTTTTGTTTTCCATCAGATATGTACCGAACATTTTTCCCATATCGGTTTTTAAATCACAGCCGGAAATATATTCATACTGTTCACCCGGATGGATAAGCGGCTGTTCCCCTACCACACCTTCTCCCTCTACTTCACGGAGCTGGCCAAGGCCATCTACGATGTGCCAATGACGTCGCAGTAACTGTACGGAATCTTTGCTGTTATTTTCAATTTTTATCCGGTATGCAAACATAAAATGCTGTCCCATCGGGTAAGAATAATCCGACTGGTAGAATGTCTCCACGCTGACTTTTATCTTATGAGTGATGGCTGTAACCATATATTTTATTACCTGTAAACTGTAAATCTCTAAGTAAATATAACAAGAAACGATTAAAAATGGTTTATTTTTTAAACGGTATTAATGTCCGAATTTCAGGAAATAATGCACAATCGCTTCCACCTGTTGTTGTGCATTTCTTAAATCGTCATTGATGATGGTAATATCAAATTGCTTGTATTCCTTCATTTCCACTTCTGCTTTTTCCAAACGGCGTTTTATTTTTTCAGGAGAGTCTGTACCTCTCAGTTCCAAACGCTCTTTGAGTATATCCAGGCTTTTAGGCTGAATAAACAATGCAAGCGGTTTAAATTTTAAATTCTTTATTACATTGATCGCCCCGAATACATCTACCACCAGCAATGGAAATTTATTTTGGTTGTTTATACGTTCCAGTTCTGTCTTCATTGTACCGTAATACGTATTTTCATACACTTCCTGCCACTCCAGCAGCTCTTCCTGTTCTATTTTTTCTTCAAACGATTCCACATTCATAAAATGATAATCCACGCCGTCTTTTTCTCCTTTACGGATTTCGCGGGTAGTGGCCGAAACAGAATAGGAAAGTTCGGGAAACTGCTGCAGCAAATAATCACCTAATGTGTTTTTACCGACGCCGGATGGACCAGACAGTATAATGACTTTTTGCATGTGCGAAGATAGAAAAAGTAGTCAGTAGTAAGTAATCCGTAACAGATTTTTTAGACATTTAATATTTGGGTATTAAAGTACATTCAACACCTGCTCCTTAATCTTTTCGAGTTCATCTTTCATTAATATAACCAATTTCTGCATGGAGGCGTCACTGGCTTTTGAACCGATGGTATTGATTTCCCTTCCCATTTCCTGTGCTATAAATCCCAGCTTTTTGCCTTTCTCCATAGTGGTTTCTTCCAGCACCTGCAAAAAATAATTGCAATGTGTCTCCAGTCTCACTTTTTCCTCGTTGATATCCATCTTTTCCAGATAATATATCAACTCCTCTTCAAACCTGTTTTTATCAATAGAATCGTCCTGCAAGTAGTTCTCCAAATCCTGCTTCAGCTTTACCTTCAGTTTTTCCAATCTGGCATTTTCAAAAAGTGCCAGTTCATTCTTATATCGAAGAATGACATTAATCCGTTCGATCAGATCTCTTTCCATCTGGCTTCCTTCATCCGTTCGGAACTGTATGACACCATTCAATGCCGTAATTACCGCTTTCAGCAGTGCTTCTGCATCCTGCTCATTCAGGGTGGTTACATCCGATTTGTTGATATCCTGAAAACGCAGAATAGCGGATATAATGTTCTCCCCTAATGGAATCTTCTTTTCTTCAGAAAACTGTTGCAGCTGTTTGTAATATTGTTCCAGCAGATTAAAATTCAATCCTGCCGTCGCACCGCCTGATTTGTCTTCCTGGAAATAAAGTTCGACCTTGCCACGAATCAGTTTTTCAGCTATGACCTTGCGTACTTCCAGTTCTTTTTCCCGCAAATCCGCCACTATCTTGAAATTCAAGTCCAGCTGTTTGCTGTTGAGTGATTTAATTTCCACACCATACGACTTATCACCCAATTTCACATTGGATTTTCCGTAACCAGTCATTGAAAGCAACATATAGAAATATAATTATAGTCTGTAAGAATGAAATGTAAAAATACTATTTAAATACGAATAACGGGAAGCGAATTAAAGCGTCAGAAGTCTTTACTTAAAGAAAAATGCCAGATGGGTTTTTTATTAAAAATCAAACCATCAAAGCCCCAGCCGGTATCCAGACGCAGGAAGTATCCCAGTATATTGGTTCTAACACCCACACCCGTTCCAAATACAAACGGATTCCTGTAATAGTTGACGGTCACGACTATCGGATTTTTGTCCGGTTGCGGTGTTACGACTTCAGTACTCAGGGCATTATTTTTATCAAACGGATTCGCGAAGTTATAAGCTATTCCCGCATCAAAGAATCCTAAAATCTGAAAATCCCTGAGGAATGCAGACTTTATAGGCTTCTTGGCGAAAAAGGAAAAAACGGGTATACGCAATTCTGAATTCCATAATAAATAATTATTCCCGTTACGAATATTTTGCGGCAAGCCACGCATATTGGTCACCGGCGCCTGCAATCCGTAATTTTGATTCTGGGCAATCGGAATGGTATAATCATACCTTGGATTCAGCCAGGTATCAACACCACCCAGGAAATACAAGACTTTCTTGGGTCCAAAAGAAGTGGCGCCTGAAAACCGGTTCGCCCATATAATGTTCCTGTACACCTTTTGGTAATGCCGTATATCGAAACCGATATTGGCAATATGAGAATTCTTCTCGTTGGCGTTGTAAAAATATTCCGCATAAATTTTATACCGGTAGCCGTTTAATATATTGAACTGAATCTCCTTAGTATTGTCATGTACAAATTCCAGCCTTCCGGATATCCAGTTTTCCTTGACATCTTTTAATGCCAAACTTATCTGATCGGTCAGTGAAACATCCAACCGTTCATTTCTGTATGAAACAGACCATCGCAGGCTTTTTGTCACATCAAAAGGGTAACTGAACGCTACTTCCGCGAAATTGGTACGTGTTTTACCCGTGTAGGAAGACGGCAACACATTGCCGCTGCTGTCGGAAACGGAAAAGAAAATCCTGTCTGAACGGCGATAATACAAGATGGATTTATCAATGCGTTTTTTCAGATTAATATACTTCACGTACGCTTCAAACCCCCTGAAATCAAAAGGAATCCGGAAGCCTCCAATGATTTTATGGTCTTCCATCAAATCACTGACACCGAAATTAATCATGGCACTTAAATTCGGAAAATTATAAGAACCCAGATTTTGTTTAAAACTCTGATAGTTCTGTGTGAGTATGCTGTTATCTAATTGTGTCACCACATAATCGGATGTAAATTTAGCGCGGTAAGGAAGGATTCTTATTTTTCTGCCTGTTGTGCGCTCCACATTCTGCTGACTTACCACCGGTGTGTTTTGCAAAAACGGCGGTGGCTCTTCTTCTTCCGTTACTTTAGCCGTATCCTGCTGTGTCAGGGCTGTATCTTTTTTTGCAGGCTGTTCAACAGCCGTATAGCTGATCGTATTATTATAATCAGATTCAAAGGTATATTTAAACGGTGCATCCAGCAGGCTGTCCATCGGGATATCCTGCACCGGCGTTACCGAGACACCTGAGAGCGTAGACTTTCTGGTATTTTTAGTAGCAGTATATTTATTTTCTGAGACGGTATGTTCTTTGTAAAACTTGCGGAAAGAAGTATTTTTTATATCCGATTTTGACTTTTCCTCCAGTTCTTCGGCTGTCATGTTTGGTTTCACATACAGATTGGTTTTTCTTTTTTTTGCACCAAAGAATAAATAACTGTTTTGCCCTAAAATACCGGAATGTAAAATACTTTTAGAGAAATCAGAAACGGGGAATGTAACCCCTTTCCATTTATAGATGTCTGTTTCCTGTTTGATCGTAACCAACTCACCGTTTTCATTTTCTTTTTCCACCTCCACGGAGTCCTTTCCGGCATAAATGCTGTCCAGTGTACCCAGGTATTGATTATAGATACCATTTTCATCACTCAGGAATGTAAAGTATGATTCATTGTAGGTGCCGATTCCTTTTTCGTTGGCAAACGGCGTTTCTGTGACCCTTGCCAGTTCCGTTCCTTTTTTATTCAAATCATAAAAAAACAAATCCAGGGTTTGAGTGGGCAATACAGTATCAATCGGGCTGAGGTATAATTTATCCTCTGTTCTGTTGGAGGAAAACAACACGCCGTCATTGCCATTCCAGTTTACATATACAGGATTTAAATCATCATAATTGTCATTATTCAATTGAGTCGCATTGGTATTGAGTGTATTGTACAAGTATAAATCCGTCTGTCCTTTATTTTGTCCCGATACAATTAAAACATTCGGATTATTGGTATAATCCGCACCATAGATGCGTTTAAATTTGACGATATTATTTTTCGTTTTCGTATTCTTATCCAGATCTATCTGCGTCAAACGGATGATATCTCTTTTCTCATTGATAATGGCGAGCTTATGACCCGTCTTGGTCCAGGTAAGCACCGGATACGATTTATCAAACGGATATTGGTCTGAACGAAAACCACCCTTGGCTACTTTTTTTGCCTTCATGGTTTTTAAATCCTCCAGCATGACTTTATAAAATCCTCCGTCAAAGGCTGCATACGCTGCATACTTTCCATCCGGTGAAATTTTTAAATCTCCTATATCGGCATTATTCCGTTTCTTGATTTTTATCACTGCCAACCCATTTAGACTGTCTCTGTCTTTATCATCCATTTCATAACGGCTTTGGTAAAACACCTTCCAGTCTTTCATCAAATCATCCAGCCGGCTGTTGACCGCATACACAAAACCGTTATTGATATTGTGGTTAATCCTCGTGAGGTATAAGATATTCGGAATAGCATCTTTTCCAAAAAGTTGATTTATCATATACCAGAACGAATGCCCTGCAAACTCAGGATCCATATTGACCAGCCTGTTAAAGTCCGGTTTTTTAGCTGTCAGCAGATATTGTTTCAGCCGTGCATCCAACTCGGTATTCCACGGTTCGCCCATATACGAAGACAAGCCATTCCGGTACCATTCCGGCATGATCAAGAATATGGCATTTTGTATTTTCTGCCCGAAGCTGTTACCTGCCATCATCTGACGGATGTACAATTCGGATAATCCTTTCATGAGGTCACGCTGCAAATGGCGGTGATTGCCATCGTAATGCAGAAACAGTTTATTATCTCTCAATACGGCAGTTCCGCCAATATTATAATCCTCCTGACCAAGTCCGATATTTGTCTGCGCCATGTCCGTGATATCATTGTACACCAGAATATCTATCTGCGAACGGTAGTTAAAATCCATCTGGTTGTTCAGTTCCTTCAACTTCATTTCTGCAGTCGTCCAAACGAATTTTCCTATTTCCTGTCCTCCCGGATAGAAATAAATGGTAAAATTATCTGAATTATAAAATTGCCAGTCGAACGGATGATACTGAACCCTGTTTTGTCCGAACTGAACCTGAGTTGTCTGTGCCAATAAAGAAAAGGGCAAAATGAATAAGCCAAAAAACAGTTGATATAAAATAGATGTGAAACGTAAAGACATTACAGTGATTATAATTTTTAGCTCATTACTTTTTACTGATAACTTTCTATTTTTACAAAGTAAAGAAATCTTATGGATAACGCAAAAATAAAGACAGATATTGCCGTATTTTGTTTCAATCCCTTTCAGGAAAACACCTATATTCTTTCCGGCACCAACAAAGAGTGCTGGATTATAGACCCGGGTTGTTATACACTTCAGGAGCAAAAGATACTGGCAAACCATATAGAAAAGAATGCGTTAAGGCCGGTTCGTCTGCTGAATACACATTGTCATTTAGACCACATTTATGGAAACCGGTTCATTTCGGATGAGTACCAGCTGGAACTTGGCATTCATGAGAAGGAAATTCCTGTACTGCAGTCTGCAGCGATGGGGGCACGACTATTTGGCGCCAAGATTCCGGACAAATGTGAGCCGGGTTATTTTATCAAGGAAGGGGATATTTTCAACCTAAATGATGTGCCGTTTAAAGTTTTGTTTACACCGGGGCATTCTCCGGGCAGTATCTGTTATTATCAAAAAGATGAACAATTCGCTGTTGTCGGAGATGTATTATTCAGCGGCAGTATCGGACGTACCGACTTGCCCGGCGGCGACTATGATACCCTGATAAAATCTATCAAAACACAATTACTGGTTCTGGAGGATGCTACTGAAATTTACAATGGCCATGGTCCAAGCACCACCATTGGAGAAGAAAGAAGATACAATCCGTTTCTGAGATAAGTATTTTACTTTACCTTCAGGCGTTTTCTGGTTGCCTTATCCACTTTATCGGTGGCGTCATTCAAGTCCTCACCATCAATATCCACTTTGTTACCACCTAACTTGGCGAAGTCGAACTTGAGGGTAAACCTGAACGTATTATCCAGCGGGTTTCTCGCCCCGCCCGTGGGTATGAGATAGGAGAAGTCTAATCCGAATACACTATATTTTACGCCCACTCCCATGGAGACAAAGCGTCTGTTTCCTTTATCTTTCGCTTCCAGGAAATAACCGGCACGAGCGGCAAAGATATGGTCATACCAGTATTCTGTACCAATTCCCATCGTCCACTCCCGCATTTCTTCATTAAAGCCACCCGGTGCATCGCCCAACGACTTAAACATGCCTACAAAAGAAGACTGTTCTTTGAAATCCAGGATATTATTACTGTCCTTGTCACCAGCTCTTGGCGTAGGCACCAATAACTTGTTGAAATCTACATAAATACCCCATTCATGCTGTTTGGTCGGTTGCAAACGGAACCCGAATCCCAGTCCGAAATTGGCAGGAATAAAATCTTTCTCTTTCGCATTGGCAGTATAGGCTATCTTGGTACCCATATTGGTCACCGCAAAACCTGTCATGAAATTGGCTTTCATTTTCTTTTTCCCTACTGTAAAATCTTTGCTGTAGGTTCCTGACAAATCGGCTCCAAATGCATGTCCGGCCCTAATAGGCTCACTTCCAATACTTTGTCCTTGTGCTAAATTAGAATAGATATAGCGGAAAGCCACGCCCAAAGCAAAATTCTTACCTAATTTTCTGGAGTAACCGGCATCGAAGCACAGCTCGCGAGGGCGGCCGCTACCGATAGAATTCCCATTGGCATCCGTAAAGTCGATGTCCCCTAAACTGAAGAATTTAAGTGAAGTATGCACCACATCGTTGGGTGAAACCTTGTAGTACATCGTGAAATGCGTCATAAAGATGTCCGTTATACCCAGAGCTCGCAACCAGGGAGCATACGATATCGCCAATCCAAGTTTTCGTTTGGCAAAAGCCAGTTTGGAAGCATTATAGAAGGTAGTATTGGGGTCAACAGATGTTGCAATACCGACGTCTCCCATGCCTCCACCCCTTGCATCGGGTATGATTCGGAGGAAAGGAACGGCACTATTGACCGTGTTGATTCCACCTTTTGTAAAGTTTTGTCCTACTGAAGAAGCACTTATACCGGTCAGAAAAAAAGCAAAAAACAAGAAGTTGGGTTTCAAGATATATCTCATAAAATTGTGCACCATGATATTTGAAAACGTTAAATTGGTAAAATTATTTTAAAAAATCTAATTTAGAAGGACTAATTTTTGATATTGACTCACTTTTTTGCCTGTTTCGTCCTTTAAAGAGACTCGGTAAATATATACTCCGCGGCCTATTTTATCGCCGAAATCATCTGTTCCATCCCAGTTTATGTCAACCACCCTGTAGCCGGGACTATTGATATTCCGGGTAATCGTTTTGACAATTTTACCGGAAACGGAGAAAATTTCAATTTTCATGTCCAGTGAAGCCCCCGGCTTATTGTGTTCGAACATAAAGCGGGTATTGGCGGTAAAAGGGTTGGGATAATTTAATACATGCGACAAGGCCAGATTCGCCTTTTCCTCCACCAGAAACTCAGTATATCCTTCTCCTGAATTATTGAGCACATCCCAGGCCTTTACATGTAATGTATGCCTTCCTTTCGAAAGCTTGGAAAACGGATAGGTTATCTCACCATGGGTGAGGTCATCGATCGCCGTTTCAAAGAAATCGTTCAGGTTATAGCTGTTTTTTGTATCGTTGTCAATAATCGCGGTGATATCATGCCCCACTCCGCTTCCGGATGTATTGATACCATTTTCATCGAATATCTTTGAGAACAGCTTGGGGTTTTCGTCTGTAATGCCTCCAAAGGCAAATTTATCATCATTTAAAAATACATCCACAACAGGACCTTTATTATCAACCGGGAAACTATCACTGCCTCCACCTATCACGATATCCGTTGAATAACCGGAAGCATCCGTCACATCACTGTTGGCATACAAGCTGATTTTGCCTTTGCCAAAATTATAGTCGATATCTTTCGGCACCAGGAAAGTGAATTTAAACTTACCGTTTGTCACTTTGGATTTTCCTTTGTAGATGCTGTTTTTCTGTAATTGAAACTGATAAGCGAAACTTTCCGGATCATTCATTAGTGTGTTGACATTTTTCATTTTGTCATAAATGATTACAGATGCTATGCCGTTAAATCCGGTCATCAGTGCATTGCTGTTATCTCTCACTTCACCTTCAATGGTAATTTTCGACAATGCTTTCAACGTATCGTGCGGTGAAGCAATAGAAACGTTGTTTAATTGTGTTGCAACAACATTGTATTTTGGAAATGCCAGGCGCAATGCTGGATCTCCCAGTAGGGAAAATTTACGGTTGCCATCAAAAGTGTTGGTACGGATTTTTGCCTGCAAGGTAATATCCCCCAGCGTCATGTTTTCATTGTCGTACGCCACCGCCATCTGATTCATAAAATTATCATTCATGGTTCTGTTGCGGTTGGAGTACACCACCCGTGTTGTTGTAACCAGGCCGATGGCGCCACCATCCGGTCTGAACAAGACACGTTCGCCCAAAGAGTTTTCATCCGGACGGTCATACGGGGCAAACTCACAGGTAGCCGTAATGAACAAGGTCAGCTTATTGGGATTGTCCCAGCTATTAATGTCGGTGAACGTCAGGATTCTTTCAGCAGCCAGACCAAGCCGGGCACCATGTCCGACATAATTAACGAATAAAGTACCTGTAAATAATTTACGGTCAATCGTTTCATTTACGGCCGGATACGTTTTGCCGGCAGCGGAAGATTCCTGTTTGAATGCATCCAGAAATATTTTATCGATGTTTGATTTCTTTTGCGCGCTTCCATAATTATCCGCTATGGAATTACAGTCATCGATATGAATGTTAAAATCCTCATCATCCGCGATGAAAGTTCCCTGATTCCTCCAGTCGCCATAGGCAGCAGAAGAATAATACATCTTGATTTTATCCAAAACAGTCTGCGCTTTGGAAACATCATCCGCTGGTATCCGTCCGACACTCACATCATCTTTTTCAGCAGCCGTATTGGTGATATTAGCACCTTCATTATCGTCCAAAATTCCAAAATAATCATCCGACACGTATGTCTCCAGAGTCTCATATGTTTTATCGCTCTGATAAGTCGGCATATAATAGTCTCCGAGATTTTTATTTTCAAAGGTTCCGTCGCCAAACAGCAAGACATACTTAGGCATTTGAGCCGGATCACCGGCAGCGCGGTCGTAAAACATCTTTACAAAATTCCGGACAGCGGTGACATCATTGGTTCCGGAGGAAAACTCGTTAAATACCTGATTGAGTTCCGCCACAGCCACTTTTAAATTTTGTTTATCCCGGTGAAACTGCGCCAAATCAAGGGCCTGCGATAAATAAGCAGAACGTGTAATGATTAACATATCCTGCTGCGGAAGCGCGTGCAAATCCTGATTCGGAATACTGCCGAACGCAGTGGGCACAGCTTCTGAATTTTCCAATGCCACAAACTGCTTAAGTGTATCTGTCTGCATGTTAAACGTCGCTACATTTCTGGAAAGTGCATAGTTGATTTTCTGAATGGCAAATGGATTGGTAATATCCCAAACCTCTACATTGGCATTCATATTTTGTATGGTAAATTTGGAAATACTACCGGCACCGACAGACGCCGCACTTCTGAAATATAAAGGCTGTCCGTTGTATCTTAATGTCGATGTAGCGTTCACCTGAAGATAGTCCAGCCAACCTTTGGTAGAAAAATTTCCATTGCGGTCAAAATTTACATTGACCGTAAAATTCGGCGAAAGATTGCTGAGCGCCAGCGTCCTTTCCACCCAGGTGGCAGCGTTGTAAATGCTGATAAGGCTGTGCTACCGTGGGAATAACATAGATACTGTTGGTATTAGCGGAATTATTGGTAGAAATAGTAAACGTAGAGCCCATTGAAAAAGCGCTGGCGGCAAGACCCACCATCAATTTGGCGGGTTGTGCGCTGATTAAGTTGGGCATATTGAAATTATAGGATTTATCGGTGAGGCCTCCGAACTCATCTCCTAAAATTTTTTCCGATTGCGCCACATTGACTTTATTTTCTTCCCAAAAATCATAATCGTCATAAGTGGTGATTGTTTTATTTTCCGGCAATGCCGACGGATTTACCGATGGTATTCCCGAACCCGTTCCTGCATCGGCTGTTATAAAAAAGTTTTTAGTATCGCTGTAATGATGCTTCTTTACAACGAATGCCTGTTTCACCGTGTTGTAACTCCATTTTTCCGGACCAGGAAGGAAAGCCAGCACATAATCGCCTGACTGAAAACGGCCGGGAGTTGAAGCAACAATTTTCACCGGAATTTCTTTTATGTCATCTTCTCGTTCCGCTCCTGCCAGTTCGGGAAGCATCCCTGCTCTGTGTCCGAAAATCCGGATGTTTGAAGGATTAATGGCATCTACGGACATACCAAGGTTCTTTTGCAAAAAGTATAGTCTAACTTATAGACACCTGCTTTGGGCACACCTATTTTGTACCACTTGCCTGTACCAAGCATGGAATTGGCAGCATAGGTTTGGGATGATAGTCCTGAGAGCCTGCTCAATGCATTACCGGACGGCGTTACAGACAAATCGAAGGAAGTCAGTACTTCCAGCTGTCCATTATTGTTTTTAAAAGGAAAAATGGTAACAGTAGCCATGTTGTTTTTCCGACAGGAACCCACTTCGTAGGCAACTGTTGATTGATTGTCGATTAGTTTTTATCTGATTAGGGCTCAGGCTGCTGCCTTTAAACGATTGATAAACAGCATTTTTCATTTTCACATCGGCCTGATTCGCAGCTCCTAAATCCACCACTGTCGAATACACAGGCAGACCGGAAAATACAGGCGGAAAGACAGCCCCGTTAAATGCTACCACCTGCTCCTGTTTTTGCCAGTTCAGCACAACAGACTGATGTACTTTTTGAGGTCTTCTCCGCTCAGAAAAGTATGGTGCGCAATGAGACCAATGAACAGTAAAATCCTGTATGGTTGTTGGCAGACATAAGGGTGCTAAAATTAACTAATTGTTATAAGTCTGACCATACTAAAACGGAATGAACAGATTTTATACTTTACGATAAATAACAATATTTTAAACAAATTTGCGTTGATAAAGTTACCGGAAATATTTTGCGAATTAATTAATTTGCTCTATCTTTGAAAATATTTTTTAAAAGCCGAAATAATGACCTACAAAAGAATGAGAAATTTCTTACACCTTGCTGTTATTGCTGGTGTATTGGCAGTTAGCTGTAGCGGTAGCAAGAGCGGATCTTCCTCCACTACCGGCTGGAATTACAACGACAAAAAATGGGGCGGCTTTGAACGTTCCAACAACACCAATCAGATTACAGGACCAAATTTAGTTTTAGTAGAAGGCGGTACTTTTGCAATGGGTGCTACCGAAGAGGATTTGCTGTATGAAAACCACAACGTACAACGAAGAACTACTGTCTCTTCATTTTACATGGACGAAACCGAAGTCACCAATCTTGACTACCGTGAATATGTTTACTGGTTAGATCGTGTTTTTGGTACCGACCCGATCCTGAATTCGTTAAGAATGCAAAACCGGATTCCATGTGCTGGAGAAGAAATCTTGCTTATAACGAGCTATATGTTAAATATTATTTGGCACACCCTGCATACAATACTTACCCTGTCGTAGGTGTAAACTGGTTACAGGCTAACAATATTGTGTTTGGCGTATCGACTGTAAATGAGATGATTTTGATTAAAGAAGGTTATTTAGACCTGAATACCAATCAGAAAAACGAAGATAACTTCAATACAGAAGCTTCTTATTCAGTTGGCTTGTATCAAGGCGCAACTAAAAAACAAAGAAGACCTGAACCCTAATGGTTCCGGAAAACGAAATGTGACTCTGACAGACGGTATCTTATTACCAGACTACAGACTTCCAACAGAAGCAGAATGGGAATATGCAGCCCTTGGCTTAAGAGGCAATATGCCTATGCCGGGTGAAGAGGTGGTTACCGACAGAAGGATATATCCTTGGGATGGTGCTACTTTCCGTTACCAAAGACATAATAAAAACCAGGGAGATTTCATGGCTAACTTCATGAGAGGCCGTGGTGACTATATGGGTGTTGCCGGTGCGCTGAATGACAATGCAGAAATTACATCAGATGTTCACGCGAACTATCCAAATGATTTCGGTTTATTCAACATGGCTGGTAACGTAAATGAGTGGGTATTGGATGTTTATCGTCCGTTAACGGAAGCAGAAGGCGATGACCTGAACACATTCAGAGGTAATATCTTTACCAAACCAACTATGGAAGAAGGTCTGAATGAAATGGGCAGAATCAAATATGTAAGAGAAGATGATGCAGATTTGACGAACAGAAGAAACTACAGAAAGGCATTTGCATTAGACTATAATGACGGTGACTCTTCCTCTCAGGTGGAGTATCAATATGGTGTTTCTACTTTAGTGAACAACAAAGCCAGAGTATATAAAGGTGGCTCATGGAGAGACAGAGGTTACTATATGTCACCGGGCACCAGAAGATTCCTGAATGAAGACCAGGCTACTGATGACATCGGTTTCCGTTGTGCAATGGTGCGCGTAGGTTCTCCTGACGGCAACATATTTGGTGGAAAAGGATTTGGTGAAATGAGCAAAACACAGGCTAAAAACAAGAAAGCCAGAAAATACAAATAACAGATACACAACTGTACATAAAAAGTCTCCTGTCATTCAGGAGACTTTTTTATTTTTACCCTATGGATATTCAACAGCTGTATGTAGCATTTAAAACATCCACCGGTGTAACAACGGATTCCCGGAGCATAAAAAAAGGACAACTCTATTTTGCATTGAAAGGGGAAAATTTCAATGGCAACTTATTTGCAGCTCAAGCGCTGGAGGCGGGAGCTGCTTATGCCATCATTGATGAAGTTGCTTGTCAGGTGAATGATCGTTGTATTGTAGTGGAAAATGTTTTAAATTCCCTGCAACAACTCGCGTTACTACACAGAAAAAACATATCCCCTAACGCCGTTATTGCCATTACCGGTTCTAACGGAAAGACGACCACCAAAGAGTTGGTAGCTTCCGTTTTGTCCACCACCTTTCGTACTCATTTCACCAAAGGGAATTTAAATAACCATATCGGCATTCCGCTGACACTCTTAGCCATGCCCGCTGATACTGAAATGGCTGTAATAGAAATGGGCGCCAACCATCAGAAAGAGATTGAAAGTTATTGCCTGTATGTAGAACCTACGCACGGCATCATCACCAACTGCGGTAAGGCTCACCTGGAGGGTTTCGGCGGCATAGAAGGCATACGAAAAGGTAAAGGTGAACTGTATGATTATTTAAAAGCACATGAGGGTGTCCTGTTTACAAACGGCGACGATAAGATTTTGATGGATATGCAGCTACAAAGAAATATAAAAACTTATATCTCATATGGCAACCTCCCGGCCAACAAATTCAACAGCAAGATTTTAGCAGACAATCCCTTTGTAAAGATTCAGTTTGAAGATATTGAAATCAACTCCAACCTATTTGGCAGTTATAACTACAGCAATATCATGTGCGCCGTTGCCGTAGGAAAATATTTTGGCGTATCGAATGCATCCGTAAAACAGGCTATCGAGCAATACCATCCTTCTAACGCACGCTCACAAGTCATCGAAAAAAATGGTTTCCAATTAATCCTGGATGCCTATAATGCCAACCCGACAAGCATGCAGCATGCCTTGGAGAGCTTTGCAAAATCTTCGGATAAAAAGAAAATTGTCATTTTGGGAGATATGTTTGAACTGGGCGATGATGCCCAAAAAGAACATCAGTTTATTGCCGGATTGTGTGAACAATTGCACTTTGACAAAATAGTGCTGGTCGGCCATGAATTTCATAAAACACAAACCGCTGAAAGTGTATTGAAATTCTCAACAACGACAGAAGCGCGTGCATGGTTCGTCCAACAGGACTTTTCAGGAGCTGAGATTTTATTAAAAGGCTCCCGTGGTATGAAGATGGAGAACATATTGGAATAAAGGACTAATTTCCGGACGATGGCATTCCGCCGTGTGGCGGCATCAACATAAAATCTTTGGGCTTATTATCATCCGCCTTAGCAGCTGCGCCGGTTTTTTTCATTGTATAGGTGATGGTTCCCATAAAATATCGTTGCAGGGCGTTGGAGCGGATGTCTTCTGTATAAACCTCCGTTACATTCCGGGTGATGTTTCTGTTCTGATTAAGTATATCATTCGCACTGAATTTCACTTCAAGACTTTCATCTTTCAGGAATTTATATGCCAACGAAGCGTTCAGCAGCCAGTAGCTGGTGTTGAATGAGGCCGAACCGCCGGCATTTAAATTATTGGTAACTGAGGTATTGAAGACAAATCCCTTCCAGAACTGGTAGTTAACTTTCGCAGCAGCAACAAGAGTGAAATAATTGGAATTATTTTGTTGTTGTAAAGAATTACGAACAAAGGAATAATTGCCGTTGTATGAAACCGTAAAATCAATCTTCTTGCTGATATTGCTGCTTAGTGTAAATCCGGCGGTCAATGAATAGGTATTCGCATTGTTGCGTACATCATTAATCAAGGCAGGTGTTCTTGTATAAACAAATCCGCTGTTGATGTTCATGTTGGATTTCATTTTGCTGATTGGAAAACCATAAGTGATAAATGTACGCACATTCCAGTATCCGTTCAGATTTACGGGACGGATCAGCTGCGTACCTGCCGCCGCCTGTAGATCATTCAGAATCGTATCCCGCTGAAAAACCGTAGTGGCATTGGTAATATAATGAATGGTATTGGATGCATTGGCAAATACAAAAAGGCTGGTTGCTTTTTCTATATTCGTTCTGCCCACGCGGAGTCCGATATTTTGGGTAAATGTCTGTTTCAAATCGGGATTACCTGAAGTCAGCATCAGAGAGTTGCTGTTGTCTATCACGTCCTGTAGCTGAGTGATAGAAGGCGGATTCGTGGAAGTACGATAAAAGAAACGAAGGTTGTCTGTTTTAGATAACTTATAATTGAATTCCACATTCGGCAATACGGACCAGAAACTTTTATTTACAGAAAGTACATCCGGAAAAGTCTGCTCACTCCGCAGCAACGCATTTTGTCCGCTGACGCCTATCGTCCAGTTGATTTTCTTATTATTATATCTGTAGGCAACTCCCAGCTTATTGGTGATATAACGGTTAGTAAAACTATTGCTCAAAACTGAATCCAAGGTTGTATAGTCGCCGGTCAGTGTATCAAGATTATTGGTATTCCTTTCCGATGTGGATTTAGTAAATGAAGGCGAATAGGTAATGGAAAGTTGTCCGAATTTTTTAACAGGCTCTGTGTACACCATACTGCCTGAAATGGTATAACCATTTGTCTTCACAAGCGCCTTCTGATCAATCGAATCGGCAACAACGATTGTATCCGGCATAGAAGTATTCAGGGAAAACAATTCACTTGTTGACTTTCTCGTATTGACAGAAGTGGTGAGGTTCACAGATATCGTTCTTCCTTTCTTCAGAAACTTGTGCTGATATAAGATATCATTTGAGAAGTTAATACCGGTCTGTCTGACGGTCTGGTTATTTGCAGTACTGCTGACTGTTTCTGTATTTTTAGTATTCGAAGCATCCAATTCTGAATTCGATTTATTATTCTGTGTGCTCAATGAAGGCGTCAAAATCAGCGTATTTCCGGAATCAATGGCATATTCAACGCGCAGATTTAGACGGTTGTTAAAATTCTTACTCTTCGTTTCCTTAGTTTCATCATACACCAATCCGCTGTCAGAGGCGGAAATATAATTTCTGGTGCTGGTACTGACATTATCATTCAAGGTCGCATTAAAGAAATAAGAACCGGAGATGGTTACCTTTTTCTGTTTACCAATCTTATCCGCATAATTGAGTCCAAGCGCGGTAGTGGTAGAAATACCGTTTTGCTGTCCCACCAGAAAATTATTGACAGGGCTGTTCCTTCCCATTCTGCCGTAGCCGCCACCACCGCCTCTGTTACCGGAAGTACCTGTAGCGCCTACTAAATCCTGTATATTAAAATTCTGCTGGTTGATATTATTACTCATCGCTAAAAGAGATACGCGTCGATCTCCTTTAAAGGCATTCACATTAAATCCCAGATTAAAACGATTGCCGGGGCCTCCATACCCTGCATAAAATTTCCCGAGTTTGGAAGCTGCTAATCCATTCTTGGTCAGGATATTGATGGTTTTCTGGGAGTTCCCATCATCAAAACCGGTAAATGCCGCCTGGTCGCTCATGCGGTCGAATACCTGAATCTTATCAATAATTTCTGCCGGCAGGTTTTGAACGGCTGCACGGGGATCATCACCAAAAAATGGCTTACCATCCACCAGAATTTTCTTTACTTCTTCACCGTTCACTTTTACCGTTCCGTTATCGGAAGTCACGCCGGGCATTTTTATCAGTAAATCTTCCGTACTGGCATCTTTGTTGACTTTAAAGGCATCGGCATTAAACTGTGAGGTATCGCCCATTTGCTGAACCCTGATTTGCTTGGCCTCCACCACCACTTCTTTCAATAATTTGCTGTCTTCCGTCAGCATCAGGTTTCCTAATTCAATCGGTGCATCTTTTACAGCAATTTTTTTTTCGACTGTTTTATAACTTATGTATGAGATATTCAGTAAATAGTCTCCGTTTATGACTTCATCAAAACGAAAGCTGCCGTCTGCATCCGTACTGGTTCCTTTACTCCTGGCAGAATCTTGCGGATGAGTCAATAAAACATTGACGCCAATGAGGGGAGCATTATCTTTTGCATCCAGCACTTTGCCGGTAACTGAATAGGTTTGAGAAAATGTATTTAACCCAATGAAGAAAAAAAATAAGAGCTGTAAAATAGATTTATTCATATCGTTGACTATACAATCCTAAATAGATAGATAAAAGTAAAGAAGGTTTAGATGGGAAATGGTCAGTTAACCAAAATTAACGTACAAAAAGAATACAATGCCTAATTTAAGCGCATCCACTCCCGCATCCAGCGCTCGGGAATTTCATTATTCAGTGCGGTAAGATAATCTTTGTAAGTACAAGGCACTAAAATATGTTTCCGGATATCCAGTTTATCATATAGTATCTTCATCCACCAGCGATCGCTCTTTTTGCTTTTCATGAATACGAAATCATTTTCCGCATCATCAATCTGAACGATATACATATTGAAATCATTTTCATCGACAATAGGATAATCGCTCCTGCGCAGGCTTACTCCCTCCACAAAATACCATATCATCTGCGCGATTTGTTTGGCGGTAATATTGCTTTTATCCCAATCGGGATTAAAGTCATAAAATCCGATACTCATCAGTTGATCGCTCATGCCTGAATAGCGTGCCAGAGCGCATGCTTCATCTCCAAACATTCCGTTCGGAGACGGGTCAATCTGTCCGGGCGCATCCGAAAAACGGATAGCGTTTATATTATAGGTGACCATCGCAGCTTCACGGAGATAAGGTTCAGCTTCAAATACATGCTCCCGGATCTTACCGACACGTAAAACGTCATGGTTCTTGCTGCTTAAGAAAGACAACTGTCTTTCCTGCATAAAATAAGACTGATATGCCACCAGATTATATTTGCGCAAAAAAGAACTCAACAGGAAATCTTTCAGATAGGTTTTATGGATATCCACATCACTGTTCTCCCAAACGACTTTAGAGGCTATCTGAGCAACCGTCATTTCATTTTCAAAAATTTCATGCGCTTTAAACTGAGCGGAAGCCAAAGCGGCATCTCCGCCAATAATTATTGTGATGATATTATGTCTGAATAATTCTCTGAGAGTCTCTACCAAAGCCACCAGAGTATCCACATAGGTAGCTCCTGCTTTTATATTTCCCATATCCAGCAACTGCATACCATTCGTAAAGGCAGAGCACTGATACAATTGCCTGCGCACTTCATCCGGTCCTTTCTCCGTACCCTGATTGGCAATATATCCTCTGTAATCCTCAACACCTAAGATGGCCACAGAATAGTTTTCAAGTGTCTGCTTATGCTGATACAGGTGAATATAGTCTTTCACATATCCATTTGTCTGATAATAATCCTGTATCAACTGGGCGCCTACCGGCTGAAGAAAATCACTTAACATGTATAGCTGTTTGAACAAATATAAAACTATGCATTCATCTGCAAGGATGAATTACTCAACGAGTGTTGATTAAAAATCATTGCCGCAAGATTTGACACCTGCGGCAATGACGGAACTAAACTGCATAAAGTGACAAGACATCACGAATGCTCAAAAAAAGAGTTATATGGTTGTTCATATTAGTACATAGCACATTGCCTTTATTTTCAGTGAATACTTAAACTATTTCTTTTCAACTGCTTTTTAAAAACAACCGCATTATGCCGCCCAATTTTCCCTGTCTAAACTTCTGAACTGAATTGCTTCCGCCAGATGATCCGTTTGAATATGCTCACATTTTGCCAAATCTGCTATCGTTCTTGCCACCCGTATAATGCGTTCATAAGCACGCGCAGACAAGCCCAATCGTTTCATAGCGGTATTCAGCAGTTCCTGTGATGCATGATCCAAAGGACATAGATCTCTGGTTAACTTCGTACTCATCTGGGCGTTGCAGTGGATGTCATCGTCCTTAAACCGGTCTACCTGTATTTGCCTCGCTTCCACCACCCTTTTGCGGATATCTATACTACTCTCTGATGTACGCTTAGAGGATAAATCCTGCAGGTTTACCGGTGTCACTTCCACATGCAAATCAATTCTATCCAAAAGTGGCCCCGATATCTTATTCAGGTATTTATGTACCACACCCGGACCGCACACACAATCTTTTTCCGGATGGTTATAATAGCCGCACGGACATGGATTCATACTCGCCACCAGCATGAAATTGGCCGGATAGTCAATGGAAAACCGCGCACGAGAAATATTGACTTTCCGCTCTTCCATCGGTTGCCGCATGACCTCCAGCACCGTTCGTTTAAATTCAGGTAATTCATCCAGAAACAAGACACCATTGTGCGCCAATGAAATCTCACCGGGCTGCGGATGACCGCCCCCACCTACCAATGCTACATCTGAAACGGTATGGTGGGGCGAACGGAATGGCCGCTGATAGAGCAAAGAGGCATCTTTCTTCAGCTTTCCGGCCACCGAATGAATCTTGGTTGTTTCCAGTGCCTCCTGCAAAGACAAAGGTGGCAGAATGGTAGGCATCCGTTTTGCGAGCATGGTTTTTCCGGCGCCCGGTGGTCCAATCACAATTACATTATGCCCGCCGGCTGCAGCTATTTCCAATGCCCGTTTGATGTTTTCCTGGCCTTTGACATCAGCAAAATCAAATGCAGCCTGTTGTATGTTGGCGTAAAATTCATCCCTTGTTTTTACAATAGTGGGTTCCAGCGTCTTCCTATCTGCTAAAAAATCCACCACTTCATCCAGATGTTCCACTCCGTAGACTTTTAGCCCAGCAACAATAGCGGCTTCACGGGCATTTTGTTTGGGAAGTATAAACCCTTCAAATCCTTCTTTTTGTGCCTGAATAGCAATGGGCAAGGCCCCTTTGATGGGTTGCAACTTTCCATCCAATGACAGTTCGCCCATAATAATGAAGTTGGAAATCTTCTCAGCATTCAACTGTTCGGATGCAGCCAAAATACCGATAGCGATGGGCAAATCGTAAGCAGAACCTTCTTTACGTATATCCGCCGGCGCAAGATTGACAATAATCTTAATACGGGGCATGTGGTATTTATTGACCCTCAGGGCACTCTCCACCCGACTCCAGCTTTCTTTAACGGCAGAATCGGGCAAACCCACCAAAAAATAATCTTTCCCTGAACACACATTGACTTCTACCGTAATCGTAGTGGCATCCACTCCGAATACTGCGCTTCCAAACGTTTTAACTAACATATACTTACTCTTTTACCCATTGAGAGACAAAAAACACTCGGATTCCATAAATTTTATGTACATTTTTTTCAGCCATTATAATTATTAACTTTGGCCTACCATTCCGGAAATACATTTTTCATTCTAATTTTATGTTTATGAAAACAATTCTCCTCTTTATTTTCCTGTTGATTTCCGGTAAATCGATGTTTGCTCAATTCAACCCCGCGTTTACAGATACGCTGCTGGTTTTTGTAAAAGGCGGCCCCTTTCAGATGGGAAGTAATGAAGGAAAATCGGACGAACAACCCGTCCATACGGTTATACTCAATGATTTTTTTATCGGAAAATACGAAGTCACTGAATCCTTATGGCAACAGGTGATGGGTAATAAACAAGGAATGAAAAGTGATTGCCCAGAATGCCCCGTTTATGACATAACCCAGGAAAGCATAAACAACTTTGTGGGTAAACTAAATGAGTTTTCGGGCAGACATTTCCGATTGCCCACTGAGGCGGAATGGGAATATGCGGCGGCTGGTGGCAGTAAAAGTAATGGATTCAAATACAGCGGCAGCAACAATCCGGATGAGGTGGCATGGTATGAACCCAATGCAGGAATGAAAACACACCCTGTAGGACAAAAGAAACCAAATGAACTGGGAATCCATGACATGAGCGGTAACGCATGGGAATTGTGCAGCGACTGGTACCAGAAATCATTTTATAAAAACAACCCCGTCGAAAATCCCGTATGTAGCAAAGAAAGTGCTTATCGGGTATCGCGCGGAGGCTCGTGGCGCAGCCCGGAGCAACGCTGTCAGGTGCATGCCCGCAACCGGGACATCCGCGACCATCACATTGGAAACGGAGGATTCAGACTGGTGATGGACATTGTTAAAGATTAGCAAAAGAATGCTCTAAAAAAATAATCAAGGTTGTTCTGTCTTCACAGGCTTGCTTTTTCCGGGGATGGTATAAGTAAATCCTACCAGCCATGAAAAGCGGTGAGATTGTGCTACATACCTGTCATCCGGAGCATTCGTGGTATTTCCGCTGCTGTTCGTTGTCGTGAAACTATTGGTCTGTGTACTTCTGTAATACTGGTATCCCAAGGAGGCGTTCACCGCAATTTGTTTGGAAATAAAATAATTTACCCCCACCAAGACTTCCGCAGAGCCACCTATTTTCTTTTTCGGCGTTTTTGCCCGGAAAGTACTGGTAATTTCGCCGGCACTGTTAAAATACGTTTGATCTAAGATATAATACATATCAAAAAACATACCACCGCCTGCCTGGCCGTAGAATTTCAGTTTATCTTTCTTACAGGGAAAATAATATCTGATAAACGGCGAAAGCTCAAATAGCCCGTAAGAATTCTTTGTTTCCAAATCCTTTATGCCGGTTGAATTGATTCGTTTATCTATTGAGTGTGTAAAGGTGAATCCAACGGTGCTGCCTATCGCTAAATTATCTATTACAAAATATGCTCCTCTTGGGTAAACGCTGAAATAGACGCTTTGTGATTCTGTTCTCGTAGAGATGCTGTCTATATTGGAGTGATTTTTTGATTTGGTAAACATAAAATTACCGATATTTCCTTCAACCAGCCAATTTCCTTTTTGAGTTTGCGCAATACCTGTCTGCGTATAAGAGAGAATAAGAACTAATAATGTAACGGGAAAAAGTATCCTTTTCATGGTATATGTTTATGTACAAAGTTAAATACTTGGAATGACTTAAGTGTAAATAAAACACCAATATATCTTTACAAAACTACAATAATAAAAAATAGGCATCACACATTCATTTTCTTCAAAATAAAATTTAAACGCATGTTGGATGGATTAAGATTTTCTTTTTTTTATCCGTCATTAAAAAAAACAGAAGCGGTTAAATAAAAAATCGTAACTTTTGAGGATGAACGTAAAATCAATAGAAAGTAAACCTATCCGAAAAGGAATTTTCAGGCAAAAGAAGGTAAGCACCTTGGGCCAATATTCCGGCTATACCACGGCCGATTACAGAGGATTTGTGTATCACTCAGAATATCTGGTGATGCGTGACGGCATTAAATTAGCTGCTGATATCTTTTTGCCGAAGAAACTGGAAACTGACAAAAAAATCCCGACTGTATTATACCTCACACGCTATGTAAGGAGTTTTGAAACTAAGTTTCCTTTCAGCCTCTTATCTAAAACACTTTTCGGCCAGATTACAAAAAAAGAAATAGAATTTTTTACCGCCTATGGCTATGCCGTAATAGTGGTGGATGTCCGTGGAACCGGCGCTTCGTTTGGCACCCGTCACATGGAATTCAGTCCGGAGGAAGTGGAAGATGGCCGTGAAATCGTTGACTGGATTATCAGCCAACCCTGGAGCAACCGGAAAGTAGGCTCTACCGGTATTTCTTATCTGGGTACCACTGCTGAAATGTTATTGGTGAATCAGCATCCCAATGTCAGAGCCTGTATTCCGCGCAGCAGCATTTTTGATTTGTATAATGATATTGCCTTTCCGGGCGGTGTGCGTCACGGAAAGTTCATAGAAGTCTGGCGCGACACCACCTTGTCGCTGGATAAAAATAACCTGAAATATATCGGCTCCGTTGCCAACATGGTCATAA
Organism: Chitinophagales bacterium; assembly: GCA_046329865.1. Taxonomy (GTDB): domain Bacteria; phylum Bacteroidota; class Bacteroidia; order Chitinophagales; family JADIYW01; genus JADJSS01. The sequence goes on along the minus strand of JAXLTW010000011.1, from coordinate 43,388 downwards.
AACACCCCAAGCCTGTAAAAGAAGACAAAAAGGCTGTGCATTATAAAACGGCTCATCAGCAACACCAGCAAAATTTCGACATTTTTACCGGCATGTATAAAATTACGTTTCGAAACGACATCCATCCGGATTTAGGAAGAAGCATCAATGAATTTTCGGTTCATCACTATAAAGACAAGATTGAGCAATCAAAAACACCCATTTATCGTATCGGAGGCTGGTACGATGGCGCACTCGCCAACTCCGCAATAAAAGGATTTTTGAGTACCGGAAATTCGGTAAAGGTACTGGTGGGTCCGTGGGATCATGGCCCTGCACAACACATCTCTCCGTTTATCTATTCCAATAAAAAAACCTTTTCCATTTGGACGGAAATGCTCCGGTTCTTCGATTATCATCTGAAAGATATCGACAATGGTATTATGGATGAGCCGCCTATATCTTACTATGCGATGGGCAAGGAGCAGTGGCGGCATGTATATGAGTGGATGCCGAAAGAGTCGAAATACAAAACTTATTTCTGTTCTTCCGACAACAGCCTGGCTGAAAAAGAGAACAAGAAAACAGAAGGATGCCTGCATTACCCAATCGATTATTCATTTGGGACGGGCGGCGGTGCGCGCTGGAACAGCCTTACCATAAAATACCGCTACAAAAGGCGCATTGCATACAACGACTGGACCAGACGCACCAAAAAATTACTCCAATTCACCTCGGAACCGCTGACAAAAAACATGGAACTTACCGGGCATGCCACCGCAGAGATATATCTGAGTTCCGATGCAAAAGATGTTCAGTTGTTTGTGTATATTTCGGCCGTGGATAAATTTGGCAGAGTAACCTATATAACCGAAGGACAATTCAGGGGACTACATCGAAAAGAATCGAATAAAAAGTCGCCTGTACCTACTTTTGCTCCCTACCATACCTTTCACAAAGAAGATGCGGAAGAATGGAAACCTAACAAAGTGGAGAAAATACATTTTGAATTAATCCCTACCTCGCATCTCATTAAGAAAGGAGAAAGAATCCGTGTATCGATTGCCGGCGCTGATGCTGATCATTTTGACAACATCGATGATGCCGCATGCAATCCAACATCCATGCATGTATTCTGTACACGGGAATTTCCATCTTCCGTACATTTACCATTAATGGTCGTTTAAAAAACAGGAATCATGAAAAAATCAATACCACTGACAGGATTGGCAAAAGAAGAAATCGCACAGAAATGGGAGGAATATACCGAACATGACATGAACTGGAAAGAAGGAAAATTCTTCGGTTATGTCTACTACCCCGGCGATGAATATTACAATGTTATCAAAGAAGCCTACACCCGGTTTTCAGCAACCAACGCACTGAATCCTGCCGTCTTTCCGAGCTTGAAACAAATGGAAAATGAAGTGGTCAGCATGGCAGCAGCTTTGTTGCATGGCGACGAGAATGTGAGTGGCAGCATGACGTCAGGCGGTACGGAAAGTATTTTCATGGCGGTAAAGACGGCCAAAGAATGGGCTAAGAAACATAAAAAGACACATATCCCGCATATGCTGCTTGCAGAAACGGCGCATCCGGCCTTTTGCAAAGCGGCTGACACGATTGAGCTGAATTACACCATCATCAAAGTCAATCAGAATTTTGAACTCGACCTGGACGATTTAAAAAACAAAGTGAATTCCGATACCGTTTTGATTGTCGGTTCCGCGCCATCATATCCTCAGGGAATTATCGACCCGATTGAAGAAATTGCACATATCGCCAGACAACAGCGTTGTCTGTTTCATGTGGATGCCTGTGTAGGCGGCTTTATTTTACCCTTTTTACAAATGGAAGGCATCAGTATTCCAAAATTTGATTTCAAAATTGAAGGTGTGACATCTATGTCTGCCGACGTACACAAATACGGCTATTCCGCTAAAGGTGCCTCTGTAGTGTTGTATAAAAACGCGGAATTGCGCAAGGGACAGTTTTACATAAAAACCGACTGGAGCGGCGGCATCTACGGATCGCCTTCATTCATGGGCACTCGCGGCGGAGGGCCTATCGCGGCGGCATGGACAGCTCTTAACCACATCGGTATAGAAGGATACCGGAGGATGGCAAAAGCCACCTACGAAGAAACCATTTATATCAAAAGCCGCATCCAGCAGGAAATTCCGGAACTGAAGATTCTGGGCAGTCCCATAGCCACCTTGTTTGCATTTTCATCTGATTCTATTGATGTATATGAAGTGGCGGATGAATTGGCCGAATTAGGCTGGACCATCAACCGACAGCAACTTCCTGCCAGCCTGCATGTGCTGCTGAATAATATTCATGTCGGAAAAGGAGAATTGTTTATCAGGGACTTGAAGACAGCGGTGCAGAAAGCAAAAAGCTTTTCATTGGGACATTTGAAAAATAACTTACAACTAAGTGCCGTAAAGGGATTGAAAAAATTATTGAATGAAAAGCAATTTTCCGCGCTGACTCAAAAATTCTCGGGCGGGGAAAATCCTGAAAGCAAACGTAAAGCCGCCATGTACGGCATGATGAGCGAATTATCCGGCAGCGGTTCTTTGAAAGACCTGGTGATAGATTATTTGGACAAACTGTATCAACCAGACAATAAAAAAGAGTAGTTTTGCTTCGTATGAAAAAACATATTCCGAATTCATTAACGCTGTTAAACTTATTTTTCGGCTGTTTGGGAATAGTTGCCTGTATCAAACACGAATACACTCTTGTTGCTCTGTTTGTCGCATTGTCCTTACTCGCCGATTTCCTGGATGGTTTTGTTGCACGCGCCTTACAGGTAAAATCTGATTTGGGCGGACAACTGGATTCATTGGCGGATATGGTCACCTTTGGTGTATTGCCGGGTATGCTGTTGTTTAATATCATCACTACCAAATCCAACCTGATGGGGATAGGCGCCGCCGTACATCAGTCTTATTCTTTTTCTGACAACTATATCGGATTCGCCGGATTTATTTACACCCTTTTCGCCTGCCTGCGACTTGCTAAATTTAATTTAGATACCAGACAAACGGAAAATTTCATCGGATTAGCCACTCCGGCAGGCGCCATTTTTGTGCTTGGCTTTTACATGCAGTACTTTTTAATCTGGCAGTATGAAAGCAACTGGGATTATGTCATCTATTCTCATCTTGCTGCGATTATCATCCCGTTTATACTGGCGTTTCTGATGGTTGCGGAAATTGAGCTATTCAGCTTAAAGGGCAATCCGTTCAGCTGGAAGACAAATAAATTCAGGGTGCTTCTTTTAGCATCCTCCATTCCTCAACTGATTTTCCTGAAATGGCTGTCGCTGAGCAGCATCATCGTGAGTTATGTAATTTTTGCTTTGCTGCATAATACATTTAACAAACGATCAGAAACATCCGCCTGAGCATTCATACGTTTTAAGATACAGCGAGCTTTTATTCCGATGCATTACCGGTATGCTCATTCAGGTAATGAAGTGCCAGTTGCTGCTGATGTTCATTTACCATCAATTCAAAATTGGCGATACCGAACTGCAGTTGTGCGACATGTTCGTTCTTCAGAAAACAATAAATACCATTTTCTTCCAACTTCAGCTTAGCCAGTTCCGCATCAAACTGATTATAGTAAGTGGCAATTTTTATAAGTTTTGTCTGTTCCATTTTATTAAAATAAGGTACCGCTCTGCATAGGCGGTACTTTGCCAATATGCTGATATGCTTTCGCGGTCGCGTCGCGACCGCGCGGTGTTCTCTTACGGTCTCCTTACTGAATCAGGAAAGGCTCATATACCTCCTCAATCGTGCCTGGCTCCTCGCCTACTGCGGTAGCAATAGTGGTGATGCCCACCGGACCACCCGCAAATTTTTCTATGATAGCCGACAGGATTTTATTGTCCATTTCATCCAATCCATGCTCATCCACATTCAATGCCGCCAATGCATATTTCGCTATTTCCAAATCGATTTTTCCGGAGCCTTTTATTTGTGCAAAATCCCTGACCCGACGCAGCAAGGCGTTCGCTATACGAGGTGTACCCCGGCTTCGTTTCGCAATTTCAGTGGCCCCTTTCTCATCTATTTCCGTATTCAATATATTAGCGGAACGCTTGATAATTTTTTTAAGCACTTCCGTGTTGTAATACTCCAAACGGAATGTTATGCCAAACCGGGAACGCAACGGGGAGGTCAGTAATCCCGAACGGGTAGTGGCACCAATCAACGTAAACGGATTCAATGTAATCTGTATGCTGCGGGCGCTCGGTCCGCTGTCAATCATAATATCAATCTTATAATCTTCCATTGCGGAGTACAGATATTCTTCTATCGTTGTGTTGAGGCGATGGATTTCATCGATAAATAATACATCATTCGGTTGCAGATTGGTAAGCAACCCGGCCAGGTCTCCCGGTTTCTCCAGTACGGGCCCCGATGTCGTTTTCATTTCTACCCCCAGTTCGTTCGCTATGATATTCGACAAAGTGGTTTTACCCAATCCGGGAGGACCGTGCAGCAACACATGATCCAGCGCTTCATCCCGTTGTTTGGCTGCTTTAATGAAAATATCCAGATTCTCAATAATCTGAGGTTGCCCGGAAAATTGTTCAAATGCCTGCGGACGCAATACCTTCTCCAGTTCCTTTTCGGTTTTGGATAAAAAATCACCGGTAGCATCTAAATTGGGATTCTGCATGGCACAAAGGTAAATAAAAATCGTAAAAGGATTTTTTTAGATTTAACACACTATAACTGATTTATGACTTAAATCAGGAAAACAAAAGGGCTATTCTGTATGTTTGAAGGTCAGTAATGATTATATTTGTAACGTTAAAAATATACTTATGTCAGCAGAAAAAATTACGATGAAAGACGGGCACCTCCATGTGCCGAATGAACCAATTATACCCTTTATTGAAGGAGATGGAACAGGACCGGATATCTGGAAGGCATCTGTTCGGGTATTGGATGCCGCGGTTGAAAAAGCGTATGGCGGAACCAGAAAAATACACTGGAAAGAAGTATTGGCAGGTGAGAAAGCATACAAACAAACAGGCTCCTGGCTGCCGGATGAGACACTCAGTACCATCACAGAAAATTTAATTGCCATTAAAGGCCCGCTCACTACTCCTGTTGGTGGTGGTATTCGTTCTTTGAATGTGGCCTTGCGACAACTGCTCGACTTATACGCCTGTGTTCGCCCGGTACGTTATTTCGAGGGAGTTCCTTCCAACTCAAAGGTTCCTGAACAGGTGGATATGGTTATTTTTCGCGAAAATACGGAAGATATTTACGCCGGCATTGAATGGTTGCAGGGAACTGAGGAATGCAAAAAATTGCTAAACTTCCTGCAAACAGAAATGAATGTGGGCGATAAGATACGTTTCCCGGAAACATCTTCTTTGGGTATCAAACCTGTTTCTCTGGACGGTTCTGAGCGATTGATTCGTTCTGCCATCAATTATGCACTGGCGCACCAACGCAAATCAGTTACACTGGTTCACAAGGGAAACATCATGAAATTTACGGAAGGTAAATTCAAAGAATGGGGTTACAAACTGGCGGAAAGAGAATACGGAGATAAAGTATTCACATGGACACAATATGACAGAATCCTCGCAGAGGATGGATCTGAAGCAGCAAATGCCGCTCAGAAGAAAGCCGTGGAAGAGGGTAAATTAATCATCAAAGACGCCATTGCTGACAACTTCCTGCAACAGATTATTTTACGTCCGGATGAATATGATGTCGTGGCTACATTGAATCTGAACGGCGACTATATTTCAGACGCGTTGGCAGCATTGGTCGGTGGTATCGGTATTGCACCGGGTGCAAATATCAACTACCTGACGGGAATGGCCATTTTTGAAGCAACACACGGCACTGCGCCTAAATATGCGAATCAGGATAAGGTAAATCCCAGCTCAGTAATTCTTAGTGGTGTGATGATGCTTGAATTTTTGGGATGGATAGAAGCTGCCAACATGATTATTAAAGGCATGGAACAGGCTATCGCCAATAAAACAGTCACCTACGATTTTGAACGACTGATGGAAGGTGCCACCTTACTGAAATGTTCTGAATTCGGTGATGCGATTATCAAGAATATGGCATAATTACCGGAGTACAATCATAAATTCTTTCAGGCTTGCAGATGACTGCAAGCCTTTTTTTGTATTTTTAGTAAAACTATTCTTATGGCACGCACCATTTTTATCTCCATCATATCCATTTTTATTTTATCCTGTTCAAAATCTTCTGCTATCATTAGTACAGACAACAGCTGTTCAGTGGAAATTGTCAGTCAGCTGCGCAATCCGTATACACAACCCAGCGAACCGTCCTTAATAGGACACCCCACACACCGCTATGTCAAATTCAAAATATACAATATAGAGCAGTACCGAAACCTCGAAGCACAAGGTGTCTTTTTATTAGACCATCCTTTTGATGCTGTTCCGGATAAGGATTTAAATTACAAAACAGTACGAACGCATCAGTATGGCATCTATTATGGCGTAGTTCCGGCCGGCGTTGATTTAAAATCCCTGGATGCGGAAGTCATTGCTGATTTGTATATGCCGGAAAATGGCGTTACCGGAAAAATATCCGGCGATGAGGCGAAGGAATTTAACGGCAAACTTACATTTTTTGATCCTATTGACAGTGTTCAGGTTCCGTTGGAAGGCGCGAAAATCATCATCCGCGAAGGTACGAAAACAGTAAACGGCATAACAGACAAGGACGGCAAATTCCACATAGCCACTTCACAGTTGTTGTCAGATACACTGGAAGTGCTCATCAAATTTGACAATGACTATCTGGAAATCCACACGCTGGATCTCGCCAGTTTATCCGCCGTATTTGGCACCAATATCTATTCCCTGGGTTATAAAAAAACATGTGCGCTGACCAACCTGAATATCGAAGTGGGCAGACAAATGAACAACGCAGCCCTGCATCATTCGTGTGCTGCCTTGTTCGCGCTGAATAAATTTAAGGAATTTGCCAAACACTCTGATTTTCTTATGCCGGATAAGAAATTTCTATTTTGGATTGGAAGAGAAGCGCCTATCAGTACTTCGTATGCCACTCCGATGCTACGCAACATGTCGCAGCAAAACATCAGCAATCCGCAACTGCTGCTAACTAATTTATTGGGTCTTCCGGCTGATTTAGCCGGAATATTAGCGGTCATCATCAAAGACCAGCTACCGGATATTTATGCACCATATTACGCCCGTTATTCCACAGCTGCCAGAGCGTCCTTTATTGAAACGATGTTTCATGAACTGGGGCATGCCAGCCAGTATGCTCAGGTAGGCCCATCCTATTGGCTGCCATATGTGGAGCTGATTTACAACAACGGCGGCTATGGCGACCCGACACTACCCAACTCCGGTATTGTAGGTTTATCGGAAGCATGGGCAGAAGACATCTCCAATATTTGCGCTTATTACGTTTACCATAAACAAAAATACCTGGATCTGAATGAAGAACCGTTTGAAGACTGGATTCCGTATGGCATTTACCACGATTTGAATGATGAAGGCAGCAACGAAGATTTTGACCAGGTCAGCGGATTTAGCTTTCCGCAGCTCTACAGTTTCCTTACCACAGATACCAGAAGTTTAGCGGCATTAAAGACAAAACTAAAAAATGCCCGTCCTGACCAGCAAACTGCCATTGACACACTCTTTAGTCATTACGGATATTAGGAATGATAATTATTTTTAACCAAACAGGTACACAAATTATATTAAATTTGACGAGCGCAACCCATGATCAGAAAATCGGCAATTATACTAGTTTTCATTTTACTCGGCTATACCACCAGGGCTTCGTTTATATTGATTCCTATGGATGAGGTGCAAACCAATCACCTCAAAGCATATGGAATTGCCTATTGGGTATTGACCAAAAATACTCCGGTCGACTGGCTATTAAATTACAGAGGCGGCAGTTTTGCATTTCCGTACAGCAAAGACTATGAGAAAGAATGCCTGATCCGGAATGTAAAGTTCGAAACCATTGCCGATGCCACCATGAGTAAAACCCTGGAAGATATTGCCAATCCGGAAGTAAACATGGATGCGGTACGGCTGGAAAAACCACCCCGTGTCGCGGTATATTCACCAAAAGCCAATAATCCCTGGGACGATGCCGTCACTTTAGTGCTTACTTATGCTGAAATCCCTTACAAAGTAATTTATGACGAAGAGATTCTGGATGATGAGTTGCACCTGTACGACTGGCTGCACCTGCATCACGAAGATTTCACCGGTCAATACGGCAAATTCTGGTCGGCTTATCAGAATGCAGACTGGTATAAGAAGCAGGTACAGGACTATGAATCCCGTGCGAAGGCATTAGGATTTTCCAAAGTATCGCAGGAAAAGCTGGCTGTCGCCAGAAAAATCCGTGATTTTGTGATGGGTGGTGGCTACATGTTTGCCATGTGTTCCGCCACGGATTCCTATGATATCGCATTGGCGGCAGAAGGCATCGATATCTGCCCGTCGCAATTTGACGGAGATGCGATGGACCCGAATGCCCAAAATAAAATTGACTACAATAAAGGCTTTGCCTTTTACAATTACCAAATCAGCACGAATCCGTACGAATACGAATTTTCTACGATAGATGTGCCGGGTATCCGTCCGATTGCCGCCACCATCGACTTCTTCAGCCTGTTTGATTTTTCCGCAAAATGGGATCAGATTCCGGCTATGCTGACACAAAACCATGAAAAAATCGTAAAAGGTTTCATGGGACAAACGACAGCCTTTAAAAAGGCTGTCATCAAACCGGAAGTATTGATCATGGGTGAAAACAAAAGCCTGAACGAAGCAAAATACATTCACGGAATTTATGGCAAAGGCACCTGGACATTTTACGGCGGCCACGATCCGGAGGATTACCAGCACCGTGTCGGCGATCCGCCCACTGACTTAAATTTACATCCCAACTCTCCGGGATACCGGTTGATATTGAACAATATTTTATTTCCTGCAGCCAAAAAGAAACCGCAGAAAACATAAGCTGTTCGCCCGTATTTTTTTGATACGGATGACTTTAGTCATTTTTATTATTCCTTGCTTATTTGTACATTGTTGTATTATTAAGCCATGTCCATTTCTAATTTCAACATACCAGGATTAACCGATGAGCAGGTGGCGGATGCAAGGAGCTTACATGGTGAAAATCAATTAACGCATACAGAAGAATCAGGAATCATCCACAGCATTTTCAGTATCTTGAAAGAACCGATGATACTGTTGCTGCTGGCAGCAGCCACCATCTATTTCATTACGGGCAATATGGACGACGGCATTTTCATGACTTCCGCCATCCTACTTGTCGCTGCCATATCCTTATATCAGGAGTCGAAAAGCAGGAACGCACTTAAAGCATTAAGAACGCTTACGCAACCTAAAAGCAAGGTGATACGAAACGGCATTCTTATTGAAATCAACAGCACTGAAATTGTCCCGGGCGATGCCATGATGGTGGAAGAAGGCACCTCTGTGCCGGCAGACGGCGTTATCCTGCAGTCCAACGATTTTGAAGTGAATGAATCCATTCTCACCGGAGAATCGATGCCTGTAGGAAAAAATGAGCACTCCGAAGATAAATTCGTTTATCAGGGAACCTGGGTTTCCGGCGGCCTCGCAATTTGCAGCGTAACCGCCATCGGAAACCAAACAAAACTTGGAAAAATCGGCAAGAGTTTAGAAAGCATTGAAGAAGAGGAAACACCGCTCCAGCAGCAAATCAACCATTTTGTACGATTGATGGCATTTACTGGCATCTTCATCTTCCTTATCGTCTGGGGTATTAATTATTTCCGTTCAGGACAACTATTAGACAGCCTGCTTAAAGCACTTACGCTTGCCATGAGTATTTTACCCGAAGAAATTCCGGTGGCGTTTACCACCTTTATGGCGCTCGGTGCCTGGCGGCTGATGAAAATGGGTATCATCGTCAAACAAACCAAAACAGTGGAGACGCTTGGCAGCGCTACAGTTATTTGCACCGATAAAACTGGAACCATTACCGAGAACAAAATGTCGCTTGCTAAACTATTCAACTGGGACAATCAGACAATAATTTCCGGAGAGGATTTGTTTTCCTCCGAAGCCAATATGTTGATACAATCAGGCATGTGGGCGAGTGAGCCGATTCCATTCGACCCGATGGAATTGGCACTGCATGAAGCCTACGCAAAATTGAATGGTACAGATGAACGCCCTAACTACAGCATGCGGCATGAATACCCACTGGGCGGACATCCGCCGATGATGACACACATCTTCGAGAATGCCGCAGGGCAACGAATCATCGCGGCAAAAGGCGCTCCGGAAGCCATCATGAATGTCGCACATCTATCTGAAGCGGACAAAAGCGCCATTACCCAAGTAATGCATACATTCGCTGCCGAAGGTTACCGTGTTTTGGGTGTTGGTATCTCCGATTATACTGGCGATGAATTTCCGGAAAAACAGCAATCCTTCCACTTCGCCTTTAAAGGCCTCATCGCCTTTTATGACCCGCCCAAAGAAAATATGGAACAGGTACTGAATGCATTTTATCAGGCCGGTATCGACGTGAAAATTGTCACCGGTGATAATGCAGCCACCACTTCCACCATTGCCCGCCAGATCCATTTTAAAGGCTCGGAATACACCTTAAACGGTCAGGACCTGATGGATATGCCCGATGAAATGCTGAAAGAAAAAGTAAAGAATATTTTTATTTTCAGCCGTATGTTTCCGGATGCCAAATTAAAAATTATCAATGCATTGAAAGCCAACGGCGAAATAGTGGCAATGACTGGCGACGGAGTCAATGATGGCCCGGCATTGAAAGCCGCCCACATCAGTATTGCCATGGGAAAAAAGGCAGCGAAATTGCCAGACAGGCATCTTCCCTTATTCTGGTGGACGATGACCTGGGCAGGATGGTGGATGCCATTGCGATGGGAAGGAAGATTTATGTCAACCTGAAAAAAGCCATTCAATACATCATCTCCATCCACATCCCGATTATCCTGACGGTATTTATTCCTCTGGCGCTCAACTGGAAATATCCGAGCATCTTCACCCCTATACATATCATCTTTCTCGAGCTGATTATGGGTCCCACCTGCTCCATCATCTATGAAAATGAACCCATCGAGAAGAACCTGATGTATCAGAAACCAAGGCCATTCACCACTACTTTCTTCAACCTGCGGGAGCTCACCACCAGCATCTTACAAGGGTTGATGATTACGTCCGGAACCTTGTTTATCTATCTGTTTGCCGTTCAGTCGGGATACAGCGAATCACTCAGCAGAACGATGGTATTCACCACACTCATCTCCGCCAATATCTTTCTGACACTGGTAAATCGCTCTTTCATCTATTCCATACTGACGACCGCCACTTATAAAAACAACCTGATATCCATCGTCATCGCGCTGACCATCCTGCTGACAGCATCCTTATTATTCTTTCCGCCGTTCACCCGCTTCTTTCTGTTTGAAAGCATTCCACTTCCTGAATTGGGCATCAGTATAGCAACGGGATTTGCTTCCGTTATCTGGTATGAAGGCGTTAAATGGGTAAAACGAAGTAAGACAGTTTCGGCAACTTAAGCCAGTTGCACACAGGCATTATTCATGCACCGTATATTCAAAATATTCCATCACCGGATTGTGCAATAATTTTTTGCAGGCATCTTCCACTTTAAGCACCGCATCTTCTTTGGAATCTGCCTCAATTTTCAGCGTGATGTGTTTTCCGATACGCACATTAGATGTATGAAACCCTAAATTGTGCAGGCCGTGTTCTACTGCTTTTCCCTGTGGATCCAAGAGCTCCTTCAGCGGCATGACGTTTATTTCGGCGGTATATTGCATAAGTTGTAGTTGAAAGTAATAATAAACAAAAATAGAAATAAAACTTTAAAATCTTACCGCTAAAATTATCGCAATATGAATCCCTGGTTTATCGTGGCACGATAAGCTCATTTTTATTTCCTTTAAATATTTAGTAATATTGATTCAAATTTACGAATGCCGTTTTTTAGAATCATACTGCTCTCTTTCTTATTAATCATTCTGACACATTGCCAAAAAGAAGTGACTTCTTCCGGTTGTATCAATGAATCCCAACGAACTGCATTGTTGCATGAACTCGAACCGCTGACACACGACAGCATTCAGTTAGCTGCAGGAGAACGCCGGCTGATGAATGAAATCCATGAGCTTGCCAATGACCTTGCGCAGCTTTCCGATGCTATTGACACCAGCATTTCCATTCAGGAAAGTTACCGTCAGATAAAAGCCAATTTCTTGCAACATGCAGCACTGGCAGAACAGAAAGCAAACGTGTTTTACCAAGGTTCAGAAGCTTCTGTGATCCTGGCAAAGAATGCTTTCGTACTGATGAGTTACGATGCCCTGCAGAGAAAATATCCTGCCTTCATGTGGACACGTTTGGGCGTATTCGCTGCCAATGAAGTACGTTCCGGATTAGTAGCCGCACTGTTTTTGCGCTATACCCTTGAAATAAACAATGTTCACATCCCGCTGGATAATACCGGAAAAGAAATAACGGATGCCCTGCTGGAAACCTGCCAGATACTGATACAGGGACAAATAGATGTGCTGACGGATATCGGTTCTCTCGGCATCCTGAACAGCATTGCCGGTGCAGGCAGGATTCAGCATGAAGGCTGGCTGACCGCAGAAGCCCGTGAAGGCTTCCGATTACAGGAGCAAGCTGAACAGGCATTGCTGGCAGGCAACTGCGATGCCTTCCAGGATATACAGACAGAAGCCGCCATCCAGTTTGGCGCACACGAACAGATTTACATTTTACAGCCGATGTGGGACAAACCGATGATGCAGAATTTTGCCACACTGGATAAGTTACTGATTCAACTGACCAACCAACAGTTTGTATTCTTTGGCGATATCTTTATCGGCACTAATAAAACAGGGGAAGCAGGAAAAGGCTATACGGTTAAACTGCCTGCCAATGTCAATGATTTGTCGAACGCACAGCAGCGGGTGCAGGTGGCCATGAACGGGTTTCACACGTTGAATACGCTGCGCAAAGATGCCCAATGGGACCACTGGATAGATTACTCCATGATTAAGATCGGTTATTTCTACGATGTGTATTTACCGGGTGTGCCATTGTAAATAGCATTGCCCCATCTACACAAAAAATTGGCAGTTGAATGGAACGTCGTTGAGGTGTATACAAAAACACCCCACCTTAATCCCCTCTCAAGAGGGGAAACCGGAAGTGCAATTTATTTCACTCCATACTTTTTTATAAAAAGTAATTACTTATATAAAAACCTCTGTCCGCATCTCCCCTCCCCGTAGGGGACAAAAGGGGTGGGTTGACTCCCTCAATAAATCCTATTTTTCTCTTACAATCAAGCTATTTACACACCCCTTAATCCCCTCTCAAGAGGGGAAACCGGATAGTGAAATTCTGTTTATTTCTTAATTTTTATCGGTAATTCTGCCATAATTCCTGCTGTCCACATCTACCCTCGCCAGAGAAGACAAAAGTAGTGGAAAAGAATGGATTAGACGCAGAGTCCCTTTCAGGAGACTCTGTTAAGAAATTGAATATGACCTCGAGGGCAGGGAATCAATGCGCATCCATCGGATTCTGGTTCATCTTATAGGTTTTTGCAAACAAGACCAATGGAACGGATACCAGGATAAAGACCGTCATGTAGTGGAAGATATCAATATAGCTCAGAATCGCCGCCTGCTTATTGATAGAATAATCCAAAAAAGCCAGTGCCTGTTTGCCGGCCTTATCGGTATCGCTGGTGGCGCTCATCAGACCAGCCTTCATGCCGTTCAATCGTTCATTAAGCAAAGGATTGTCGGGTGTCACATGCTGCAGGATATTCGCACGGTGTTCGGCACTCAGCGTTTCATTCAGTACTCCTAAAATGGCCACGCTCATAGAACCACCGATTTGACGTATCATATTGGAAATACCGGATGCCTGACCTACATCCTTGCCTACCAGTCCGCCAAGTGTAAGACCGGAAAGCGGAACAAATAAGAATGCCATGCCCAAACCGCGCACTATCAGCGGCCAGAACATTGCCTCCGTGCCGGTATTGGTGGTAAAGATAAAAGAAGACCAAAAAACAAAAATACCGGTAACCATAAAGCCACCCATAATCATAAACTTGGGAGGTGTACCTTTGGACAACAATCCGCCCACTACCGGCATCAGCATACCGCTCAGCAAGGCGCCGGGTATAAACATGGAACCGGACAACTGGGCGGTGAAGCCTAAGAACCGCTGCATGTAAATTGGATAGATAAACACACTGCCGAACAAGATGAATCCTAAGATAAAGTTCATGATGGTGCCGATAGCGACATTGCCTTTTCCCAAAACACGTAGGTCTACGATTGGGTTTTCTGTCGTCAATTCCCTCACAATAAATCCGATGATTCCGACTATGGCAAGCATCGTAAACGTGAGGATATACCTCGATTCAAACCAGTCGTTGCGCTCTCCCTGTTCCAGTACCAGCTGCAGGGAACCGATTCCGAGAATCAACAGAAAGATGCCCAGCCAGTCGATACCGGCGTCTGTCCTTTTATCAAACGGATTATCGCGGATATAAGTCAGCGTCAGAAAGACAGCCAGGATGCCTATTGGAATGTTGACATAAAAGATGACCGGCCAGGAATAATTATAAACAAGGTAACCTCCTAAGTACGGACCGATGGTGGGTCCTACAATTACCCCCATTCCAAACATCGCCATCGCCATTCCGATTTTTTCCGGAGGATAGATTTCTTTTAAGATGGTTTGCGATGTAGCAAATAAAGCGCCTCCACCGATACCCTGCACAAAGCGCCAGAATACCAGCGTCCAGATGGAACCGGATAAGCCGCACATGAGAGAGGAAAAAGTAAACAAAGCAACAGAGGATGCGAAATAAATTCTTCTCCCGAACTGAGCCGATAACCAGCTGCTCATAGGTACGATAATAACATTGGCAATGGCATAGGAGGCAATCACCCAGCTCACTTCCGAGATTGTAGCGCCTAAGTTGCCCATCAATGTATTGGTTGCTACATTGACCACAGTCGTATCGATCAATTCCAGCAAGGTACACAACACCACCGTTATCGTGATGATGTATCGACGTGCTCCGTATTCGATTAAGCTATTGGTTTGTTCCTGAGTCATGAAGTAAGTAGTAAGTATTAAGTAGTAAGTATTAAGAAAAATATAGTTTTAGTGAGTTTGTGATTGTTTTGTTGAAATGGTTAAAGACATACATTATTTCATTATTTCATTATTTCATTATTTAACTTTCACCGCTACGGTAACGTTCATACCGGCACGTAAGTCGTATGAATCGTTTTTATCATCCAGCAATGCAATGCGAACCGGCACACGCTGTACCACTTTCACAAAATTTCCGGTGGCATTATCGGCAGGCAACAACGAAAATTTGGAGCCTGTAGCCGCCTGCAGCGATTCAATTTCTCCTTTGAATTTTTTACCCGGATAAGCATCCACCTCTACCTCTACGTCCTGTCCCTCTTTCATGTGTTCTATCTGCGTTTCCTTAAAATTCGCGGTAATCCAAAGCTGACTGTCATCCACGATGCTCATCAGTATTTGCCCGGCATTTACCAGCTGTCCGGGTTGTACATTTTTTCTGGAGATAAACCCGTCACAGGGTGCGATGATGTAAGCATACGTCAGTTGCAACTGCGCAAATTCAATATCTGCCTGACGCTGTTGAATTCCCACTTCTGCCAGGTTTACTTGCGTACCCACACCATTCGCCTGTGTACGGGATGCGGCTGATTGTTGTTGTGCAGCTTTCAATTGTGCTTCTGCCACCAACACCTGCTTCTCTGCCACCTGCACCTGTCTTTCTGCCGATTGTTTTTCTGCCAGCGCACCATCATACTGCGCCTGTGTAGCAGAGGTCTGGTTGTATAACTGTTCGTATCGCTTGAAATTTTCCGTTGCGTTCCATACCCGCACTTTAGCCGCTTCCACATTGGCTTTAGCCGTTTCCACGTTAGCCTGTGCCGTCAGTATGGAAGTGGAAGTGGCACTGGCGGAAGCATCCGCGGAAGTGGCATTGCTCTTTACCACACTCACATTGGCTCCCGCACTTCTCGCATTGATGATTGCCTGTTCCAGACGTATCTTTAAATCACGGTCGTCCAATTTCAAAATCGTATCTCCTTTGTGTATACGCTGGTTTTCTTTGACATATACCTGATCCACATAACCGGAAATCCGGGGTGATACCGGAATGATATTGCATTCTATTTGCGAGTTTTCCGTATCCTCATTGTGTAAGGAATAGGATATTTTCTTGTAAGCAAACAATGCCGCCCCTATCAGAATGATTGCGCCTATTACCGGCATCATTAACTTCTTAGGAGATTTTTTTTCTGTAGTGTTGGTGTTTTCCATTATCGTCTGAATTATTTTTTACTCTTTAAGCTGGTTTCTTTATTACTTTAACTTTCCTAAACTTCTTTGCAATTTGTACTCTGCGATGGCTGCATCTGCCTGTGCATTCAGCAGGTTGGTTTGTGCCTGCAACAACAACTGGTCGGCTTCCAGTACATCACTTAACAAGGCTACTTGTGCAGTGAACCGGTTATCGAGTATGCGTTTGTTTTCTGTTGCCTGTTCCACTGCGCGTTTCGCCAGGTCAATTTTTAATAAGGTCACTTTTACTGTTTCATATGTTGAGTTTACTTCCATTGAGATGCCATCTTTTATCTGTTCAGTCAACTGCTCCAGCTGTGCCTTCTGATTTTTTGCATCTGATACCACTGCCCGTGCGGTATAGAGCTGCATGATATTCCAGCTCAGGCTTAGGCCCACATCCCAGGTAGCTTTAAATTTCGCTTCCGGTGGGAATACACGCTGGTTCGGATTATTGTAATAGCCATTCCCAACAGCGCTGATTGTTGGCATATATGCACTTTTGGATGCTTTAATCTGATAATCTGCCGCTTTGTCTCTGTAATCCTGTGCTTTCAGCTCCGCTCTGTCTGTATATGACGATGCAAGCAATGACTGTATCGTGTTATCCGGATACTGCACCGCATTCGGGTTCTGTACCTCTATTTTTGTATTGACATCCAGTCCTAGCAGGATACACAGGTTAAAATTGGTGATATCGATCGCACTTTCGACGTCCGCTTTGGATACCAGCAGATTTGTTTTTTGCAATTCAGCACGCATTACATCATTATTCAGCGCGATGCCTGCATTTTTAAATTTTGTAATATCATCCACCCGCACCTGGGTTTGCGCGATATTGGAATCCAACATTATTCCGGTTTGCTGCAATTTAAACAAGTTGTAATATGCCTGAATGACATTGAGTTTAATATCCTGCTCGTCTTTTTCCTGATCAAAACCAGCTGCAGTTTTTTGCAGTTGAAGCGCTTTTAACGTATTCCAATGTTTCAAACCCTGAAAAACCGGTTGTTGAATCGAAACACGATTATTGAACTGGTTGAGTATCTGCTTGTTCAAAACCGTTTCTTTGCCATTAAAATTAATCGGCGGCAATTCTTCAATATTATCGCTCAGTCGCGCATAACCGACATTGATTCCAACGCCGGGGAGCATAGCATTCTGCGTCTGTTGCTTTTTTATTTCCAGTGCTTTTGTCTTCAAATCATCCAATTGCAGTTGTTTACTGTTTTGTGCAGCCAATTCAAATGCTTCCTGCAGCGTTATTTTTTTTACCTCCTGACTAAAGGAGGCACTCATAAGGAAAAAACAAACTATATACTGTACTGTCTTCTTCATATCTTATTTTGATTCAATTCCAAGATGATTAATTAATAATTCTCTTAAATGTTTTCTTAACCTTGCCTTCTGTTTCTGGTCAAATGCATCCGACACTTCATTTAAATGCATGATTTTACAGGCCATAGCACCGGAGGTGGTGTACATGCGGATTATTCCGATGATAGACATCACGGTCAATTCCACATCCACTTTCTTAAATTCTTTCTGTTTGATACCTTTGTTGATGATATCCACCGTCAGAATAAAATTCTGATGAATCTGAACGGTAATCTTTTCAGCCATGTCGGTTCGCTGATTCATCGTCATCTCCCTGAAAATAATATTCTGAAAAGCACGGCGTTCAAAGAATTTATCTATGTACATGTCCACCAGGGCAAACAGCTTATCGGTATAACTTGAATATTTTTCTACCTGTTTCAACAGCATTTCCGTATGAATCAGCTTCCGGTTGATGACCTCCTCATACAATTTCTCCTTGGAGCCGAAATAATAGGATACCATGGCGATATTGATATCCGCCGTTTTGGATATTTCGCGGATACTAACGGCTTCAAACCCCTGTTCGGCAAATAATTGCTCCGCTATATCCAAAATGTCTTCGCGTTTATCCTGTGGTTTGTTTTCTTCCATTTTAATTAAACGTTTGTTTAATAGGACAAATTTAATTAAACGTTTGTTTAATCTGCAAGTTAAATTTTTGTTTCCACCCACTTTTTGATTCAGGTCAATTGCAAGACGTAGCATTTACATAAACTGAGTATTAAAAGCAGATACGTATATTTGCTCTTCAATTTTTGACCATGGCACGAGAAACGGAAATAAAATTTAAGATTAGGCTGGACGACCAGAACCTCCCGGATAAAATCACCTGGACAGCAACAGACGGACCGCAAGGTGACGGTGATGAATGCAAAAGCATGATGGTGGGTATGTGGGATGGTAATGAGAAAAACACCATGCGTTTTGACCTATGGACAAAAGATATGCAGGTGGATGAGATGCATACCCACTTTTTCCAGTTGCTGTTAAGCCTTGGCGATACCTACCATCGTGCAACGCAAAACCCCTTTGTTCAGGAGGATATCAAAAAATTCTGTATGGATCTGGCGGATAAAACACGAGCCTGGGAAGAAGGCAAATCAGCTTAAGTTGCAGCATCCAGCAAATGATAGCCGTGCAACCGGTTGCTTATTGTCATTAAAGGTTTTTACAAGATTTATATTAATATCAGTTACGTTCCGTAACCTGTTGCTGCAATGCAGTCATATCTGAAAAATCTTTCTTATATTTAGTTTACTTTTCCTATTCGTCTGCTATGAAGAAGTTGTATGGTACAATATGTATGCTGTTTCTTTTTTCCTGTCAGAAAGAGAACGTGGTTACCAATCAATGGAATTTACCGGATGCTGCCTTTAATGAATTGCTTCTTTTGTGTGATAC
The DNA here is from genome assembly GCA_046329865.1 of Chitinophagales bacterium. Lineage (GTDB taxonomy): Bacteria > Bacteroidota > Bacteroidia > Chitinophagales > JADIYW01 > JADJSS01. The sequence goes on along the minus strand of JAXLTW010000011.1, from coordinate 24,115 downwards.
ATCCACATTGAAAACGTATGCGGATTTTGACGCGAGAATAGACCGTATTCAGGAACTGTTCTCCTCAAACAAGGACAACAGAGGGCATTCCCTACGTTGTACAAGGCAATCACGCACGCTGCAACAGTTTATATCGCTCACCGGGATTATCAGGATTCTTTATTTATCAATGATTTTGCGATGGATTTCAGCAAGCGCTATCTTTATATTTTAAAACACCATTTGCTGAACGAGCCTATAGAATATCACTGGAAGATGTATTACCAGCATTGCTATGACAAATACACTATCACCCGGCTTGTGCTGGAAGGAATCAACGCACACCTGACTATTGATTTGACGAGATCGCTGGCAACAGTGGGAGCAAATCGTTCGAATCAGGATGACTGGATATTATTCGGTGACAAAACGGTTATTGCTTTTCCCGGATTTCTGGACGAGTTGCAGCAGGAGTATCATACAGATGCATCCGGTATCTTTAATGTATTTTTTGCAGGTGACATATTAGACTCTATCTTTGGTGAAGGCGCAACTATAAATTTCGGATTTAACCTGCTGCGCATGGAGTCATTTAATAATTCCATCCAACTGCAGCAAACGGATAAATCGATACAGACGGAAAAGGTGATGCAAAAATCGTTTTATGATAAAGAAACTATCTTTACAATGCTGGATGACATGAAACTGACTCCGTAATCATTTTAAAAAACAACTCTTGAATTTTAAAAATCTTATAGCACCACAACCCCTGCCATTTGAATATGAAGAATGGAAAAATAAGCCGTTTAACGAACGGGTGGTCATGCTCTGCAGGGCCTGGGCAGTGCAGGGTTATGGAGCCCCGGTTGCCGTTTATTTTTTTTACATCATTAAAATCGCGTTTTATGTCGGCATGTGGATCTGGTTCTGCTCTTTCTCCAACGGATTAGGGAGTTTAGACACCATAAAAAACTGGTGGTTCGAGACCGAAGCTATAGGCAAGGCTGTCTGTTGGAGTATGCTCTTTGAAACACTGGGTATGGGTTGCGGCAGCGGCCCTCTGACAGCAAGATATTTTCCTCCTTTTGGCGCTGCTTTTCATTTTTTACGTCCGGGCACTATCAAACTTCCATTATTTCCCGCTGTATTCAAGAGTGATAACAGAAACTGGTTTGATGTCCTGTTGTATTTAGCATTTGTTGTATTGTTGCTGCGGGCATTGGTCTCCGCAGAACTCACCCCTCTTTTACTGTTACCCGTCATCCTCATTTTACCGATTCTTACGCTGATTGATAAAACCATATTTATTTCTGCGCGCGGCGAACATTATTACCTGGTACTATGCTGTTTTTTATTTCCGGTTGACACCATTGCTGCTACCAAATTAGTGTGGCTGGCCATCTGGATATGGGCAGCTACTTCCAAACTGAACCGCCATTTCCCGACGGTTATAGGAGTAATGGTCAGTAACAGCGCGTTGCTGCGCATCCCGTGGCTACGAAAAAAAATGTATGTCAACTATCCGTCAGATTTACGTCCAAGCAAACTCTCCGCTTTTTTAGCACATTTCGGCACCCTCGTGGAATATATTTTCCCTGTACTCTTACTATTCGGAGATGGCGGACAGCTCACCCTGATTGCATTAGCGATTATGTTTGTTTTTCATTTATACATAACGAGCAGCGTACCGATGGCTGTACCGCTGGAATGGAATATCATTATGGTATATGGCGGTTTTGCATTGTTTGGAAATCATGCGATGGTATGGGCGTTTGATGTACACTCTTTACTGTTGATTACACTACTTTTTGTAGGGTTGATTTTACTTCCCGTTCTTGGAAATTTATTTCCGAAATGGATTTCATTTCTGGTTTCCATGCGTTATTATGCCGGAAACTGGGCATATAGCGTATGGTTGTTTAAAAAGGGAACGGAAGAAAAACTGGATGAGCATATTGTGAAATGTACACCGACCGTCATCAGGCAACTGAACCTTTTTTATGATGAACAGACAACGTTCTCATTAATCTCAAAAGTAATCGCCTTCCGAAGCATGCACCTGCATGGACGAATTTTACAACAGGTGGTACCTAAAATGGTCGAAACTATTGACGATTACGTCTGGCGTGACGGTGAACTGGTGGCAGGCGTAACGCTGGGTTGGAATTTTGGAGACGGTCATATTCATAATGAACAGTTGCTGCATGCCATTCAAAAACGTTGTCATTTTCAAAGTGGTGAGCTCCGTTGTTTGTTTGTGGAAGCGCAACCCATGTTCCAGCCGAATCTCTCCTGGCGGATTGTGGATGCCAAAGACGGCAAACTGGAAAAAGGCGAATCCTGTGTAAAAGAGCTGGAACAGCTTCAGCCCTGGTGTTGCGGATAAAAAAGCTTCTTGCTACGATTAATGTTCCATTTTCTCTTTGGGTATATAGCTTGCCTGCTTCTCTCCCATTCTTGTCTTAATCACGTCTTCCTGTTCTCTCGCACCTTCTCTTTCGATTCGTTTATGCAAGTCAGGAATTAACGCACGCAGTCTGTCCTTGATAAATATTGCGGGTGTCTCTATCATCGGAACCAACATCCAGGTGAAATTAGATGACGGCAGGTCGAGCTTGGAATACAAATCCGGCGGAATCAGCAACTCTGCATACGCCTTGTGTTTCATGAAGAAATAATAATCGTTGAGGTATTGCTTCCAGTCAGAATGATTCGATTTGGGTTTGAAGCTATTCAGATAATCTCTCGCCAGCACCTTGCTTTCTTCATCCGGAATATTCTCATTGGATAAATGCAGCAGCAATAAGCACTGCAATCCTTCTTCTGTAGTTTTGGGCAGCCAGTCCGTATCATCCCCCATCAGATAACCGATATAACGCCATAAATGCAATACCGCTTCAATATCTTTATTCGGCAGGTAATAGCCCAGCCATGTACAGCCATAAACCATCGCCATACTAAACCCCACATTTGTTGCCAGCGAATCCGCTTCATTGATTGGCCATCCCCACTTCTCACTGTCCCATTTCGGATGCATCAGCAATCGTTGCCGCACCATGGCATGCATCATGCGCACCCGTATCGCAGACTTGTATCCTTTTGCTCCCTTTTCCAACGCCCCTCTGCGGGTTACATCATACCAGAACTGGGACGTCTCACTGATTCTGTCAAACGTACTGTCTCCTTTCAAGGCTCCGGTAAAAACCAACGGCTTGGAAATATCCGAATTGGCATATCCGCCCAGCAAGGCTAAGTCGCCCAAAACGGCCATGGCATGTCCTCCCAAACGGCGGCAGATTTCTGCTCCCTGTTCCACTTTTTTTCTGTCCAGCCAATCGGGGTCCTGATTCACTTCAAACATCAGCTTTCTGAAGGAATCCGGAATATCATCATCAGCGCTGATTCCCTGATCCAGTACCTTGTTCATTATCCTGAAACTGTGCAGGTGTTTTCTGTCCGACAAAAATAAATCCCTCGCTGCGGCATCCGCCAGTGCATCGCCTTCCATCAGGTAGCGTTCAAAAGTATCAATGCGTTTTTTGTCCGGGATAACATTGGGAGCATCGAATAAAGTGCGGCCTAACAATTTAAACAGTGTTGGCCAGATGGATTTCTTTACGCGTTGGTGATATACAAATCGTTGCGGCAATTTATTGTGATTTCAACTAAATATACTTAAAAATTCAACTGTCTGCTAAAAAATCTGATTTTTTCCGAATGCAGCAACACCGTTTATTTCAGATTTATCTTCCCCTTATATCCAATAATCAGGTCATTGATTGTTTTTTTCTTAAAGATGATGGTCAACTCCTCTCTGTGCTTTTTAAAATGCTGATGCAAAGGACAAGGCTTTTTCTCTGAACAGTTTCTTAACCCTAGAACACATCTTTCAAAAAAATCGGTGCCATCAACGGCTTCCACTACCTGATAAATGGAAACCGGCGGCTGTGTATGGTCGATGTAAAACCCGCCATTCGGCCCCTTAATGGATGCTATAATTTTTTTTCGCGCCAATTGCTGCAATATCTTGGCAGTGAACGGCACCGGCGACTCAATCTCGTTCGCAATTTCTTTTACGCCGATTTTATGATGTTCGTCACTCTTCAGACAAACATACAATACGGCACGTAAGGCATATTCACAACTTTTTGAAAACAACATATCTGTATTATTTTCTGTCAGTAAAAATCATCCGTTGTGCGGTCCAAATTAATTATGGCTATAATAACCACCTGATCATCTGTAAGAAACTTTGTTACATTTCTTCTTCCACCACCGAAAATCGCACAACTGGTTAAAAATACTAAAAATATACCTCTGGTGGTAAAAAATATGACAAATATCAGTTATCGGTATGCTTTTTATCATTTACCAGAGAAGCAACGGATACTAATTTCGGATATAAATATCTTTTTATATTTTAAACTAATTTTATGAAACACAAATCGATAAAGAGTGCCTTCATATTTTGTATGATGGTGCTCAGTTTTCCGTTAATGGGTCAGCATAAATTTGAATTAAGCGGTGAATTCCGGCCACGAATGGAACAACGGCACGGATACCGCAATCTGGCGCCGCTTAAAAGCAAAAGCGCCTTCTTTGTATCTGAACGTGTGCGGCTGAATGTGATGTATTCTTACAAATTTGTAAAATTCTATGTTACACTACAGGATTACAGAGTTTGGGGCAATGAAGAACAGGTGAAAAACAACGGTAGCTTCGGGCTACACGAAGGTTGGGCGGAATTTAACATTAAGGATATTGCATCCGTTAAACTGGGAAGACAAGAGCTGGTGTATGAAGACCATCGTCTTTTAGGCAACCTTGACTGGTCACAGGTTGGCAGGAGTCATGATGCCGTAGTGGTTAAAATCCACAAAAAGAATTCAACGCTGCATATCGGCGGCAGTTTTAATCAGCCCAGTGAACAACTGATTGGAACCGTCTACAAACTGAACAATTACAAAGCCCTGGCGTATGGCTGGTTTAACCAGAAAATGGATAGCGGACGTGCTTCCCTGTCTCTGTATGCCATTACGGACGGAATACCAAGCAAAGACAGTTTACCCGTGACGTATTTCCGTTTTACGGGTGGTCCTTATGCCTCTTTCAAATACAGTCACTTCAACGGAAATATTTCAGCCTATATACAAACAGGCAAAACAATCAGCAACCAGATTATACTGGCTTATTTTGCATCTCTATATGGTGAATACACCTCCTCGAAAATCAATGCAGGAATTGGGTATGATTATGCTTCCGGAAACAACGCTTCCAAAAGCGGCGATACCAAATACCATGCTTTCAATACTCTCTATGCCACCAATCATAAATTTTACGGGCATATGGACTACTTTCTGGATTTACCGACAGACACTAAAGGAGGTGGCCTTCAGGATTTGTATGTGCGCTTTAATTATAAACCGAAACCGAAAGGAATGTTAGGCTTTGATGCACACTATTTCTTTCTGGGCAATAAAGTTGCAGACGCGGCAAATCCCGGAAAATACCTGAAACTCCCATTGGGATTTGAAATGGATGTGTATGGCTCCTACAAACCACTGGACTTCCTGACCATCAATGCCGGTTATTCATTTATGATTGCAACTCCTTCTATGGAAGCAATAAAAGGCGGCAGCCGAAAAGCCTACAATGGCTGGAGTTACATCATGGTGACTTTAAAACCATCCTTGTTTAAATACGAAAAAAATCCTGAAACTAACTAATACTTCATTCTTAATATCTAAAATCAATCTTATGAAAACGGAAAATCATTTTTTTAAAGCATTGCATCATACCCTGCTTTTATTTTGCATCACCTTAGTATTCTCATCGTGTAATAACAGCGGCAACAGTAATAGTAATAAAAGTAGCTGGTCAACGGAGCCGACGGAAAAAATAGTGGGCGAAGAAAAGGCCATCTTAACTGACCCTCCAATGGTGCCACCACCCATCACCCGGAAAAACGCGACTAAAGTTATTGTAGAACTGGAAGTCGTCGAAAAGGAAATGGAAATCATGGAAGGTGTGAAATACATGTTCTGGACATTTGGAGGTACTGTTCCCGGTAAATTCATCCGGGTCCGTGAAGGTGACCTGGTGGAGTTCCATTTAAAGAACAATCCGAGCAGCAAGATGCCACACAACATTGACCTGCACGCCGTGACGGGACAAGGCGGCGGCGCATCCTCAACTTTCACTGCGCCTGGACACGAAACAGTATTTTCATTTACCGCATTGAATAAAGGTTTATTCATTTACCACTGCGCTACTGCTCCTGTAGGTATGCATATTGCCAATGGTATGTATGGGTTAATTTTAGTGGAACCAAAAGAAGGGTTACCTAAAGTGGATAAGGAATATTATGTATGTCAGGGTGATTTCTATACGAAAGGTGCCTATGGCGAAGCGGGTACACAACCGTTTGAAATGTCCAAAGCCTTAACGGAAACCCCGGATTATGTGTTATTCAACGGTAAGGTAGGCGCTCTGACCGGTGACAATTCTCTCAAAGCAAATCCCGGCGATAAAGTACGATTGTTTATGGGTAACGGCGGGCCAAACTTAGTGTCTAGCTTCCATGTTATCGGCGAGATTTTTGACAATGTCTATGTGGAAGGCGGAGAATTAATCAACCACAACCTGCAAACCACCTTAATTCCTGCCGGTGGATCCTCAATTGTTGAATTCAGGTGTGAGATTCCGGGCAATTATATTTTAGTGGACCACTCTATCTTCCGTACATTCAACAAAGGAACATTGGGTATGTTGAAAGTGGAAGGAGAACCGAACAAAACTATCTACTCCGGACAACTGGATGACAGAATCTATCAATCTGAAGGTGGTGCTATTCAGAACATGCCTCAGGAAGCGAAAGGACCGGCAAAACAGTTGACAAAAGATGAACGCATTGCCGCGGGCAAGACCATATTTGCCTCTACCTGCCAGGCATGTCACCAGGCGGATGGAAAAGGAATACCGGGTGCATTCCCACCGCTGGCAGGTTCCGACTACTTCAAAGGCAATCCTGCTAAAGTGGCCAGCGCTGTTACCCACGGTTTATCCGGAAACATCACGGTAAACGGAAAAACCTATAACGGCGTGATGCCAACGCAAACACTCGGCGATGAAGAAGTGGCAAATGTTGTTACATTTGTGATGAATAGTTTTGGAAACGGCGGTGGTGAGATTACACCGGCTCAGGTTTCTGCAATAAGAAAAACAACACCTGCAACGGTAGCTAAATAATGAGACTTGTAATTGCGATATGTCTGTGTAATTTTTTCATTTTGTCATCAGGACAAGTTCCTAAAAATATGGTTTACATTGAGAGCGGCACGTATGTGCCGCTCTATTCTTTGGATTCCGGAATGGTGAAGGTGAACGCCTTTTACATGGATAAATATCCGGTAACCAATGCAGACTTCGAGCGATTTACAGCACAATATCCGGAATGGCAGAAAGGAAATGTCAAACCAATTTTTGCGGATAAAAAATACCTTCAACACTGGCAGTTTAAAAACAAAATCGGGCAAGATTCAGCTGCCATGAAAAACAGTCCGGTGGTGAATGTATCGTGGTTTGCCGCAAAGAGATATTGTGAATGCCAGGGCAAACGGCTGCCTACCGTAAATGAATGGGAATATGTGGCACTGGCTAATGAAACGAAAAAGAATGCCTCCAAAGACAATGGATTTTATCAAAAGATACTGGATTGGTACGGCAAACCGACCACTGAAAAGATTGGAAATGTTGGGAAAGGCTTCCGGAATGTATATGGCGTTTACGATATGCACGGACTTGTATGGGAGTGGAACCTGGATTTCATCTCCGCATTAGCCACCAGAGATTCGAGAGACGGAAATAATCTGGATAAAAATGAATTCTGCGGCGCCGGTTCCAAAGGCTCGAAAACACCCGGAAATTATGCCGCTTTCATGCGATACGCCATGCGCTCCAGCCTGAAAGCAAGCTACAACATTCAGAATGTCGGGTTCCGGTGTGTGAAGACGGCTAAATAAATAACTCAAAAAATTGATATCATGAAAAATTTACTCTTATACCTTGGCTTTTGCATCTTGTTTAGTGCCGCCTGTAAAAACAACACGGAAGAAAAAAAGGCATGTTGCAAAAAACCGGAATCATCGACATCCTCTACCTACAACAGCGACGCTACGTTGCATGACATCAGCTCCGTTTGGACTACGCAAGACAAGAAAACTTTGAGACTAAACGATATCAAATCAACGGTTATCGTAGCAGCGATGATATTTACCAATTGCCAGGGTGCCTGCCCCAGGATTACTGCCGATTTACAACGTATTGAAAAGGCTATACCGGCAGACAAACTGAAGGATGTAACATTTTTGCTGATTTCCATGGACCCGGAACGGGATACCCCCGCACAGTTGACGGCCTTTGCAAAAGAACACCAGTTGGATTTGAAAAGATGGTTGCTGCTGACCGGAAGTGAATCAGATGTGCTGGAAATAAGCAACGTGTTGAACGTACGGATAAAGAAAAACGAAGACGGCACATTTGACCATTCCAATATCATTCACATCATCAACAGCAAAGGCAATATCGTCCATCAGCAGGTGGGATTAGCAATGGAACCTACGGAAAGCATAGAGAAAATCAATGAACTGCTTAGTGAATAGAACATACTAACCGGCTCTGAATGTATTGATTATTCATTCATTATCAAAAACTCCAACCTGAGACAGGAGGGATGTAATATATTGTCTATTAATAGTTTATTAATAGTATATACATTTGCAGGGGCAAAATTTATCTTTAAAAAAAGTAATTTTGCGGCATGTTACAAGCGTCTAACCTTTCTATCATTTTCGGAAGCCGGATTTTATTCGATAATGTCACCTTCACCATTCAGCCAAGGGACAGAATCGGATTGGTGGGACGTAACGGAGTTGGCAAGTCCACGCTGCTAAAAACCATTAATGGTGAAATATCCCCACAGGAAGGTACCATATCCAAACCTGGTGGGTATACCATAGGTTTTCTGAAACAGGAGATACGAGGACAGAACGAACCTACCGTATGGCTGGAAGCGCAAACGGCATTTAAGGAAATCAACATATTGCAGGAGGAACTGGATAAGATTCAGCATCAGCTGGAAACCCGCACTGATTACGATACGGATGATTACATGAATCTATCCCAACTCTTTTGTGATATCAATGACCGCCTGGTGCATCTGGATATTGACGACAAAGACAAGAAAACGGAACTGGTGCTGTTGGGTCTCGGCTACCAGCGGGAAGATTTTGAAAAATCACCGCATACCTTTTCCGGTGGCTGGGCCATGCGCCTGGAACTGGCGAAATTATTATTGCAGAATCCTGACCTGTTGATGCTCGATGAGCCTACCAACCACCTGGATATCGAATCCATCATCTGGCTGGAGGAATTCTTCCAGAAATATGAAGGCGCCATCATCCTCGTATCGCACGACAAATCTTTTTTGGATAATGTGTGTAATAAAACCATCGAGCTCGAGCTGGGCAAGATGTATGAATATAAGGCCAACTATTCCAAATACCTCGTCTTAAAAGAAGAGCGCCGCGAAAAGCAGTTGCAGACATTCAAAAACCAACAGGATCAGATTAAGCAGATTGAGCGCAATATAGAACGTTTTAAGGCAAAAGCCAGCAAAGCGAGCATGGCACAGAGCCTTGTCAAGAAGCTGGATAAAATGGACATTGTAGAAGTGGAGCAGGACGATATGCGCTCCATGCGTTTTCAGTTCCCGATGGGTCAGCAGAGCGGAAAGGTGATTGTTACGGCTAAAAACCTGGCAAAGAGCTATGGCGACAAACAGGTTTTCCATGATGTCAATTTAGAAATCGAACGCGGTGACAAAGTGGCGTTCATCGGGAAAAATGGAATGGGTAAAACCACCATGGCGAAAATCATCGCGAAGGAAATCGATTACTCTTCAGGTGAATTAACCATCGGACACAATGTAAACATCGCCTTCTTCGCGCAGCACCATGCGGAGCAATTGCCCAAAGAACTGACCATCCTGCAGTACATGGAAGATACCGCTCCGAATGAAATCCGGGCGCAGGTCAGGAATATCCTGGGCGCTTTCATGTTCAGCGGCGACGACGCGACCAAGAAAATTTCCGTACTGAGCGGAGGAGAACGGGCACGTGTCTGTTTAGCGCACTTATTGCTGCATCCAAGCAATGTGCTGATTCTGGATGAGCCGACCAACCACTTAGACCTTCGTGCCAAAGATGTATTGAAAGATGCCATTTCCAAATACCCCGGAACGGTCATCGTGGTATCGCACGACCGTGATTTTCTGGTGGGGATGACGAATAAGGTATTTGAATTCAATAACGGCGTAGTGAAAGAACACCCGGGAGATGTCAATGATTTCTTCGAAGAACGACGTCTGGCAAGCTTCAGAGAAGTGGAGTTAAGTCCGCAGGCAAGTATAAAAGTGAGCCCGCAAGAGCCAAAAACAAAGAATCAAGACAATCCAATTCAGGATAAGAAACTGAAGAACCAATTATCAAAACTCGAAGAGGAAATTTCCATCAAGGAATTTGACATAAAAAAGATAGAAGAAAAAATTGAAGCACTTTCCGAAGACGGCAAATACGATGAGCAGATTGTATTACAGCTGGGAGCAGAAAAGAAAGCGTTGGAAAAACTGATGCAGGACTGGGAAAGCCTGCAGTCGTAGTTTTGATAGCACACGAACATACCTCCCAGTATTTGATTTTCAAAATAAGCTTGTCATTATTTTACTTCTTTTTCCTTTAGTAAACTGCATAATGGCTTAAATTACTTTAATAGAACGATTAGATTCTACATAAGAAAATATTGTGTAATTTAGACAGGTAAACTGTTCTGTCAACATTCAACAATTTTTCCCAATGAAAAAGTCTTTACTGATACTTTTTGTTTCCTGCATTACATTCACGGTCGTCAAAGCGCAGCCTAACGACTACACCAACCGTTCTGCCCTGGATTCCTCGCTGGCACCGTTTTACCACGGAGTGGCATCCGGTGACCCAACGCCGAACGCGGTTATTATCTGGACCCGTGTGACGCCGGATGTACCGGGTGTAGTGAACGGCACCTGGCAAGTCGCCACGGATACACTGTTCACTAACGTAATACAAAGCGGCGTATTCTCCACCGACAGCAACAAAGACTATACCGTGAAGGTGGATGTAGGCGGATTACAGCCCAATACCTGGTATTTTTATGAATTCACAACCGGTGACATCCACTCCCTGACAGGACGGACTAAAACGGCACCCGTCGGCGGCAGCAGCCAACTGCGTTTCGCTTTTGTCTCCTGCGCCGATTATCCTGCAGGCTATTACAATGCATACAATGCTATCCTGAAGCGCAATGATATCGATGCCGTCCTGCATTTAGGCGATTACATCTACGAATACAAAGACGGCGTTGTCGGAACGATACGGGAGCAGCTGCCAGACCATGAAATCATCCAGCTGGCAGACTATCGCTTGCGGTATTCCACCATCAAACTCGACCCCATGCTGATGCGGTTACATCAGCAGTTTCCGTTCATCACCGTTTGGGACGACCATGAAACAGCTAACAATTCCTACAGAGACGGAGCCGGTAATCATACGCCCGCTACGGAAGGACTCTGGACGGATCGAAAAGCCGCGGCACAACAAGCTTATGACGAATGGTTGCCGATACGCCTGCCCGAGCCGGGTAATGAAAACAAGATTTTCCGCAAATTCAGCTATGGCAATCTGGCGGATATTTTCATGCTGGACACCCGCCTGTACGCCCGCACCAAACAAAGCAACAGTCCGGACGACACCTCCAAACATATTATCGGGGATGAACAGCTGAACTGGCTCAAAGATGCATTGATCCACTCCACCGCCACCTGGAAAATTCTGGGGCAACAAGTGATGATGGGGCAACTGACGCCGTTTGGCATTACCCTGAACAGCGACCAGTGGGATGGCTATACGGCAGACCGAAAAAAATTATACGATATCATTCTCGACAACCATATTGAAAATGTCATTGTGCTGACCGGCGATATCCATACCGCGTGGGCCATGGACCTGCCTTATAAAACCGCCAACTATAATCCCGCCACCGGAGCAGGATCGGTTGGTGTGGAATTTGTCTGCACCAGCATCACCACACAGTCATCCCCGGTGCCACTCGACCCTGTTTATGACCTCATTAAAACCTTGTTGCCGCACATTAAATATGTCGACCTGTACAAAAAAGGATTCGGCATTCTCGATTTGACCGATACCAAAGCACAGGGCAATTTTTTCTCTGTCAATCGCATTGACCGCATAGATACGGCGAGCCGTTATGAAGCCGGTTTCTATACCCTGCCCTCCACGCGATGGCTGAAAAAAGCAACGACAGAATCACCTTTGATCGGTGCTCCGCACTATTATGCGCCACTAGATCCGAGAACGGATGTCACTACAGGCATTCACAGCAACCCCAAAAACATGGTCATGGTAAGCGCCTATCCCAATCCGTTTATCGATAAAATTTTCCTGCAATACAATATTTTCCAAACCGGTCCGGTTACCTTCGAGCTGTATGATATGGCAGGCAAACTGGTCAAACAGGTCAGCTCCGGTAATCAACCGAAAGGACTTCATATCGAATCGCTGGATTTCGGCGATATCGCCCGCGGAACCTATAAATTAGTGTTGCGCACGAACGATGACTGGATAGAAAGAAGCATCCAGAAATTTTAAGCATTCTGTTGAATACAACAGAGCGGCAGGAAGCCTGGTTTAAGGTACCGGAATACGTGTTTCATGGTATTTATTAAATTCGGAAAATTAGTTACTTTTATTCATCTGAGTAGAAGTAAAATTATTCGCTCCTAAAATAAATCTATGAAAAATATCCTACCGGCGCTGTTGCTTATGCTTGCTGTCAACTTAAGTTTTGGACAATCGTACAAGACTCAATTGGATAAAATCAATAATTACCTTAAGACATTCGACAACGGATACTACGGTTATCTCGAGATAAAAGACGGATACCTGTATGACCGTTTCGCTTCCGGAAAATACAGCAAATCGGAGATAAAATACTTAGGCAAAGCCTATGTGGCAGATGCAGGTAAAAAAGTAAGTATCGATTGTATCGACGGAAAAGAATGTGTGTATTCTACCTATACAGACTCTTATCACAAAAGCATGGGGTTCTCACAAACTTCCAGTTTTAATACATCAGAACTCATTTCAATGCTTGACAACTTAATTACCGCCTATAAAAAAAGTTATGGAACAAACGTGAATGAGGATGGCAATACAATTGATAACGATGCTGAAACGAAAAAATTGGAAAGCTTAAAATCGAATATTGATATAACAGGCATGGGCACATCACCTGTAAATAACAATTCACCGGGAAATTACCAAAGTGCGTTAAAAAAACTCAACGATTATCTAAAAACATTCGACAACGGTTATTATGGCTATTTTGAAGTAAAAGACGGATACATCTATGACCGTTTTAAGGCAGGGAAATACAACAAATTTAAAATGGAAGAAATGGAAGGTGCTGTCATTCAGGAACAATACAACCGTGTCATCTTTAAATGCAAAGGCGACAAGAAATGCATAACTACCGACTGGAAAGAAAACGGGAAAGAAGAATATACGCAATTTATGCAAAGCGGCAGTTACAAATACCAGGAACTTGCAGGGTTGCTGAATGATTTCCGAGATGCTTATTTAGGAAAAACTAAAACTTCTGCAAACAGTACAAGCGAATCAAACACGTACAGCAGAGATCAAAAAGCAAAAGAACGCAAAAAGAACAGTTCAATGGAAAATGATGAGGATGAAGACTGGGGTGCACTGGAATCTTCAGCAGTTACGTTAAATAAATCTGCTAAAGAAGCTGCTGCAACTTCAGGCATAAATAAAAAATATGAGGCTACGTTGCAACAACTAAACGACTATCTTAAAACATTCAACCCGCAAACCTACCGGGAAATTGAAGTAAAAGAGGGAAAAGTATATTTTGGCTTTACCGCATTTTCTCAAGTCTATCAGTCTTACATACCTATCAGCGAACTGAAACAAAACACTACGGTTGTCAGGGGAAGCAGTATTAGCGGTCCGGAATTAAAAATAATGTGCAAAGGCAATAAAGATTGTTTTTATTCCACCTATAGCAAAGGCGGAGCAGACCACTTCAGATTCTTCAGCAACACAGTGAAAGACCTTACAAAAATAGAACAACTGGTGAATGAATTTATAAAATCGCTTTAATAAAGGAACTCTGTACCCGGTGTTCTTTTCGGCAACGGGCTTTTGATATGATTACAACTGTTGCAACAGCGTATTGAAATATACAGCCTTATCTCCATACCGGGAAGCGACCATTTTGCTGAACGCCGGATGATGTTCTGTCAGGAAAGCCTTATAGGCCAACACATCTTTAAAATAAATCTGAAAGGTAAATGTCACTCCTTCATTATCGTTTAATACCTTGAAGACTTTATATTTTACAGGCAACTGCGTCTCCAATACGAAATGCAGCACCTCGTCTTTCATCCATTGCAGCCACTCTTCGGCTATATCTTCATCTACGTTGGCGGTCAGTGTGTATACGATCATTTTAGAATTAAGTAGTTAGTAGTGAGTAGTTAGTAGTTAGATTGAATAACGTTGGATGTACTGATTTCAGGTTTATTCATCTGTAAAACCGCATTTCTTATGCGTGCCGTCGCAATACGGTTTGTTGGACGACTGTCCGCAACGACAAAGAAAAACCTCCTTTTGTGTTTCCTGTCTGCCGTCTTTATGTTTAATGGAAAGGCTGCCTTTCACCCTAATCGGTCCGTTTTTCAGCACCACGATTTCCGTCGTGAGGGTTTCCTGCAACGCTGCCGTTTCACTTACCTGTTGTTCTTTGATGCTCAATGCGCCGCTCGGACATTTGAGTACCTGTTCCATGATCTCATCGGAGTTTACATTGTCCAGATTAATCCAGGGTTTTTCAGCAGGTTTAAATGCTTTCGGCAAGCCTCTCCAGCAGTTGCTGGAATGGATGCATTTATGCGGCTGCCATAGTACAACGACTTCGCCGTTTGTGTATTCCTTACTTGTTTCTTCCATGATTTTATTGTTTGAAAGATGAACGATTATTTTGCCCAAACATCGGCGTATTCCGGTGTTTTATGAAACACTGCATTCGCATAAGGACACTGGGGAATGATTTTATATCCCATTTTTCTGGCAAACTGCACAGCGGCCTCCACGAGTTTTTTACCCACTCCCTGCCCTTCCAGCTGTTTTCTCACTTCCGTATGCTGAATAAGCATGGAGGAATCTTCTATCAACAGATAAGTCAATACGGCGTTTTTATGCCGGAATTCATCGAGTATAAAAAACTCGCCGTTGGTTAAGTGGTGCTGATGTTGTATATCCATACTATTCTGATTAAAAATACAATTTTGAAATGACTTTCCGAAAGATTTTTTTGTGGGTAAAAGTATGCCACAGCTGACTGTTTATGGTAAAAGCAGCAAGAGCGTAAGACGCACCGCTGCAATTAGAACAAACCAATGACGTTGAAAACAGGCTACCCATTGAATTATTTGCAGAAATTATGTATATTTGAATAAATCGTAACAAAGGTAGGGCATAAACAAGTTATGCAAATTACATTTCAACCAACATAGAGTTATGACAATAGATTTCATTGATAAAGTAGAACTTGTATTAGGTAAAATAAAGGATGAAGAATTGCTATTGTTAAAAGGACATCTGTTCATTGAAGAATTGATTTCAGAAACGCTAAAAAAACAATTTGGTGAAGATACTGTAAATAAATTACGATTGTCATTCGAAAATAAATTTATTCTATTTTGCTCAATAACTGGATTAAAAAAGGATTCGGAACAATATCAGTCTATTATTAAGATTAACCAAATGCGAAATAAATTAGCTCATCGATTAGACATCAGCCTTAAAAAAGATTTTATTGAATTGATCAAAATTTATAATGATTATATCCCTAAAACCATAAATCGAAAATTGACATTTCTTAATTCAATTAAAAAAATATTTTTTGGACTATTGGCTTATCTTCATGGATACACAAGGGCCCAATTGATGATTAAAGATAGAAATAAATATATTTTGTCTAAAAAACATCCAGAGTTGGAAAATGAGTTCTGGGATAGCTATGAAATGTAACACCGCATAACATCTGTTAAAGCACAAGTGGCTAAATATTTTAGTAAATCCATCGGCGTTTAAAAACCTACGCATAACTGCAACTATTAATTGTAATATTTATTTATGATGTACAATATACATATTTCGGGCATTTTAGCTTTTTCCTTATTAACTAACCTCTTATATGCCGGTGATACTTTGGAACAAGTAATTGTAAAATATGTCAATTGTGATTCGATTTATCCAAATAAGAATTATGTTATAAAATTAAGCTTATACAATGATAGTACTGAAGACGGGAATAATGCTGAATTTAATTTATTTCAGAGTGAAACTAAACTATATACAGATTCAATTTTCAGCAGCACCCGGCAGATAGAATTTGCTGACTTTAACAATGACGACATACAAGATATATTAATCCAGAATTCATCTGACGTAAGAAGCAATTGGACTTATAACTTATACGTAGTTGATTTAAAAAATAACAAACTAACAAAAATAAAAGGCTTTGAAGAAATTAAAAACCCGAGATACAATCACTCTACTAAAAAAATAGAAAGCTATGTTATTTCAGGAACCAACAGAATAGAATTTTATAAAACACAAAGTGATTCAATTATAAAACTGCAAACAAATAAATAAAAATAACAAAAGCATATACAGCAATATGGACCATAAGCTACTTACCTATTTCCAAAAAATCATGCCGCTTTCACAGGAAGAGATTGAAGCTATTGTGGAAACCATGACCATCACGCCGTATAAAAAGGGAACCGTTCTGCTGAAAGAAGGACAAATTTCCACCGAAGTCTATTTTGTTTTGGAAGGTTGTGTGCGGCAATATTATCTGGTGGGCGGTGTTGAAAAAACCCATAACTTCTTTACGGATGAACAATGGGTGATTTCAATGAACAGCTTTAGCCAACGCAAACCTTCCTACCATTTTCTGGATTGCTGCATAGACAGCGTGTTGGTCGTCGGAAACAGGGAAAAGGAAGAAAGTCTTTACAAACGGTTTCCAAAATTTGAAACAGTTTCGAGAAAAGTGATGGAGCAGGTTTTTGCGGAACAACAGGAAATCATGTCTTCCTACACGACGGATACGCCGGAACAACGCTATCTGAAATTATTAAAAACAAGACCGGAGCTTTTTCAGAAAATACCCCAATACCAGATTGCCAGCTATATCGGCGTCCAACCGGAATCATTGAGCAGAATCAGAAAGCGGCTGCTGCTGAAATAACTTTACATCTCAATGGCAACATTACCTTTTTTGTGTCCTTTTTCCACATATGCGTGTGCTTCCGCGATTTGCTCCAAAGTATAGGTTCTGTCGACTACAGGTTTATATTTACCGGCTTCTATCAGTTCCTTTATAAAAGCAATCGCCGCTTTATCATGACGGATGACACCCATCAATACCTTTATCTTGCTTGTCATTGAAATCCATAAGCCCTGCATCATTTCCGGCATACCCGCGGCACCTAAAATCATTGTTCCATTTTCAGTCAATGCTTTTACGCCGCGTGCAACGGGTAATGTATTTACCGCATCATAAATCACATCGTAGGTTTCGCCCTTTTTCAAAACGTCCTCCTTTGTATAATCTATTACTTTGTCTGCACCGATCGATTGCACTAATGAAACATTGGCGGAGCTGCAAACACCCGTCACATCGGCACCAAATGTCTTTGCCAGTTGAACGGCCGCGCTTCCAACCGCACCGGATGCTCCTACTATAAGCACTTTTTGTCCGGGTTTGATTATCGCCTTTTTTAAAAAGTGCAATGCCGTAACACCACCAAAAGGGATAGTCGCCGCTTCCGTGTGCGTGATAGATGCAGGCTTCAATGCTATGGACGCATTTTCAGGCTGACAAATATATGCTGCATACGAACCGAACTTCATATCCGTATGGCCAAAGACGGCATCCCCCACCTTGAACGCTTTTACAGCGGCTCCAACACGTTCTACTTCCCCGGAAAAAACGGATCCGAGAATCGAAATTTTGGGCTTTAACAGACCGAAGATACAAAATCTGACCGCGAATGGGTCCGCTTTTCGTAATCGCACATCCTGAATTGGCTACCCGTAGCTATTATCCTTATAAAAATTTCATTATCCCCCGGAGTTGGTTTTGGCTACTTCTTTCACCTGCAGAACTTCAGGCGCACCATATTCCCAATTATAAACTGCTGCTTTCATTTTTCTTGATTGATTATTTCGAAAACAAAAAACAAAAGTAGGTACCGCATTTCCCACTTTCATTGACTTCGGTTAAGAAAAAAACGACTATATTTAAGGGTACAATACAACGAATCGCTAAAAAGAGTATTTCATCAGGAGTCATGACGAGCAAATTGGGGGGTTTAGACTACATAATCCGCCACTGCGACGAGTGGCAAATCGTTCATTGCAAACCTATTGGACGCCTTGCAAACATTGAACAGACAGACAAATACAAATGAAAGTAACGAAATTATTTAAAGATTTTTTTGACTGTGAAAAAGCAGGTGGGCTGATTTTAATGGGCTGTACAATTTTATCTCTGATCATTGCAAACTCAAATTTTGGGTCAAATTACCATGACTTTTTGCAGACCAAATTTTCGGGCATGACCGTTGAGCATTGGATCAATGACGGACTTATGGCAATTTTCTTTTTGCTCATTGGCTTAGAGTTGGAGAGAGAAATTTACATCGGTGAACTTTCAAAAATAAAAGACGCGTTACTGCCATTTTTTGCTGCATTAGGTGGTATTGTATTGCCGGCGTGTATTTATTTGATATTCAATTATGGTACACCTACACAATCAGGAGCAGGTATACCAATGGCGACAGACATTGCGTTTGCGTTAGGGATTTTATCTTTATTAGGCAATAGAGTACCCACTTCTTTAAAAGTATTTTTGACAGCGTTAGCCGTAATTGATGACTTAGGTGCAATCATAATCATTGCCATTTTTTATACTAAAACATTGCTTTGGTTATACCTGTTCATTGCCCTGGGAATTTTTGTCCTGCTCTTGGTTCTTAACAGAATGAAAGTTAGAAATCTGATTCCTTATTTAGTGGGAGGTATGGCAATGTGGTATTTTATGTTGCAGTCAGGCGTTCACGCCACCCTATCAGGCGTTTTATTAGCATTTGCCATTCCATTTGGAAACGGAGACGAAAAATCAACCTCTTATATCCTGCAACACTATTTACACAAGCCGGTAGCTTTTATTATTTTACCCATTTTTGCATTAGCCAACACAGCCATAACTATTGGGGGAGACATTACACAAACCTTGACAGAACATTATAGCTTAGGCATTGCACTTGGACTGATTATTGGTAAACCCTTAGGTATATTTCTATCAACTTTTTTAGCCGTAACCGTAGGCCTTTGTAAACTTCCGGCAGACTTAAATTGGAAAAATATTTTCGGGGTCGGGCTTTTGGGTGGAATAGGATTTACAATGTCTATTTTTATAACATTGCTTGCATTTGACAATGAAACAATAATTAACCACTCAAAATTAGTAATCCTCATCTCCTCTTTGACAGCAGGACTATTAGGATTTATTTCTTTAAGAGTAACACTAAAACCGGCATCAAATTAAATGACAATGAAAGAATATAAAGAATACAATAACGAATTATTTTCAAGATGGGCGCCTGTATATGACGTTTTTGAAATCCTCTTATCAGATGTCAGAAAAAAAATTATACTAGAAATACATCCAATACACAAATCCATTTTAGATGTAGCCACCGGGACCGGAAGCTTAGCCATTGAATTAAGTAAATCAGCAGAAAAAGTGGTTGGAATTGACCTGTCATCCGAAATGCTTAATATTGCAGAAAAGAAAAGAAGAAACAAAAATCTTTCTTTCCTGCAAATGGATGCCAGCAAAATGAAATTTGATGACGGGGAATTCGATATAGTTACCATCAGTCTTGGATTACACGATATGCCGTTAGAGATAAGATCCTTAGTATTGCAAGAGGCAAAAAGAGTTTTAAAAAAAGACGGGAAGTTATTCATTTTGGAGTATGATTTACCAAAAATCAACATATTAGGTCCAGCTTCTTCTCATTTGATTAATATTTTTGAAAGCAAATACTACCTTGATTTTATACAATCTGATTTTGAAAACTACCTGAATTCATTTGGATTTAAGATAGAAAAACGGACAAACTACTTATTTAATTATTTAAGACTAATAACCTTATCCAAATAAAAAGTACTTCAAACAACACATGTTATCAGATAATACAGTGAAACCATACAATTGTTTTTTAACGGATAAAAACTGAACAATGACAACAACGATAATTATAACATTCTGCGTTCTCTTACTCATTGCGTATTTGTTTGACCTGACATCTTCCAAGACGAAGATACCTTCAGTAATTCTGTTATTACTTTTAGGCTGGGCAGTCAGACAACTGACAGTATGGTTAGAGATTCAACTTCCCGATTTTTCGCCGTTTCTCCCTGTATTAGGAACCATCGGACTTATTCTGATTGTACTTGAAGGGTCTTTGGAACTTGAGCTTAATAAATCTAAGTTTGGTCTAATCAGAAAATCTATTTTTGGCGCTTTGCTCCCAATGCTTGCATTGGCATTTATCCTTGCATTTGCCTTCAGGTATTTTGGTCACTTTGGACTGAAAGATAGTCTACTAAATGCAATTCCATTTTGTGTAATAAGCAGTGCCATAGCTATTCCAAGTGCAGGCAACCTTTCATCCCACCATAAAGAGTTCGTAATTTATGAGAGCAGCTTGTCCGACATTTTAGGAGTCCTGCTTTTTAATTTTCTTGCAATAAATGAAACAATAGATGGAAATTCATTCGGACACTTTGCATTACAAGTGCTTATTATTACAGTTGTTTCTTTTATTGCAACCATAGGACTTTCTTTTCTGCTGAGCAAAATTGAACATCACATAAAATTTGTCCCAATAATCCTTCTCGTGATTTTAATTTATGCAGTTTCAAAAATATATCACCTGCCCGGATTGATATTTATTTTGATATTCGGTTTATCAATTGGAAATCTGGATGAACTGAAAAAATACAAATGGATGGAACTATTCAAACCGGAAGAACTGAATAAAGAGGTCATCAAGTTCAAGGAATTGACCATCGAAGGTGCCTTCTTAGTAAGAGCTCTATTCTTTCTGCTTTTCGGTTACCTGATAGAGACAAGCGAAGTATTAAATGCTGACACTTTTATCTGGGCATTGGCAATTGTTTTCCTCATATTCGTATTTCGAACCATCCAACTTAAACTTTCAGGCCTTCCATTGCAGCCATTATTATTTGTAGCGCCCAGAGGTCTTATTACCATCCTTCTTTTTCTTTCAATTGACCCTTCACATACTATTTCAATTGTAAATAAATCGCTCATCATTCAGGTAATCATACTAACGGCATTATTAATGATGATTGGATTAATGACTAATAAGCAAGCCGCTCAAAGACAATGATTGCACACTTAAGCTAAACGTTCATCTTCTAAACCTTATTGGCCTATAATTAAATAAACAGATAAACTTTTTCGAAAAACGTCCGAAGGCGTGCGTATCCATTATTGCATGGGTATTTCTATCGCCAACAGCTTTGCAGCTTTTGGTATGATAATGTCAAACTCCGTTGATTCCGTAACTCCAATGGCATCACGGGCTGACAGTATATTTCCATCCACTTCTATTTCCCCTTCTATCACCATCAGATATACCCCATTATTTTTCAGGTTCAATTTATACGACGTGGAGTGGGTAAAATCTCCCAGTGAAAAGAAAGCATCCTGATTAATCCACAGGGCATCGTGCGCACTATCGGGGCTTGCCCACTACCTGCCATTTGTCAACTCTGTCTGAAACACCAAGGTGCGTGTGTTGGTCGCATTCGTTCATAGAGCACTTTTGGGAAAACCCAAATCTGAAAAAGGCTGACATCTTCTTCCGGCGTGGCATGTTCGGAGTGCAGGATACCCTTTCCGGCGCTCATAATCTGTACATCCCCGGCTTTGATGATACCTTCGTTGCCGGCGGAATCCTTATGTTTCAAAGCACCTTTCAACGGAATGGTCACGATTTCCATATTGCTGTGCGGATGCATTCCAAATCCGTATCCGGCCTTCACTATATCATCATTTAATACCCTTAATACGCCGAATTGCTCTTTTGCAGGGTCATAATAACCGGCAAAACTGAAGGAATGATGGGCATTCAGCCAACCATGATCGGCATGTCCGCGTTCATGGGCTTTGTGTAAGATCGTTTTCATACGAGTTTATTTTATTGTTTATTTTAGTTGCAAATGCAACATTTGTATATACAAACGTTAATTTAAAAATTTTAGTTCCGTATTTTGTCTAAAATTTCATTGAATTGTTTCAACTCCTTCTGTGTGATTTTGGAAAAATGGGCCGGTGGCATATTTTCCTGCATTTCATTATCTATCAGAGTGAGCAATTTGAGGCCGCTTTTGGTAATATGAATATCCACCTGTCTCCTGCTTTCTGCATTCTGTTCTCTGGTTACCAGTCCTTTTTGCTTTAGCTTATCTACCAAACGCGTAGCATTGGACATCTTATCAATCATTCTTTCAGAAATCTGACTTAACATCACCGGATTCGGGTGTTGTCCGCGCAGAATCCGTAGCACGTTAAATTGCTGGTGGGAAATACCGTACTTCTTAAAAAAACGTGTATAGCTATTTTGCAGCCATCCGGCCGTGAAAAGAATATTCACATCCGTTTTCACATAAATATTAGGGAACTTCTTTTGCCTGATTTCTTCTTCAATGGTTTTCATGCGAACATCATGCTTGTGTGGTGGGATTTCCAAAATTCAGGGGCAGAGCTACTTGTTCAAATTCTTTTATCTCTCCGTGTATCTGCTCGAACTTGCGGACATTTTCATTGAGTGCCATCATCAGCCTTTTGGCATGTTGCGGGGTCAGGATAATCCTGGATTTCACTTTAGCTTTCGGAACACCCGGCGCAAGGCGGACAAAGTCGATCACAAATTCCTGATTGGAGTGTGTGATAATCGCGAGATTCGCGTATTCACCATCCGCAATATCTTCGGGCAATTCTATATTTATCTGATTCTGATTATTATTTTCCATGTATGCGTTTTCTATTGACCATTAAAATTAGACAAAATAATTCAAATAAAAAGTCCCGGCAGGGCCGGGACTTAATTTATTGATGAAGGATAAATTATTCCTCGTCATCTTCTATCATCGCTTTCTTAGCCATCATGCGCTCGTATTCCTTTTTAGAACCTACCATGATATTTTCAAATTCGCGTACACCGGTTCCTGCAGGAATTCTGTGTCCGACAATCACGTTTTCTTTCAGTCCTCTCATTAAGTCAATAGAACCATTGATAGCCGCCTGATTCAACACCTTGGTTGTTTCCTGGAAGGATGCAGCTGAAATCCAGCTGTGTGTTCCCAGGGAAGCGCGTGTAATACCTTGCAGCAACGGACTTGCGGTAGCAGGAACAGCATCCCTGAATTCTACCGGTTTTCTGTCGTTGCGTTTCAGGAATGAATTTTCTTCACGAATCTGACGCATCGTTACAATCTGACCGGCCACCAATTGCTCGGAATCTCCGGCCTCCGTGATTACCTTCTTATCGAAGATGTAATCGTTCTGTTCGATAAAGTCAAATTTATCTACCGTTTCATTTTCCAGGAATTTGGTATCTCCGGCATCGCTAATCAGTACGTCGCTCATCATTTGCTTCACGATCACTTCGATGTGTTTGTCATTGATACGCACCCCTTGTAAACGGTAAACCTCCTGAATTTCATTCACCAAGTAAGACTGTAAAGCCGATGGCCCTTTTATTTTGAGGATATCGCTCGGTGTAATAGCACCGTCAGACAATGGCATACCCGCTTTCACAAAGTCGCCG
>JAXLTW010000010.1:0-111415 GCA_046329865.1 Chitinophagales bacterium | reverse complement strand
TCTTTTCCATCCAGCAATATGGCGCCGCTGCTGACGTCAAAAAAACGCAACAACAATTGGATAAAAGTGGACTTTCCGGAACCGGAAACACCTACCAGCGCTATCTTCTTCCCTTTGGGTATAACCAGGCTTATTTCCTTCAGCACTTCGGTTTCGCCGTATGAGAAGCAGACATTCTTCAATTCTATTTTATCCGTAAACTGTGCTGTCTCAATCGCATCATGTTTGTCTTTCACCTTATTCTCCTCATTCAGAACTTCTTCAATCCGTTTTAAGGATGCGAGTCCCTTCTGAATAAAATAGAACGCGTTGGAAAATGCCTTTGCAGGTTGTATCATCTGCGAGAAGATGACAATAAAGGCGATAAACGCTTCCGCACTCAGTGGCGAAGTGTGGTGAATAATCATCCTGCCGCCCACAAAAAGCACCACGACAACAACGGAAATCCCTAAAAATTCGGATAGAGGCGTTGATAAATCACGTTTACGAATCATGGCTGTTCCTATCTGATAATGCTGGGCGTTTAATACCTTGAATCTTTCGGACAAATTCTTTTCTGCCGTAAAGGATTTAATGACCCGGATACCGGAGATGGTTTCTTCCACCAATGAATTGATAATGCCCTGCAGGTGCTGTGATTTGGAAGATGCCTGTTTTAATGTCTTACCGATTCTTCCGATGATATAACCCGACACCGGTAAAATAACCAATACGAATAAGGTCAGCTGCGGACTCAGGAGCAACATGGTGATTAAGGTGGCGATGATGGTGACAGGCTCCTTAAAAGCCACTTCCAGAAAATGCAGGATACCGTATTCCACCTCCTGTACGTCGTTCGTCAGGCGGGTTAAAATATCGCCTTTTCGCTGCTCGGAAAAATAGAGCACGTGCAAGGCTAAGATCTTGTCATACAGTCGCTGACGGATATTGCCCGCAATGCCGGTGCGCATAGGTGCCAGAAAATGCACCGCCAGATAGCGAAAGATATTCTTCACCAGAAAAACCAGCACCGTAAACAAACAGATAAACAGCAATGCACTGGACTTACCGGCTTCTATGGTTGAACTGCTCTGAATGTAATGAATCACCTTATTATTAAAGGTGACCGCAATAAATTCTTTGAGATTTACCAGACTGAATGGCATCTCTTTCACCGCTGAGGCCACCATCTTGTCCGAGTTAAAAATCAGGTTCAGAAAAGGGATGAGCATCAGGAAGGAAAAAATGGAGAAAACAGTAGAAAGAAAATTGAAGACAATATTCAATAAAACGTTCCATTTATAGGGACGGCAATACTTCAGCAGGCTTCGCAAATCTTTCATTGGATATGGCAAAGATATTATTTACTTTTGTTTTTATGGAATCTATAAGACAACGACAGGTCGCTAAAATCATACAGGTAGCCATCAGTGACATCCTGCAACAGGACATATCACACCTTCTGGAAGGCGCAATGGTCACCGTTTCGGGCGTACGCGTAACACCCGATTTATATACCGCCAGGATCTATACCAGCATCTACAACCATAAGAATCCGGATGCCGTTATCGATATTTTCGATAAAACAACAAACTCATGCGGGATTATTAGATGCAAAAAATCAGAAATAAAGTGCGTTCCATCCCTCAACTGGAGTTCTTCGGGGACGATACATTGACCGAAGTGCAAAACCTGGAGCGTATCTTCAAAGAAATCAGGAGAAAGAGACGCGGAGATTGACAAATTAAAGAACTGGGGATAAAAGTGAATCGTGAGGAGAAATAATGGGCGATTTCTACCTAATCCCTCCTACAATAAAAAATGAATCTCGAACTGAACCAACTAACAAAAGGTATTTATTCGGTAAGAAATCTGCCAATGTAATCAATATTATCCTGCTGGTGACGAGTTGGCTATGACGTTGGCACTCGCCCTGATTTTGGTATTGTCTGTGTTCAACGGACTGGAAGATTTGGTAAAATCGCTGTACACAGTTTTTATCCGGATATTGTTGTGACTGCCAGAAGCGGAAGCGATTCAATCATGCAGATGAACTGCAGCAGAAGGTTGCTTTCTTGTCCACGGCCACATCGATACGTTCAGTTTTACACTGGAAGAAAATGCGCTGGAATATGCCAAACCCGCCAGCATATCTGTACCGTTAAAGGTGCGCCGGGCTAACTACTTCAACGTCGTAAAGCAGTTTGACACGTTTATGATAGAAGGAAAAAAGTTGTTGAAGAGCGACAGCATCAACTATGCAATAGTGGGTGTGGGTGTGGAACAAAAACTGGGATTGAACGCGGCACAGGCCTTTCATCCCGTTGCGATTTACATGCCCAGAAAATCTTCCTCCTCTTTCAGCTCCATGGAAAATGCTTTCAACAAAAGCTATGTAACCACCTCCGGCGCATTTGCCGTATCTGACGAGTTTGATACTAAATACGCTTTCGTACCCCTGGATTTCTTTCAGCAGTTGACGGATAATTTCCAGAGAGCCTCTAAAATTGAAATCCGCCTGAAGGACTCAAAGAACACGGAAGCAGCCATTGGATTCATAAAAAATAAAATCGGCGACGACTTTCTGGTAAAGAGCCGCTATGAACAAAACGAAGTACTTTATAAAATCCTGAAAAGTGAGAAATGGGTCACCTTTGCCATCCTCGTTTTCATCATGGTGATAGCATCCTTCAATATTATCGGTGCGCTTTCGATGCTGGTGCTGGAAAAGAAAAAAGACATCGCCACCCTGACGGCATTAGGTATTCACAGGAATAACATCGTAAAAATCTTTTTACTGGAAGGCATCTTAATGTCCTGTGTCGGCGCAGCCATCGGCATGCTGCTGGCATTTATTCTTTGTACGCTGCAGCAGGAAGTTGGATTGGTGGCCATGCCGGGCACTTCCTTCCTGGTAAAATATTACCCGGTAAAGATGCAGTTCTGGGACTTTGCCGCTGTGTCGGCTGTTGTAATTTGTATCAGTCTGGTATCGGCCTACCTGCCTGCGAAAAAAGCGGCCGCTTCCGCAGAAAAAGAATATTTAAGTTATCTGTAAAAAGAGAATAAGTGCTGCACAATAAATTGTAAGTTTGTTTTCTATAAGATATACATCTATGAAAAAAATAATTCCGGCTTTTCTGCTGACGTTTAGTTTCTTCTTTTGTTTTTCCGAAGACACTGCCTATCCAACCAAACTGGAGCAGGCGGTAAACACAACAGGATTCCTTTACAAACAGGAAGTCTTTACCGTCGATAACATAGCTGCTTTCCGGATGGACGTTGTAAAAATCACCAATCTGGAGAAGTTTACGGTTAGCTCAGGAATAAAAGTGCTGCATAAAATCCAAATCGGGAAAGAATTAAAGACATTTTACAACTACATCGATGCGGAGGAGATAGACGGGCTGATTACCGCGCTGCAATACATGAAAACCATTATTAAAAGCCAAACCATTCCGGGCAGTTATACGGAAATCAAATACTCCACAAAATCAGGTTTTCTGGTTTCGCTCTCCACTATCTTAAACGTTTCTAACAAGTTAGACTGGAGTTTCTCCGTACATACGAATACCTCCAATGAGCGGTCTTTGGTGCTTTTATCCTTAAGCGACCTAGGAAAGCTGCAGCAAACGCTCGACCAGGCTAAAGGAAAATTATAAAAAATATTGTTTCCGATTACGTGCAACTTACAAGTTCTGTGTATCTTTGCACATGGAAACACATTCTCTTTTCACCTCCCATCATAAGTTTGTCGGCGAAGGATTAACCTTTGATGATGTCCTCTTGTTACCTGCCTATTCACAGGTCTTACCAAGAGAAACGGATATCCGCACACAGGTCACCCGAAATATTTCTATTAACATACCGATACTCTCCGCGGCTATGGATACCGTTACGGAATCCAACATGGCAATTGCGCTGGCACGGGAAGGCGGCATCGGCGTATTGCATAAAAACATGTCCATAGACACGCAGGCGCAGGAAGTACGAAAGGTGAAACGTTCGGAGAGCGGACTCATCACCGACCCGATTACGCTCAAGCCTACCCACAAAGTAGCGGATGCTTTTGCCATCATGTCGGAAAACCGGATTGGCGGTATTCCCATCACCAACGACGCCGGAATATTAGTCGGTATTTTAACCAACCGCGATCTGCGCTTCTGCAAGGACCGTAACATGCTGATCCAGGACCTGATGACCAAAGACAGGCTGATTACCGCTCCTGAAAAGACCACCTTACAACAAGCCGAAGAAATCCTGCACGAATACCGTATTGAGAAACTGCCGGTGGTGGATAAGAACGGCAAACTGGTCGGTTTGATTACCTATAAAGACATCACCAAGGTCAAAAATTATCCCCACTCCAGCAAAGATTCCGCCGGAAGACTGCGGGTAGCAGCGGCAGTGGGCGTAACACCTGACATGATGCAACGTATCGAAGCACTGGTGTCAGCCGGTGTCGACTTTATCTGCATTGACACGGCACATGGACATTCCCACGGCGTGTTAGATACGATTAAAAAAGCAAAACAAACCTTTAAACAACTCGATATCGTAGGCGGCAATGTAGCCACCGGCGCCGGCGCAAAAGCGCTGGCGGATGTAGGGGTGGATGCCGTGAAAGTGGGCGTTGGCCCCGGCTCTATCTGTACCACCAGGGTGGTGGCGGGCGTGGGCGTTCCTCAGCTCAGCGCTATTTACGAAGCGGCTGTAGCCCTGAAAGGCACCGGCGTTCCGGTTATCGGCGACGGCGGGATACGCTATACCGGCGACATGGTGAAAGCGCTGGCAGCCGGCGCCAATACCGTGATGGCCGGCTCCTTGTTTGCAGGCACGGAAGAAAGCCCCGGCAAGACCGTCATTTTTGAAGGCAGAAAATTCAAGACCTATCGCGGCATGGGTAGCCTCGAAGCGATGCAGGAAGGCTCCAAAGACCGCTACTTCCAGGATGTGGAAGACGATATCAAAAAGCTGGTGCCGGAAGGTATTGTGGGCCGCGTGCCGTATAAAGGTACGATGAGCGAAGTGGTATATCAGTTTGTTGGCGGCTTAAAAGCCGGAATGGGCTACTGCGGCGCGAAGGATATTCCTGCTTTACAGGAAACCGCCCAGTTTGTAAAGATTACTGTGGCCGGCGTGAACGAAAGCCACCCGCACGACGTAACCATCACGAACGAAGCACCGAACTACAGCAGATAGGAATTGGGAGTAGTGGGTAGTGGGTAGTGGGTAGTGAGTAGTGAGTAGTGAGTAGTTAGTAGTTAGATTAACTTACCTGCTGTGGTTTGTTGGTTGCAAAAGTAACTATATACCTGTGCGACCAAAAGGATGAAAAAATTACTAAGGCTTATTTAAACCTTTAAAAAATTGCTTTATGCAATATGCGATAAATGCACAAAAAAGAATAAATAGTATAAACCATAGTTCTGCTCCGTGTTCTCCAAACATAACCCAAGATTTTAATTAACAAAAAATACACTTAAAAAGGTGTATTAAATATAAGATTTTTTACATTACTTGGTGTAGGTGTTTTCTAATTTCATGATATCTGATACATTCAATCGTCGTCGTTGATGTTCTCACCAACGAACCAAATTGCTGTCCGTTCTTCCTACAGTAACTCAAAACAGAATAAGGGTAATATCCCAATCTCAAATCTCATTACTCAAGCCTTACTACTTACTACTTCAACAAGTTTTCTCCTCGTACCTCGTCGAAATGACACTGTGTGCTGAAGGTTTTCAGCCTGCTAATCCCAATCAGTTTCTCAGCAGAGTCTCTCGTAGAGGACTCTGCGTACAAAGGGTAGTAAAGTAAAAACATTCGTCGAAAAGACACTGTGTGCTGCAAACTGGATAGGTGCAAACCCCAATCATAAATCTGAAATCTGAAATCTAAAATTCTCCCTTTACACCAACTCCGCTTTCTGCTTTTTTACGGGTGATTTTTCCAGCATATAGTCATTCAACTGTATCTTCTTCGTGCGATTTCTGAACTCCAATGTAAAACCCGGCCACACCGTGTGATTCTTGCCATCCTCGCTCACATACCAGCTTTTACAGCCCGACTGCCAGACAGTGCCTTCCAGTTTGCACTGGATTTCCGCATTAAATTTATCCTGCACGTCTTTACGCACTTCTATGGAGCGGATATCCTGATTCGTCATTTTCTGTATGGCATCGATAATATAGTTCGTCTGGGATTCTATCATAAAAATCATGGAATTATGCCCTAAGCCGGTATTCGGCCCCAGCATCATAAACATGTTCGGGAAATGGTGTACGCAGGTGCCGTAATATGCCTCCGGCCCGTTGGCAAACGCTTTCTGGAAGGTAATACCATCTTTTCCCATCACATCATAATACTGGAAACTGTCCGCCACGTGGAAGCCGGTACCTAATATCACCGCATCAATCTTGCGGGATTTGCCGTCTTTCGTCACGACACTGTCTTTGGTAAATTTTTCGATGCCGTCCGTTACTACCTCTAAATTTGGCTGTGCCAGCGCCTGATAGTAGTTGTTGGACAACAATACCCGTTTGCAACCCAGACGGTATGTTGGCGTGAGTTTTTTGCGTAAATCGGCATCTATAATGTATTTGTTGAAATTGCGATTGCCCAACATTTCTCCTAACTTCAGGATATTCTCATTATAGATCATACCAACGACCTGCGACTCATTGAGGTAATAGATGAAATCACGGTTGAGTTTTTGGGTCAACGGAATTTTTTCAAACAAGGTGTGTTGGGTAGGCGTAAACGCACCGTCCGGCTTTGGCAATACCCACGGCGCGGTGCGCTGCATCAGGTACATCTGCTTCACTTTTGGTTGAATTTTTGGAACAAACTGTATGGCGCTTGCGCCCGTTCCGATGACGCATACCTCCTTACCGTTCAGGTCAAAATCGTGGTTCCATTGTGCGGAATGAAATACCGTTCCTTTAAATTCTTTTAAGCCTTTGATATCCGGAAGGCTGGGCAGGTGTAACGGGCCATTGCCGAATACGACCACATTGGCAGACAGTTTTTCACCTTTGCCGTTGATTAAATCCCAGGTAGCGGTAGCTTCCAGATAGCGGGCGAATTTCACTTCCCAGTTAAACAATATGTGTTTCTCCAAATCATATTTTTCTACGCAATGCTTGGTGTATTCCAGAATTTCTTTCTGTGGTGAATACTCTCTGGTCCAGTTGGGATTGGGTTCAAAAGAAAACGAATACAGATTGGATTTCACATCGCAGGCCGCTCCGGGATAGTGGTTATCGCGCCAGGTGCCGCCGACTTCGCTTGCTTTTTCTACAATCTTGAAATTATTGAAACCTGCTTTTTTCAGTTGTATCC
This sequence comes from Chitinophagales bacterium, assembly GCA_046329865.1. Taxonomy (GTDB): domain Bacteria; phylum Bacteroidota; class Bacteroidia; order Chitinophagales; family JADIYW01; genus JADJSS01. The sequence continues at coordinate 104,092 of JAXLTW010000010.1, read as the reverse complement.
CCACACAAATACCCGAAAATCCGGTACCGGTAATGAGTATGGAAAAATCCTTTTTAGACGCCATAGTAAAACATTTAAGTGAAGTAAAGTTAGTCCTAAAAATAGTCCTTCATCTATGCAAAAGCTAATTTATCCGGCCAAAACAATAAGTTATTATTAATAACTTTGCGGCATGCCCACTCAACGCCAATTATTTTTGCAACATGTTGCGCAAACCAGCGACGCCCCGCTGGCTCTGGAGATCGAACGCGCGGAAGGTGTTTATTTATATGACACATCGGGCAAGCGCTACATCGATTTGATTTCCGGCATCAGTGTCAGCAGTCTGGGTCATTGTCATCCAAAAATAGTGCAGGCTATACAGACACAGGCAGCAAAATATATGCACACGTTAGTCTTTGGCGAATTTATACAGGCGCCGCAAGTACAACTGGCGACATACGTTTGTAGTTTGCTGCCATCCTCACTGAACAGCGTTTACTTCACGAATTCCGGCGCGGAGGCCACAGAAGGTGCGATGAAACTGGCTAAGCGTTTTACCGGAAGAACTGAACTTCTCTCCTGTATAAACTCCTATCACGGAAGCACACAGGGTGCGCTGAGTTTGCTGGGAGATGAATATTTTAAATCCAATTACCGCCCCTTGCTGCCGGACACCCGGCAAATCCGGTATAATCATTTCGAGGATATTTCTTTGATTACAGAACGGACCGCTGCCGTTTTTCTCGAAGCCGTGCAGGCGGAGGCCGGTGTGCTGGTTCCGGATAAAGGGTACCTGCACGCGGTGAGAAAACGCTGCGATGAGACCGGTACGCTGCTGGTATTCGACGAAATACAAACGGGTTGCGGACGCACCGGCAGCCTGTTCCGCTTTCAGGCAGAAGAGGTGGTGCCGGATATCTTACTGCTGGGAAAAGCTTTTGGCGGCGGATTGCCGTTGGCGGCTTTTATCTCAGACAAAAAAATCATGCAGGTATTGCAGCATCACCCGGTGCTGGGACATATCACCACCTTTGGCGGCAATGCAGTATGTTGTGCGGCAGCGCTGGCATCCTTACAGGAAATTGTGGAACAAAAATTGTACGTATCCGCAGCAGCTAAAGCACAGTTATTTGTAGAATTATTACAACATCCGGCTATAAAGAAAATCAATCACTGCGGACTCATGATGGCTGTGTACCTGGATAATTTTGACAACCTGAAGAAGGTAATTGACGAATGCCTCGAAAACGGATTGGTGACAGACTGGTTCCTGTTTGCCAATAACTGTATGCGAATCGCTCCGCCGCTTATCATCACGGAAGAGGAAATTCGCGTATCTTGTCAGCTGATTCTGAATGCGCTTGATAAAGTATACATGATATGACAACAGCCAACAATATTGCTCTCGTTCTTTTATTGGCCTTGTCGGTGACCCTGCCGGGGAATTCTATTGCTCAATCCAACGGCAAACTGCCCAGAAAAGTTTTCTTTCAGTTGATTGATTCTACCGAAACAATGGAGTTAAATGACGCTGTTAAGTTTGCACATGTCAATCTACCCCAAAAATATTTCAATACCTTTCTCAGCTATATTAAAGATTCTGCCGCCACAGAAATCCCCGGGTTGGCATCTCCGGTTTATTACAGCTGGCAACTGAAGAATGGACAGATTATTAACGGGGATGTTTACTGGAAAGAAAACACCGGATATATTGTATTCAAGCTTGACAACAAGAAGTATATAAACTCATTTGCCAGAGAAGGAATAGCGCAGCTCAAATCTTTATTTAAAATACAGCCTTGAAGAAATCGTTTTTATTCAATGTGTTTTTCATGGTCTTTGTCAACTTCCTGATAAAGCCGTTTTGGGTGTTTGGCATCGACAGAACCGTGCAGAATAAGCTGGGTGAACAGGAATACGGCTTGTATTTCGCGATTTTTAATTTCACCTATCTCTTTCAGATTTTGCTTGACTTCGGGCTGCAAAACTATAACAACCGGGAAGTGGCGGCAGACCGGAGCAAAATCAATTCATTGCTTCCGAACATTTTGTTTTTTAAGACATTGTTGTTTATCGTTTACCTGATATTATGTGTGTCTGTCGCATATCCGCTGGGGTATCTGGCAAAGCCGTTTATCTGGATTATTCTGATCAATCAGATTCTGTTATCTTTCACCATTTATCTGCGTTCCAATATTTCCGCGCATCAGCTATTCATCAAGGATGCCTTGCTATCCGTTCTGGATAAGTTACTGATGATTATTTTCTGCGGATTTTTAATCTGGGGGAATACCGGGCATTTCCATTTAACCGTTTTCAATTTTGCCCTGGCGCAGATGGCAGCTTATTTTATCACCTTTTTGGTTTGCCTGTTCTTCTCCATACGATTAACCAGTCAGTTAAAGATATCCCTCGATCTCAATCAGTTTATTTCCATATCCAGGGAGACGTTACCTTACGCCATTATTCATTTTCTGATGACCACCTACTACCGCATTGACGGGGTGATGCTGGAACGGCTGCAAGGCAGCAATGGAGCTGCGGAATCCGGTATCTATGCACAGGGTTACAGAATCATGGAATCGCTGAACAATATCGGCTATTTATTTGCCACCATTCTGCTGCCAATGTTTGCCTACAGGATTGCTCAAAAGGTTGAAATCAAAACGCTCCTAAAATCATCCCTCTCCATCATTTATTGCCTGGCCGTATCGCTGATCGTCTGTTTCTATGCATACCGTCTGGAGCTGATGCAACTGCTTTACAATACCGGTGACAGTTCCTATTCTGCCGAGGTATTCGGCTATTTGTTGTTAAATTTCTTCCCGGTAGCGATACTATACGTGATAGGGACACTATTGACTGCCAATCAGAATTTCCGGTTGATGATTTTGACATTAGCAACAGCCGTTGTCCTCAATATATCCTTAAATTATTTCCTGATAATCAGACTGGGCGCCAAAGGCGCCGGTATCGCCACCTTGATTACACAGCTGTTTATGCTTGCTTCTTACTCTGTTTATACGTTCCGGATTTTCAGGTTATCCTTTAATTTCAGGTATTTCCTGCAACTCGCGGGGTTTGCAGTCATTTGCATTCTACTCCTGTTCTGTTTGAACAAGGTCCGGTTTTCGGACAGTGCCCCGTTAAACCTGGCATATCATATTGTGTTCTATCTTTTTTGCATACCGTTTCTGTCCTATGTGCTGGGATTGGTGAATTTAAAGTCCCTGGAGCTGAAAGTAGGCTATAAGGAATAAGCCCCTTTAAGGATTATTACATAGTCAAATTCATAGTATTTTCGTACTTTTGGCAGATTCTTAAAATTATCTATTTTCTCTATGCTGGAATTGTTTAAAATCGTAGCCAAATGGAACAAGCAGATTTTTCTGTTCACAATCATCGCTGTTACCGCCAGTTTCATTATTACGCTGCCCTTCATTATGCCGCCGTATTACAAATCCAGGATGGTATTTTATTTATCCAATCCTACGAGCACCGACCGGGCAGCCTTATTCAATGAAAAAGAAGCAGGAGGAGTCAGTATGTTTGGCGGAAAAGAAGATATCAACCGATTTTTGACAATTGTATCTTCCGCGCCCATGAGCCTGGCTTTAATCAAGAATTTTGACTTAGGCAACCATTATAAAATCAGGGCAAAAACACCGGCTCTTTTCACCTATTACACCCAAAAGGAATTTTACGAGAATTTTAATGCGGTGCGTAATGATTTGGGAGCCATAGAGGTGAGTATTGTGGATACAGATGCCAAACTCGCCTCCACGCTGGTCAAAGATATAGTCTTGCGGTCTGATTCCATTTACAGATCCATGTTGATTGAAAACAAATCAACGGTACTCGACTTGATAGACAAACAGATTGCCGAGAAGAAACTGATGCTGGCATCGTCCAACTCAGTGGTCGCATCAGAAGAGCTCACCAAATTAATGACCATCAGAGATCAGTACGCCGTTTCATCCTCTAAAGATTTTAAGACCATCTATGTGGTGGAAGAACCTCAACCTGCCGTAAAAAAGGCGAAACCTATCCGTTGGCTGATTTTACTGAGTACTGCCATTATTTCATTTATCCTGGCTTCATTTGTCGCCTTGGTGATAGAATTGTATAAACATGCAGACAAATACGGATTTCAACGTTCCTAAGATAGCGGCCAGATATGCCGGCCCAATTTTCTGGATATTTGGCCTGTTCACCATCATTTGTTTTTCCGCTGGTATCTATACAGAAAACTATACGTTGGGCATACTGCCTTTCGTCCTGTTATTTACCACGCTCACTATATTGAATTTCAGGCTCGTTTTTTTTATACTATTGCTTACCATTCCTGTTTCCGTCGAAACATACATAGGCAGCTTTGGTACCGACCTTCCTTCTGAGCCTATCCTGATATTGTTGACCGGAAGCATCCTGCTTTACTTTTTACTTAAACCGGAAGAGTTAAATACTAAATCCTTCCGGCATCCCATAGTAATTGTGTTACTCATGATGTACGGCTGGAGTATCTTCGTTACATTTTTTTCGACAGATGTCATCCTTTCCGTTAAGTATCTGCTTGCAAAATCCTGGTATTTATGCGGCTTTTTCCTGCTGCCTGTTTTACTGCTCAGAAATGAAAATCCATTCGTATCTTTTTTCTGGTGCCTGTTTATTCCCACATTTGGCAGCGTATTATTTATCCTGATTAAACATGCCACTCCAGCACTTCACCTTTGACAACATACAGAAAGCAGGTATCCCGCTTATCGCAACCATGTCAATTATGCCGTTTTCATTACCATGTTTTTTCCGTTTCTTTTTTCTTGCCAAAACTGGTATCCAAAGCACTATTTCAGGCATACCGTTTTAAAATACGCTATTCCCATTTTTACCGCCATCTTTCTGTCCTATACCTGTGGCGCCTGGCTCGCCCTGATTGGCATGCCTTCCTCTATATCCTGATCCTTCAAGCCTAAATCAATCAAACATATCCTGATTATTGCAGGCTTATCTGCTATATTGTTCAGGTATATGTTGTACAACAATAACTACTTAAAATATTCACCAGATTACGAACATACCATTTACCACGACGAACTGGGTGAACACCTTACCTCTACATTCGAGATGGAGGATATGAGTACCGTAGAACGTTTTTACAGATGGATAGCTGCAGTTAAATTATTTAAAGAACACCCTTTTGTAGGTGTGGGACCCAATAATTTTGTCAGCAACTACAAACAATACACCGTTACCGCTTATGAAACATATATCAGCGATAATGATGAAAAATCTACCGTACACAACTATTTCCTGCTGTTGCTTACAGAACAAGGGTTGCCCGCATTACTGCTCTATATCGTTTTGATTGGAATTGTACTGCTTACTGCTGAAAAGATTTACGGTCTATCAGACACGGAGAACCAGAAATATATCGCTGTTGTCACACTATGTATTGTTGCATTCCTGCTGAACAACACACTCAGTGACTTGGTAGAAGCAAATAAAGTGGGCTCTCTTTTTTTAATTTGTCTGGGCATATTGGTTAATTTCAGTACCGGACAGATAAAGATAGCAATTCCGGAGAGCCGGGAAAAATGACAGGGTGGGAAACCTACATAAACTTTGCTGTCAGCACGCTGATGTCATCATTGAACAGCACATTGCCTTTAAATTTACCGATGAAATCGTACAGCATTTTATTAAATATATCCGGACTCATCCTATGATTATTTTTTACAAACGCCAGCAGACGATCTGTTCCGAACTGTTCTTCATCTTCATTCTCCAGCTCTGTCAATCCGTCTGTAAAACAAACGATAGTGGTGTTAGGTGGCAGTATCTTTTTTCCGAACTGTATTTTGGGTAATTCCTCAAAGATACCCAACAACGTGCTACCGGTTTCAAGGAAACTGACTTCATCTCCGGCAATCAGAATCGGAGGAACATGCCCCGCATTAAAATACAATAATTCGCGCGTGAGGATATTGTATTTCGCCATGAAGAGTGTGATGAAATTTTCTCCATTGGTAATGGAATAGATTTTCTGGTTCAGATTCTCTATCAGTTTTTTACCATGCATGCTCAATGTCAGTGTCGCATTCAGGTATGCCTGAAGGTTCGCCATAACCAGAGCCGCCGCCACTCCCTTTCCCGAAATGTCTCCAATGCAAAAAACAAACTCATCTTTGTTGATATGAATGACATCGTAATAATCGCCGCCGATACCTTTATATGGCAGATACAAACCGGCAAACTCATACATGTTATTCTTTGGAAGCTTTTTAGGAATCAACATCCCCTGCACTTTAGATGCCAGATCCAGTTCTTTATCGAACTGCTTTTTCTCCAGTTCTTTTTTAAACAGGCGTTTATTCTCGACCGCAACGGTAATGATATTGGTGAAAATCTGCGCGAATTCCAGCAGCTCATTCTTCTGATGCGACACATCTTCATGTATATCGCCCAGTAAGGCGAGTGCAAGCGGCTGTGTCTTATGATAAACAGGAACGATATATTTGAATCCTCCAAAAATCTTCTGTTCTTCAGTGGTTAATTCAGTGGCGGAGGTATAATTCTGGAAGTGTGCCTGAATCGGAATAAAAAAATCCAGTTCTTCTTTTTCCCATACCGCACGTTTCCATGCCTGATCGTACATAAACAATCCGATTTCTTTCACCCGTATCTGTTCATTCAGCGTATACTTATAAATCTGATACAACCCGTCAGCAGACACATTATCATTGATGGCCTTAGTGGCTTCCAGCAATGCATTCAGCTGGTTATATTTCACCTGCAACAACTCCTTGAGGGCGATGGTATCGATATCTGTTTCCTGTAAATTCACTAAACGAAATATAAGGAATAAAATTCAGATTCCTGTTTCGGTGAATGGTTATTTTTATGCAAATAAAAAAAGGGATTATCCTGGAGGATAATCCCATTTTGCATGAACGATGTATTTATTTGGATACGACTTCCAAAAGTTGCTTCGTGGCATTTTTCGTATCTACTTTGTCAATTATCTTTTCAATCACCCCTTTGCCGTTAATTACAAAGGTGGTGCGTAATATTCCCTCGTATTCTTTACCCATAAATTTTTTCTTTCCCCAAACCTCATATGCCTGGGCAATCGTTTTGTCGGTGTCGGGAAGCAGCTCAAAAGGCAGGCTGTATTTTTCCTTAAATTTGGTATGCGATTTTTCGTCCTGAGGACTCACACCGATGATCGTATATCCCTTCTTTGTCAGGGACTGATAGTTATCCCTGAAATCACACGCGTTGGCAGTGCAGCCGGGTGTATCGTCTTTCGGGTAGAAATAAAGTACGGTGGTCTTGTCTTTGAAATCGACTCCTTTGATTTTGGGTGCTTTGGTTCCTTCGGTTAACATAGTGATAGAATTAATGAATGATAAATAACTTTAATAGTTGAATTTTTGCCGGACCATTGTTTTATTGCCGACTTTATCAGTAACAATAATCTTTAAAAGATGTTCACCTTTCAGGCAATATTCATCCGGTTGATACAGTAAAATATCGTTTTTTGAATCATAGTAAAAATTGACCCAGTGGTCATCAATATACCCGTTATAGGTATCGATACCGGACAAATTATCCGTTATTTTTATCTGGATACTATTATTATTCAAGACTCCGGATGCCAGATTCAGGATGTTCACCTCCGGTTTGGTTGTATCATAGGCTAAAAAAAATGTACCCAGCCTTTTGGTCTCTGCATACAACTTTGATTTTGTGTTTTTTGTTGCCAGTGCGGTTTCCTTTCCGTCAGTATCCCTGCGTATTATCAAGATTTTATTGCGTTGCTTTTTCAGGGCGCTGTTAAATTCTATCTTAGCGGCTTTTTGGAGCGGAATATTGTCACTCATATGGCCAACGAAATAAGACGATGACAAAAAATTATCCGGCGGTACATTTTGTTTGACCTTCAATGACACATCATCATAGAAGCACTTATCCGGAAATATAATTTTAAACCCATTTAAGCTTAAACTATCCTTCTTGCCTGTTAACAGGGCTTCTGTAGTATCCCTATTATCTGTCAGGATACCGGAGTCAGCTCCTATAACTTTCAACCGTATACTTGTCTTGTTCTCTTTATAATCGTAGCAGTTGAGGCTAATATCTATAGTGTCATTATTTTTTATCTGAATAAACCCGTTATCACCTCTGTAAAAGGCTAATGCATTATTTTTCAACCGGTAACCATTGTAAAAATAACCTCTGTCGTTCATCATTTCATGATAATCTACAAACGCATTACACATTCTTGTTTTATCAAAATCTATGACATCTATGCTGTAGTTAAATATAACCGTATTGTTTTTCAATACCTCCATTCTGTAAATACCATTCTTGTTTTCAGATGTATCCTGTTTATCAAAGCCCTCCAGGGACAGGCAGAAGAAATCATTTTTCCCAACCACCACCGGAGCGTCTGTTGTCAGGAAGTTTTCTGACCATTTCAATTTCATCACCTCTGTACGGGCATCATAAAACTGGTGGTGGAACTGATACACCTTTACCCGATTTAACTGAGGCGGTATGGAGTCTATGTAAAAATCTTTTGGATAAAAATCCAGCGGATTTAAAGCATGCTCTGTCTTTGAATCTCTTATTTCGAAATGCAGGTGCGGCGCTGTGCTGCCACCCGTATTTCCGGAGAAAGCGATGGTGTCGTTTTGTTTCACAGCAAATAGTGTTGCATCCGGATACAGGTCAAATTCAGATTTTCTGTTGGTGTAATGTTGTCCGTGCACGTATTTTTCTATAGCATCGCTGAATCTGCTGAGATGTGCATATAGACTGGTATAGCCATTCGGATGTGTAATATAAATAGCCTTTCCGTAGCCAACCGATGACACTTTGATTCGGGAGATATATCCGTCGTAGATACTGAAAACCGGCTCTCCTTCTATACCGTTGGTTTTAATGTCTATTCCCGAATGGAAATGATCGGGGCGTGGCTCACCAAACGAACCTGCGAGGTGGAATGGCAGGTTCACGGGTCTGGAAAAGATATATTCACTGTTCTGGGAGTAAGAAAAAAAGCACACTGTCCATAAGAACAATGTGCTGTAATATTGCAAATGCTTTATTTGCATGTGAGATTTTATCTACGAGAAATTAGGTGCCAGATCGTGTTCGGCGTAGAAGTTATTGATATAGGTAATTGCCTCTTCCACATCGTCTGTTACCAGGAACAAATCGAAATCATTTTCACCAATATTGTGCTGGTTGTTCAATACTTCCGTTTTCATCCACTCCAACATACCCGCCCAGAATGAAGTACCCATCAGCACAATAGGAACCCTGTCTATTTTTTTCGTTTGCACCAGCGTCATGACTTCGAACAATTCGTCAAATGTACCAAAGCCGCCAGGCAGGTAAACGAATCCTTGTGCATATTTTACAAAGACCACCTTGCGCACGAAAAAGTAATGGTGTGAAATCAGTTTATCATGGTCAATATACGGATTGTGCCCTTGTTCAAAAGGCAGCTCGATATTTAAACCTACTGATTTACCATCTTTGTTCTGAGCCCCTAAATTTCCGGCTTCCATTATACCGGGACCGCCGCCGGTGATGACACCGTAGCCTTCCTCTGACAAACGCTCTGCAACTTTTACAGCGAGTTGATAATACGGATTGTCGGGTTTGGTACGCGCAGAACCAAAAATAGAAATGCACGGACCGATTTTGTCCATCTTATCATACGCGTCTACGAATTCGCTCATAATGCGAAACATGCTCCAGCTGTTGGAAGCATTTACCTGTGTCCAGTTTCTCTGTTTAAAAGGCCTCTTTTTCTTAAAATCCTCTAATGACATACTTTCAAATTTAAAGTTTATGATGGGATTTATGGTATTACCTAAAAACCCGACTTGCAAAGATAGCAATTAATCTTAATTTTACCTATTCAGCTCATTATCAAGTGCCGAGACTTCGGTAGAGGGCTGGCTGATAGCATATAACCCAATAAAGGTGAGTAATCCATTCCATAACAACATCTCCGGCCCAAACGAAAATCCTGCAAACAATTTATCTGAATTTTTATCTGCAATAAAACAAATTACCGGCGCCAGCAAACAAATTACCGGTGACAAATGATCTTTAATCTTTCTTTTAGATACTATCCCGAACATAAATAATCCCAGCAATGGTCCATAGGTATATCCCGCAATCTTCAGCAGCAAGTCAATGATGGCCTGCTTATTGAGTATCTTAAACCCAATCACAAACAGCAGAAATACAAATGCCATTATAAAGTGAACCGTCAGTCTTGTCTTTGTCCGTTGTTGTTCGGTCAGTTGTTTTTTATCATTAATCCCCAATATGTCAATACAAATGGAAGAAGTCAGGGCAGTGAGAGCTCCGTCGGCACTGGGGAACAAGGCAGAAATCAATCCAATCACAAAGATAACGGCAATGAATCCGGGTAAATAGGTCAGCGCGATGATGGGGAATAAATTATCCGTTAATGCCGGAACTTCAATGGCTTTTGCTTCGGCATATAAATACAATACGCCGCCTAAAACCAGAAAAATCAGGTTTACAACGAGCAAAATGAAACTAAATGTAATCATGTTTTTCTGCGCTTCTCCCAGATTCTTACAACTGATATTTTTTTGCATCATCTCCTGGTCCAGGCCTGTCATGGAAATCGTGATGAACATACCTCCCAATATCTGCTTGATAAAATAATTTCCCTTGAGCCAATCGGTCATAAACACTTCTGTGTAACCTTTTTCATTCAATGAACCCATAAGTCCGCCAAATGAAAGATGAAGTTCATTCTTAATATACCATACACAGGTGATCAATGCCAGCAACATAAACGTAGTTTGCAGCATATCTGTCCACACTATGGACTTTACACCACCTTTGAAGGTGTATAATAAAATCATTATCAGAATAACCAGCGCCGCAATGGTGAAATAACTGATACCTTCCGGCAATAAGAAAATCTGCAGAACATTGATTACCAAAAACAGCCTTAAGGTTGCACCCAGTGTCCTGGACAGGATAAAAAAGCTCGCACCCGTCTTATAGGTGGTATTGCCAAATCTTTTTTGCAGATAGGTATAAATGGACGTTAAATTTAACTTGTAATAAAGCGGCAGCAAGACCATAGCCACCACGAAATAACCGATGAGGTACCCCAAAACCACCTGGAAATAAGCAAAATGAGCGGTTCCCACTTTTCCGGGTACGGAGATGAACGTAACACCGGAAAGCGATGTGCCAATCATACCGTATGCTACGATAAACCAGGGAGATGCTTTTCCTCCTACAAAGAAATCTTTGTTATTGGCATTCCTGGATGTTATCCAGGCAATCACAAACAAGAAAATGAAATAGATGGCTATGCTAACCGCAATCCAGACTGGAGTCATGTTCAGTATTATTTATAATCTAAAACACTAAAAATAAACAGATTCTTCAACATAAAATGAAAAAACTATGGACGATAAACAACGGACTGTGGACTAATTGCTATTTTTACGCCATGCAATTCCCTTCGAAGCTGATAGAAGATGCCGTTAATGCGTTTGCCACCTTACCTGGTATCGGCAAGAAAACAGCCCTGCGGCTCGTCATGCATTTATTGCAGCAAGATGTTCAGGAAACGAAACACCTGACCGAAGCGGTTTTAAAGATGCGGCAGGATATCAAGTTTTGCAGCGTCTGCCATAATGTATCAGACGGTGAGATTTGCAGTATCTGCTCCGGATTATACAGAGATAAAAGTGTGGTCTGTATCGTAGAAAATTTTCGCGATATTATTGCCATTGAAAACACCCGTCACTACAACGGATTATATCATGTGCTGGAAGGATTAATTTCCCCGATGGATGGCATAGGCCCGGAACAACTGAATATCCAGAGTCTTGTGCGCCGCCTAGAATCAGGGGAAATAAAAGAAGTCATCATGGCACTCAATCCAACCATTGATGGCGACACCACCATTTTTTATTTGTCCAAATTACTCTCCAAATCTGAGGTGAAAATCACGTCCATTGCCCGTGGCATCGCTTTTGGCGGAGAACTGGAATATGTGGATGAAATCACGCTGGCACGTTCTATTCAGGCGCGTCTGCCGTATGAGAATTATATGAAGAACCACTAACGGCCCGCTTAGCTGTAACAGCCTTTACAGGTTTTTAAGTATATTGTGCATCTAAATTATGGGAGATTCCTCTGGTCAATGAAATTATCCATTGTCATAGTCAACTACAACGTCCGTTATTTTCTGGAACAGGCCATTCAATCCGTTTATAAATCCGGGACGAATTTCGATTTTGAGATTTTTGTCGTAGACAATCATTCATCGGATGATTCTTTGAAAATGCTTGCTGAAAAATTCCCTGCTGTAAATGTCATAGCCAATAAGAAGAATGTGGGGTTTTCAAAAGCCAATAACCAGGCTGTCAGCATATCCAAAGGTGAGTATGTTTTGTTGCTGAATCCGGATACCATCATTCGGGAAGACACCTTGCAGCAATGCATTGATTTCATGGATGCCCATACGGATGCCGGGGGACTTGGTGTTAAGATGTTGGATGGCACAGGCCATTTTCTCCCGGAGTCGAAGAGAGGGTTTCCGTCTCCTATGGCAGCTTTTGCCAAAATGAGCGGTATGGCCAGGCTTTTCCCTCAATCCAGACTTTTTGGACAATATCACCTAACTTATCTCGACCCAAACCAAACGCATGAAGTGGACGTACTTTCCGGTGCGTTTATGCTATTGCGCCGAAGCGTGCTGGACAAGACCGGCCTGCTTGATGAAGCGTATTTTATGTACGGCGAAGATATAGACTTGTCGTACAGAATAAAAAAAGCCGGTTATAAAAACTATTACTTTGCGGATACATCCATCCTGCATTTCAAAGGAGAGAGTACAAAAAAAGGAAGCTTAAACTATGTACGGGTATTTTACAATGCCATGCTCATCTTCTCCTCAAAACATGTCAGCGGAACGAAGGGAAAACTGCTGACGATATTGCTGAACATCGCCATTTACATCCGTGCATTTTTCGCCGTCATTCAGCAACTGCTGGAGAAAATTGGCGCACCGGTACTGGATACTGTTTTAATTACGGCGAATCTGTATGTATTACAGCTTATCTGGGAGAATTATATCCGGGCGCAGGATCGCGTAACCTTTCCGCTCACCTATTTTTATGTAAACATCCCGATATATGTATCTGCCTGGCTCTTTGCGATGTGGCTGAACGGCGTTTATGACAAAAATGCAAAATGGCTGCGTTTATTAACCGGCCTGAGTCTGGGCACACTGATCATATCCATGCTCTACGCCTTCTTTCCGGAATTCCTGCGCACCTCCAGAGGCATCATCGTGATTGGATATATCACCAATTTTATGCTGTTGTTTCTTGTCCGTTTAACCTACCGGATTATTAATGGAACTACATCCGGATATTTTTCTGATATCAAGAACATGATAATCGTAGGCACGGAACAAGATGCTGATGACGTTTGGGATTTCATTCAACACACCGGATTGGACCGAAAGTACATCGGGTTTCTAAGCGCGGCAAAGGAAGACAGCCAGTCGGATAAATTTTTAGGAGAACCAGAAAAAATGGAAGAGCTGGTGTCCATCTTTGATGTGAAAGAGATTATTTTTTGCAGCAATGCGGTAAGCGCCCAAACCATCATAGATGCCATGGGCAAAATGGGTGGAAAGGTGGAATATAAGATTGCTTCCGGGCAATCGATTATCGGCAGCAATTCCAGGGATACCGCGGGTGATTTGTATACATTTGATATCGGCTATAACCTGAATAAACCTCTGTATAAGCGAATGAAAAGGCTGTTTGATATTTTTGCAGCCACAGCGGGTATCCTGACTTATCCAATTTTCATGTTCTTTATTAAAAGAGGAATATCCTTCTTCCGCAACTGCTTCGCTGTTCTGTTCAATAAAAAAACATGGATAGGGTACGACAGAAAAATCATTCCGGAACGCAGCCATAAATTACCGCCGATACCTGACGCTGTCTTTGCCGTATCCGACGGAATATCATCACAAGATGTATCTATCAAAGAGAAGCTGCATATCATCTATGCAAAGGAATATACACCTGTTAAAGACATGCGGATATTGCTCAGAAATTTATTCTGAATTTCATTTCATCTTACAGCATAGGTGCTGCTTCCATTGTTTTTGACAACAATCGCCGCACCTTTATATATCTTTCCGATATTATCATAGACAGCCGGAACAACCAATTTTCCGGCTTTATCCACTATCCCTATTTTACTGTCCTTTAGAACTTTTGAATATCCGTTTTCAAAGTCGGTACAGCCGTCAAAATCAAAGGGAGTCACTGCATTACCTGCTGCATTCAATAAGCCCCATTTCTTATCTTTTTTTGCCCATATCAGATTTTCCGACATCGGCCTTACTTCTTCGTATTTAAAATCGACAAGGGTATTCCCTTTATTATCTATCAAACCCCAGCCAGATCCATTTTTCACGGGGAATGTACCGTTGGCGGGATCGGCAGCTCCTGTATATTTAGCCGTATTCAATGCTCTCCGTTTGGTGTCAATCTGAAAATATTCATTATTCAATTTTACCATTGCCACTCCATTGGAGAAATTGCTCGCCTCATCATATATCGGCTGAACAACCGTATTCCCGGAGGTGTCGATATACCCGTATTTATTATTCAGTTTAAAACCAGCCAATCCGTCGTAGAAATCGCCCAAAACATCATACCGGCTTGTATTGATTTCTTTTCCGTTCCTGTCGACGTAAAAATATTTGTTGCTTGTATTCTTGATTCGTATTCTTCCGTTTTTACATACACCCCCATCCTCTCCATATACATTAAATTTTGATATCCCCTGTTTATCCAGATAATATAAAATCCCGCCATACTGGCTCTTTGACATGGCCAATCCTTCGGAATAGGGCCCATAAAATACGGTAGTCAGCTCAACGATTTTATTCAGCGATTTATCTGCTAAATAGGGCTTACTGTAAGCGCTTTCCTGCAGGCCACAAATACCTTCTGAAAAGTTAACAATATTCTCAAAGGAGCGGTCATACAATAACTTTCCTGTATAATCATAAAATCTGTACTTAGTATTTTTTCCAATAAAAATGCCTTCTTCATTAAAATCTGATACTTCGTTTTCTTTTAATTTTTGTCCGGTTTTCTTCTGGATAGTGTACAAACTGATTAACTTGAAATACGGAATTCTGATAGAATCATTATCACTGAAAAAAGTGGTTCCATATATATCAATATTATCGTGGGCAATCGTTTTCTTAAGTTTGCCGCCGGCGTCATATAACTTTACGAAATCACCAAAGATAAAAGCAATGGATTTTTTATTAACCAATACTCTCCTGGCTGTATCAGCAGGAATTATAACTTTCATGTCTTTATTATATACTGCATACTTTCCATCCTTCTTAGCATAAACGCCTTCATTCGGATACAGAATAGAAACTTCAGTATAATCAGGTGATAGCAAGAACTTTCCTTTGCTGTTTATAACACCGTACATACCGGAAGTCTTTTCTACCCGGGCGATGCCGTCATAAAACTCTCCTATGTCCTTATTATCTGCGGGCAGAAGGATTTTACCCGTACTGTCCACCAGTCCTTCCTTTCCGTCTTTCGTCACCACAAAAAGTCCTCCTTTTTTCTTCAACGATATTGATTCGTAAACAGGCGCAATCACTTCATTTCCTTTGGTATCAATTAAGCCCATTTTATTGCTGTTCGTTTTTCCTGCACTCATATTATAATACTTCCTTTCTGCATAAACAGTGGCATAGCCTTCATAGAAACCATCAGCAAATACATATTTTGGTTCAATCACCAGCTTATTTTCCGTATTTATATATCCATACTTTCCGCTCCCGTCTAACTGAACAGGTGCAAGACCATTTGCAAAACTGGCGGAATTTTGATACATCGGCGGAATAGCTACCTTTCCCTGTTTATCGAGGTAACCATATTTGTTATTTTGTTTAAAATTCAATAACCCGTCCCTGCAATTCCCTAAAAATGAAAAGGTATCTGGAATCACCAGTTTGCCATTCTTATCAATAGCTCCGTAATAATAATCGTAGCTGTAACCGCTTCCGACCTTTTTCTGAACCACGGAAAGTCCTTCGCTGAAAACTTCTAACTTGTTATACAAAGGTTCCACTATGAACTTATTGTCCCGGGTGGAAAACAAGCCATATTTTTCGAGTGAATCCTGCACGATATACAATCCATCTTCGTACGAAAAATAAAGAGAGGTATATTTCATCGGCAGGATGATTTTTTTCGTTTTTTCCTCCATCAGCCCGTATATAGAAACTGATGTAGCTGAGGAATAGTAGGAAGTTCCCGGCTTGGTTTTGGTATAATAAATGGTGACCAGCCCGTCTTTGTGTTTAGTGCTCATTTTATAGTCTGTTTGCGCCCGCGAGAACAATACACTTATCAGTAAAAAGAACAGTTGTGCCAGTTTTATTTTCATAAAGATTCTTTTTAAAATACTTAATCAAATTAAATACCAATTAAATATAAAGTAAATACGTGATTTTTGGTATTTCTTAACCAACTCTTAGTATTTTATCGTATTGTGTAATGCACACATTATCTTATCTTTGCCTATTATGGCTGAAGTTGAAAATCTACAGAAAATCGTTTCGCACTGTAAAGAATACGGATTTATCTTTCCGTCCAGTGAAATCTATGACAATTTAGGCGCGGTTTATGACTACGGTCCGTTTGGCGCAGAACTTAAGAATCACATCAAGGAATACTGGTGGAAGAGCATGGTACAGATGCACGAAAATATTGTGGGCATCGATGCCGCGATTTTCATGCACCCGACCACCTGGAAAGCCAGCGGGCACGTGGATTCATTTTCGGACCCGCTCATCGACAACAAAGATTCCAAAAAGCGATACCGGGCGGATGTACTGCTGGAAGAAAAGATAGAGAAGCTGAAAGAAAAAGGGGAAAAGGAATTGGCGAAGAAAAATTTATCCGATGCCTCTGAAGAAGAAAAAGCCAAAGCCAGCCGTGACTATGCCAAAGGGTTGACCCTGGAAGCCGAATATGTGAAAGCTGCCGAAGCATCTGACTTCAAACGATACAAAGAACTCATCGAAGAATATGAAATCGCCTGCGAAGTATCCGGCACCAAAAACTGGACAGATGTCCGACAATTTAACCTGATGTTCGCCACTAAATTAGGCGCAGTAGATGAAGATGCGACCGATTTATACCTGCGTCCTGAAACGGCTCAGGGTATTTTTGTGAACTTCCTGAATGTACAGAAAACTGCCCGGATGAAAATACCATTCGGCATTGCTCAAATAGGTAAAGCATTCAGGAATGAAATTGTTGCCCGTCAGTTCATTTTCCGTATGCGGGAGTTCGAGCAGATGGAAATGCAGTTTTTTGTCCGCCCCGGCACACAAAAGGAGTGGTTTGAAAAATGGAAAGAAACGAGGTTGAAATGGCATTGGGCATTGGGCACAGCGAAAGAAAATCTCCGTTTTCATGTTCATGAAAAATTAGCTCATTACGCGGACGCGGCCGAAGACATCCAGTTCAGATTTCCGATTGGATTTAAGGAACTGGAGGGTATTCACTCCCGAACCGATTTTGATTTAAGCGAGCATCAGAAATATTCCGGCAAAAAATTACAATATTTCGATTCGGAAATCAACGAAAATTATGTGCCGTACGTGATTGAGACATCCATAGGCTTAGACAGAATGTTTTTACGAGTCCTCAGCGAGTCATTAAAAGAAGAAAAACTAGAAAATGGGGAGACACGGACGGTATTGAACCTGCCACCTGCATTGGCTCCCATAAAAGTGGCGGTACTACCATTGGTAAAAAAAGACGGATTGCCGGAGAAAGCCCGTGAAATACTAAACAGCCTTCGGTTCGTGGGACGTGCTTTCTATGAAGAGAAAGACAGCATCGGAAAAAGATATCGAAGAATGGACGCTATCGGCACACCTTATTGTATTACCGTTGACCATCAGACACTGGAGGACAACACCGTTACCATCCGCGAAAGAGACACCATGCAACAAGACAGAATCCATATCAGTGAAGTGGAAAAAATTGTTGGCGAGAAAATTGATATGAATAACTTATTGCGTAAGGCAATGGCATAATGTCGCTGAAAAAAATACATATCGTCCTGTTGTTGCTGATTGTCTCCAATTGCTTTTCCGGCAATCCCGCAATACACGGCAACTGGAAAGGATTTCTCATTTCCAAAACACCGGAGGAAGACAACAAAGATGGACTCCCTGTCACTTTATATATTATTGATGACAATGACCAGGGTGATTTAGTGGGCGAGATGACTGTACAATACCGCTATCAAACTGATGTTTACAAGGCGAAGTGGTCGATTTCGGGAAATATAGATTACTATAACTATACAATTACACTTCAACAGGATAATTTCGTTTACTACGATTTGCTTCCGAAAGGATTGCAGTGGTGTGCCGGCTACGCAAAGCTCAACATATACAGGAGCACCTATATAAAGAAATTATACATGGATGGCTCCATGTACACCAATTGCGGCGAAGAAAAATTACGACTGATACTGGTGAAGGAATAATCAGCAATGATAATCTACACAAACCCTTTTCACCACCACTGATTTTATAAATACCCCTGCTTCCTTATGTTTAGGATGCACCTGATATCTGTTCAATTCTTCCAATGTATCAAACTCGGAATACAATACGACATCCCAGTTATCGGCAGGAGTGCCTTCTGAATTGATGCCCACTTCTATCTTTCGTATAAACTCCATATCGTTCTGAAGGCTTTCCAGAAGCTGTTTCACTTTTCGGGCATGTTGAGGTTTATCCTCTTCTTTTAATTTCCAGCAAACAATGTGTTTTATCATTTATCGGGATATTTGAGTAAATATGAGTAAATATCTTTTGCATATTATGAAAAATATGTGAAAGATAGTATCTTAATGGTATGAAAAATCGCAACGTAACAGCCATCATTTTGCTCCTGTTCAGCATGATCGGTTGCAATAAAACCGAAGGAACTTTTCCAACCGAAGGAACTTTTACCGTTTTATCCTACAATGTAGCCGGATTGCCCGAGCCGCTTTCAAGCTCTCATCCGTTGGTTAACACCCCTCAAATCAGTCCACGCCTGAACAATTATGATTTGGTAAATGTGCAGGAAGATTTCTATTACCACGATCTGCTGATTAAAGATAACCATCATCCATACAGAAGCACCTACTTTGCACCGGAAGGAAGTCTGGGTGATGGACTAAACATGTTTTCCAAATTCGTTTTTTTAAATTTTATGCGCACATCCTGGGTTGATTGTCATGGAACAGACTGCCTGACTCCAAAAGGATTTACCTATTGCCGGGTAAAAATTTCCCCGGATGCTTATTTTGATCTCTACAATGTACATTGTAATGCAGGCTCAGACTCACTGGATTTGGTTGCACGCAGAAAAAACATCCTGCAACTTTGTAAATATATTGACTATCGCTCCAAGGATCATGCGGTTATCATCATGGGAGATATGAACTGCCGATATACCCGAACCGGTGATAATATCCGCGAAATTTTAGACAGAGGATTTACAGATGCATGGGTTGAACTTACCCGTGACGGTGTATTGCCGAATCAGGATGGAAACTCATTGGTGAACTGCAGCCCGCTGGCCACCAACCCGGACTGTGAGGTGGTGGATAAGATATTTTACAGAAGTAACAGTACGCTGAAATTTACAGCCACCGAATATGAAATACAGGGAGATAAATTTTTAGATTCCAATGGAGATTGGTTATCCGACCATCAACCGGTATTTGCAAAATTCAGCTATCAGGTTATCAAATAATTTATCCAAAAATATTCGAGGAACGAACCAGTTCATTCGCCTTTTCCAACTGTTGCACTGAACCGATATCCATCCAAATATCCTGGTCATGGTGGTATGCCTTTATAATTTTAAAACCACAAACGTCCAGGTACCAGTCTATCATCGAAAACTTACCTGTTCGGTTACAAAAGCTGAAAATCTCCGGGGAGATGATATGATAGCCGCTAAAAGCGTAAGGCAGTAAAGAAATCTTTTTTGCAGACAAACGCGGAATAATCTGTTCATCCGTTTTGCTGTTTTCCCAGCCGCATAAAACATTTTGTTCATCAAACAACAAATAACGGGACGATTGGCGGTTGCGTACCGCTAAGGTAGCCAGTGCTCTATTTTGCTGATGCTGCTTATAAAAAGCACCTAAATGGATATTTGTGAGTATATCCGCATTGCACAACAAGAAAGGCTTACCATCATCGAAAAAATGCCTTGCCTTCCACAAGCCACCACCGGTTTCAAGAATTTCATCGGTTTCATCAGAAATTTCTATCCGAATACCAAATGATTGATGCTGTTCCAGGAATTGGCGAATGTGTTCGCCTAAGTAATGAATATTGACTACAATTTCATCAAAGCCGAATCTTTTGAGTTGTTCAATCACCATTTGCAGCATTGGTTTTCCATCTACCGGTATCAATGCCTTCGGACAATTATCCGTCAGAGGCTTTAACCTCGTACCCAACCCCGCCGCAAAAATCATTGCCTTCATACTTTAAATAAATTGTCCTTGTAATTCACGTTCGATATGCTTCAGGTGTACATCAATCTTGTATTTTTCCCTGATGTATCGTGCAGTCTGCTCTGCACAATATACACTGCGGTGTTGTCCACCGGTACAACCAAAATTAATCTGCAGGTGTTCGAAATCTCTTGCCAGATAATCCTGAATATTAATGTCGATTAATTTATAGATACTCTCCAGAAATTCTTTGATCTTGCTTTTAGTTTCCAGAAATTCAATAACAGCAGCATCTTTACCCGTGAGCTGTTTATACTCCTCATACCGTCCCGGATTGTGCAACCCTCTGCAGTCAAATACAAAACCACCCCCATTACCGGACGTATCTGCCGGAATACCCCGCCTGTAGGAAAAGCTGTTGATGACGATCTTTAAGCGTTTAGCAGACCCGTCAAACTGCTCCTCCCTGAATACATCCGAAACAATCAGTTGCTGCAGTACATTAAATAATTCCGGAAGCTGGACTTTCAACTGTACATTTTCCATGAACCATTGCACGTTTTCCAACGCAGGAATAATGCTTTCAATAAAATGACTGCGTTTTTCAATCAACCCTCTGAATACGTATGCCCCCAGGACCTGCAATATCCTTATTAATACAAATCCATAATAGCGCTCTTTGAATTCCTTTTCGTCTATCGTTGTCAGGTCGGCTACTTTCTGACAGTAAAATGCAAACAATTCTTCCCTAAGCGGATGCGGAATCTTGGCGCCGGCTTGCCATAACAAAGATGCCGCATCATACTGCAAAGCACCTTTTCGCCCTCCCTGATAATCGATAAAGTAGGGTTTGCCCTGATAAATCATCACATTTCTGGACTGGCAATCCCGAAACATAAAATATTGATGAGGTTCCTGCAACAGGTAATCACAGAGGGTGTGAAAATCCTTATTCAATTCTATCTCACTGAACTGTACTCTTGCTATCCGCGCAAAATAGTATTTAAAGCCGTTCAAATCCCAGAACATGGAGCTTTTATTGAATTCCTGTATGGGATAGCAGGCGGAAAAATCAAAACCTTCGGCACCTTTTATCTGAAGATATGTCAACTGTTGTAACACCTGTTTCAAATAACCCACTACCGCGTCAGACATTCCTTCTTTTTTAATAATCGCATAAAGTGAACTATCTCCAAGGTCTTCCTGCAGGTAATATTGTTTGTTTTCGCTTGCAATAAAAACTTGCGGAACTGCTATCTGTTTCCGGTAAAAATGACGGGTATGATGAATAAAGGTTTCGTTTTCTTTGGCATCTTTTCCATACGTTCCAATGGCGGTATGATTGGTGCCTTTTAAACGAAAATAGATTCTGTCCGAACCTGCCTGGGGCAACTGAAGAATCGACGAGCAATCTTCGTTGAAATAATCAGAGAATAATCCGGTAAGTATTTCCGTGTGATTCATAAACAAATATACTAAAATAAAAAACCACACCCAAAGAGCGGCTATTGATCATCTTAGTCTGTCCTTCCCGTCATTTGACTAGGAAACAGCATTGATGACACTTATATTCTGACAATAATTTTCCCAAACTGCCCGCCTTGTTTCATCCTGTCAAACGCCGCTACGGCATCTTTCAGTTCAAATGTCTTATCCAGGATAGGCATAATTTTATGGGTGATACAGAATCGCAGCATGTTGTCAAAATCTTCGTCGCTGCCCATCGTGCTGCCCAGCAACTGCAGGTGATTCCAGAAAATCTGTCGCATATTTAAATTTGCCGGCAACCCTTTGGTAGCACCATAAAAAACGAATTTGCCTGCAGGTTTTAATGCTGCTATCAGCTCGTTCATTCCGTCACCACAGGCAGAATCTATAATGATATCAAAACCTCCGATACGCTTTGCCAGATCTTTTATATCTCCTTCTTTGGTATAATCCGCACCGCCCTTTGCACCTAACGACATACAGGTATGCAGGACATCCGGTTTGCTGGATGTGACATACGCATCAGCTCCTGCAGCTTTGGCAAATAAGAAGGCAAATTGAGCCACACCACCACCTACACCTGAAATCAACACATTCATCCCTGCCTGCACTTTTCCTTTATTGAATAATGCATTGTACGCTGTCAATCCGGCTAAAGGCAATGCGGCTGCCTGTTCCATACTAAGATGAGCCGGTTTCTCCTGCAATCTGTCGATATCTACTGCCACATATTGTGCCAGTGTACCCTGTGCCGGCATACCCAGTATCTGATATTCTTTGGATTGGAAACGATTATCCGTTCCCCATTGAATATTTGGGTTGATAATCACTTCCCTGCCTAACCATTGCTTATCGGCGTCGTTCGAAACCCGTTCTACTGTGCCACATCCATCCGAGCCCAGAATGGCAGGAAGCTGTATTTTGGCGTATTGTCCCTGTCGTATCCATTCATCCCTGTGATTCAGCGCTGCAAAATGAATCTTGACCAAAGCCTGCCTGTCTTTTAAGCCGGGCTGGTCGACTTCTTCTACCTGAAAAGTGTCTTGTTTTAGTACGAGTGCTAGCATGGCTGAAAGTTAAAATGCAAATACCGGAATTCAAAATTATACGGAACATTTCCTTAACATTAAATTCTTGGAAACTTTAAAACCTATTTCAGTTTCCTGCGTTTATAGTATTTACCTTTGTCACCGATGAATGCTACTCATTCAATAAAACAGGAGAATCCCATCTCAGCCAAAATCTATGAGAAGGCCAGGCATTTGTTTTATACCATCGGAGTGCGAAATACCACTATGGACGATTTAGCTAAGGAGCTCGGTATTTCCAAAAAAACATTGTACAAGAAAATAGAAAACAAGGCCGACCTGGTAAAATTTTGTGTGGAGTATGATTTAAAGTGCGATGAAGACGCGATTTTATCCATATCTGAACGTACGGAAAATGCGATAGAAGAATTGCTGCTGATAGCCGCGCACATCAATACAGAACTTCAGATGTTTCATCCATCCATGATGCGCGATTTGGTGAAATTCTATCCGGAAAGCTGGACACTGGTTGAGAATCACCGGGATTGTTTTGCTAAAAGTAATATTTCCTCCAATCTGAAAAAAGGCATTAAACAAGGCTTGTACCGCAAAGACATCAATGTAGACATGGTAACCATGCTGCAATTGCACATGTCTTTTCTGCCTTTGCAGTTAGACGGTAAAAATTACAAACCAACGGATATGTACATGGAAATCCTGAAGTATAATTTTTACGCCATTGCCACACCGAAAGGGATTGAGGAATTTCAACGATTAATAAAAAAGATTAAACTATAAAAAAATGAAAAGACCTGTTCTGCTGATTCTTTTACTCACTTTTTTTACATTTTCCTTTTCGCAAAGTGTGTTTACATTACAACAATGCATCGACTATGCGATGAAAAATCATAAGAACATTAAAGTTGCTGCCAATGATGTTGGTGTCGCACATGCCAGAAAGACTGAAGGACAATCCGCCTATCTGCCTCAGGTATATGCACAGGCAAAATGGGATGACAACCTGAAGATACAGACTACCATCATACCGGCCAATACTTTTGGGCCGGGAACTCCGGAGCAGAGAGTACAATTTGGCAATCAATATGTAAGTTCCGTCGGTATTGAAATGGATCAAATACTGTTTAATTATTCCTACATACAAGGCATAAAGGCGATTAAGCCCGGCTACGATATTGCCAAAATGAAAAAAGTAAAGACGGAAGAAGATGTAGTGTATGATGTAATAGCTGCTTATTATCAGATTCTGTTGATTAATGAAAACGAGAAACTCTTACATCAGAGTGAGGAACGCATGAATAAGACATTACCAATCATCAAACTTCAGTATGATAAAGGTGTTATCCGTAAGATTGATGTAGATAAGGTTCAAGTTAATTACAACAATATCTTAGCGCAGAAAGAAATCCTTTTAACCAATAAGGAAATCGCCCTGAACAACCTGAAATATAACATGGCCATGCCTTTGGATTCGGTGATTCTTATAGACACGGCTTATCCCAAAGAAATCATAGATGCAGCAAACTATACGGACACCGCCAATATTAAAAACAGCATAGAATTACAGTTGATGCGCAGGAATATCTACCTCCAGCAGATTTTGGCAAAGCGCACCAAAGCTGCCTACTATCCGCAATTTGCCTTTTATGCAAAATATGGCGCTCAGGCATTCGGAAATACGTTTGCCAAATCATTCACCAACTGGTTTGATTTTGCTTCCATTGGCTTTAAACTGGATATCCCGATTTTTGACGGGCTTCGTACCTCTAGCGCCATGAAACAAGCTAAACTAAACATTGCATCTCTGAAGGAAAATATGGCACAAACCGAAGAAGGGTTGAAACTGCGCATGCTGAACTCCAGAACGCAGTTGTCCAACTCCATTGAAAATTTATCTGTCAATAAAGAGACGCTGGATCTGGCAAAAAATGTATATGATGTTACAACGCTGCAATACCAGAAAGGAGTTATCACCTACTCAGATTTACTTTCAGCTGAGTACTCATATAAAGAAGCAGAAACCAATTATCTGACATCATTGGTAAAATACCTGAATGCCAAGCTGGATGCAGACAGAGCAAACAATAACTTAAGCAGTTATACTAAAAACTAAAACAATCTATAAAACAAAATAATAAAAAATGAAAAACAAGATTATCGTCGGAATTATTGCTGTATTGCTTATCGGAGGTATGGTATATAAACTGGTACAGAATAAAAAGGAAATTGTAAAAAACGAAACACCGGTTGACCGAAGCAATGTTCCGATTGCCGTCACTGCATTTGATGTCAATTACCTTCCGGTGGCGACAGACTATGCGCTGCCTGCGGTATTGGATATTAACAAGAGCGGAATCATCACCGTTGTACAGCCGGGCAGAATTGAATCATTCAATGTGGAAATTGGCACCCGTGTCACAAAAGGACAGCTGGTGGGAAAACTGGATTCCAGGCTCAGAGAAATTGGAATCAAAACGACCGATGTAACTATCAAGAAGTTAGAATCCGATATAGAACGAACTAAAGACTTAATTGCAGGGGATGCAGCACCGGCGACCAGTATCAATGAATTGAACTACAACCTGGAATCCGCAAAAATACAGAAGGAAAACCTGCAACAGCAGATTGCAGACAATAATATTTATGCTCCTATCAGCGGAATAGTGGTACAAAAGAATGCCAACGCAGGCGAGTTCGCCAATCCCGGTACGCCCTTGGCGAATATCATGGATATTTCCGTTTTAAAAGCCATCGTTTTTGTCAGTGAAAAGAATATTTACGAACTTTCCGTCGGACAATCCGTGCAGGTAACTTCCGAAGTATTTCCAAACAAGGTAATAAAAGGCATTATAAAATTCATCAGCCCCAAAGGCGATGAAAACCACAACTACAGAGTGGAAGTAGAAATTCCGAACAACGGCTACAAAGCCGGCACTTATGTATCCGTTAAATTTAATTTCAAGAAACCCTCTGAAGCCCTGCAGATTCCTAAGATCGCATTGGTGGAAGGTATCAAGAATCCGTATGTGTATGTCGTGAATGGAAATACGGTAGCGATCCGGAAATTGGTTTTGGGTGAAGAAGTCGGACAGAATATCGTTGTCGTGAGTGGATTGACACCGGGAGAAAAGGTGGTCACCAGCGGACAAATCAACCTGAGTGAGAAGAGTAAGATTTCTATTGTAAATTCTAAAAATTAAGTCAATGTCTATTACCGAATTAGCAATAAAACGTCCGTTACTGATCAGCGTTGTATTTGTTACGCTTATCATATTCGGATTTATCGGCTATAGTATGCTCAGTTATAATTTGCTGCCGAAATTTGAGGCACCTATTATTTCCATTCAAACTATATACAAAGGCGCTTCTTCTGAAGAAGTGCAGAATAACGTGACTAAGAAAATTGAAGATGCCGTTTCTACCATAGAAGGTGTAGACGTCATATCTTCCTCCTCTCAGGAGAATGTTTCCATGGTCGTCGTGCAGTTAAAACAAAAAGTGGATGTGACCACCGCACAACAAGATGCTGAAAGGAAAATCAATACCGTTAAAAATGATTTACCGGACGGAGTCGACAATCCCATTATCAGCAAATTCAGTTCCAGTGAAATTCCGGTGCTGCGTTTAACCACCTTTGCTGACATCGGAGAAACAGAGTTGTATGATTTGGTAGACCAGACTATCAAACCTATGTTATTAAACATACAGGGCGTGGGACAGGTAAAACTGATAGGCGGCAGCAAACGGGAGATAGAAGTAAAATTGGACAACGATAAACTACAGGCCTATAATCTCTCTACTGCTCAGGTAAGCCAGATGGTTGCCGCCGGGAACATATCTTATCCTGCAGGAAATATTGAAAGTGTAGACAACCGGTACACGATTCGACTGGATGCCAAGCTTGCCACTGTGGACGAATTGCGTAATATCATTGTACGGGAAAACAGAAACGGCAGTAAGATTTTACTGAAGGATGTAGCGACCGTGACGGATGCCACCGCCTCTGCCACTACGATCAACCGCATCAACGGAAAGGTGGGATTAGGTATAGAAATATCTAAACAATCGGATGCCAACTCCGTAGAGGTAAGTACGCGGGTGAAAGAAAAATTAGATACCATTGTCAGTCAATACAAATCCAAAGGATTCAGGTATGAAGTGGCGGTTGACCAATCTACCTATACCATGGAAGCAGCAACTGCCGTTACACATGATTTATTCATGGCATTATGTATCGTTGCACTGGTAATGTTATTCTTCCTGCACAGTGTGCGTAATTCATTGTTCGTATTGGTGGCATTGCCTTCGGCTATGATTCCGACATTTATACTCATGTACCTGATGGGATTTTCACTCAATCTGATGACATTGCTGGCGCTCTCCCTCGTAGTAGGTATATTAGTGGATGACAGTATCGTGGTATTGGAAAATATTTTCCGTCACCTGGAAATGGGAAAAGATAAAGTAACGGCATCCATAGAAGGCCGAAGTGAAATCGGATTTACCGCTTTAGCCATTACATTAGTGGACGTGGTGGTATTTGTTCCGTTATCCATGGCCGGCGGATTAATCGGCAATATCTTGCGGGAGTTTGCATTGGTCGTCGTCTTTTCCACGTTGATGAGTTTGTTCGTATCCTTTACACTGACGCCGTTGTTAGTTTCCCGCTGGGGTAAATTAACCGTATTGAACAAAGACTCCCTTTGGGGTAAAATCAATCTCGGGTTTGAACACTTCATTGACAAACTGATTGAAACCTATGGCAAGATTTTATCCTGGGTGCTTGGACACAAAAGGTATGTCATCATTGGCGTTGTGCTGCTTTTTGTGGGCGCAGGCAGTTTAGGTGCCTTGGGTTTCATCGGCAGTTCTTTTGCGGGCAGCGGCGACAGAGGTGAGTTCAACCTTATCATTGAATTGGAACCACAGGCAACACTCGGACAAACCAATAAGGTAACAAAACAAATAGAAGATATCATTCTGTCTTACCCCGAAGTAACGAAAGTATTTACGAATGTAGGTGCACTGGGTACACAAATGGGAGGCAGTATCTCCACACCCAATCAGGCGGATATGACGGTTTCGCTGGTCAACAAATTAGACAGAAAAATTTCCACAAACGAATTATGCGCGGTGATACGTACCCGTCTGGATAGTATTCCGGGTATCCGTTTTTCCATGAAACCAACCAATATAACAGGCAACAACCAGCCGCAGATTCAGATTGCAGTAACCGGCGCTGACATGGATGAATTATGGGCAGCGGCAAAAAAAGTACACGAAATTGTAAAAACAACTCCGAGTGCGGATTATGTAGAATACAGTACCAAGTCCGTTAAAACGGAAATTGAAATCATTATCAACAGAGATAAGATTGCCAAGATGGGCCTGAACGTTCCTGCCGTTGGTACAGCCATACAACTTGCCTTCAGAGGTAATGATCAGTCTAAATTCAAAGATAAAGGGCAGGAATATGCCATCAACATCATGTATGATAAAGGTGACCGAAAGACATTGAAAGACATTCAGAACACGACCATACAAACACCGACAGGCGCCATCGTACGATTAGGTGATATCGCCACCATCCGGGAGATACAGGGACAGGCGGTATTGGAGCGTTACAATCGTCTCAACTCCATTCAGGTGTTGGCATCCACAACGGGAAGGCCTACGGGTTCTGTTACAGCAGATATCAAAGAGAAAATCAAAAAAGCGAATCTGCCATCCAATATTGGAATCGATTATTTAGGAGAAGAAAAAAATCAGTCTGAATCTTTCGGCAGTCTGGGATATGCCATGTTGCTGGGAATATTGCTTGTTTATCTGATTATGGTGGCGTTGTACGAAAGTACTTTATATCCGTTTGTCGTATTATTCTCCATCCCCGTTGCGTTAATCGGCGCCATTCTGGCATTAGCCCTGACAATGGAAAGCTTAAGTATTTTCGGCATCATCGGATTCATCATGCTGATGGGGTTGGTGGCGAAAAACGGTATTCTACTTGTCGACTTTACCAACCACCTGAAAGCCCAGGGCCTGGCGCTTAAAGACTCGTTGGTAGAAGCGGGTAAAGAACGTCTTCGACCTATCCTCATGACTACGGTAGCCATGATTTTTGGTATGATGCCGATTGCCTTATCCAACGGACCGGGTTCTGAATTTAAAAAATCGATGGCATGGGTAATTATCGGGGGATTAACAAGTTCCCTGTTACTGACATTAATAGTAGTTCCTGTCGTGTATTATATATTTGACAGGCTGAAAGATAAAATCAGCGGTAAGAAAAAGAAAGCACCTGCCGTGGTAACCGCCGCACCGGATTTTGGAGTTGAAAAATGAAAAAATAATTTTATAGTCGGAACATAAATATTGTCAGAGCCGCGAATTTATCGCGGCTCTTTTTTTGCAAAATATTTATTGCATAATCTCCATTTCAAATATCAATACGGAATTGGCCGGGATTTTCCCTACTGACTTGTCGCCATAACCGAGCGCACTCGGAATAAACAACGTGACATGATCGCCTTTCTGAAAATTACGAATCCCCTTATCCAGCCCTTCAATCACCTGTTTTTTCCCCACCACAAAAGTAAACGTCTGATTCCTGAAATAGGAATTATCAAATTCCTGTCCATTCAGCAGTTTGCCGATATAATGTATGGTCACACTGTCGTTTTCCTCAATTTGTTTTCCCGAACCTGCCTCCAGCTTTATGTACCAGTTCCCGTATTCATCTTTAATGGCACCATCCAGATGATGTTGTATCCGGTATTCCGCCATTGCGATGGAATCTTTGGCGTATTGATTCTTATTTTGTTCGTCTTTTTCTTTCAGGTATATTTCCTTCGGTTTAAAATTGAGTAGATTCAGCCAAAACGTGTACTTTTTCTTAGCACTCCCGTTGCTGTCAATCAAACTGGCCGGAATTTTCACCTGTGCAGAATCCCCAATTCCCATATATGCAAATACTTCCGTTACATCCGCTTTTTTCGCCGACTGCCTGAAATCCATTTCCACCCCTTCTTCGGCATCGAAGATGCGGGTATTGAACACTTCTTTTTTGGATGGGGCTATCTTTCTCAATTGCATCCAGAGGTGGTCGCCATACAAAGGTTTGGGTTTTGTAGAGTCTTTGGTGTAAACGATATAGCTGATTCCGGAAGCAGTCGTCTTCCACGCAGTATTGCCGCATGCCAGTGCGCTGTTCATCAATACATAAAAAAAGATTAAAATCTGCGGTCTCATTTGGTGTTGTAAGATAAAACAATCATTTTTGAAAAGAAATAAGAAAAGATGAAAGTATTGATGGTTTGCCTGGGTAATATCTGTCGTTCTCCGCTGGCGGAAGGTATTCTGAAACACAAATGCACCCAACGCAATCTCGACTGGTATATTGACAGCGCAGGCACCGGCAAGTGGCATTTAGGCTCTGCTCCGGACAAACGTTCTATCCAGGTAGCGGCAAAACATGGTGTCGACATTTCCGGACAGCGGGCGCGCAGCATACACAGTGCGGATTACGAAGAGTTTGATTTGATATTTACCATGGATACTTCCAATTACAGGGATGTGATGAGATGGGCGTTGGATAAGGAAGAAGAGAGCAAGGTCAGGTTGATTATGGATGAAGTATATCCCGGAGAGATGCTGAGTGTACCGGATCCATACTTCGATGATAACGGATTTCAAACCGTGTTTGATATGCTGGATAAAGCCTGTGAAAAAATTATCGAGAAATATGGGTAGACGAACATCCATATTTTTGTGGTGGATGAGCAGTCTTTTCATCAGCCTGCCCATTCATGCACAATCTATTCATGAAAAGATGGTACAGCCGTCGGGTATCAACGATTTTGTTAAGTCTACATTCACCTATGCCAACAACAAGGATTACTATGATTATGACGTTGCATTAGATGCAGATGTTTACAAGCCCAATTTATTTTCTGCCAAACTGCCCCTTGTTATCATTTATCACGGCGGCGGCTATGCCTCGGGAAATAAAGAAGTGGGAATCGTTAAAACCTTTGCCGATTATTTCACGAGAGCCAATATCACGGCAGTTGTTCCCAACTTCAGACAAGGTTGGCCTGAATATGAAACCAGGCCGTTTTGTGAAAGCGTTTCAGAAGAAAAATTTGAGGATGCCGCCCTTCGTGCCTATCAGGATAACAGAGCATTGATACGCTATTGCAAAGCCAATGCGGGCAATCTCGGCATCGACACAAACAAGATTTTTTTATTCGGCATCAGTTCAGGCGGATTCCTGGTCAATCATCATTTATACATAAATGACGATGTCCTGTCTCCGGACAGGATTGCCAGATTAGGGAAACTGGATTACCAGGGAAACAGCTATACCAACTCAGCCGATGTGGCAGGGATTATAAGTGTGGTGGGTGGTATTTATCGCAATGACCTGCCAATCATCAGAAAGATTCCACTGTTGTTATTCAACAACACTTGTGATGGTGCGGTAAATTTTTTCAACGGATGGATCGGTAATTGCAGTAATGCCGCTCGTTCCTACGGGCCTGGCGTCCTGACCAGAATATTAGAACAATATGACAATCCGTACAGCCTGCATGTTTTTTGCGGATATAATCATGGTTATCTTTCCGAAAGTTCTCCCGTTAATGCCGATCCTGTCGCGACCAAATATATTGCTGATAAATCTGTCGCATTTATCAAAGGTATTGCACATGCAACACCCTCTTTTTCTACGTATATCGCCAGTGACTCGATTTCTATTGTTCCGCTGGACAGATGCACGAATTTCGAAACATTTTACTGGTGCAGACAGGACAGCCTGAATATAGAAAGTCCGTTTTTTTCTTTCTCTCCGAATCCGCTATCCTGTGCATTACCACCCAAATTATCGGTACGCTATCCTGTTAACGAAACATTTCAGCTAATGATTACAGACGAATTGGGAAGATCTGTCACACAGAAAAAGACAGACTATGTAATTTCCCAAAATGTCATTTATCTGAATAATACAGATTTTACACCGGGAGTTAATATAATGACGGTAAAAGACAGTGCGGGAAAGGTGGTATTTGAAACAAAAGTGATGCGCTATTGCGAATACTGATGTTATTCAGGAATATATTTCTGCAGCGTGAAACTGAACGTTGTACCCTTACCCAATTCACTTCTCACATTGATGGTTTGTTCGTGTGCTTCAATAATATTTTTGACGATGGAAAGACCCAATCCCGTACCGCCAATTTTCCGGTTGCGGCTCTTATCTGCACGGTAAAAACGCTCAAAGAGGCGAGGTAAATGCTCGGCGCCAATGCCCGGGCCGTCATCAGTAATATCTATCAAAAACTGATCGTCCAGGTCGTGAAAATAGATATCGGTATGCCCTCCCTCTTTACCGTATTTAATAGAATTGGAAATCAGGTTCTCCAATACCTGCATGACCCTCTTCTTATCAGCAAAGACAAAGTACATATTCTCATCACCATGAATGGCCATCGTAACCTGGTGCTGCTGCGAAAGGTGCTGGTATTGAAACAGCACTTTTTTAATTAGTTTTACAATATCAAACGCCTCCTTTTCCAGTTGTATCCTGCCTGTTTCAAATTTGGATATTTCAAGCAGGTCATTTACAATATTTTCCAGCCGTTCAATATTGCTGTTGGCTTTTTCGAGATATTGTTTGATAAATTCCTTATCGTCCAAATCACTTTCCAAAACAGTCTCGATATAACCCTGCGCATTGAAAATAGGTGTTTTTAATTCATGGGAAACATTACCGACGAATTCCTTTCTGTATTGTTCCATCTTACGCAATTCGCGAATTTGCTTGTTCTTGTTGATGGCCCATTCCGCCACATCACGTTCCACCGTCTTCATCATATTGCTGCTGCCTTCCTTTATTTCATTCTGAAATTTGAGTGGCTTGCCAATGGTTTTATAAATAATCTTAATCTTATTATAAATGAAGCGAACCAGAATAAACCTGAAAAGAAAAAAAGTGATTATAAAAACGATGAGGGAATAAATCAGGAAATGCAGCGGCGGCAGATAGAAATGAAATACGAGACCAATTAACAAAAAGATGGCAGTAGAAAAAATTGCTACTGCCATACTACCATATAACGATATTATATTCGGAGAAGGGGTTCTTCTCATTGTTCTTCAAATTTGTATCCGATACCTTTTACTGTTTTGATTAAATCTTCTCCTAATTTTTCTCTCAGTTTGCGGATATGCACATCTATCGTTCTGTCACCGACGATAATATCCCTTCCCCAAATTTCATTGAGGATTTCATCGCGTTTGAATACCTTACCCGGCTTGGATGCCAGTAAGTAAATTAATTCAAACTCTTTGCGCGGAACGGCCATTTCCTTTCCTTTAAAGATAATCAGGTAGCGCTCTCTGTCAATCTGAATATCACCCACTTCCAGGAAGGTAGACTTGGATTCTTTAGCCTCGTATCTTCTCAGCAAAGCACGTAATCGGCTCACCAGCACTCTCGGCTTGATAGGTTTGCTGATATAATCATCCGCTCCGGTTTCAAAACCGGCTATTTGAGAATAATCTTCCGTTCTTGCGGTCAGGAAAGCTATGATGGTATGCTCAAATTGCGGCATTTCACGCATGGTTCTGCATGTTTCAATGCCATCCATCTCCGGCATCATCACGTCCAACAATACTATGTCAGGTTGGTTTTTCTTCGCTTTTTCAAGTGCCTGTTTACCATTTTCAGCCGTTTCAACTAAAAACCCTTCCTTTTCCAGATTATAACTCAGAAATTCAAGGATATCCGGCTCGTCGTCTACTACCAGGATTTTAAATACTTTTTCAGCCATATTATATTACATTTAATGTGTTAACGCAAAATTAACATAAAATTTTCAGACTACCAATATTATTCGACAAACATATTAATTTTATCGTCCTTTAGTGTGTATTTTTGTGCAATAATTATTAACAAATACAATTCATTTCAACTTTTCTTTTTAAAATCGACCAATGAAGGGAATTATTCTAGCCGGAGGTTCCGGAACGAGGCTGTATCCGATAACGTATGCCATCAGCAAACAAATCATGCCGATATATGATAAACCGATGATTTATTATCCGTTATCAGTGCTGATGCAGGCAGGTATACATGAAATTCTAATTATCTCTACCCCGCACGATATGCCGAATTTTCAGCGCCTGTTGGGTGATGGTAAAAAATACGGCTGCAACTTTCATTACGCCATCCAGGAAGTGCCGAATGGCCTTGCTCAGGCATTTGTGATAGGAAAAGATTTTATTGGCGCGGATAAGGTAGCACTGATTTTAGGAGATAATATTTTTTACGGCTCCGGATTAGAAGATTTGCTGATGAAAAATAACGCCCCGGAAGGCGGTGTGATTTATGCCTATCACGTATCCGATCCGGAACGCTACGGTGTAGTGGAATTTGACAACGACTTTAACGCCGTTTCCATAGAAGAAAAACCGGAACATCCGAAGTCCAACTACGCAGTACCCGGCTTGTATTTTTATGACAATGAAGTGGTAAAGATTGCAGAGGAACTGAAACCCAGCCCGCGGGGTGAATACGAAATCACGGATGTCAACAAAGAATACCTGCGTCGCGGCAAATTGAAAGTGGGAATCTTAGACAGGGGCACCGCCTGGCTGGATACTGGCACTTTTGATTCATTGATGCAGGCATCGCAATTTGTACAGGTTATAGAACAACGCCAAGGTTTGAAAGTTGGCTGTATAGAAGAAGTGGCATTCCGCAAGGGATTTATTTCCGAACAGGAACTGCGTGCAATTGCACAACCCCTGCTGAAAAGCGGTTATGGAGAATATTTATTGGAAATCTTAAAATAAAAACCCACCTGAATGTCCGGTTGGTGCAGCAAAAGAGACTACAATCCCACCGGAAATTCAGGTAAATCAACAGCATGAAAGTCATAGTTACAGGCGGCACAGGATATATTGGTTCACACACCATCGTGGATTTAATGGAAAATGGATTTGAGGTTGTCTGTATCGATAATTTATCCCGCTCCAAAGAATATGCACTGACCGGCATCGAAAAAATAACGGGTAAAAAACCCATATTCTATCAGATAGATTTACGCAGCAAGGCCGATACCCTTCAGGTCTTTGAACAAAATAAAGAGGCTGTCGGCGTGATTCATTTCGCCGCGTTGAAATGTGTACCCGAATCAGTAGAAAAGCCGCTGATGTATTATGCCAATAATATCGATTCCCTGCTGAATGTCATGATGGGCATCAAGGCATTTGACATTCCAAACTTTGTTTTTTCCTCCTCGTGCTCTGTATACGGAAATGCCGATACCCTGCCGGTTACTGAAAACTCTCCCGTCAAAGAAGCGGAAAGCCCGTACGCACACACCAAACAAATCGGCGAGGCGATTATAAAAAACTATTCAAAAGTCAATACCACACAAAATATTTTACTGCGTTATTTCAATCCGATTGGCGCACATCCTTCCGCCTATATCGGCGAGATTCCGATAGACCAACCGAATAACCTGGTGCCATTTATTACACAAACGGCCATCGGCAAAACCGGCGAACTGACCGTTTTCGGCAATGATTACCCGACAAGAGACGGCAGCAATATCCGCGACTATATCCATGTGTGCGATATTGCCCACGCACATACCCTGGCTCTTCAATATCTGCTGGAGAAAAAAAACAGCGACCACTGCGAGCTGTTTAATCTGGGCAGCGGAAACGGTGTAAGCGTTCTGGAAGCTATCCATGCCTTTGAAAAAGTAAGCGGCAAGAAACTGAATTACCGTATTGGCAACAGACGCACCGGTGATGTTGTGGAAGTATATGCCAACAATGAACTGGCGAAGACAAAACTAAACTGGCATTGCCAATATTCCCTCGAAGATGCCATGTTGTCGGCATGGAACTGGGAATTGAAAATGAAAGAAATGGGCTGGTAAACTCAACGGCTCTCTTAATGCAAAAATCCTGCTTGTACCCCGCCCTTGGCAGGTGTTATCACCTGCCAACTACGAACCGTATTAAAAAATAATAATTCACTATAATGATATTTATTTTAAATTTACATAAATCGGCCAATGTAAAATAAACGCATGGCAGTCGACAGGTGATAACACCTGTCGGGGGGAGGGGTACCCCCAAATGAAATTAGAAAAAGCTATTTTTACGAACGATAAACCGGTTTTAAAAAAAGTTGCATTTATTACTTGAATTCATCTATTAATTAGTAAAATATTATTTTAATTATACAAATTAATTCATACTATAATTTCTATGACCAGGTTAGAATTTTTATTTTATTTCATTTTTGTGTTCTTTTATACAACTTATGGAAAGACTATTCCAAAATACTATACCAATGGTTTGTTAAAATATTCAAATAAGGATTATATTGGAGCATTGGAAGATTTTACAAATGCAATAAAATATAATTCATTTGACACAAATGCCTATTTTTATAGAGGTCTGATTAAGTCTTATCTTAATGATAATACCGGTGCAATAATTGATTACTTAAAAGTTATTCGTCTAAAACCTGATTATGCAGAAGTTTATTCTAATATAGGATACTGTAAAGATTTACTAGGTGATTATCAATCTGCAATTGAATATTATGACAATGCTGTAAAAATTAAACCTCAAGTTGCTGAACTTTATTATAATAGAGGAATAACAAAAGGTAATATGAATGATTCAATAGGTGCTATCTTAGAATACAGCAAGTGTATTGAAATTAACCCAAATTTTGTTGAAGCATATTGTAATAGAGGCAAAATAAAAGAAGAATCAAAAAATATCTATGGTGCAATTGAAGATTACTCAAAGGCAATAAATATTAGTCCGACTTTAGCTGTAGCTTACTTCTACACAGGAAATTCAAGAATTACTATAGGGCAAAATGAAGATGCGTGTGCTGATTTTAAGACAGCTAAAGCATTTGGATTTGAAGATGCAGAAAGAGCAATAAATGAATTTTGTAAATAATAAACGATTCCCTCAAACTCGCGCAAGTATGCAGTCAAGCAATTAGCGTTGCGTACTTGTGCGGAAGTAAAAATAAATAATTTCATATCTTTGGATTATAGAATTTTTAAATGAGCCCACACTGGTGCAAGTATCCTGTCAAAAAATTAGCGATGCGTGAATACGACAAACGGCGGACGGGATACCCTGATAAGAAATAAGCAAATTTATATGAAAGCAATTACATTTTTTTTTGGAATTATTGTTGTGATGTTTGTTACGATGTGTAATGTAGCTACTAAACCACCAGAACGAAAAAGTAATATTCCAAGCGAAGCACAGTGGTACGGTGGAAAAGATGGGGGTGTTTGGATTGTTGTAAGTTCATCGCATAGACCTAACTCTTTTAATGTTGTTGTATATAATGAAAATAATGGTAATGTAATTGTAAAAGGGTTGTATAGAGCAAGTGCAGAATGTTCAAATGGTAATCTAACAGTTGAAGAAGTTAGAAAATATATTAATGCTTTTGATGGAGAAAAAATACTTCTTCAGAAAATAAAACAAGACAGATATTGCACGTTAGAATTTGTTGAGTAGTCGGTTTGGAATAATTGATTAACCACCCCCGCCCAAACTCGCGCAAGTATGCAGTCAAGCAATTAGCGCGGCGTACTAGTGCGGAAGTAAAAAATAAATAATTTCATATCTTTGGATTATAGAATTTTTAAATGAGCAGAAGATATAAATTTACAGACAATGAGGAGTTGTATTTTATAAGTTTTGCAGTTGTGAATTGGATAGATCTATTTATACGCGATGAATATAAGGAGGTATTAATGAAGAGCATACAATATTGCCAGCACAATAAAGACTTAGATGTGTATGCTTATTGTATAATGACAAGCCATGTTCATTTAATTATCGGTAGCAGAGGTAATCCGATGTCAAATATCATGCGTGACCTTAAACGCCATACTTCAGAAGAATTAAGAAAAGCAATTCAACGGCATCCGAAAAAAAGCAGAAAAGAATGGATGATACAAATGATGGAAGAAGCAGGAAGACAAAACAGTAATAATAGAGGTTTTCAATTGTGGCAGCAAGACAATCATCCGATAGCATTGAGTACGGAAAAAATCATGCATCAGAAGTTAGATTATTTGCATGACAACCCAGTAGAAGCGGGATTTGTGGAAGAAGCAGAAGATTGGTTGTATAGCAGCGCAAAACAATATTATACGGGACAGAAAGGACGGATAGATATCATACAAATTGAACCAAGATTAAATACTGTATAAGTTGATAAACAACGCACAAGTACGCATCCGCACTTGGCTTTACGGCATACTTGCGCGAGTGGGGGCTTTTTAATACATGGTGATATTTGATGTGCAATATTGTTCGGAAATTGGTTTGTTGGTTGCAAACCAACAAAGGCGGGGGATTTTACATCTTTTTTAGATAGAACACATTCAATAAAAAATCCATTTACCGATTTCTTTAAAAGTGACTTTTTTCCCTTGTATCAAAATACCGACCCGGTATATTTTTGCGGCCAGGTAAATCATTCCCAGCGAAGAAAGCATCAGTATAAACATCGACAGCAGCTGCTCCCACCAAGGTACATGAAATGGTATTCTGGTAATCATAATTATCGGAGAAGAAAACGGAAGCATGGAGCCCCAAAACGCAGCGACGGAAAAAGGCTGCTGCAGGGTGACGGACATCAACACCATAGAAATGATGATGGGTATCGTAATCGGAAAGGTGAACGACTGTGCATCACTGTCATCGGTCATCGCGGCGCCAATAGCGGCAAACTGCGACGCGTAAAACAAATAACCGAATACAAAATAAAACACAAAACTAACTACGATCCGAAGGATATTCAACTCCTGAAAAGCGCCGGTGACATCTGCAATGATTTTGGTGCTTTCGGCCATATCTCCCATCTGGCTGCCCTGCTGCAACTGTTGCACCGCCATGAGCTGGTCGCCCATAAAAAGACCAATAATTATTTGCACTACGAAAGTGAGCAATCCCCACAGCACAAACTGAGTCAATCCCACGGCACCGATACCGATAATCTTTCCTATCATCAACTGGAAAGGACGCACTGTCGTCACCAGCACTTCAACGATACGATTACTTTTTTCTTCGGTCACACTCTTCATCACCATCGCGCCATATACAATCAAAAAAACATAAATAAGCAGTCCGCAAACATACCCGAAACCGCCCGCAATGGCTGCACTTCCCGTCTTTTTTTCATCTTTAATGATCTTTTCAATCGAAATATCTGCATCCAGTTTGTCGATAAGTTCGACATTGTAAT
Source organism: Chitinophagales bacterium (assembly GCA_046329865.1). Classification (GTDB taxonomy): domain Bacteria; phylum Bacteroidota; class Bacteroidia; order Chitinophagales; family JADIYW01; genus JADJSS01. The sequence goes on along the minus strand of JAXLTW010000010.1, from coordinate 64,636 downwards.
GTTCCCGCTCCAATACACGTTTACGAATTTCTTCTGTAATGGCCTCTTCAATATGATGTTCTGTTGTCATTCCCAGCTCAACATCCGAGTAATAGGTGATGCCTAAGGGCTTATCTATATCCAAAGCTGGAATATACAACAGCCCGTCGTAACCTGCATCCTGGTAAATCTTCAACAAGGTATCCAGCTGCTGCGGATTGTTCGTCAGGTACTTAAACCGAAGGCTCTCCCCCATATCCAGCCCTCTGAACTTATCTTCAAACAACCCGCTATCATCTTTTACTGCTATGGTCAGTTTTTCCTGCGCACTCGTTGCAATCATGACCATCGCCACCATCGTAACCCCAATCAACACGGGCAATAACAAAGTCAGCAGGATAAAAGACTTTTTCTTTACCCTGGTGATATATTCGCGTTGTATGATGAACCAGATTTTTTTCATTGCGTTGTTTTGTTACATTTCCTTTTTTTTTCTGTTGCCTGCCGTATGGCTGGCAAAGTGGTGTAAAAGGGAATCTTCCGAATTATTTTTGTCATTTCCTGTTTCCGCAGGAAGGACATTTGTCATTAACTTATTTCTTTCACCGACTGTATAAAAATTTCATTGATGGATGGCAGCAACTCTGTCATGCCTGCAATGCCGACGTTATGCTCCAGCAACAGTTTCAGTATATCATTCGTTGTCTGATCTTCCTTCAGTTTGATGATCAAATGCTGTGGCGTTTGCTCCACCATCCTGATTTGCGCAGCGACCACATCATCCACAATAGCATCTTTACTTAATTCGATTTTTATCAGGTTCTTTTTGTATTGCTGTTTAATCGTCTGCACATTTCCATCCAGGATAATCTTTCCTTGATGAATGAGGAAAATATCTTCACAGATCTCCTCCACGTTTTCCATCCGGTGGGTGGAGAAAATAATAGTCATTCCCTTCTGATGCAATTCAAAAATCTCATTCTTGATAATCTCCGCGTTAATCGGATCGAGTCCGGAAAATGGCTCATCCAGAATAAGTAAGATGGGGTCGTGCAAAACCGTCGCTACAAACTGCACTTTCTGCTGCATGCCTTTCGATAGCTCTTCAATCGTTTTATAGCGCCAGCTTTCTATGTCTAACTTTTGCAGCCAGTAATTAATTCTTTTCTCTGCCTCCTGTTTGGAAAAATTACGCAATCGAGCAAAATAGAGCAACTGCTCACCCACTTGCATTTTTTTGTACATGCCGCGTTCTTCAGGCATATATCCTATAAGATTCTGATGCTTTTCAGAGAGTGGCTCGTTATTGAAAAATATGGTGCCCATATCCGGAAAAAAAATCCGGGTGATGTTCCGGATTAATGTGGTCTTTCCCGCACCATTTGGCCCAAGGAGTCCGTAAATCCCGGTGGAATGCAATTGCAACGAAACATCCTGCAATGCAAGATTGTCCTGAAACGACTTGGAAATATGTTGAACGTCGAGGAGAAACATGTTATAGTTGATACATTACTTTACCGCCGTTGACGCGCAGGTAAATATAGCCAAACATCTATTTTACTGAACGATAAAACGAACCGTGTTTGAAAAAAGCGCCGATTGTAATCTCAGGAAATACACACCACCCGGTAACTCCGGTATGGATACGGTTGTCTGATGCATTCCTTTTGTCATTAATCCTACAGTTTCATCAGCTACCATTGCACCATTGACATTAAATATCGAGAGACGAATGGGAGCAGATTCTGCAAGTGTATAATCCAGTGTTATAAAGTCAACAGCCGGATTCGGAAATAAGGTAAGTTTTTCCAGTAGCAAATTCTTGTTTTTTACCAGAGAGACGCTCGGCGTTTCAATCACATTGCCGGATGAATCCACTATATAGATGGAAAAGTTAGGTCCGTTCTGATTGCTGCCGGGAGCAAAAAAACCGGAAGTCAGCGCCGTTGTAATCTGACCTCCAAGATTAGAGAGGCTGAATAAAAAATAAGAAATGGTAAATCCGCCGTCGGCCGTATTCAATTTCAACTTCAGTATGGTATCCTGCAGGCTTACCGGCAGCGCCTGATTCAATGAATCATTATCAACCAACAAGGTATTCAGCCCGTCATTAGAGTATAGATCACAAGCCGGAGCGTCAGTGCTTCCGTTCACAAAAGCAAGGGTAGTTTGATTAGCTGCCGGTACAGGAAGAACAGATTGGTCTATCACCACAATATGCAGCAATACACTTACGCTATCCGGGTTTTTCTGGAATGTGGTGTCATTGGTCAGACCATTCAGCACAAAAACATATTTTTTTCCCGCCTCTAAGTTCTGTGTTACAGAAACAGCCTTGGAGCTATTCCGTACAGATTCAAAGAGTATGGTATAAGTGGAATCACCGGATGTAGAAATGAATGGGGTCGCTTTTCTGTAAGTCAGGCTGTCTTTTTTCAAATCACCGTTCATGGATACCTTCACCAGACGCATAATTGAATCCGCTGAATTATTGATAAACTGCACCTGTGTTGTCTGTGCATGAATGGTCAATCCAAAAATGAATGCGATGAAAAGTGTAAATAGTTTTTGCATGTACTGTAAATTATACCACTAAGATACAATAAATGTCAAGACTGGGTAATTGACCGTACACGGTTAATGGAAAAACTTATCAAAAAAACCTTTGTTCTTTTCTTTTTGCGCCTGCGGGCTGAAGTTTTTTGATTGCTTCAGTTTTTCCAGCAAGGTCGTCTCTTCCAGCGTCAGGTCCTGTGGTGTAAACACCTGTACTTCTACAATCTGGTCTCCTTTTCCATAGCCTTGTATGCTCGGCACTCCTTTTCCCTGCAAGCGGAACAGTTTACCACTTTGGGTACCTTTCGGTATTTTTATCTTGGCGCTGCCACCAATGGTGGGTACTTCCGTCTGTGTTCCCAAAGCTGCATCTGCAAAATTCAGGTACAGGGTGTACAGTACATTCGTATCTTCTCTTTTCAGTTCCGGGTGTGGCACTTCTTCTATGCTGATCAGCAAATCTCCGGGATAACCCCCGCGGATTCCAGCATTTCCTTTTCCGTTCATGGACAACTGAATACCTTCACTCACCCCGGCAGGCACATCAATCGTTACTACCTCTTCGCCATACACACGGCCTTCGCCACGACATTTGGTGCATTTGTTGGTGATGATTTTTCCTTCTCCTTCGCAGGTCGGGCAGGTTGAGGTGGTGGCCATCTGACCTAAAAAGGTCTGCGTGACTTTTCGGGTGACACCGCTGCCATTACAAGTATTACAGGTCTGATAGGACCCGCTGTCTTTTGCTCCGATGCCGTTACAGGCATCGCAGGTGATGTGTTTTTTTACTTTTATCTTCTTTTGCGCGCCTTTGGATATTTCTTCCAAATCCATTTTCACTTTTATGCGCAGGTTGCTGCCGCGCTGCCCTTTTCCACGCTCTCTCCTGCGTCCGCCGCCACCGCCAAAAAACGATTCAAACGGATTACCTTCTCCGCCGCCAAAAATATCGCCAAACTGTGAAAAGATGTCATCCATATTCATGCTGCCGCCGTAGCCACCGCCGCCACCAAAACCTCCCGAAGCCCCCTGATGCCCAAAACGATCATACCTTGCCTTCTTTTCCTCATTGCTGAGAACATCATAGGCTTCCGCGGCTTCCTTGAATTTTTCCTCCGCCTCTTTATCCCCGGGATTTCTGTCCGGATGATACTGTAGCGCCAGCTTACGGTACGCTTTTTTTATTTCGTCTGCACCGGCTCCTTTGGACACTCCCAATACTTCGTAATAATCTCGTTTTGTCATGTTGTTTGATGAACGTTATTAGTTATGGATTAAAGCTATACGGATAATTACATTATAACTTAACCGATTTTTCTGTCTTATTTTCCCACCACCACTTTTGCATAGCGAATAATGGCATCATTCAAGGTATAGCCGCACTCCACTTCATCTATTATCTTTCCTTTCATCGCTTCATCCGGAGCAGGCACTTCAGCAATCGCCTCATGGAATTCCACATTGAAATCCTTACCGATGCTTTCAATCACCTTAAGCCCTTTTTGCTGCAGCGTTTTCTGCATTTTTTCCTGAATCAGCCGGACACCATTAGCGTAATTCTCCGCATTGTTATCTTGTTGAAAGGCTTTATCGGCACGTTGAAAATCATCCAAAACAGGCAATAACTCCCGTATAATGTCCTGTCCGGCTGTTTTAAACAATTCCAGCCGCTCTTTCGCGCTCCTTTTTTTGAAATTGTCAAATTCGGCAAACAACCTTAAATATTTGCTTTTTTGCTCCTCCAATTCATTTCGCAATACCGACAAATCGTCGTTCGACGGGGCTGAAGCGGCGTTGTCCTGAATTTGATCCTGACTTTCTGACTGATTTTGTACCGTTTCCGTAACGGTTTCCTCCTGTTGGGGTTGTTCAACAGTATCCTTTTCTTCTGACATACCTGGAATTTAAAAATCCTTTGGCAAATTACCTGCCAAAGGATGTATTAAGACAATTTGACATTTATTTTATTTGGAGACTTTTTTACCGGAAGAAGACTTCCCTTTGCTTAACTTTTTATCCATGATTTGTTCCACCAGTTCATGATTAGGGTTGATGGCAATCACGAAGCCTGTTTCATCGATTAGTACGGTTTGAGGTATAGAACGGATGCCATATTTAGAGGCTCCATCTGAATTCCAGCCCTGCAAATCAGATACGTGGTTTTTCCAAACCAAACCATCGTCTTTGATGGCGCGTTTCCAGGAATCCGCATTTTGATCCAAAGAGACACTGTAAACCGTGAATCCTTTGGTAGGGGATTTGAATTTTTTACCCAGGTATTTATTATAGGTAGCCACTACCTGTGGATTATTCCGGCGGCAGGGACCACACCAGGAAGCCCAAAAATCCAGAAGAACCACATAGCCTTTCAGAGAGGATAAGGCGATTTCTTTTCCGTTGGGGTCTTTATATTTGAGTTCAATCGCTTTGGTGCCTACAGCCGGCATCTGAGCATTGGCTGTCTGTGAAAAAAACAGCGCTATCGCTGCGAGTAAAAATACTTTTTGCATGTTTTAAAAATTGGTCAACAAAGATAGACAAATTTTGTGCCTGACAGACAGACATTGACTAAAATAACATTTCTTCTCATTATTCCACCACCAATTTTGAGGAGACAGTTTCCTGCTCTGTTATCAGCACCAGATTATATAACCCAGATGCGATTCCATTCAAGCTAAAAGGTATATTACTACTGTATCGATGCTGTATCTCTTGCTGGAACACCATTCGGCCATTTATATCATACAATACAATTTTTAACGGGGAAGCATACGGTGCATAGAATTCAATATTGAAATGGCCTGTGTTGGGGTTAGGATACAATTTATAGCCGCTTTTTTTGACAGAATTCTTGCCCGCATCAGACAACAACAACACATTGGTTATGACCTTGTTTGTCATTACAGGAGTATTAAAGTCAAAATAAATATGCGCTGTATTGATGACGGATTTACCAGAACTCATTGTTTTCTTTGGTTTTAATTTGTATGCCACAAAACCGTGGCTTCCGTATTCATCAACAGACGACGGAGGCAACTGTAGGTTGTTTGAAGAAAACTTAAGGATATTCCCATTCAGCAATTGAACTGAGAATGCATGTGAAGCGTTGACCATTTCAAAGCTACCCCAATCCAGATTTGCATCCAATGTATCAAGAATGACTACTTTAAATGCTGTGTCATTGCCTATATTTTGGAAACGGATTACATACGAAATATAGTCACCATTCTCTACCTGTGCCGGAGTAATATTAGTTTCGGTCGTACTATATTTATCATTCGGGTCGAAAGCGCCCATAACGACATCTTTCAAAACCTTTTTATTATCCAATGGAGTAGTATCTATCCTGGAGGTGACGCCATAAACCCATGTAGTCAATATCAAGGTATCATTTACATTCAGAAATGGGGGAATATCCGCAGTGGCCACAATTGTGATCTTTCGAAAATCATTGGCGTTCAGATTATTAAAATTCCAACTTAATGTATCCCCGTCTAATACTGGTGCAGGATTTGAGAACTGATAATTTAATCGTCTGTCCATTTTAAGTTTAATTGTTCCATTTACAGGATGAGTGCCATAATTGGCATACGTGATTTCATATTGGCTATTTTTGCCGAGCCGGGTAACAAAAGTATTTACTAAGTTGACCGACAAATCTTGTATTGTATAATTTGGGCGCAAAGCAAACAAAATTGTATCCTTGTATCCATAATCGGCATGCTCAGTAACCCTTGAAGCCGGCGTAATTGTAAAATATGGTGCTGTCAATTGTATCTGAGTAGTCCACCGACCAGTGTCCACATCATTACGCGTATACAGATTTCCATACATGTAGTTCGATACAGAACGACTGCCGCTCTTCTCACTATTTATCATAGCTAGCCGATACAAAACATCATTCCCGTCATAGGTACTATTATTATTATAGTCAATATAGGCCGCTCCATATATGCTATTTGTCGTAGTCAGGAGTTGGGTTAATTGTATATCAAAACCTCCTAACCTGCAAGTATTTCCACCATACAAATCAGACACTAGCAATATTTTGCCATTTTCATCAGGATATGGAGCGATGTATTTTATTAAAGCACTATCGGTGGTGTTATTCAAATACGCAAATTCTTCTTCTCCTGTTATTAAGTCATGTATAAACAACCATTGTTTGAATACTCTACTACCTAAAGAATCCAATGAGCCAAATATAAATGCAGAATACATCTTGTCTCCACTTATCCTCACACCATTTACATAGGTGTAAAGTATATTAATATTATTGGGGAATGTATTAGCCCACCATTCAATGTAGTCTGTCGGGTTTATCTTCCCGGAGTAATTTCTATTGAACAATATGTTACCCTCCTTATCCAATTTAAGTAACCTGTAAATGCCATCCGATTTATACAAAATAAGTGTTGAGTGATCTTTAAGGGTGTACTTCAGGGCCTCTTGAATAGTATTTGATGTTGAATCAAACAATGTTTTATATGCTATCCGAAAATCATCTGCATCATAACGGACAATATAATATTTTGTCTTTCCTGTACTACTATCAAATTCAGGTATCCAATTGACAAATCTATCCACAAGTTTAGTGCTATCTACATCTATCCCCGGATGGGATGCGATATCGACAATGGAAATATTATTCCCTTTGAGTGTATCAGAGCGTTGTTCTAATGTGGATTTATTAATTCTGTGGATTTCATTAGCGTTTGAAAAATAAAGTTGATCTGCATCCTCTTTCAGGAAATTTGAAAAACTATACTCAATTAAAGTATCGGACATTCTTCTTCTTAATATATTCCCAGCCAGACTATATTGCAATAATTCCGTTTTCTTAACATTTGACCAAAAAATTGGATTCCTTGAAGTTAAACTAACTGCTAAAAATATTGAATTATCCATCAATTGAACACCAGACACATTAATAACCTGCACATCAGTAACATTTCTATACAGCATCTTATAGACCAATGTATCAGACCAAACAGTGCTCCCAGTTGAGTCAATATTATATATAACAACGGATGTGTCTTCTACCACTGAAAACAATATGGATCCATTATTCAAAAATAGTACATTGTGTTCATATAGGTTTGCTAATCCGTCTCTGACAATATTGAATTTTTGATTGCCGTCCTTGTCTATGTAAAAAATACGACTCTTGTAGGCACCTAAATCTCTATCCGATGTTGATAGTGTTATAAGATAATGATATTGATGTTGTACTAATTGCACAGATGTTAAGTTTAAGAAGGCATCCCCATATCCCTTATCCCATTCTATCTGATTGCTGTTGTTTAATTTTATCAACCGGATCTTGCGTTTATCCGGATTAGGCATCCCACTGTCAACAGAAGCAGTCATAACAAGTACCATTGCCCCTTTATCTTTTGTTTTCTGCACTTCCCAAATAATATCATCTGCATTCCCACCGATGCAATATTGTGCTTGAATGTACTGTGCCATTAGTCGATTCGAAATAGCCGTACAGAACAACAAGACAGACAAAATGAGATATTTTTTCATGATACGTGATTTAATTTATTAGACATACAGCATGGCTTTATTTTATACATGCTTATTGAGAAGTCTAAAATATTTCAATTTAATTAAACAATAAAAAACAAATAAATATCAAAATTGAACATTCTTTAAACAAAAAAGCCACAAATATTTGTTAATCTGTGGCTTGTGAATTTTAATGTAGTAAAACTTACTCTTCTTCCACCAGTGTTTCCAGTTGTTGCACATACTCCTCGTTCAGCGTGGCATTGTGCTTTTCAACCAAGGGGTTCATCAATTTGAACCATAACGGCGGGATAAGTGCCAACGGTATCATCGCGAGATAACCGGTAGGCATTTGAGGTGCGTTTTCAAAATGTCGCAGAATCTGATATTTTCTGCTCGGGTTGAAATGATGGTCGCTGTGACGGGTAAGTTCAAATAAGAATATGCGTCCCAATTCATGACCGGAATTCCAGGAGTGATGCGGTTTTACCTTTTCATACGAACCATTGGGCAATTGTTTGCGCATCAGTCCGTAATGTTCGATGTAATTTACAATCTCCAGCAATAAGAATCCCATGGTAGCGGAGGCAATAAAACCTACCATTCCCACCCATCCGAACACCGCATAAATAGCCGCCACAAACAACACCTGAATAAGCTGGAAACGCAGCATTTCATTGTGCAACGGATTCCAGAAATGTTGTTTCATCTTCTTCAGGCGATGGGCTTCCAGATGCCACGCGGACATCCAGGAACCAAAGACGGTTCTTGGAAAAAAAGCATAGATAGATTCATTCAACCTGGATGTGGCGGGATCCAACGGGGTCGAAACATTCTTATGGTGACCCCGATTATGCTCAATAAAGAAATGCATATACAGGGAAGTCAGTAACAATGCTTTGGACATGAACTGCTCATATTTTTTTGTCCGGTGGCCCAGTTCATGTGCCACATTAATCCCCAATGCCCCGCAAGCCAACCCCATGGCGCTGGTAATACCAACATATTCATACCATTGCAATGGCCTGGATGTGATGGTCCACAAATACAATCCCAGAATTATATATTGCATCGGAACCATGCTGTAAATCAGGATATCGTAATAAATGTCTTTTCGTTCTGCCGCTTCTTCTTCAGGCGTGAAATTTTCAGCTGTACCGGTGAAAATAAATTCCATGGCCGGTATAAAACCATAAACGAAGACAAACGCAAAAAATGACCAATAGCCCAGGTAGTAAAAGGAAATATACATGATGGCCGGGATAATGATGATCGGTGTAAAATATTTGTACCTTCTCCACCATTTATGTAGGCGGGTCATTTCACTTTTTTGCAGCGTTCCATTGCCGCTGATTTGAATGGTATTCATATTATTTGAGATTTTAAAAATTCAACTGAATCTAAATTTAGAAATAAATCTGTAAAAAATGAAACTATTTTAACAATTTTAGTTTAATTTTATGCCGTTGATTGATGTTTAATTAACATTCGTAAAGAAAAATGGGCCGTAACGCTGTTTTAAAAGAAAGGAATGACAATCCCAAGAAACGGGATTTGTACATATCGAAACTAACAGAAACCTTCAAAAAACATGGGCTGAAAAAATATTCTATGGACAGTATTGCTGCTGAACTGAATGTAAGCAAAGCTACACTGTATCATTATTTCAGCTCAAAAGATGAGATGATAGAAATTGTGCTGAAACGGGTGATTAGCCAACTCGGCGACTTTGAACGGATTTCCAAAGATGAAAAGTTGTCTTATGAAACGAGGCTATACCGCATCCTCGAATTATTTTCTGAAACAATGACTGACATATCCAATATCTTTCTTGCTGATTTACAGGATGGATACCCGAAACTCTGGAAGCAGGTACAGGTGTTTATAGAGTATGTGACGGAAGTCCTCACCGATTTTTATAATGCCGGTAAAAAAGCAGGCATCTTCACGGATATTCATACCTCTATTCTGGTGATGAGCGATCGTATGTTTTTCAACGCGATATCCGATGTGGAATTTTTGCGCAAAAACAACATCACCCTGCGAACCGCATTCGACGAATATTTCAGGATGAAATGTTTCGGATTCATACAACCATCTTAAACCCAGCTGTGAATGTATCGCCGGGCTGTAAAACCAGGCAGGTATTTTCATTCAGCGCATTGGTGGCTGCGGTCATAGGCTCGATACAAACATAAGGCTTCTCCCGATTATCCGGTGCATAAATTTGAGCAAACGGATAGCCCTCGTCCACCACTACCTGCAGTTCATTCAGCGCAAATACAGCCTCGTTCCTTTCATTGCGATTCAGGCGCTGAAAACCATCGTCGAATGCGGCACCTTGCAAATGCACCTTATGCTCCGAAAAATTCCACCGTGATGATTTCGGAGAAAATTTACCGGTTGGTATCATCACGTCATTCACCTCTATGACATCTTCTGCCGGAATCGTTAATTGATACGCTGCTCTGCCCGATGGACGTATTAGAAAATACGGATGAAAACCAAAACTGACCGGCATCGGTTTTTCATCGTGATTATAAAGTGTGGTCTCTATGTAAAGTCCACTCTCCGTCAATTCATGCCGGATTTGGATGGTATGCAGATACGGAAAAATGGCGGTTAATTCCGGTGCGTGGAAATCGAACTTAGCGATATGCACGGCAAGTGATTTTTCAACGGTTTTCCAACCGTCTGACTTTAATAATAAACCATGCAGCGGCAATCCGTTTCCGTCCCGGTACAACAATGACCTGGACTCCTCCGGAAATACATATTGCCGATTGTTTGAATGAATATAGTCCCCTTTCAGCCGGTTGGCCCAGGGGTGCATGAAAGGATTACCCGCCAATCTGGTGTTCGACTTATATTCCTTCAGGGAAAATGGGAAATAAATTTTTTCTTCCTTGCCCTTACACAAAGAGAACAACGTATTGCCAATGTTTACAACTATTCTGGCAGACATGCTGCCATTTACGAGTTCGACAATTTCAAAAGTATCTGAGGAATTCATATCAGTTAACAGCTTGAAGTTCTAAGGAATCAATATACAACAGAAATCCGGAAACAGGCCTTTTCAGGATAGCGGAATAGGCTTCCATATATTCTTTCACTTGTATGGCGTGTTGTTTTTCTTTTGCTCCGGTTTTATAATCAATAACAACACACCGGTCATCCTTTACCAATATTTTATCCGGTCTTAATTCATTCTGCCTGAACCAAACGGATTGTTCGCTCAGGTGCTGCCAGGACACATGAAACCATTCTTGCCGCTCAAAAAAATCAATCACTCTTTTGGTGGCAGCACTGTACAACTCTATTTCCGCCTTATCAGAAACAGTGGATGCGACAGCTTTGTACCACTGTGACGGCTGGTGAATTTTGGATAATATGGCGTGTAGAATGGTGCCTTTTACCTGGGCTTCATTGTGCTCCTCGCTTGCAGATAAAGGCAGCTTTTCTTTAAAATTATGAATAGAAACCGGTGAAATTGCTTTTATACTTTTTTGCATTTTTGAAGACGGGGGAAGCATGGAACGTGTTCCGGCTATAAATTCATTGTCTGTAAATGAACTGCCCGCAAGCGTCATGCCGGACAGGATTTTTTTCAGCAGCTTGCTCATATTTGAAGGCAGTTCATCCTTTTGTTTATCGTCCTGTGCATCCGCTAAAATATACAATTGCTCTTCCGGGCGTGTGCACGCCACATACAACAAGTTGATATTATCCATATAAGTAGCCTCCACTTCTTTCTTATAGAACGTCGCAAACAAACTGTTTTCCATTTTTTTACTCATCTCCACCGGAAATGCCTTTAGTTGGCCAAAGGGCGGTTCTTCACCCTTTACCCAAATGGAAGAACTTGCTTTTGGCTTCATGCTCCAGTCTGCGTAGGGCAAGATAACCACCGGAAACTGCAACCCTTTGGATTTGTGAATGGTGTAGATTTGCACGGCATCTATTCCGTCCGGAGGTAGTATGGATAATTTACTCCGGTGTTCTTCCCAATACTCCAGAAAATCCGTTAATGAAACGGATTGCTGGCGGCTGTGCTGCAATACGATATCCTGGAATCGCCATAAATAGCTGTCTGCCTGCCCATCGAGGCGAAGTTCTTTCATCAACAGGAACAATATTTCAAGGACTGAGACTGTCGATAATTTCCCGACATCTTTTCTGTTTAAAAATGGGATTTCCGTTTCAAAAAAACAGGTCGCTGCTGCCTGAATCTCCAGGTATTGTTCCGCATGTTCTTTACCCGTAAAAAGGGCGAACAAATAATTCAGTTTCACTGCATAAAAATCTTCTTCCGGATGGGCAATATACTGCATAGCGGCAATCAACAGTTTGATACCCAACTGATGCTGCAGCAGCAAAGATTCAGCGGACACTACGGGTATATTATTTTTTTGCAGGAAATTAGCTACGGCAAACCCATCTGCATTGTTGCGTGTCAGCACTGCTATATCACCATACCGTTTCGTACTTTTCAAAGCATCGATAATATTCCGCACTTCTATCAGATGACTGTCTTCATCATCCGGCGCACTTTCCTTATCCAGCCATTTGCACTGAATATAACCTGACAACTCCTTCTTTTTCTCCGTCTGTACCACATCTTCCAATACTCCCTGAAATAAGGAATTCTCAAGCGGAATGGTATTTCTGATGCTTGTAAAAAATGCATTATTGAACCGCACGATTTCAGGTGCACTCCTATAGTTCTCGACAAGCGGGATATCTTTCCGTTCATCCCAGTGATAGGTTAAATCCGGTGCAATACCGTCCACTATCAATTCCATTTTGCCGCCTCTCCAGCGATAGATGCTCTGTTTCGGGTCGCCTACTATCAGCACCAGTCCGTTCACCTGCTGCAAAATCTCCAGGAGCAGCGGAAGCATCCCGTTCCATTGCAATGACGACGTATCCTGAAACTCATCTATCAAAATATATTTCAGAAAGTTGGCTGATTTTTCAAAAATAAAAGGTACTTCTTCATGCTGTGCAATCAGGCTGATAATATGATTGGTGTCGGAAATCAGCATCAGATTCTGATCGGCTTTATACTCTTTTATCTTCGAATTGATATATGCCAGCAATGCCAGGGAATAGATATTCTTAAGTACCAGCTCTGCCGATATGTATTTGGCGGAATAATCGTCTTTCCACTGCAATACATCCAGAATATAGGGTTTCAGGTAGGAATTCCAGGCATGTTCTAACTGATGAATAACAGCCTCATCCTTTATTTTACTCTTTGAATACACCTCTCCGCCATCCAGCATTTTGAGAATATATGAATTGGCTTCCGGCGCATAAGCATGTGTTTTATTTATGAACGATTGTATGCTTTTGTTTCCCTGATAAAAAATATTCAAATCCAAATGCTCATGGGCTATCTTTTGTTCCACCTCCTTTGTTAACGACTCCAGTCTGCGCTTATATTGGGTAATAACCTGTTTCAGCTCGGTCAGCGCGCTTTTATAGCTTTGTATATCAAAACTCTGGTCGTTATTCATGACCATCATCTGATATTCTTCACCCAGGATTTGTCCGGCGAGTTTGGCAATAGAATGTTCAATCTTCCAGCTTTTATCCTCTTCTATCAGGTCATACAGATATTCTTCCAGCCATTTGGAGAACTCGTCCTTATCTTGCCTGTAATCTTTCAGGGTATTCTGAACGGCAACGCCGATGACCTTTTCGGTATCCAGCTCCACTTCCATCCCTATCGGCAAATCCAGTTCTTTGGCGAAAGAACGGATAATACTCTGAAAGAAGCTGTCGATAGTGGAGATATTAAAATTGGAATAATCATGAAGAATCAATTGCAATGCCTTACTGACATTAGTATCAAAATACTGCGAAATATCCACCCTCTTTTCTTCCAGTATTTCTTTAACAATGACATTCCTGAGGTCATTCAGCTTTGGATCCATTTTTTCCAGTAAGGTCAGGTATTCAATAATCCTCGATTTCATCTCAGCAGTAGCCTTCCGGGTAAAGGTAACCGCCAGGATTTTATTGTAATCGTTCGGATGTAACAACACAATCTTCAAATACTCTTTTGCCAGCGTATAGGTCTTCCCGGAGCCTGCAGATGCCTTGTAGAGTACTAAATTGGATGATTTTGTCATAATGGATAGAACTACTAAATTAATTTATTAATTTTGAAATTCACATTTTTGATGAGCGTGTCGTATAGCAGAATTTTTGATATTATTGAATACCAGCAACAAACACACCCTTTAAAGGTCTGTTTAGCCCGCAGAGAAGATAAGAAGCACTGGACCAATTATTCCACTTCCGATTTTATGGATACCGCCCGAAAGGTCAGTCAGGGCTTAATACGACTGGGTTTAGAGAAAGGAGACAAAATTGCCATAATCTCTGTTTCCAACCGCCCGGAATGGCATTTCATTGACCTGGCATGTCTACAGATTGGTGTCGTGGATATTCCGATTTATCCTACTATCAGCAGCAAAGAATACGAATATATTTTCAACCATGCGGAAGTAAAATATGTTTTCGTTTCCGAAAAACTGATGTACCGGAAAATTTCACAAATCCTGCCGAATGTACCCAGCCTTAAAGGTGTGTTCAGCTTTGATGCCATCGAAAACATAAGAAACTGGAAAGAATTAATGGTGGATGACGATGTGCTGATGCAACAACTTTCAGGAATTAAAGCATCCATCCAACCGAATGATTTAGCGACCATTATCTATACTTCAGGTACTACCGGTATACCCAAAGGCGTTATGCTTTCGCATCATAATATTGTTACAAACGTAAAAGACTGCCTGCAGGTCGTGCCAGTAAAAGAGGGAGATATTATCCTGAGTTTTCTGCCGCTGTGCCATGTATTTGAACGCACCCTCAACTATGCCTATTTCGGAGCATGTGCCTCTGTGTATTATGCTGACGGTTTGGAAACCATTTCCGAACACTTACAGGATATAAAACCGCATTATTTTGCCACTGTACCCCGACTGCTGGAAAGGGTGTACGAAAAAATCATCAAGAAAGGGAAAACGCTCACCGGTTTCAAGAAACAATTATTCTTCTGGAGTGTTAATCAGGCTCAGCAAATCCCCTTGGGAAAGTCGAAAACATTTACAGAAGCTTCCAATTTAATGGTTGCCAATAATTTCGTGTTCAGCAAATGGCGCGAAGCGCTCGGTGGCAGAATCAAATCCATCATTTGCGGATCTGCGCCGTTGCAGCCGAAACTCGCTACCATCTTCACCAATGCGGGAATTCCCGTGCTGGAAGGATATGGACTGACAGAATGTTCTCCTGTTGTGAGTGTTGTTCCTTCCAATGAAAAAGAATACCGCGCCGGCTGCGTTGGAAAACTGTTACCAAGTGTTCAGGTAAAAATTGCAGAGGATGGAGAGTTACTGATTAAAGCACCCAGTGTGATGATGGGTTACTACAAAGACCCTGAAGAAACGAAAAACGTGTTTGATAAAGAGGGATGGCTGCTGACAGGCGATATTGGCGAATTTACAGCGGACGGCTTCCTGAAAATCACTGACCGGAAAAAAGAATTGTTCAAAACCTCCGGGGGCAAATACGTTGCACCATCACCGATAGAAAACAAGCTCAAAGAATCCTTTTTCATTGAGCAGGTTGCATTGGTCGGAGACGGAGAAAAGTTCGTCGCCGCGTTGATTGTACCCAATTTTGAGAACCTGAAAGAATGGGCCGGCAAACAGGATATTAGCTTTTTATCTAATGAGGAATTAATTCAACATCAGGCTGTAAAACAGTTCTACAAAGATATAATTACCGATTTTAATAGTACCTTTGGGAAGGTGGAACAGATTAAGCAATTTGAGCTGCTGTCCGATGAATGGACAGTGGAAAACGGCTTGTTGACCGCCACCATGAAATTGCGCCGGAAAGCGCTGAAAGAAAAATACAAAGAGTTGATTGATTCTTTTTATCACAAAATCTGATGCATATGGAAGTTAAAAGATTATTTGACGTTTTACATTATCAAAAAGCAAATTACCCTCAACAGGTAGCACTGGCAAGTATAAAAGACGGTATCTGGTGGAAAGTAAGTACCGACGAATTATTGACACTCTCCAACAACATGAGTTTAGGCCTGCTGAAATTAGGCATTCAGAAAGGAGATAAAGTAGCGGTAGTGACTACCGCTAACAGGACGGAATGGAATATCTGCGATCAGGGAATCGGCCAGATTGGCGCTATCAATGTTCCTCTATACCCAACCATCAGCGAAGCAGATTATGAATATATCCTGAATCATGCCGAAGCGAAAATCTGCATAGTATCAGACGCAAAACTCTTCAGTAAAGTTAAAAACCTGAAAGAAAAAGTAGCCAGCCTGCAGGGCATCTACACCTTTGACCAGGTGGAAGGCGCCGACAATTATGAGGAAATCATGAAACTGGGAGAAGGCGGTGACCTTGCTCAAATTAAAGCCATCAGTGATACGGTTGACCCTAACGATTTAGCCACCCTGATCTATACTTCCGGTACAACCGGAACTCCTAAAGGCGTGATGTTGTCGCACAATAATATTGTTTCGAATGTACTGACGGTAAGGGCTGAATTGCCGCTGCAAACCGGGCATACCTGTTTGAGCTTTTTACCATTGTGTCACATTTTTGAAAGAATGGTCATTTACACCTACCTGCACGCAGGAGCCAATGTGTATTACTCCGATATTGACACCCTGAAAGATAAATTGGGAACGGTACGCCCGCATTTCTTCACAACCGTACCACGTTTACTGGAAAAAGTGTATGAAGGTATCGTCAACAAAGGGCTGGCATTAACCGGCATCAAGAAGAAATTATTCTTCTGGGCATTGGAAATGGCAGACAAATACGATTATGATCAAAAACCTTCCTTCACCTTTAAAATTGCGGACAAACTTATTTTCTCCAAATGGAGAGAAGGTCTTGGTGGACGCATCCTCGGTATTGTTACAGGCTCCGCAGCCTGTCCGCTTAAAATGGCAAGGGTATTTTCAGCCGCCGGCATTCCGATTCGTGAGGGCTATGGCTTAACGGAAACCTCACCGGTATTGACGTTTAACCGTTTTGTGGAAGGGGGCGCCATGCTGGGAACGGTAGGTATGCCCATTAAAGATGTGGAAATCAAAATAGCAGAAGACGGAGAAATTATAGCAAAAGGCCCGAACATCATGATGGGTTATTACAAAGAACCGGAAAAGACCAGAGAAGTGTTGACAGAAGACGGATGGTTCTCCACGGGAGATGTAGGTACTTTTGTTACCAATAATGCAGGGAATAAATTCTTAAAAATTACCGACCGCAAGAAAGAACTCTTGAAGACTTCAGGCGGTAAATATGTGGCACCGGCTCCGATTGAAAGCAAATTCCGCGAAAACTTCTTTATCGAACAGATTATGGTAGTGGGTGAAAGCAAAAAGTTTGTTTCAGCACTCATTGTTCCCGCATTTGCCGTATTGGAGCAGTTTGCCGCTGAAAACGGCATTACCTTTTCATCAAGAGAAGAATTGATTGCTCATCCGAAAGTGACGGCAAAATATCAAAGCATCGTCGATGAACTAAACCCGAATTTCAGCCATATTGAACAAATCAAAAAATTCAAACTGCTGAAGGCGGAATGGACACCGGAAACGGGCGAACTGACACCAACGATGAAGCTGAAACGGAAAGTCATCAATGAAACGTATAATAAAGAAATCGAAGCGATTTATAACGATTAAACTTTTGACATCCTTCAGGTTTTAAAATCCGGAAGGTCTGAATCTAAAACGGGTCAATTTCATTGGCCCGTTTTTTGTTTATCTATTTTCTGTATATTAAAATTTACCCGGTATTCATATATTTATAGAATGAAAATATTGACTGTATTACTAATGATAATTGCCGGCGGCTTTTTCCTGCAGGAAGCGTACAGCCAGGACACCTTATCCTATCAGGCACAAAAAGAGATTTTCAAAAACCTGGAAACTTCCAGACTGGCTTATATACAACGATTAATAGATTCTGTTGGTTTGGCAATGCCACTGAAAGAGGAGTTATTGGTAAAACACACCGGTTTTGTATCGAGTTATAATCCTGTTCACCGCCAGCCTAATTATGTGGTGCATGTCATCCCCAAAGATATTCTGTACGGCAATCAAACCCGCACCAATGACTTCAGGCCGGATCCGCTTATTAAACATGACATGTCCGATTCTTCCGACTACTGGATGAGCGGCTACGACCGCGGGCACATGGCTGCCTCTGCCGATTTCAAATGGAGTAAAAAAGCACTAAGTGAATCGTATTATTATTCCAATATCGTTCCTCAAAACCATCTGCTAAATCAAGGTGCCTGGAATAAGCTGGAAATGCAGGTACGGGAATGGGCGATTGACAACGATGAACTGATTGTCGTGACCGGGCCGGTTTTAAATGACAGCCTGCCTAAGATTCCACAAGGTTCAAGAAAAGTATCAATACCGGACTATCTCTTTAAGATTGTGCTGGACTATTATCCTCCGGTATATAAAGCCATTGCATTTATCTATCCGAATAAAGATGTGCCGTTTGAACTCGAAAAGCATGTCGTGAGTATTGACAGCATAGAAAAATTGACCAATATTGACTTTTTCCCAAATCTGACGGACAGTATTGAAAACAGTCTGGAAGCCCAGCACGATTTACTCATATTCGATAAGAATTATTTCAAACAACTGAAAGCCTCACAGTTTACACCGAAAGATTATGGAAAAGGCAAAATCAATACCTTGCAGGCGAAAGATTATATCGGCAGGGAAGCCTGCGTATGCGGTAAGGTAATCAGCACCAAATACAGTGAAAACGGAAAAACCAATCCGACCTATATCAACCTGGATAAGAAATATCCGGAGCAGGTTTTTACATTAATGATTTTTGGAAATGACCGCTCAAACTTTTCCTATAAACCGGAAGAGTTCCTGCAAGGAAAAACAATCTGTGTCAGGGGAAAAGTGGGAGAATTCAAAGGTGTTCCTCAAATCATTGCCAATAAAGAAAAGCAAGTGGAGATACTTAAGGAGTGACATAATAGGTTATACTATTCTGCTTAAAGTTGTATTTTCACCCTGTGAAGTCACGTCTGCCCGGTTTCCTTCTTTTGCTGATAAGCATTTTATGCCTTGCGATTTTTTACGGATATCCGCAAATCTGGCAGTTACTTCCGCAGGGCTCCCATATCTGGCGGCAGGCGGATTGCCTCGCCATGGCACAAAATTACCGGCAATTCCATTTGCCCCTTTTTCAGCCACAAACATACAACCTGCAATCGGACGCCGGAAGAGTAGCGGGAGAGTTTCCTATATTTTATTATATATCCTCCTGCTTTTGCAATACCGCAATGGCTTTGCGTATCCTCCACACGTTCTTATTTTTGGGAGGGATACTGTCCACATATTTTATCGCATTCCATTTTCTGCGTAGGCAGCTGTTATCCGTTTTTTGCTCGTTGCTGCTATTTACCTCTCCGCTGCTGGTATTTTACGGAAATAATTTTTTATCTGATGTTCCGTCATTGAGTGCATCCTTTATCGGGTGGGCAATATTCTTAGGCGTTTACCGAAAAAGAAAATTGGGGTGGATTTTCCTTGCTTTTTGCTTTTTCACCCTGGGGGCTTTGCTTAAAGCAAGCCAGGCAATAAATTTCTGCATGCTTTTTTTACTGCTCTTCAATCCCGTATTACCACAATACAAAGAAAAGTTACTGCTAAGCATTTTATCTCTTATACCGGTGGTCTTTTGGTACTATTATGCCAAATCCTATAACCAGATTTACCACGACAGCTATTATTGTTTAAGTATTGCCCCTGTCTGGAATGTAAGCCTTCATGATATGGGACTGGGTATTTGGAGAATGGTGGTATCTCTCAGTAAGAACTACTTCTGGCGCCCCACGTCCCTGCTCCTGCTATCTTCCGTGTATCTGTTGTTTAAGCACCGTAAGAAACTGGAGGTGGATTTGCAACGTCTTATCCTTTCCTCTTTTTTGCTGACGCTTTTATATATCCTGCTTTTTTATCAAAAGATGATAGGACATGAATATTATTACACCCTGTTTTTTGTTTTGGTACTGTTTACACTTATCGGCCTGCTTAAAACATACAACCGTTTTCATGCGGAGAATATATTTTCTCATGTACTGTTATTCATCCTGTTAATTCCCAACATATTGTTTTGCCGTCACTTTGTTGCGGAAAAATTAAGGGACAGCCTCTATAACACCGACCTTGCATCGCCCGCTATGCAGGATTTTTTAACAGCGCATGCCGTTACAGAAAATAAAACAATCCTTTCGATACCGGATGATTCGCCCAACAAAACACTTTGTCTGCTGAAGCGCAAGGGATTTACGGAATTCAATGACTATCCAGCCATCCTTAACGGACAGCAATCTGACTTCTTATTATTGGGGAATGATTATTGGAAAAAGAACAAATCACTTACTTTCCGGCTGCAAGACAGCATTGGAAGTTTCCATGGATATACACTGTATAAATTGAAATAAAGAAGAAGAATTATTTTCCCAATTCTCCGATAACGGTAATACCGCCTTTCACCTTTTGGCCAAGGTGAACATTGATTTTGGTATCCAGCGGCAAAAATAAATCTACGCGGGAACCAAATTTAATGAAACCAAAATCCGCTCCTTGTTCTATGGTATCGCCTTCTTCCAGGTAATAAACGATACGACGAGCCACCTTTCCGGCTATCTGTCTGACCAGTACATCTATGGTACCGTTATCTATAACCAATGAAGTACGTTCATTCTCGGTAGATGACTTTGGATGCCATGCCACCAGATATTTTCCATCGTGGTATTTGGAGTATTTCACTTCACCTGCTATCGGGGCACGATTCACATGCACATTGCTCGGCGACATGAAGACGGATACCTGCAAACGCTTATCTTCAAAATATTCCGGTTCGTACACCTCTTCTATCACCACCACCTTTCCGTCGGCCGGACAAATGATTTTATCATCATCCGTAATTATATGTCTCCGCGGGTTGCGGAAAAAATAAGTAACAAAACAAAAAATGGAGAAGGTAATGATAAATACAACCCAACTCACCGTATTACCGGCATGTATGACATAATTCGTAAGAAGGTTAATGAAGAGTACGACAAAAAAAACAGTAAGTACAATTTTCCATCCTTCCTTATGAATATATGTTCTTCTCATCTTTTCAATTTTTCGTTAGCAATTCCAGCGACTGACACCTCTGTGAATCAGTACCCAAAAATAAGGATATAACTTAATTACACCAATAAAACACACAAGATACATTTCAAGTTCAACGATTTGTTAACCTTCGTCAAAAAATCAACCTGATTTGTAAGAATTATTGTGAACAATTTCTAAATTACTGATTATCTGACAAATACACTAAACAGTTTTGCCTTTGACATCGAATGCATCTCTGAGTCCATTTCCTAACAGATTGAATGCCAATACCATTATCATAATACAAATTCCAGGTGCCAATGCGAGAAAAGCCTTACCCGGTGTTAATAAGTAAGCCCGATGATCGTTCAGCATAGTGCCCCAGCTGGGTGTTGGAGGTTTTACCCCTATACCCACAAAACTCAAACCAGCTTCTATTAATATAGCAGAAGCGAAATCCGAAGCGGCAATCACCATGATGGGGCCGATGATGTTTGGTAAAATATGCTTGATGATGATACGAACATTATTATAGCCCAAGCCCCGTGCTGCCTGCACGTATTCCATCTCGCGGACGGAGAGCACCTGACCACGGACGATACGGGCCACCTCCACCCACATGGACAACCCCACTGCGATAAAGATAGCAAGGAAGGAGGGAATCTTATCGCCGATGGCAAACCGAATGGCCATCGCCAGCAGGATAGTCGGGATCGCCCAGATGACATTGATGAACCACATGATGATATTATCCACCCAGCCGCGAAAAAATCCTGCTACACTGCCCATGAAGATTCCAATGGTCAGGGATATCAGTACTGCAACCAACCCTACAGATAAAGACACCCGAACACCGAACAGCAGGCGGCTCAGGATATCCCGCCCATAGCCGTCCGTGCCCAGATGGTAGGTTTTGGTAATAATCCTGTTTTGCTCAATATCTTTTTTCAGTTCCGCGATGGACGCGGTCTTTTGCTTTTCATCAAACGTAGTGAAGATGGCTTTATCGCCGTTGATTGCTATTTCAGGCTTTGCAATAGACAGGGCATTGGTTACATCCACGATTGGCAATACTTTCTTCATTTCCGTACGTCCCTCGCCTTCATAGGTCTGCAATACAATATTGGCACTGTCGTCGAAGGAATAAGACACAATCGGAATCATCTGGTTCGGATTCTCCCTGCCGAATAACAGGCGGCTGAAAAAGGAAGGATCCTTTTCTTCCCGGTTTTTCTGTTCAAGCAACATCTTCACCTGAAAGCCCGGGTTCACATTGGCGAGTTCCAATACCTGATCATCGGCATCAGGTGTTTTATCCGGAGCAATGCTCGGGCCTATGATGGCCAGTACCATCGCTATGACAATCACCGCCAGGCTGATGATTGCGGGCTTATTTTTCAATAAGCGAATCCATGTTTTCTTTAAAGGCGAGTCGTTGCCGTTGGCCATTACACAAAATTTTGGCTAAAGATAAGAAATGCCACGAATTATATGAATCTATTAAAAAGGGAGGAAATTAAGGAAAGAATGGAGCTTTCTTTCACAAAAGCCAATATCTTCGGAATAATTAATCAAAAAGGTAACTAAAACATCCCGGAAAATCCATGATTAAAGTCATGCTTTCCTGCCATTTCCATCATGCTTATTTGGCTAAATCTGTATTAACTTTATAAAAAACAAAAAAATGAACCTGCGAATCAACCTTTTGGCAATGGCATTGCTTTTGCCTTTCATCTTAAGAGCACAGAAAGATACCTCATTTACCTCCAAATATGATTTTATTGCTGGAGAGAAAGTAATTTTCTTTGACGATTTCACCTCTGAAAATATCGGAGACTTTCCTTTGTTATGGAACAGCACCGGCTCGGGAGAAGTGGTCACAACGAGCATAGCAGAAGGGCGTTGGTTTAAGATAACCGGCAGCAATGGAATCAACACCTTAACGGATGTATTGAATCTTCCAGAAAATTACACGATTGAATTTGATGTCATTCCCCAGAAAGATGCCGGAAACTCCAAAAATTTCAACTTTTTCCTTTTAAGCACTTCCAAACCCAAAGACCTGCTTTATGGATTAGCCAGGCCGGGAGATGCAGGGGTAAAAATCAGTTTTGAATATAACAACTACTTCAGTGCTTATTACCGGGATGGTAGTCCTGACATCAAAAACATTGTAAACGAACCTAAATTACAAGTTGATAAAAAATACAGAATTTCTATTTGGGTGCAAAAGGAACGTTTCCGCTTGTATGTCGACCAGACCAAAGTTTTTGATGTGGCTAAGGCTATGTCTAAAAATTATAAATACAACATGATTCGTTTCGACAAGGGAGTACCTATGATTTCGAATGTTCGAATTGCTACCGGATTGCCTGACATGCGCAGCAAACTAATTACAGAAGGAAAACTGGTCAGCTATGGCATTTATTTCGACGTAAATAAAGATGTAGTGAAACCTGAATCTGCAGGAACGCTGAAACAGATTGCCGATGTATTGAAAGAAAATCCAACGGTGCGTATCAAAATCGTAGGACACACCGACAGCGATGGAGATGACGCTTCCAACCTGGATTTATCCAAACGCCGCGGTGCTGCCGTGAAAAATGTGCTGGTGAACAGTTATGGTATTGATGCCGCCCGCATTGAAACGGATGGCAAAGGCGAAAAACAACCAATTGCACCTAACGATAACGCTACCAACAAAGCGCTGAACCGCAGGGTGGAATTTATTAAACTATAACTCATAAAGAAACTATGTTTACAAGGCTCATCCATCCTGAATCCGCCTGTTCTGATTTCTGTTGGAGAAGTTGGAGTTTGCTGATGTTCGCATTCGGTACATTCAGTTTGTCTATAGCACAAAACAGTGTTCCCGCTACCGATTTACCCGGGAAATGGGAGTATCAATACTATACAGAAAGCGGCAAAGGTGGCTACCGCGCAGAAGCAAATTACGAACTCACTCCGGCAGAGTTAACCGCCTTCAGGAAAAAGATAGGAGATGTAGTGGAATTTCTGCATCAAAACCCGCTCACCAAAGAGCCGATTGGGTTCAAGCCAACCGTAAAGGGAAGCATCTGGACGGATATGTATGAATATCGCAAGCATCCTGTGTTATGGAAACAATTGTCTCCACAGGGAGAAATCATTTTGCAGTTTTGCCCGATTTACAAAAATAAAACAACCGGAAAATTGTATGAGAACTGTATTGAAGTTTCTCACTTGGATGTTTTACTGAATGATTTAAATTCCACCACAGGCGGCTTTAATACCTATAAAAAAGGAAACGAATTTATCCGGGTTTTTCAGTCGCCGGTAGTGTATAAAACCTATGCTCCCGGAGTTGTCGCGTATGAGAATGGAACAGTGATTATCTCCAATCCGGACAGTCCTTATTGGATCCCACTGACCATCCGTGAATATTTTGAACTGGAGATTAAATTTTGGGAAGAGCAGGCAGTAAAAGACGGAAATACATACGCCCTAGATTTTGCAAAAAGAGATTACGCAGCATTCACCCCTGAAGAACTGGATATGACGGCTTATGTAGGCGCACAAACCAATTTTTCCATGATTTTAGCCACTACACGTCCATCAGACAAAAAATGGATGAAACTGAATCTGGATTATTTTGACAAGACACTGCCCAGAAATGCGTTACAGCTCATCACTATCCATACGCTGCCAGATGCCGTGATGCAGGAATTTACACCTACTCTCGGCAATACAGATTACGGATATCATTTCAGATTTACCAGACAACTGAATGTGACCGAAATGGCCAAACTACTGGATGTCAACAAACCCAAATAAAAATTATCATGAAGAAATTACCTTTTTTCCTGTCGCTGTTTTGCCTCCTATTCTTCTTACCGGCAAAAGCACAAAATATTTTTATACAGGCGGAAAGTTATCTGCGGCAAATTCCTGACATACCTTTCTCTCCTTGTGCGATCAGACCGGAAGACTCGGCAACAGTGAATAAATTCGAGGCACAGATTCAGGATATAGAAACCAAGCTTAGAAAATTGAAAGATTCTCTGACGGTCGCACAAAAAAAAGATATGAAAGCTACGGAAGAGGCCATTAAGAAACAGAAAGCACAGGAGTATGGGTTATCATCTGCAGATGTAGAAAAGATGAAGAGTGGAAAAATGAGCAAGGAGGAAAAGATGGCGATGGCTGAGAAGATGATGCAGGGGCAAAAGATCAATTTCTCTGTGGAGCAAGCCAGTAAAATCAAGACCAAGGAAGGCAAAAAAGCCTGGGCGGAATCACTGAGCGAAGAGCAGAAAGCAGAGTATGTGGGAAAATCAGAGGCCGCTAATGCCAAGGATCAGGCAGGCCTGCAGAAAATAAAAGATAGAAATTCCATTGTTGAAGAAAAAACATTATTGACGGAAGAATTGAACGCTAAAGAGCAAAAAATCCTGCAACTCTATCTCGACATCGAAAACGACAGCAGCCGGCACAGGATGGAACGGGAGTTGAAAGCAGCCAAACTGGAATATGAACAATCCGGCGGAGAAGATTTTTACGGACAGGTTCCACGAATAGATAAACTGGCCGATAAGTACAATTTATTGTGTAATTTATATTGCACCACCTTCACTCCTCCGTTCCTTCATGCATTAGAGCTACACAAGGCACATTGGACAGACAATAAGAGTAAATACTATCGCCTGGAAGAGTTGAATAATATTATACACGAACAGATGATTGGTAACAACGCACCCGCCATGACCAAGGGAACACTGCTGCTGGATGGTATTAATGGCTTCCTGCTCAAATATCATCCTTTTGAGTATGTGCCACAGAAAATCACTTTTATCCGCAAAGAAGAATAATTCTGGTTATTTATGTTTCTGTTTGCCCGTCGGATATTCCCTGCCATCAATGCATTGGTGCATCACACCATAGTATACCTTATTCTGTTATTGCCCCTCTACTGCATCGCCCAGGAAACTGCCGACCCTGCTGCCATTAAAAAAAAGATCGGAGATGTCCGGAAAGCCACCAACTGGGACAACCCGTCAGAGGCAAAAAAAGCAAATGCAACTATTGACTCCTTGTCCAAGTTAATGTCCAAAGCCATGAAGGAACAAAGTATTCCCGCCGGCGAAACCGAGGAAGAAAAATCAGTGCGGGAAGAAAATGAAAGCTATAAGGAAAAATTACTGGAAGGAATCGTGAAAAGCGCACAAAAGGGGAAAAAGGCCGATCTGTTGATGGGTGAAACTGCCGAGCAGATGATCGACGAATTTATCCGTCAGGAGGAAGAGAAAAGGAAGAAGAAAAGCCCTGAATACTTCGAACAGATGAATTTCCTCTGCCTCGACATGTCGTCTCCTGAGGTGCAGGCTGTGATAGACCAAATGGACAACTTTAAGGGGATTACCGTCATGCTGCTCACCGGCGGGCAATACAGAAGACCGGCTGACTTTTCCTCCATCTTTTCAAAAGCAGCCCGGTACCCTTTGAAAGAACTGTATATTATCGACTTTGAAAATCATCTGAAAGAAGTACCGCGTGAAGTCATTAATTACAAAGAACTGACCACTTTAGTGCTGTTCAATAATTCCATTGCTACCATTCCTTCTCTTCACTCCCTGCAGCAACTCAACACACTTCAGGTAGATATGAATCCCGTAAATACAATTTACAGCAGTATCCGTGACCTGAAACAATTGGTAAAACTAGGCACCCAAAAGACCGGCATTACAGATGCAGAAAGGGCAACGATCAAAAAACAATTACCGAACTGTCATATTGATGAACCATGAAATACCATCATAAACTGCTCTTAACGATTCTCCTGCTCTTGTCCTCTCCCGCTTTCATAATCGGTATCCCGAACAAGCCGGAATTCTTCATGACTTACAAGATAAAAGGCGACAGTTTAGCTAAAGGAAATGCAGAAGTCATAACAATCTCTCTTTTTGGCATGTTTGACAAACAACTCAAAAAAGAATATCCCTGCATCGAGTTCACAACGATCCATGATGTACGTGTCCTGGTGGGTTTCTCAAAGAATCAGGACCTCGTGGGTGGGCCGGTTGAAGGCGAAGGCATGAAGCATCTTTCAGAGGCTATGGGTTGCGATTATCTGGTGATGGCGGACATACTATGTTACTATAGTACCGGCACCTTGCTGATCACCGTCTCTTGCTTTGACGTATCAAACGGGACAAAAATGGCTATGGCAAGTGTGTTAACCAACGTGAACGGCGATTGGTATGAACAATTGGAGCCGCTCGCTCAGAAACTGGTGTATGGACTAAAGGATTACGAAATCTGCCCCTACAAAGGCTCGGTCAATATTCAGGTACTTACTGACACTACAGATACAAAAACAGAGGAATACTCCGTTTATTGCAGCAAGTTGGACAGAAAATATAAAAAACAATAACGAATGAGAAGAAGAGCATCGCCGACTGGCAACTGCAAAAGCTGTGTAAATATAACGGCGACGGAACGGTGAAATACACCATGGGGGAAAAACACTCCATCGAAGAATGGAATGAATGCTTCAAATGCGAACCATTGATCACCGGGAACCGGCATTACACCAATAACACCGTCAATTACATAGAGATCGAAGGACTCTCCGAACGCAACAAGGGAAGCGGAGACTTTGTTAAACATGCTACCTTCCGGATCAAATTCAGACAAGACAGCACCTACACCATATCGGTAGACGCGGCGTCACAGCAAGGAGAACTGAAGACGATACACGAAGAGAAAGCGGATGGCGACTGCCAGCCCATCAACAAACCACAGGAGTTGAACACCAATAAGAAAAGCATCCCCCTAAAGCAAATCCTGGGCCCTTATAAGGGAGATGGGCTGAACAAAGTGTTGCATGAGCAGGAAACCCTGAACCTGAAAGACCCCGTGACCGGTGAACGGGCTACCCTTAAAATTGACTTTAACCTGAAAAGAAAGTGACGTTCAATTTGTTCATCTTTGCCTGTTCATTTTGTCGATAACTTCCCTTCTATAATCCTTCCCTAGAAAGTATCTTTGCACCTCATGCGCGAGTTATCCGAATTAAACGAATCCCAATTCAATGCCGTCACCACCATTCACGGTCCGGTGATGATTATTGCCGGCCCGGGCTCCGGGAAAACACGCGTACTGACCTTCCGTATTGCCTACCTCATCAAAAACGACGTAGATCCTTTCCGCATCATGGCGCTTACCTTTACCAACAAGGCTGCCGCCGAAATGCGTGAGCGTATCGCACACATCGTAGGCAGCGAAGCGAAGAACCTCTACATGGGTACCTTCCACTCGGTATTCGCGCGCATCCTGCGGGCGGAGGCACACCGGCTGGGTTTCCCCAACAATTTTACCATCTATGACCCGGATGATGCAAAAAGTTTGCTGAAATCCATCATAAAGGAAGAAGGGTTGAACGACAAGCTCTATAAACCCGCTACCGTTTACTACCGGATTTCCGGAGCCAAGAACGCCCTGATTGACGCTAAAAAATATGCGGAAAACATTGACCTTGTGTCGGATGATGAAAGCAGCGGACGTCCGAAAATAGCGGAACTGTATGCCAAATACCAGGACCGCTGCTTCAAGGCGGGCGCGATGGATTTCGATGATTTATTATTGAAAACGTACGAACTGCTTACCAAATTTCCGGATGTATTATACAAATACCAGAAACGGTTCACGCATGTGCTGATTGACGAGTTTCAGGATACCAACAATGCCCAGTATGAAATCGTGAAGCTGTTCGCCGCGCAGCACGAAAATGTGTGTGTAGTGGGCGATGACGCTCAAAGTATCTATGCCTTTCGCGGTGCCACCATCGAAAACATCCTGAATTTTGAGCGAGATTATCCGGATTTGAAAGTGTTCAAACTCGAACAGAATTATCGCTCCACCGAACATATCGTCAGCGCGGCAAATGCCATTATCAAACACAACAAAGCGCAACTGCCCAAAAAAATATGGACCGACCAGAAAGGCGGCGAAAAGATAAAGGTGTTTAAAACAGCGAGTGACACCGACGAGGCACGCATCGTGGCCGAATCCATCTTTGACCAGAAAATGCGCCATCACCTGCTGCATACCGAATTCGCCATTCTGTACAGAACCAATGCACAGTCGCGTTCGTTTGAGGAAGCGTTGCGACGACTGAATATTCCCTATAAAATCTACGGTGGTCTTTCGTTCTATCAGCGAAAGGAAGTAAAAGATTTTATCGCTTACCTGCGCGTGACGGTAAACCCGAACGATGAAGAAGCGCTGAAACGCATCATCAACTACCCTGTGCGCGGTATCGGCAATACGAGCATAGATCGTCTCATTGTGACGGCGAATGAACATGATTTGCCGTTGTGGCATGTGGTGGAAAAACCGGAAACCATCGTTGACATGCAGGGCCGAGCCAAACAAGCCATCCGTGATTTCAGCATCATGATCAAAAGTTTTCGTGCCCTGCTGCCGAATAAAAACGCATACGAAATTGCAGAATACATCGGCAGACAAACAGGCATTGTGCAGGAACTGTTCAAGGACAAAACCGCTGAAGGCATTTCCCGTTATGAAAATATTCAGGAGTTGCTGAATGGTATAAAGGAATATACCGTTGCTGAAAAACCGGAGTACGAAGAGGATGAAGTGCGGCCGGAGAATGACCTGGCGGCTTACCTTCAGCAGATTTCACTCCTGACAGATATGGATGATGATAAAGACGAAAACAAGGATAGGGTAAAACTAATGACCATACACGCGGCGAAAGGACTGGAATTTACCAGCGTATTCATTGTGGGCCTCGAAGAAAATCTTTTCCCGTCCATCATGTCTATGAATACCCGCGAAGACTTAGAGGAAGAACGTCGCTTGTTTTATGTGGCGGTCACACGTTCCAAACGTTTCCTGACCTTGTCGTACGCGCTCACGCGTTATAAATTCGGACAGCTGAACTACTGCGACCCCAGCCGTTTCATTGATGAAATCGCAGAGGAGAAC
Source organism: Chitinophagales bacterium (assembly GCA_046329865.1). GTDB lineage: Bacteria > Bacteroidota > Bacteroidia > Chitinophagales > JADIYW01 > JADJSS01. Next base: position 34,404 of record JAXLTW010000010.1, on the reverse strand, counting down.
AAACAGTTTTTCGGACAGAAGGAAAAGCCGAAAGCCGAACAGAAACCGTTGTTCGACAATGACAGCAACAGCAAGTGGTATCTGAGCAAACAATTCCAGAAAAAAGAGGAGCCTGCTCCAAAATACGAACCGCCAAAACACCTCACGAAAATAAAAACGGCTGCCGGGCATACGGCTTCTATCACCACCGACCTGCAGCAGCTGCAGGCGGGTATGAATGTGGTGCACGAAAAATTCAATCTCGGCAAGGTGCTGAGTGTGGAAGGTGCGGGAGAAAACAAAATCGCCACCATCTTTTTTGAAGGGGTAGGCAATAAGAAAATCATGCTGAAGTTCGCGAAACTCCAGATTGTGGAGTGATGGTATCATCCATCTATTGTCTTTTCATCCTGACAGAAAATAAAAAGAAATAAACCTGTTCGCCGGCAGCCGGAAAAATCAAATTCAATTCAAGGCATTTTGCCGTTACACAAATTCATCCGGTTACCGAAGAAACGTTAGATTTCGTAATTTTTTTTAAAAAAGTGCCCATCAGGAAGATGAAGAACCCAATTGGAATCAGGTATATTAATCACCCAATATTCCTGTTTTCAGACCGGCGTCTACCGGGTTATCACCCAGCCATATACCGAAGAGGGCTTTTCTGAAATCCTCTCCTTCTACCGTAGATAAAAGTTTTCCGTTTTTAAAGGATTTTACGCCCACTCCTGGTACATAGTCTAGAATGAACACATCCCCCTCCTTGATTTCTTCTTTGGAGAAAATACCGATGAATGCATCTATCTTGCTTTGTAGTGGAGCTACATTCCCTTTCAGGGATTTTCCAAAACCTTCTCTGATGGCTTCTGACATATTGCTGCTGCTGACTACCCCGGAAGTGATTTGTAAACGTGCCGCCATTTCTTCATTGCTTTTCAGGATAGCAGCTGCGTCCTTGCTCTTTTCATTGAGGTAAAGCCCCATCACATATACTTTGAAAAATGCTTTTTTTCTCACACCACCGCCATTTAAGGCTAATTCTCCGGTAGCTGTTTTCAGTTTAGCCGGCAGGGTTACATTGTTTATGGTCAGTTGAGCATGGCTTTCCAATGCAAACAGGAAAGTCATCGTCAGTACAAAAAAAATCTTTTTCATATTTCTCCGTTTTTTAAGTGATACTAAATTTAGCAAAAAAGTTATAAAATTCAAATAAGCTTTAGCAGTTTCTCAGAATATAAACCACGCTAATTATAGTATATCAAACCGGATGCCAAGATCGGTGTGTTTATTTTCCCAGTCGGTTTAAACCGGCTTTAGCTTCGGCTTCAATACTATTATGGTATTCATCTTTTTCAAGGTCAATTGCTTTTTGATAATACTTTTGAGCATCGGTATTTTTGCGTTGCAGCTCATAGATGGAAGCTAATTTAAGGCTGGCATTGGCTGCATAATAATAGGTAAAGGCTTGCCCTTTCTGGATAGTTGTGCCATAAAACTTTATTGCCTCATTCAGATTTCCCATTTCGTGGTAAATTCTGGCGATTCGGTAATAATATTCGATCTGGTCGCGCGATCGGTTCAGCTTTTCAACCTTTACCCCGGATATTATTTCGAGCGCCTTGTCATAGTAAGCGCCGTCACACAACACCCTGGCTTTGAGCAAATCTCTGTTAGGCACAATACCGCGCTGTGCTTCTTTCTGTGCAGACTTATCTTCGTCGGTTGGTGCATAAGGCACTGCAAGCAGTTGCTGCATGTATTTTTTGTATAACCCCGGATTATCCTGTATCAGATAATACCAGGCCAGTTTGCGATATGCTTCCTTCTGATAGGAACGTCCTTTATTGTGCGCGATAAATTTTTTTATATAATCATCTGCATCGCCGTCCAGCTTATTGAGCTTGGCATCACCCAGCAGGAAATCTAAGAACGGAAACGGATAATATTCCGCAGCGTTTGGCTTTGCGGTCAGAATGGAGATAACCTTATCATTCTTGCCGGTATGGGACGCGACCGTGGCTGCAACGAAATGATTCAGCAGATTATCGCCGAGTGGAATGTCCGCATGGTCTATCATACTCCAGGCACCGGCCTCATCTTTTTGCAGGTGCAGCATCAGCAATGTGTACATGATGATGGTCTCATCCCTGAACTGAAAATGGCCGTCGTCCAGCACACTGTTCAATTCTTTCAACCCTTGTTCGATGGACCCCTTCAACCCCAGCAATCTGGCACCGAATTTATACTTATCCGGCACTGCGCCGAAAAGTGTATGCAGCAATCCCAGGCTTTTGATATTGGGCTTGAAATCCGGAAATTTTTTCTGATTTGCCTGCAGCATCGAATAGGCTTTTTTGACTTCAAATACCGCACTCACATATTCGCCGAACTTGATTTTGCAAAACGCCCACTGCAGATGCACCTCCGCCTGTGTGTATAAAAAATAGGGTGACTGCTGATTTCCATCCTGCAACTTATCCAGCCGCGTCTTAATCTTTGGCTCGATTGACTGAAACAGCTTCTCGTTATCGTTGACATACAGCTTGAGAAAATCGATATAGTTTTCGATGAAATACGGCAGCAGGTTTTTGGGATTGGCTGCCTTTTCCTTATCCAGCCAGTCCTGTCCTTCTTTCAGTTTTAATTTAAAGATGGCCTGATATCCCTTCCTGCAATCCTCACTGTATTCAAAGGATTGAGCAGCAGACAGCAGCGTTGTCAATAGGCATATCAGAAACAACACGACATTTTTTCGCATGAATAAAAATAGTTATTTTATTGATGTTATTTATTCTAAAAATGGGAATACAATCTGACGTTAAACGCGTAAACAACGCATTAATTTTGTAATTTTCGTCTGCACTAAAACAATCCTATGAGAAGGATACTATTAGCCGGAATTTGTCTATTCATTTTTTCATCCCTGCGAGCACAGGAGGATATCGTGTTAAACCTTGACTCTATCAAGAATATCCGTACCACCCGATACTCATCCATCAATGAAGTGGGAGTGGCTATCAGCGTGGCGGGCACCAAGCTATTAAAGCTGCCGTCGGGCACGGTGAAAACGAATCTGGGCACAGAAAAACCCAGTGTCATGTTTCGTACGGTACATGGTGCGCTGATCAATCCGAAACTGTTTATCGGTGCGGGCTTAGGACTGGACTTCCGTCCCAACAGTCCTTCAGGGGTGCGTTCCTATTTTTTTACATTTCCGTTCTTTGCTGAATTTCGGGAGTACGTACTGGAAGGCAATTTTAATATGTTCTTCTCAGAAAGGCTGGGCGGCGCAGTGTTTATCGATTCGTATATAAATTCTTCTATAAATCGTGGAACGTATTCGGGTGCCTTCGGTGAGTTTATGATAGGCGGCAGGTATGTTCCTCCGGCAAAGAGAATCGCTATTCATTTCGGAGTAGGTTATCGCTTGCAGCATTTACAGCGCAAAATAGATGTAACGGATGGAACGGGCAGCAATGTTCAGGTATTTTCCAATACACCTGAAATCAGCATTAAGCACTACGTTCCGATTACACTGGGCGTTACCTTTTAAATCAGCTCGATGCTCCTGCTGTCTATCCACCCTTCTTTGCCGTTGGGTTGTTTAATCTTGTACCAATTCTTATCGGAATCTACAATCTGCACCTTACTGCCGGGAGCAATGGAGTCTGCGGCATTCATGCTTTCCACCGGCGCTTTTTTCAGGAATGCATTTTCTTTCATCACAATAGCGAATTCTTTCTTTTGTTCTCTGTTATAAGCAAGCCACGTATAGAATGCCAGCAGGATGGTTATGCCCAATGTAAAAATGCCTGTTCGTAAGTAACGCCTGTTCGTAGTATAAAAGTAAAGGCACACCAGCAAGGCTCCCGCCCATAAAAAGACCAGCATCCACGTACTCCAGGAGGTTGCGGATTTTTCGTAGACACTGCCTTTCACCCATTTTGTTACAAAGAACTCTTTACTGAATTCTATCCTGGAGAAAAGTTTGTTATTGGTCAGCCGGATATTCTGATTGATGGCTTTATCGTCCGGCATCCATTTTTTTGCACGTTCGTAATACAGCACGGCATCCGTATATCGTTTCAGGTGGTAATAGGTGTTACCGAGATTGTATAGGGCCTGTACATTTTTTTTATCCTGCTGCAATACCAGCAGATACATTCTTTCCGCCTCTTCATACTGTTTATTCGTGTAATATTTATTCGCCGAACGAAATAAACTTTCAGCATCTGTCGCTTTCAATAGATTGGGCAACATGAACAGTATGCTCATCCACACCATAGAGGCTATCTTATTTACTGATATCGTTCTCAACTGTTCTTATTTCTTAATTGTTCTTCTATATCCACTATCAGTTCCACCGACCGCGTATAGGTTTCCTGCATGGCATGTCGCTGGCCAACCGGCGAGAAAAGTGATTGTTCGCAGGTATCCAGTGTATTGCTCAATGCGGTAATCTTGTCGGCAGATACATTTCTGAAACTTAGTTTTTCTGAAATATTTTCCTTGGAGAGTTCACTTTGCGGTATCGCCAGCTTGTCGGATAAATACTCCCACAATGCACGGATAACTTCATTATAGAAACCTTCTTCATTATTTTGCTGCAATAACTTTCTGGCTTTTGTCATTCTTCGAAGAGCAATCTTATTGGCTTTCTTTCTTCTCAGCGACAACAGCTCACTTTCGGAGTAATCCCGTTTACGGAAAACGAATCCAATCAGCAACAATACTAACGGTGAAACGGTAAGCATCCAGAAGCGGTTGCTTCCGACAAATTCAGATGTCTTTGAAAACGTAGTCTTGATGCCGAATATACTTTTGGGCCTATCCTCTTTTTCCCTTTTAAAGAAACTAATCACATTCTGGCTGATTTTTGCTTTGCCTTCCACTTCTATTTCAGTTTCCGGTAATTTTGATGTTACATAGTCTCCTTTTTCTACGTCAAAATATGCAAACTCGTACGACGGCAGTTTAAACTTACCCCCATCCTGCGGAATCAGCACATATTCAAATGATTTGGAGCCGGTGACCACACTTCCGTTATTGCTGTAGTCATCTTTTGCTTTTGGTTCGAACGCTTCAAACTCCTCGGGAAAAGTCAGCTTCGGCGCGGTAATCAATTTCAGGTTACCGGTGCCATTATAAGAAATTTTTAATTTTATCTCATCACCTACCTTTACCTTGGTTTTATCGTAAGCAGCGGAAAATGAAAATTTTCCAACAGCACCGCTAAACGTGGCCGGTTTATTTTTTTCAGGCAGGGGTTTTATATCCAAATCGATGGAATTGCTTTTAAATTCATAATCATACGGCTCCAGTGTTGTAAAGAATCCGCCAAAGAACGGGTCGGGCACTTCCAGCAAAACCGTACCCTGTAATTCAATCGGGTTTATGGTGATTTTTCCTGATTTGGTTGGAAACAAGGATACGCGTTTAAATTCCTGGACATAATATTTCTTGCCGCCATACACTTCTATAGGAGGCTGCTCGTTCCTGTCCGGCTCCGGCAGTTTAAATTCTTCACTCAGAAATCCGTTGTAGCTCGGATTTTTGGTGGCTTGCAAGGTTTGATACTGGATACGAAAATAAAGTTTATAGGAGAGGCTCAGCTGATCGCCCTGATACAGTTGCGTTTTGGATGGAATGACCCTGACGAAGATGTTTTTCTCCACCTCCTTTCGGATATCCTCATCACTGCTTTGTCTTCGCGGCTGGGACTGACGACGGAAGGCGTCGAACGGATCCTGATACTGTTGTGATTGCTGGGATTGTTTCGCGGGAGCTGTCACGACAATATTCACCGGATTGGATTTCATCTCACTTCCGTTAATGATGGCAGATGCCGGTGGAATAGAAAATTCACCCTGACGTTTCGGCTGCAACGTGTAGGTATAGGATACAGACTTAGACATCTTGCCGTTGATAATAGAAACATTGGTACTCTGAGCCGGCCCGTAAGCATCAAATCCGTCAAAACGCGGTGGAATAAATTTTTGCATGTCCCCGTTTTCCACGGAGTAAGTGATGTCAAATGTATAATTGAGGGGAACTTCTCTGGTATTGGCAATGGCTGTAAATTTCTGAGCAAATACCGAACCCGAAATCAACAAGAACAAAAATGTACAAATTGCAACGCCGTTAAAAAGACGACTGTTGTTGGCACTGCTATGTTGTATGCTGCAATTCATCACCAGTCTTTTTGAACTTTTCCGCTTTGCGGCTTACCTTTTTCCTTTGATAATTTTTGTTGCACCTTACTTTCTTCACTACCGATGGCATCTAACAGTTTTTGCGCCTCGTCATTACTCATTTGTTGTGCCTGCGCCTGCTGTTGCTGTTGTTGAGCTGGGCTGTTTTGCTGCTGTTGTTGCCCCTGCTGATTTTTTTGCTGTTGATTCTTATCTCCCCCGTTTTGTTGTTGGTTTTTATCCTGTTTATCCTGTTGTTGCTTATCTTTCTGCTGGTCGTTTCCGCCACCGCCGCCTTTATTATTTTTCAACTTTGCCATTGCCATCATCAGGTTGTATTTGGCATCCATATCCTTTGGGTTCAACTTCAGGGAAGTCTTATAAGCCTTTACACTCTCTTCATATTTTTCCTGCTTGTACCAGGCATTGCCGATATTGTAATGTGCCTTTGCCTTGATATCTGTATTGGTGCTCAGGTTCGATGCCACCTGATACAGTTCCTTCGCCTTATCCAGTTCATTCAATTTGAAAAGCGCATCACCCTGATTGAAATTGGCACGAACATCCTTCGGCGCCTTTTGCAATGCCTTACTGTAGGACTCCGTGGCATTGTTGTATTTTTCTTTGTGGTACAGCTTATTTCCCTCCCGAAGCAGTTTGTTCGCAGACTGACCTTTTGCATCATTGGCTTTCGCTATAAAAAACAGGACGACACCTATCTTCAACAGTACCTTCAGTATTGTCAGAATGATAAACAGCGTTTTGTGCTTTTTTATGAATGCTCTAATATGTTCCATCTTTTCTTTCATCCGCAAAATGTAATCAGTATTGCTATTTCTTAAAATCCAGCCATTTCTTTCTGTAAGTTACAAATAAGTCTGCCAATAACACCAATAATGCAAACAACAGGAAATACTGAAATTGTTCCACATAATCGGTAAATATCTTATCATTGATGGTTTTAGTTTCCATTTTCGCAATATCCTTTGCCAGCAGATCTCCGACAATTTTTGTATTATCCAATACATAATAATTTCCGTTACCTCCTTTTGCCAAAGCCTGCAACATATTCGCATTCATTTTGGAAACTATCACCTGTCCATTTTCATCTTTCTTGTTGTCCACAATCCTTCCGTTGTTATCATAGACCGGAATAGTGCCGCCGTTCGGAGTTCCCACCCCCACCGTGAAGACCTTCGTACCGTCCGAAGCCAATTCTTCCGCCATGTCAATAGCATTTTCCTCATGGTCTTCGCCATCCGTAATGACGATCACTGCCTTGTATTTTTTGTCCGTAGCCTTAAATGCGCTTTCCGACTGTCGGAGCGCTTCAGTAATGATAGTGCCTTGTGTCGGGACGGAATTCGTTGTGATGGAACGCAGGTACAGCAGCAGGGAGGAGTAGTCCACCGTGAGGGGCATCTGCAAATAAGCGTTACCGGCGAAGATGACCAATCCTACGCGGTCGCCGTCCAGTTTGCGAAGAAGCGTCTGAATCAGTAGTTTGGATTTCTCCAGGCGTGATGGCGCGATGTCCTGCGACAACATACTTTTGGAAACATCCAGGGCAATCATCACATCGATACCTTTTCTCTGCACTTTCTCCATCTTTGTACCCATCTGCGGCTGTGCGAGGGAAAGTACCAGAAACAAGATCAGCACATTCAACAGCGCCAGTTTTACCAGTGCCTTTTTATCGCTCCGTTCCGGCATCAATCTTCTGATCAGATCAATATTGCCGATTTGTTGCAGTTGTTTTTTTGTTTTCCACTGAACATAGAAATAGATAGCTGTGACCAGCGGCAGCAGGAGCAGCAGTAAAAAATATTCGGCATGTTCAAATCTCAGCATCTCTGAATCTCTTGTTATTTTGGGTGGTCTGTTATGTTAATATGGTTTTCAAATACGTTCTGCTTAATACAAACTCTGCCAGCAAACAAAACAGTGCCAAAAATGCAAACAAATGAAAACGTTCGCTTTTTCGATGGTAGTTGCTGATTTTTATCTTTGATTTTTCCAGTTTGTCGATATTGTCATAAATATTTTTGAGCGATGAATTGCCCGTAGCCCTGAAGTAATTTCCACCTGTTTCCTGCGCAATTTTCCTGAGCAGTGGTTCATCAATCTGCACCGGGAAGCTCTGATAATATGTCTTGCCATTCTGATCTTTCACCGGATAGGGTGCATTTCCATTCTTACCAATTCCGATAGTATATACGCGAACCCCAAAAGCTTTGGCAATTTTAATGGATGTGTACGGGTCGATATATCCCATATTATTCACGCCGTCGGTCATCAGGATAATGACTTTTGTTTTGGACTTGCTTTCTTTCAGTCTCGCCACAGCTGTCGCCAATCCCATACCGATGGCTGTACCATCTTCCACCATACCGCTGTGGATGTCTTTGAATAAATTCAGTAATACCTGATGATCGATGGTGATAGGACATTGGGTAAAACTTTCGCCGGAGAATACCACCAACCCTATCCGGTCATTCGGCCGGTCTTTGATAAATTTCATCGCCACTTTCTTGGCAGCTTCCAGCCTGTCGGGTTCAAAGTCGCGCGCGAGCATGGATCCTGAAATATCCAACGACAATACGATATCGATTCCCTGGGTGGAAATTTCCTTTTCTGACAACGAACTTTGCGGCCTTGCCAGTGCAAACACCAGAAAAACAAATGCCATAATTTTCAGCAGTGGCAACAAAGGCATCATCCTTACTTTCAACGATGGAGATTGTGTCAGTACACCTCCGTGCTGCGGTATATTGAAGGCCGGGAAGAATGAATCTTTCTTATAGTAAAACCAATACAATAAAAACGGCACTGCCAGCAATAACCAGAAGTAGTTTGGATGCGCAAATGTGTATGGAAATAAATTTGCCATTTTCTCAGACGGTTTTATGTTGTTCTGCCTTTTTTGCCTCTTCCAGCTGTTTGGTTTTATCAATAAAGTCTTTGATGACTTTCAACGAATTTTCGTTCTCTAAAAAATCCGGCTGTGCCTTCGCGAATTTCACAAAATCACTGAGCACCAATACTTCGTTCAATTCCTTTTTAAGCGACTGCTTCATAACGCCTTTGTGCAGCGAACTCATCAGTTCTTCGGTGGTTTGTTCCATGGCCGGAATATGGTAACGCAATTCGATATAGGTTCTTGCTATATCCGTCAGACGGGAATAATAGCTCTTCACTTCACCGGTTTGCCATAATTTTTCCTGTCCCAGCTTATCTAATTCTTTCAATGCCCAGACATGTGGCGGCAACAGGTATTTTTCATCTACCGGAAGATTCTTTTTCTTTCTGTAGCGCATCAACCACACGATAAAGCCAATCAAGGCTGCCAGTAATAGCGCACCGACGATAAAAGGCAAAATTTCCCTGAATGTCAGTGGAATCTTTAACGGCTCCTTTATCGCCTTGATATCTTTGGTGGTATCAATCTTTACACCCGCTACATGCACCAGAATGGCTTCCGAAGTGATGGTGTCCAGCTGTCCATTGTTATTCACTAGAAACTGAAACTGCGGCAACAGCACCTGTCCTGTATCAAAGACAATTAAATTCACCAATTGGTGATATTCATTTTGACCGCTTTTCTTTACGGTGTCAATCGGCGTGAAATCCGCTATTTCAATGACAGGAGAAATGGAATCTTTCAGATTTGGAAAAACGACTTTGTTATTGGCAGCGGCGGATACAAATAAATCCACCGGTATCCAGTCCCCGATAAGGTATTCTTTCTCTTTGACAGAAGCGGTGGCTGTCTGAGCCTTTGAATGATGAGACAATAAACACAATGAAATACAAACGACAACCCACAGATTGAAATAATCCTGCATGGCTTCAAATGGTATTTTTAAAAATCGTTTCATTCTTTCATTACTACTTTATCTGTCAGGCACGTTTTTTAAAGAAGTTCATTAGTATATGAACATACGACTGTTCTGTTTTTATTTTTAGTTTATCCGCACCGGCTTTTAAGAAACTGGAGTCATAATTCTTATCGTAAAATGCCGCACGTTCCCTGTATGTTTTCTGAGTGGTGGCATCGTTGGTATCAATCCATTTCGTTTCGCCGGTTTCCACATCTTCAATCTGAAGCAAGCCCACCTTAGGCAACTCCGTATCCAGCTGGTCATATACTTTCACACCTATCACATCGTGTTTTTTGGCGATATGGCGCAGCTCATCTGCGTAATTTTCATCAATAAAATCGGACAATACAAAGGCGATGCTTTTTCGTTTGACCATATTATTGAAACTTTCCAGCGCCAATGAGATATTGGTTTTTTTACTTTTTGGCTCGAAGTTGAGAATCTCCCGTATGATACGCAGGATATGCGATTTTCCTTTTTTAGGCGGGATGAACATCTCGATAGCATCACTGAAAAACAAGACACCTACCTTATCATTGTTCTGAATCGCTGAAAACGCAAGCACACCGGCTATTTCCGCTATGATTTCATTTTTCAGCTGATTCTGTGTTCCGATGAAAGACGACTTACTTACATCTATCAGCAGCATGATGGTCAACTCCCGTTCTTCCTCAAACACTTTGACAAAAGGATGCTGGAAGCGGGCAGTGACATTCCAGTCAATATTCCGGATATCATCGCCATACTGATATTCCCGCACTTCAGAGAAGGACATACCCCGACCTTTGAAAGCAGAATGATACTCTCCCGAAAATATATGATTCGTCAAGCCCTTCGTCTTGATTTCAATTTTTCGTACCTTTTTAAGTAGTTCTGTTACTTCCATTTTTCTGAGATTAAAGATGTATAGAAGGGAGCGGAGAAATAGGTCGCCACCTGTCTCATTTTTCTAAAATGCTGCTAAGGAACCTCTACTCTGTTTAAAATGGTATCGATGATATGTTCTTGGGTGATGTTTTCCGCTTCCGCCTCATAGGTAATACCTATTCTGTGACGCAATACGTCATGGGCCACTGCACGTACATCCTCAGGAATGACATAACCTCTGCGTTTGATGAATGCATAAGCCTTGCTTGCCATTGCCAGACTGATGCTGGCACGCGGTGAACCGCCATAGCTGATGAGATGTTTAAGGTTATCGATTTTATAGTGAGCCGGCTCACGGGTAGCGAAGATGATGTCAAGAATATATTTTTCAATCTTTTCATCCATATATACCTTGCGCACGGTATCACGGCCTTTCAGGATGGTATCGGCAGAAATCACCGGCCTGATATTTGGGTTCAGCCCGCTCACATTCTGACGCATGATTTGCCGTTCTTCTTCAAACTCCGGATAGGTGATTTTTACTTTCAACATAAAACGGTCCACCTGTGCTTCGGGCAGATTGTACGTTCCTTCCTGCTCAATCGGGTTTTGAGTGGCCATTACCAGAAACGGTTCTTCCAGCTTATACGTCGTATCCCCCAGCGTCACCACTCTTTCCTGCATGGATTGCAACAAGGCACTCTGAACTTTTGCCGGAGCACGGTTAATCTCATCCGCTAAAATGAAATTGGAAAAGATAGGTCCTTTCTTCACTTCAAAATTCCCTTTTGCCTGATTGTACACCATTGTACCCAAAATATCCGCAGGCAACAAATCCGGTGTAAACTGAATCCGGCTGAATCGGGTGTCTATCGCATCCGATAAGGATTTAATGGCTAATGTTTTTGCCAGTCCGGGTACCCCTTCCAGTAAAATATGGCCTTGAGACAACAACGCTATCATCAATCGTTCAAGCATGTATTTTTGCCCTACGATTGATTTGCCGATTTCCAGATTCAGGATTTCCAGAAAGGCGCTGTCTTGTTGGATTTGCTCGTTTAAAGCTTTTATGTCGATAGATTCCATAAGCGAAATTTTTTGCGGTTTAATGAATTGCAAAAATAGAATCCTTACCCATGAACGCTTTTGTTATATTGTTAAAAAATGTTACTCGTTAGGGTTAATTTAGAATATCCCGTCAGACTCATTCTAAATAAAAAAACCACACTTGTTTTGCAGTGTGGTTTTTGTGAGAATCAAGCAGTATTTACAGGCTCTTTGCTTTGATGCCTTTTGCTTTATAGAAGTTTGGATTATAGGACAATCCTATTCCGATAATATCCCGGAACTGTGCCTGCGGTTTGTATTGAACAGGAGCAGTTGTACCGCTTACCGGCGTAGCAACATCTACATCCCATACCAATTGCAGGAATACACTGGCTGATAAATATTTATTGACTTTCAGGCCTAACGTCGTTTGCCAGTCAATATCTATATTGCGTCTGTAATGTCCGATGGTTTCAGGAACCAGAGACGAAGTGGCAGGATCCGTCGTATAATCAAACACCTGTTCTTTGTCTTTCAGGTAGTTTTTATAGGCCTTAAAAACGGAAAGAATGGAGATATTCTGTTTCCAGAAATTCTGTTTATACGTTGCTATCAACACTGTACCGAATTCTTTTTTCAATTTGGATGGAAATGAATTGCCATAAGTACCTGCCGCAGCGATGTCGTTATCTCCAACAAAAGTAACCTTTGCCGCTAACGGAGAATAAAACAGGGAAAAATACTGATTCGGCACATAATCAAGACCTATAGCTGATTCGAAAATCAGCGGTGCTGCAAAACGAGAAATCGGTTTTCTAGGTTTGGGTTGCGAATAATCGTATGTTTTAGAGAACTGGGAACGCAAATCTGCATAAACCGCTATATATAATGGTTTATAAAGTTTGTAACCATACTTGGAAAAGATTTCCCAACGGTCTGCATTTTTTCTGACCTTATCTGCATCGCTTTTTACAAACTGGATGCCATATTCCGCTGCAGCCCAATTTTGCCACAAGTGGTTGTTTTTCTTTAAATCCGTATAGAATCGAAAATTGAATAAGAAAGAAAAGGAATTCGTTCCGCCCGGCGCCCAGTTCACAAATCCCGCCTGATTGAACGTCAAGCTTCCCAGACCGCCGAATTTCCAGCCATCCGTAGAATCTGCCAGTTTTTTCTTTTCATCCGCAGATACGGCCTCTCCTTTGATTTGTTTTTCTACCTGTGCATAGGTAAAGGCTTGTAAAAAGAGGATACAAACCACGCTAAAGATTAATTTTTTCATCGCCTGTTTTTTAGATGTCCAAAGGTAAGATGTTATATCTTTCCAACCTTAAATTTAAGGTTATGAAATATATAATCCTGAATTTATTCTGCACATTCGTTTATTAATGTAGAACAGAACCATTTCACAATTTCTCCCGTATAAATTGGTAAATTTTCGAAAATAAATCATACCTGGATTGCTTTCCCGATATACTGTGATCCTTGTCCGGATAGAGATACAACTGATATGTCTTATGTGCTTCGTTCAATGCATTAGCCATCTGAATCGTGTGCTGTAGCTGTACATTATCATCCGACATACCATGTATCATCAACAAATTACCTTTTAATTTATGTGCTGAAACAACCGGATTGTTTTCATAATAGCCCAATGGATTTTCCTTTGGAGTACGCATATACCGCTCGGTATAGACATTATCATAAAAGCTCCAATTCGTAATGGGCGCCACAGCTATCGCCGCTTTAAAGATGTCATTCGCCTCGAGCAGAGCATTCATGGCGATATATCCACCATAACTCCAGCCAAAAATAGCGATACGGTTTTTGTCGACATAGGGCAATGAAGAAAAGTAATTTGCCGCGGCTGCCTGATCGGACGTTTCCAGTTTTCCCAAATGCAGGAATGTGGCTTTCTTAAAGGCAGCTCCTTTATTACCCGTTCCGGTATTGTCCACACACGCTACCACATACCCTTGTTCTGCAAGAAAATTATAAAATAAATCACGGCGATTTTCCCATTTATTCAGCACCTCGCGGTCTCCCGGGCCGCCATACACATACATCAGCAACGGGTATTTCTTTGTGCTGTCGCGGTTCAGGGGTTTAATAATCCATGCGTTTAAGTGTTGATTGTTGACAGGAATCTTTACAAATTCCTTTTGAGGGAAATTTTTAAGTGTTTCTGACAGTCCTTCATTGTTTTCGAGTATTACATTATTTTCTGCATCCGTTTCTTGCAATTTTGTTTGCGGAGGGGTGGCTGCATTGGAGAAATCCTGAATATAATAAGAGAAATCTCCTGAAAAACGGGCTGTATAATTACCATTCTGACGGCTTAATCGTTGCTTTGTCAGCTGTTCATAGTTTAACTTATAGATGGCGGTTTCAATTTCATTCCCTTCATTGCTTTGGTAATAAATCATTTTATTCTTTTCATCCACACCATATACATTCAGTATTTCAAAATCGCCTTTTGTCAACTGGCGGATTAATTTTCCATCTTTATCATAATGATATAAATGATTATGACCGTCTTTCTCGGAGGTGATCAAAAAGGAATTATCTGATAAGAATCTGACCGTATTAGGAACCTCCACATAAGCCTTGTCCGTCTCCAGGTAAAGCTGTCTGAGTTTTTTCGTTTTACTGTCGAAAGCCACTAATTGCAGGGTATCCTGATGTCGGTTCAGCAACATGGCTACAATCTCATTGCCCGAACCGTTCCAATAAATCCGGGGTATATATTCATACGAAACAGGCAACGGCACTTTATAATTTTTGGAAGATTTGGTATCATACCACCATATCGACACCCTTGCATTGTCTTCTCCTACTTTTGGATATTTATACCTGAAAAAATCAGGATACTTTAAATCGTAATACATAGGCAGGGAAGATTCCTTTACATTCGTTTCATCAAACTTCAGGTATGCAATCTTGTCACCCGATGCGTTCCATTCAAAACCCCTTGTAAGCTCCAGCTCTTCTTCATATACCCAATCCGACTTTCCGTTGATTATCTTATTCCACACACCGTCCTTCGTGATTTGAACTTCCCGTTTGCGCAAAATATCCCTGTAATAAAGGTTATTGTATTTAACAAAAGCGATTTTTTTGTCATCCGGTGAAAAATGCGGAAAGTATTGTTTGCCTTCACTTAAGTCCGTCAATATTCCCATTGCATCTCCCAGCACGTAATCACACGACGAAGCATACCGGTATAAGGTCTCACACTTTCTGCCGAGCAGGAAGAACGAATCGGTGTTTGAAAAGGTTAACACGGACCAGTCTCTGTCAGTATCCGCCTCATTCCACACGAATTCAGAGAGTTTCCACTCATCCACCTGCTCATTCTTTCGGTTAAAGAATCCAATATTTTTACCTTTGGAAACGTTTATAAACCGGGCATGGATGGGTGAGCGGTGCAGGAAAGCAATATCCTGATATGTTCTTGCCGCATATTTATCTGTTAAAAAAATATCTTCCAGTGTTAATTGACAATAAGCATAGAAGTTATGGAAGAAAAATAGCGGAAATACTATTATTTTTATGCTTAATTTGAACATCAACCTATTTTTATCAAAGGTACATTCTATATGTGATAATCCTAAAATACGTGAAATGAAAAAAAATGCACTGCTATATACACTCTTTTTAATGTTGTTTTTTCAATACAAATTTGTTGCGGCTCAGGAAGAAAACTATCAGCCCACACAGATAATTGAACCCATGGATAACGGTAAGCCGGCGCCCAAAAACGAGAAAACCACATCCGGTCCCAAGGATCCGAAAACAGCTGCTGAACTTAAAAAAGAAAGACTGAACCGGCTCCGGGTTGGATTGGGTAATTTTGGATTACAGTTTGGTACCTTCACCTATGTCAATTTTACGCCAACAGTTGGCTATATGGTCATAAAAGACCGGTTGGAACTGGGCGCCGGCCCCATACTCATCTACGAACGTATCCGATACTCCAGCTCTACTGTCTTAAGTTTTTTCGTTTACGGTTCAGATATTTATGCCAAAGGATACATATACAAAGGGCTGAATCTGGAAGCCCGGTACGACTTAGTAAATAAGCCCTCTAATTATTATTATGACAGACGGGTGAATGCACACCATCTTCTCTTGGGAGCAGGATATTCCGCTCCTATCGGAAAAACAGGCGTCTTCAACGCTTCTTTGTTATTTAATGTATTGAATAATAAAGAATCCATCTACAGGGGTACTTTTGGAAATTTCCCGCTTATACTGAATGTAGGATTCGGGTTTGGAGCCGGCGGAAAAGATTAAATTCTTTCTTCCTGTAAGTACTTCTTGCAGCCATGCGCCAGATATAGCAATGAAAATATCATGGAATAGACTATTATCTTTTGGGAAGTCTGCTGTACATACCCTACTTCACGCGGATTTGGGCCAAAGAAAATCATTACTAAATACAGGGCGATTGCAACGACTATGGTCAGCATGACATTGCCAAATTTATTCGGCAATAAATGATGCTGACGAATCAATACGGTGTATGCCAGACTTAACGGCAACAGCAACCCAAAGCCCACTCTGACACAAAACATATGTTTAGGCAGGTACAAGTCGCAAGGCGTGAGAGCGATACCGGCCAGTAAGAATGGAAATGCGCTTCCGCAAATCAATGCAGTATAATGAGCCGTTTTGTTCAGTTCAATGCTTTTTGTATGCTTCAGGAAATGAAGATTAAATACAAACATGGAGACAGCATGTATCAATAAGGCAAATGTAAAGCTGAAAAAAGACACCCATTTCGTTTCTCCCAAATGGGTTCGCCAGCGACCTAACTCTGAAAAGAAATTATTAAAAAAACTGTAGCCTTTCGTATAATGATCCAGTATCGTACCGCCCGGGAAAGTGAACATACCTAATGTAGTTAAGCCTAAAAAGAGAATGCAACTGATATACAGCAATTGGAAAGCGGATGGTGTTTTTTTCATAACGCTAAAATACAAAGTTTTTTATGCTACTTGTTTTTAGCAAATAGAATGTGGGTGATTTTCACAAAAATTAAACAAAAAAAATAGCCATGTTTCCCGACATGGCTACCATATTGAAAACTTAATGGGTTTTATACGTCAATCTTTGCATATTTAGCGTGAGCCTCAATAAATTCTCTGCGCGGCGGCACTTCGTCGCCCATCAGCATTGAGAAAATATGATCGGCTTCCGCCGCGTTTTCTATCGTAACTTGTTTTAGTGTCCGGGTTTCGGGATTCATGGTTGTTTCCCACAACTGTTCGGCGTTCATTTCTCCCAACCCTTTATAGCGCTGTACATGCACGCTGTCTTCCTTTCCATCTCCGGCAATCTTTTTGACGGCTGCAATGCGTTGTTCATCATTCCAGGCGTACTGTTCTTTATTTCCTTTTTTCACCAAATACAGCGGAGGCGACGCAATGTATATGTATCCATTCTCAATCAACTCCTTCATGTGACGGAAAAAGAATGTGAGAATCAGTGTGGTGATGTGGCTGCCGTCTACGTCGGCATCACACATGATGACGATTTTGTGATAGCGTAATTTTGCAATATTTAATGCTTTATCATCCCCTTCCACTCCTTTGCTGACACCCAGCGCCGTGAAGATATTTTTTATCTCTTCGTTTTCGTAAATCTTATGCTCCATCGCCTTCTCTACGTTGAGGATTTTACCTCTCAATGGAAGAATAGCCTGAAACGCACGGTTTCTGCCCTGTTTGGCCGTACCACCCGCTGAATCTCCCTCTACAAGGTATAACTCACAGGCATCCGGATTTTTGTCGGAACAATCGGATAATTTTCCCGGTAATCCGGAACCCCCCAATACGCTTTTGCGCTGCACCAACTCCCTGGCTTTCTTCGCCGCCATACGGGCTGTTGCCGCCAGGATTACTTTATTGACAATTGTTCTGGCTTCTTTCGGATGTTCTTCCAGGAAATATTCCAGATGCTCACTTACCACACCTGCAACAATACCGTCCACTTCCGAGTTGCCTAACTTCGTTTTCGTCTGACCTTCAAAAGATGGCTCGGGTACCTTTACAGAAACCAAACAGGTTATTCCTTCTCTGAAGTCTTCTCCACTGATTTCCGTTTTCAGGTTTTTAAATAAATCGTTCTTGGTCGCCCAGTTTTTAAATACTCTGGTCAATGCTCTGCGGAAACCCACAACATGTGTACCCCCTTCAATGGTGTTGATATTGTTAACGTAAGAATGGATATTCTCGTTATAGGAATCATTGTACTGAAATGCTACCTCCACTACTACATTATCCTTCGTGCCTTCCATATAAATCACTTCCGGAATCAGAGGCTGACGCGTTTTGTCTAAGAATGTTACAAACTCTCTTAATCCTCCCTGTGAAAAGAAATTCTCGGAAAAGGCGACACCATTCTCGTCTTTATTCCTTTCATCTGAAATGGTAATACTGATACCGCGATTCAGATAAGCCAGCTCGCGCATACGGGCAGCCAATGTGTCATAATTATATTCTGTCGTAGTAAAAATGGTGGCATCCGGTTTAAAATGAATTTTGGTACCCCGTTGACTGGAAGGGCCCACTTCTCTCACGGGATATTTAGGAATACCGATTCCAAATTCCTGCTGATATTCTTTTCCATCGCGATAAACGGTAGCAATTAACTGTGTAGACAACGCATTCACACACGATACGCCCACGCCGTGCAAACCACCGGACACTTTATAAGAGTCTTTATCGAATTTACCACCCGCGTGCAACACGGTAAGTACAACCTCCAGCGCGGAGCGTCCTTCTTTTACGTGCATATCAACAGGGATACCACGCCCGTCATCCAAAACGGATATGGAATTATCCTCATGAATGGTAACAAAGATATTTTTGCAATGGCCTGCCAGTGCCTCGTCAATCGAGTTATCGACCACCTCGTACACCAAATGATGCAAGCCCCGGGTATTGATATCTCCGATATACATTGCAGGGCGTTTGCGCACTGCTTCCAATCCCTCTAAAACGGTAATATTATCTGCTCCGTAATGGCTGTTTTTTACTTCTTCTAAGACTTCACTCATAACTATACTATGTTCTATATTTTATACGTACAACATCAATTTTGCCGGTTCAAAAAACCAGTGTATTTTGACTGCATAAAAATACAAAAATGAAGCCTGAAAATGACATAAAAACAAGGATGTTTATCCACATTTAGGTTAATAAAACATAACGTTTTCAACGAAAATAAGAAGGAAGAAAAACAGCAGTAAAAACAGGTTACAATCTCTTAATATCAGCGCCTAAATTCCGCAGGCGTTCATCGATGTACTGATACCCTCTGTCTATCTGGTGGATATTGGAAATGACGCTCTTACCCTCGGCTGAAAGGGCTGCAATCAGCAGTGCTACACCTGCCCTGATATCGGGAGAGGACATATTGATACCCCTGAGAGGATATTCCCGGTTAATTCCTATAACGGTTGCCCTGTGGGGGTCGCATAAGATGATTTTTGCGCCCATATCTATCAGCTTATCGACAAAAAACAGGCGGCTTTCAAACATTTTCTGATGAATCAGCACACTGCCATCCGCCTGTGTGGCTGTTACCAGCATGATACTCAGCAAATCGGGCGTAAAAAGGGGCCAGGGGCCGTCTGCAATCGTAAGGATGGAACCGTCGATAAAAGTATGGATTTCATAGTGTTCCTGACCGTGTACGATAATATCATCGCCTGCAAACTCCAGCTGTATGCCCAATTTTTGAAAATACGCCGGAATCAGCCCGAGCATGTCCACCCGTGCATCTTTAATGGTGATATTGGACTTTGTCATCGCTGCCAGCCCGATAAAACTTCCGATTTCTATCATATCCGGCAATAAGCGGTGTGTCGTGCCGCCGAGTTTTTTTACGCCTTGTATTTTCAGCAAATTCGAACCTATCCCTGTTATTTTAGCACCCATCCTGTTGAGCATTGAGCATAGCTGCTGTAGGTACGGCTCACAGGCGGCATTGAAAAGGGTCGTTTCCCCTTCTGCTAGCACAGCCGCCATGACAATATTCGCCGTTCCGGTAACCGAAGGCTCTTCCAGTAAAATATATTTCCCAACCAGCTTATCCGTCGTTAATGAATAAAATGATTTTTCCTTGTCAAAATGATAGCTTGCGCCCAACTCAACAAATCCTAAAAAATGGGTATCCAATCGTCTGCGTCCTATTTTATCGCCGCCGGGAGTGGGCAGATAAGCACGCTTGAACCGAGCCAACAAAGGCCCCAAAATCATGACAGAACCGCGTAAATGACCGGCCCTTTTCTTAAAGTTTTCTGTCAGCAGGATATCCGGGTCTACATTTTTTGCGTTAAAAGTGTAGGTGTCTGCACTTTGTTTGGTTACCTGAACGCCCATCTCCTCTAAGAGCTCTATCAGCACATTAACATCTAAAATATGGGGAATATTGGATATGGTAATATCTTCATCGGATAACAATACGGCCGATAGAATCTGCAGTGCTTCATTTTTGGCACCTTGCGGAGTGATAGTACCGCTTAACGATTTTCCGCCATTAACCTCGAACGCGTCTGCCTGTATATTCATTCCCGTTATTATTTACTAAAACGATTGCGGTTATTATTGTTTCGATTCTGATTGTTGCGGTTCTGATTGTTGCGGTTATTGTTGTTACGGTTCTGGTTGCGATTCTGAAAATTACCCTGTTTGTTGTTAGGTGTGAATTTGCGCTTCGGCTGGTTGCGGGACATGCTCTCAATGTTCATGTCTTCACTGATTTCCAGCTCCCCGCCTGAAAGTGATTTCATATCCTCTTTAATCAATTCGTTGCTCACTTCCTCATTACTCCAGTTCTTGTAGGCCATTTTCATAAAATTCCCGATAATTTCGGTAAAGATCTCTTTTTTGCCTTCATCTTCCATGGCTTTCGCTTTTGCCACGAGTGCCTCCACATTTTTACCGTAATGTTTCAGTTTGATTCTTTGCTGCGGATAGGGCAATTCCGAAGGTTTGATTCTGGCTGTCGCCTCCGTAGGGATAGGGAAAGGAGAATCCACCTCTAATTTGAATTTGGAAATAATGAATATATGATCCCATAGCTTATGTTTATAATCAGCAGTATTTCGCAATTGGGGATTCAGGATACCCATCAACTGGATAATGTTTTCGGCTACTTTCTGGCGTTCTGCCCGATTAGGAATGGAAACGGCATAATCGACCATTTTTTGTATATGACGGCCATATTCACGCATTTCAATCTCGTTTCTGTCTGTATTGTAGTTCATTACTGTAAATTTAATTTTATTGGAGCTTCATGCCGAAAAAAACTCATAATAGACTGTGATTTTTTAAATCACCACATTCAGGCTATAAATTTTTGTGCTGTTGATTATTCCATTCGGTAAAACACTAAAAAAGATGCTTTTCACAAAGTGTTTACGAAGCCTTACAAATATACTGCATAAATTTAAACTTTTATACTTTTTTTAAATGAAAAACCATAATTTTGTTGAAGACAACCATTATATAATTCCTTCTTATATTGAACGTACCAAACAAGTATCAACCACACTAAAATTTGAATGCTATGAAACCTTTAAACAAAAAGATCATCTTCCTGCTGGCAGCAGTAATATGCATTACCTCCGCTAAAGCCCAGTTTCTGGGCCTGCGTGCCAGTAATTTTGGCGGTGTAAACAATGTTAATTTCAACCCTGCCATCGCTGACAATCGATTCAAAGTCGATATCAACCTGTTTGCACTGGATGCTACTGTCAGCAACAACTATATCGGACTTAAAGGCAAGACCTTTAATTTCAGCAATTTTGATGACTCGGTCAATCTGTCCGAAAACCTGAATGGCAAAGCAAAATTTGCCTACATCAGCAATACGGTACAACTGCCCTTTTCTTTTCTGGTAGGATTTGGGAAGAACATGAAAAACAACAATGCGATAGCGTTCTCCTCCCACCTGAATACTATTGTGAATGTTGATAACCTTGAACAGGATTTAGCACGAAATTTACGCTGGGGCTGGGGAGACAGAGCCTTTGATATTATCGGTAATTTTTTAGGAAAGGATCACTCCATCAAAAATATGGGTGTCAAGGGAATGGCATGGGCTGACATGGGCGTTACCTATTCCCGTGTGGTTTTAGATAAAGACAAGCACTTCCTGAAAGTAGGCGCTACCATTAAAGTAGTAAAGGGATTGGGAGCATTGTATGCTTATGCCAATCAATTTGACTACCGATTTGACAGCAAAGATACCATCACGTTATTAAACGCAGATATGAAAGTGGGTGCCACCAAAAACCTGGAGTACTTCTTACCGGATAATGACTTTGATGCAATGGGATTATTAAAGGGTTTTATTGACAGCAAAGTCTCCAAATGGTCGGCTGCCGGAGATATCGCTTTAGTATATGAGTTCAGAAAGGATAAAGACAAATACAAATACAACATGGACTGCAAGGACATGTACTATAACGAAAGGGACAAGCATTTTGTACAAGTAGGATTTTCGGTCATCAACATCGGACGTTTAAGTTTTACCAAATCGGATTCTGTATTTGATTATGATGTGAACCTGACTAAAACGGGAGAATTATTCAATGAAAATACTTTATTCGAGAATTGGCGAAATCTGGGTACAAAATCTGCAACAGACCAAAGAACCTTTAAGATGTGGTTACCTACTACAATCAATGTATGGATGGACTTAAATTTATACAAAGGGCTTGGGATAAATGTAGCGGCACAAATCAATCCAATTCCGCAAAAACAAAACAATGTACACCATTTGTCTATCGTATCCATTACACCAAGATATGATTTCAAATGGTTCGGCGCATATTTGCCGGTAGCTGTTGACCAGTTAGGAAATGTACAATGGGGTATGGGATTGCGCTTAGGTCCATTATATATCGGCTCACAGGATTTCTTCACCTATCTGATTAAAAAAGACAAGAGAGATATCAATATTCAGGCTGGCTTAAGAATTGCTGTTCCGAACAGAAAAACAGCGAAGGATAAAGATAAAGACGGGGTATCCAATAAAAAAGACCTGTGCCCTAATCAGAAAGGAACCTGCGAATCCAACGGCTGTCCGGATAGAGACGGCGACGGCATTCTGGATACAGAAGACAAATGTCCGGATACTCCGGGTAAAAAAGAATTACAGGGTTGTCCGGATGCGGATGGCGACGGCATCATCGACATGGAAGACGATTGCCCTAATCAGGCAGGTCCGTTAGAGCTCAAAGGATGTCCGGACAGAGACGGCGACGGCGTGGCAGATAAAGACGATAATTGTCCGGATACTCCGGGTAAAAAAGAACTGCAAGGATGTCCGGATAGAGATAATGACGGCGTAATTGATTCAGAAGATGCCTGTCCTGATGTGGCCGGTGACAAAAACCATGCAGGTTGTCCGGATACAGATGGCGATGGGTTGTATGACAATGAAGATAAATGTATCACGGAAGCCGGTCCGAAAGAAAACTTCGGATGCCCATATCCTGACACAGACGGAGATGGAGTGCTTGATAAAGATGACGCATGCCCGACAGTGAAAGGTCCGAAAGAAAACAAAGGCTGCCCGGTACAGGATGAAAAAATCAAGAAGGTATTACTGAAAGCACGCAGCATCCAGTTTGAAACCGGTAAGGCCATTATCAAGCCGGTGTCTTACCCTATCTTGAACGAAGTAGCGAAAATGCTGAAAGAGTACAACTATTATGATGTCAGCATTGAAGGACATACCGACAATGTCGGCAAACCGGAAAGCAACTTAATACTCTCTCAAGGTCGTGCCAAAGCGGCTATGGATTACCTGATTAAACAAGGCGTTGAAGCATCCAGGATGACTTCATCAGGATTTGGCGACTCCAAACCATTAGGCGATAATAAAACCGCCGCAGGAAGAGCTCAAAACAGACGCGTTGAGTTTAATCTGATTATGAAATAATATGCTGTGATTTCTTATAAAAAAAGCCCGGTGCATACCGGGCTTTTTTTATTGATATACGATCATCAATCGTCATCCTTCTTTTCGTCACTTTCAGCACCTCCTGTGTCTGTGTTGTTTCCTGTCGCTGCCGCCGCTACCGTTCCTCTTATCTCATCATGTTTTATCTTTCCACCCAGCCAGCCGGATCGAAACATCAAACCATTCACTAACATTGCTACCAGCAAAACGCCAAATGATGATTTAAAGATGATCTCTTTTTTCCTGTTAATCAGGAGTATCAGGGCGCTTATTACCCCCAACAGGATCATGGCGTAAAATGCGACAGCAGAAGCTTCTTCGTGTGCTTCAATAACAGATTCATTTACACCAACCGTGTTTTCTACAATTTCTTCAGCGCCTTCTCCGGTGAAAAATGCTCCCGAAGTGGCGACAGCTACAATAAGGAATGTCCATAAAGAGACAGTAAGAATGGTATTGTTCTTTCTCACAAGACCAACAAGCAGTAGTACCGTTCCGAAAAATGCTCCTAAAATAGGAATATGATTAAGCAATAAATGCAAATGTGCAGTATTCATAAAATATAAATTAAAGGTTTAAAAAATAAAGAGAAAAAATCAATACTGATTTAGCGGGGAGGCCCTCTTTTATAATTCGCGTTTAAAGAATACTGGTTAATAAACGCCGGCGTATGGGTGTTGTATTTTGTTGAAAAACGGGCAATCAACACCAGCGACGCCAACAACGATAAAATAAAAAGAAATGGCAGGTGGTCTTGCTTTTGTTGTGCATCAACCTGTTTGACCAAGATATTATTGAAGTGCTCTGTACCCGGATTAACGGATATAATGCTGTACAGAAAACTTTTGGAAGATGTACTGAAAGAGTAAGCAATTTTTGGAGCAGTTGCTCTGGCGGAAACATGTTCATGAACAACGATACCGTGAACCAGTATTAACGTGATTGTCCAGGTGATAACGCTATTTCTAATCGCTCTGCTCATAAAGGGTATTTACAAAAATCCCATGCTCATTAAATGCACTGTAATTTACGAATTGTTCTTCTTTTCCTCCATATATTAACCTAATTTAATAGATCCTGTTCACTCATGGTGTTCTGTATCCTTTTCCGGCAACTGCACTTCTGCCTGTTCATTTCTATTATAAAAATAGTCCAAATACCCCCTCACAGCCGTAACAAATTCCTCTGCATGCTTTCCCATCATTTTTGTGCGGATAGGAACACAATACAAAGCAATCCGGTTGGTTATCAGCCAGTCTCTGTGTGCTGCCAGCCGCACACCGTCTTTTTCTGTTGTTACCCACCGGTTGAAGCGCAGATAATTCTTCCGTATGCGCTCCAGTTCATATTGTTCAAAATGATGGTGGTCTTCAAATTTCACATGTACTACTCCGCCGGATTTTTCTTCGAGATAATCCTTCAGCGGTGCCGGATTGGCGATTCCTGTTATCAATAAGGTATCTTCCTTTTCATCCAACCTGAGTCTGTCGTCCGGTTGTAAGATATTATAAGGCACACCATATTCTATGCTGCTAAAAAACACCTTTTGACTGTCGGACGGTTTTATCTTTCGAACGATCTCCAGCTGTTCCTGCTCATTTAAATTTTCAGGGCATTTAGTCACAACAATTATATTTGCCCGTTCTTTACCGGATGAAAACTCTCTCAACGTACCCAATGGGAGTATCTGGTCGTCATAAAAAGGGTTGGAATAAGTAGTAAGCAAAATATTGATATCCGGCCGTACGCTCTGGTGTTGAAAAGCATCATCAAGCAAAATAACTTTTATTTCGGGATGCTCCGCCAGCAGGCGCGGAATAGCAAAAACGCGCTGCTCTCCGACGCTCACCTGCACATCCGGGTATTTTAACTTCAACATTAGCGGTTCATCTCCTACTTCTTTTGTGGTGTGTGTACGCTTTACAGTAAGATATCCCGATGTCTTACGCTTGTACCCTCTGCTCAGCACTGCAACCGGAAATTGAGTTCTGAGCATTTCAATTAACAACTCCACCATCGGTGTTTTACCCGTTCCTCCCACGCTGAGGTTGCCGACAGTAATGACCGGAATCTCAAAATCTGTAGAGCCTATAAAGTTGGTCTTATACATCCAGTTGCGCAGCCAAATGACAAAACCATATAGGATTGCGAACGGAAATAATAGTATTTTTGTAAGCAGACTCAAGCAGGAATAAAAATTAACCAATGAAAATAGCAGATATTATTCAGACTATTGAAGAATTCGCACCAATATCATACCAAGAGTCCTATGATAACTCCGGGTTGCTGATTGGCGACAAAATGGCAGAATGCACCGGCGTCTTAATTTGTCTGGATGCCGTCGAAGCCATCATAGATGAAGCCATCCGTAAAAAATTTAATCTGGTAGTGGCACATCATCCTATTATTTTTTCTGGGTTAAAGAAAATCACGGGTAAAAATTACATCGAACGCACTATCATCAAAGCGATAAAACACGATATCGCCATTTATGCCTGCCACACCAATCTGGACAATATACAACAGGGCGTTAATCAGGTGATTGCAGATAAATTAGGCCTTATCAATCGCAGGATACTCAGCCCTAAAAATGGAATACTGAAGAAATTATATACCTACACACCCACATCCTTTACTGCAACTGTCTTGAACGGATTGTTTGCCGCCGGTGCAGGAAATATTGGCAACTACAGCGAATGTAGTTTTCGGGTAGCCGGAAATGGAACCTTTAAAGGCAATGAGCTTTCCAATCCGGTGATTGGCACAAAAAACAAACGGCATACGGAGAAAGAAGACAAAATTGAGGTCATCTTTCCGGATTATCTGGAAAGAACCATCTTAACCACACTCAGAGAAATTCATCCGTATGAAGAAATAGCGTATGAAATTCTGACGTTGGACAATATACACCAGGAAGTAGGTTCCGGGTTGTGGGGCGAACTGGCGAAGCCGATGGATGAGTCAAAATTCCTGGATTTTGTAAAAAGGAAAATGAAAACAGACTGCATTCGCCACACTGCTCTGACCGGCAGGAAAATCCGGAAAGTGGCCCTTTGCGGTGGATCGGGCAGTTTTTTGCTTCCCAACGCTATTGCACAGCAGGCAGACATATTCATAACGGGGGATTTCAAGTATCATCAGTTTTTTGATGCTGATAATCAGCTGATTATAGCTGACATTGGACACTATGAGAGCGAACAGTTTACTTCACAACTATTTAACAAGATAATATCGGAAAAATTCCCTACTTTTGCGGTTCAAATTTCAGCAATCAACACAAATCCAATAAATTACAGATAATGGCACGAAAGAAAGAATTGACCACCGTCGAAGACAAATTAGAGCAGTTAGAGTCATTACAGGCTATTCACTCTAAGATTGATGCTATTCATATTTTAAAAGGCGAATTACCCATAGAAGTGGCTGATTTGGAAGATGAAATCGCAGGTACCCAAAAACGTATCGCAAAAGTACAGGCAGAAGTGGACGAAGCTCAGGAAGAAATTGAACACCGCAAAACTTTGATGAAAGAAGCACAAAGTTTGATTACTAAGTATGACAAACAGCTGCACAATGTAAAGAACAACCGTGAGTTTGATGCATTAAACAAAGAAATCGAGTTGCAGAAGCTGGAAATCCAGTTGGCGGAAAAGAAAATCAAAGAGGCCAATTTCACGATTGAAAATCACAAGAAACAAATTGCTGAAATCCAAAAAAGGCTGGACAGCAAGGAGAAAGATTTAGAAATCAAGAAGAAGGAACTTGACAACATCATCAAAGATACCGAGAAAGAAGAAAAGGAACTGACCGCTAAAGCCAAAGAAATGGAAGAAGAGGTGGAAGACAGATTCCTGCAGGCATTCAACCGTATCCGTAAATCATACAAAAACGGTCTGGCTGTGGTGAAGGTGAGCAGAAACGCCTGTGGCGGATGCTTCGGTTTTATTCCCGCTCAGACACAATCTGAAATTCGCAAGAAGAAAAAAATCAATACCTGTGAACATTGCGGCAGAATTATCTCTGGAGTTGATGATAGTGCCGTACTGATCTCTGAAGAAGAGCTGGCATAAACAGAAGATTCTCTATAATATAGAAAAGCCATCCCTCCGGATGGCTCTTTTGTTTTATCTTTCCTTAAAATAGTTCCTATGAAAATGACCATAAAACTGGAAGAACTTGGGATGTTTCTACTCTCTGTCTTCCTTTTCACACAACTGCATTTTACCTGGTGGTTCTATCCTGCCTTATTCCTTGCACCGGACATTTCCATGCTGGGTTATCTTGTTAATACCCAAACAGGTGCTTACTGTTACAATCTCTTTCATCATAAACTGCTGGCTATTGTGGTTGGTATTGCAGGGTTTTACCTGCAAAGCGAATGGTGGATGTTAGCCGGCATTCTACTTTTTGGTCACGCTTCTTTTGACAGAATCCTGGGTTACGGATTAAAATATACTGATAGCTTCAAGCATACACATCTTGGGAAACTATAATGTTCAACGGGAATATTTTGTCTTACGCCTGCTATTATAGGCAACTCCGAAAACCAGCATCAGCAATAATGGAACCCCGAAGGTGGCAACCTGCCAGAAGCCTTTCTGATTAAGCAACTTCGCTTTGTCGAGGAGGCGCATTTTTACTTCGCGGTTACGGGCATCTATAAGGTTGTTATCATCCACGAGGTATTCCACGCAATTCAACAAAAAATCCTTGTTGGCAAATAATTTCCGGGAATACTTGTCATAACCCAATGCCAATGGCACTCCTTTTGTATCGCGTTCGACATTCGCCACATCTCCGTCGCCGATAACAATCATTTTATTTGCTAAACTCTTTGGCTGGAAATCCACTTTTTGGATATCCAGCAGCTGCTGAAAATCAGCAGTAAACTGATTCCTGTACAGTGATGTAAAATTCCCTTCCAGCAATACTGCCAGCGGAATGTCCTTTTGATTAAACAGCCCGGGGTCAGGCTTTTGTTTTGCACCTTCGAGAAAAATGGGAAACGGTGTCTGCTGCACGCGCGCGTACATGGAGGAGGACAAGAGTATTGTCTTTCTTACATCCGGATTATTGAGCGTATCAATTGAACTACAGAACTTCAACGCTACCGGATCAAGATTTTTTACAATCGGATGATTATTCTTATTGATCGCCATAGGATAAAACACCCACGGAAACAGTTTCGGTTGGGGGTTGCCGCCAATACTTTCAATTATCGGAATCTGGTTGCAATATAAATCCAGCACAAGATTGTGTTCCATGCGCACGCCATAACGGAACAATAAATCATCGACATTCAACTCACGGGGAACTGCGACAATACTCGGCGCCAGCTTAAAACTGTCGAGGTCGCAGATAGTATTGTCCAGCATCCACAGGGTTTTTCCGCCGTGCATGATATACTGATCAATCAGAAATTTTTCATAGTCATTAAACGCTGTTTGCGGCTTGGCAATAATTAAGATGTCAATCTGATTATTCAGGAGCTTATCTTTATCCAGTTCCACCTTATCCAACTGAAAACTTTGAGCTGCCAGCGCTTCCAGAAAGCCCTCCAGCTGTTGTATGCCCGATTCTCCGTGTCCTTGCAGAAATGCAATCTTTGCCGGATGTTGTTTTACAATTTTCTGAATGCTGTTCGCAACCTTATACTCTAAAAAACTGATGGAATTATTCAGCGAACCCTGAGCGCCCACCGAAAACTGATTTTCCAGTATCTGAACGGGAATCTCCCTTCCGTTGGCGCTGACAATCGCACCTGGAAAAACCAATTTTTCAGTAAAGCCGCTTTCTGATTTCACTTCCAGGTTGGTAGGTCGCAGTCCCTTTTTCACCAATTCCATCTGAAAATCTTCCCGTTTTTTCTGGTCTTTGATGGCATTGATATCGACAAACTTATAGGTTACACGGCCATGAGACAAGGTTCTGAACTCCTGCAACAATTCGCGGGTTTCATTTCTCAGCACCTTTATACCCGCAGGCAAATCTTTTCCTTCCAGAAATACTTCTATCGAGATGGGTTGTTCAATATGCTGCAATAATTTTTTGGTGGAAGCGGTCAATGTATACCTTTTTTCCTCGGTTAAATCAAAGCGATGGAAAAAGAGGGAAGAAACGATATTTACAGCAATGACAGCCAGCAAACTGGCTACCAATAATTTTACAGACCGTATGAAATAATAATTCTTCATATCACCATTTCCTGCTTTCCAACGCCGTTCGCGTACCGATTAAGAACATACTTATAACACTCAAAAAATAAATTATATCTCTTGTATCCACAACACCCCTGCTGATAGAATCGTAATGCGCATTCAGCCCGATTGACTGTATGAAATAATCCAGCTGCCCCTGAAAAACAGGCAGTGAACTGATTCTAAAGAAAGCATCATACATCAGATAGCACAAAAACACTCCGACCAGAAACGCTACTATCTGGTTATTGGTAACTGAAGATGAAAAGATCCCTATGGACACAAAAACGGCACCCAGAAAAAACAATCCTATATAACTGCCCCACGTGGCACCGCTGTCTATTGGCGCTTCGGCCAGACTTAGTTTCTTTACAGCAACAAAATAAATAAACGTAGGCAGAAAAGTAAACAGCCACAACAACATTGCCGCCAGAAATTTGCCCATAACGATTTGTGAATCAGTTACCGGTTTTGTCGTCAGCAGCTCTATCGTACCACTTTGTTTTTCATCTGCAAACGTACGCATGGTGATGGCAGGAATTAAGAAAATCAATATCCACGGAGTCAGCGTAAAGAAAGTATCCAGCGTGGCATAATTGCTTTCCAGAATATTACCCTGAAATATGAACAGATTTAACGCCAGTACTATAAAAAAAACAGCCATGCTGATATAGGCTATCAGTGAAGAGAAAAACAGATTGATTTCTTTTTTCAGAATGGCTGTCATGTTAATTACCGGAACGTATCGTTAGGATGATTGGTGATGATTACTGGTCAGTTGCTGGAAAACATCTTCCAGACTTTTCGTTTCTTGCCTTAATGTCAGTAACGGATTATTCTTACTGACGGCTAATGCAAAAATGTCCTTGCGCAATTGATTACTCTCTTTTCCGTACAACAGGAAATGGGTCGGCGACAACTTCTCAATTGTCAGAATATTTTCGACTGCATTCAAAAAGACTTCACTCATTTCCTGTTCGAACTCGACCTCTATTCGTATCTCACCGGAAACCAGGTTTTGAAGATTGGAAGTCTTATCATCGGCTACCATCCTGCCTTTATTGATAATAATAACCCTGTCGCAGACGGCCTCCACTTCCTGCATGATGTGGGTGGAGAAGATGATTGTTTTTTCTTTCCCCAGTGCTTTAATCAGATGCCGGATATCAGCCAGCTGATTGGGATCTAACCCCGAAGTAGGCTCATCCAGAATCAGCACATCCGGCTGATGAATCAGCGCCTGCGCCAAGCCCACGCGCTGCTTGTAGCCCTTGGAGAGTTGCCCTATTTTTTTATGCTGCTCTGCACCTAACCCTACCAGATCTATTGTCTCTTTTATCCTTTTATTGCCATCAGCGGCCGACTGCCCCCCTTGAACCAGCCATGCAAATTCCAGAAACTCCCGTACATACATATCGTAATACAAGGGGTTGTTTTCCGGCAGATAGCCGATTTTTTTGCGAACGGCCAGCGGCTCCCGGATAATATCAAAATTGCAGATACTGGCAGTGCCGGCACTAGGCGGAATGTAACAGGTCAGCATCTTCATCGTAGTCGATTTCCCTGCCCCATTCGGCCCCAGAAAGCCCAGTATTTCTCCTTTTTTTACCTGAAAGGAAATACTGTCTACCGCTTTCTGGTCGGCATAGGTTTTGGATAAATTCTGTACGGAAACGGACATAATACGATTCAACAAAAATAAGAAATTAAATCGCATTCGAATTCTTAAATTTACCAAAGGACTCCCGCATACAACGGCAATTGGTAATAGTTTATAATTTGTATAGAAAACTGCTATCTTTACACCTACAAAAATGTACACTCCGTTTAAAAACTGCCTGATTGTTTTGTCGCTGGTTATCGCCGCCGGAATTTCATCCTGCACAGTGGGCAACAAAGTCATTCCGGATCCCGGAGGTGGCGGCATAGTAGATACCACCGGCACTATCGGAACCTTTTTCTTAAACCTGACCGGAGACACCTCTTACTTGCTGACGGTAGTGGCAGTGGATACCATTGTGGAAGACAGCTTGGTGGTGATTGGCGGAGATCTGACAATAAAAGATCAGGTGTTGTTTTCCACGGCAAAGGCGGAAGTAGGCACGTACTATACAGAACAGTCGCCACCCGGCATCACCAGCGCAGTTTTCATTTATCGGAAGCGAGTGATTACCGGATATAAAAACTATGCAATGCTGCATGGTAAAATTGTCATAAGCAGTGTTGACATTGTAACCGGAGTAATCAAAGGAAGTATTGACGTTAATAATGAATTTGTTTCGGGCGCTGATAAATACTACCGCCTTCGGGGCAACTTTACGATAAAGGTGCAGGTTTAATCATTGATGGCGTGTTCTATATTTTCGAGAACAGCCTCCCACGTATAATATTGCCTTGCAATTTTTCTTGAATTCGTTTTTAACTTTTCCCAGGTATTCTTATCCGTCAGCAAAATGTTTACAGCCTCTGCAAAAGCATCCGGCTGGTCTTTGATGCAAATAGACTCTCCATCTTTTACCTTCAGTCCTTCTGTACCGATGGATGTGGTGACACAGGGAATACCTCTGTATAAAGCGTTGATTACTTTTACTTTTATTCCGCTGCCGAATCGCAGCGGCGTTATAAAGACTCTTGATTTTTTGAAATAAGGTTCTATCTCTTCCACAAAACCGGTTAATTTTATCCGGGTATCCTGCTCAGCCATCTCTTTTATCCTTGCATCCGCGTGTTTCCCGATGATAAAAAGTTTAATGTCCGGATGTTTGTCTTTCACCTTTGGCCATACCTCTTTATTAAACCAAACCAACCCGTCGATATTCGCCTCCCAACTCAGCGTGCCGACATACAGCAATACCTTCTCCGTTTCTTCATACAACAGATCCGGTTGCACCAGCAACAAGTCATCTCCCAGATGATACGTTTCATAAAACTTGGTTCTGTCAGCGCCTATCTTCACCAGTTCATCCGTATCATTGGGTGCCGCTAATACCGCTGATGCCTTTTTACAAATCTCCTGTTCATACTTACGTATCCTGCTTGCCTGATGGTATAAGGCAAGCTTTTTGATCCAGTTCTTTTCAATCGCGGCATAGCGCTGCCAGATCAGGTACTCGCAGTTATGTTGATGCAAGACTACCTTCCCTTTATAATCGTCCGGTATGTACTGAAACATGACATAGTGATCGCAGAAAATCACATCATATCCGTCCGCTATGCTTTGTATTTTATTTTTAAACGTTTTGGATTTGTTACGATACAGATTTAACGGAATGTGCTGAAGGTTGGAGATGAGCAGATTTCGGGCAGAACGGGGAATATTCAATTCCAGCGTAATCAGGTTTTTGAGTTTTGTCTTATGGTGGAATTCCGCTTTAAAGCTTTTATCCTCATTCTTCAATAAACAAGCGACGGACAGTTCGTACCGCTCACTCAGATACTGCACCACCTTATTAGACTTAATGACACCACCGCTGACCGGAGGATAAGGAAGGGTGGGCGTTAAAAATAAAATTTTCTTCATTTCTGTATAATTCACCTCATTAATCGTAAAAAGTCCAAGTCACTCCCACCCTGAATGTCCTGTCCAGATAGCCGTAGTCGGGAGCCGTGTAAATACCTTTTTGTTTAAACATTCCCTGATTGACGTGTTCCATGCGTAAAAAGATATTGGTACGTTTCACGTTCAGATCAAAGAACAAATCCAGAATCGGATAAAACTTCAGCCGTTGTTTGTCCTGCTGATAGAAGACCGCTAACGACGGATTATAATCATTACCCGTAAAGTTGGTGTTGTAGGTAATATCAAATCCGAGCTGCGCGTGCAGTTTTCCGGAAATCCAGCCACCTTTATAATACAAGGTCTGCTTCATGGCAAATACCGGCAGCCGCACGATGGAATTACTGGAAATCCACTGAACATACAATTCCGTACCGGAATAGATATGTTTGGTATTAAAATCCTTGCGCACTTTTATCACCAGGGCGTTTAAAGGTTTGCCATATTGCCGCGGTACGGAGGCCGTATCATTGTAGATATAATTTTGAATAAAATAATTTTGCACGCCAACATACATCAACTGCTTTTTCCATTCAAATACCCCTTCTATTTTAGCCTGAAATGTTTTCTTAAAATCATTCACATATACATAATGGTTGCCATAATAGAACGATTGCTTCTGAGAGGGAGATGCCAGTGACACATCCCCTCTGACTGCCACAGAGATGCCCTTCTTAAAGTTTAATTTTCCAAGAAAGCGCACA
>JAXLTW010000001.1:0-264984 GCA_046329865.1 Chitinophagales bacterium | reverse complement strand
AAAATGAAACAAAAAAACAAAATCAAAAAGCAATGGCAAAGAAAACAGCAAGCGCAAAGCCAGCAGCAAAAAAAGCTCCAGCAAAAAAAGCAGCAGCTCCTAAAAAAGCAGTAGCGAAAAAAGCTCCAGCTAAGAAAGCAGCAGCTCCTAAGAAAGCAGCAGCTCCTAAAAAAGCAGCAGCTCCTAAGAAAGCAGCAGCTCCTAAAAAAGCTCCAGCAAAAAAAGCAGCAGCTCCTAAAAAAGCAGTAGCGAAAAAAGCTCCGGCTAAGAAAGCAGCAGCGCCTAAAAAAAAGTAATCGCATCCGTGCGACGAAAACAATAAACCCGATATCTCTAAAGGTATCGGGTTTTGTTTTTTAAAACCGGTATTACATTTGAAAATCCACTTCTCCCCTCAGCCTCCATCCTCCAACCTCTTGAACTGTTTTATAAACTCCTAAAGAGCTCGTTCGTTATTTTATCCTGAATGTTATTATGGGTACAGCAAGTGCTATAAAAAGCACCCCATTAAAAAGCACCGCTCATTTTATGGCGTCGTAGATGATTTCGGATATTGTAGAAATAATTTTTTCCTGCTGTTTAAAATCATATCCGCGGGTCATGATGCAAAGTAAGTATGGTTTGTCCGGTTTATATACAATGCCGCAGTCGTGCAGCTGTTTTATATTTGAACCGGGAAAGAAGCGTTCTCCAAATTTATGAGACACCATCGTACCTTTTGGCACCCCTGCAACAATTCCATTGTTGTACTTCGTGTAGCTTAATAAGGCGAGCGCCTGCTCAGACATATCTTTATTCAGATAGGTGGCATTGAACAAAATCCTGAAGTAAGAGGCATATTCCTTTACACTCAGGAAATTGTCCATAGGGGCGTATTTTGACAAATCAATACCTAGTTCAAGAAAGACGTCGTTGTAATTTTCCCGCGAGATATTTTTAGTTAATAAATCCTGAGCGTCATTATCTGAATAGATAATCATGTGTTCCATCAACTCTTTTATGGTGTAGGTATTTCCGGGAAGAATGTGTTTTTCCCCAACGATATTTGCCTTAAACTGATTTACATCTTCAGGGTTGAATACAACCTTTTTGGATAAATAACCCGCGTCCTGTTGTGCCTGTTTCAAAGCGGCAAGCAGTACCGGAACCTTTAACAGACTCGCGGGTGAGTAGGAAGAGTCTTCATTGACACCCATCCACGGACCATTGCTCAGGTCTCTGAAATACACGGAAACGGTTACCGCGTTCTTATCCTGAATGGCGTCTGCGATGAAATCCTTTATTTTTGATTCCGCCTGTTTCATGTTGCGCATTCTTGCAGGATTCAATTCATAACAATCCAGCAACGGATTGATTAAATGGTAACCGCCTGTACGGATTTCCTTTAGGCCGGTGCGGCTTTTGTTATTTGCTTTTAATGAATCGGAAGTTTCGTCTTCCGAAGAAAACGGATGTCCGGAGAATGTAATGATTAGACAATAGAGTGTTATAATCAAACAATATACGGGGACAATCCATCGTGTCAGTGGCTTAGAATTAAACATGGGTATAAACGTATGCTGGGTTGATTATTGTAAATGAAGATTTGATAAAACAGCGGCCAAAGTATCTCGGCAAAGGTAACCGTTTATTGAATGAAAAGAAAAAAACAGTTTCTATATTTTATGTTAAATACCGTATTCCTTTACCGCGGTCTTATAAAAATGAAAATCCGCTGACTCTTTCCGATTCTTTCCATAACAATTCCTGCAAGTGCCTATCATAGGATGCTGCTGACGATTTTTTGCTTTTGCAATTGTGAAAATAGTTTCCGGTAATTCCTTTGACCTCGTCACTGCTTGCCAGATAGATATGTGTGCTGGCCCCTTTCTCTACCGTGAGTCCGAATAATCTGGAAGCGATACTCCATACTTGTCCAAAAAATGCGTTCCCGTTTTTGGAGCCTATAGGTGTGTACACAAAACCCGGATGCAATGCATTAACGGTAATATTATACGGTTTCGCTTTTTCCGCCAGATAGTAGGTGAACAATACGTTTGCCAGTTTGGACTGTTCATACGCTTTCAGTACAAAATAGCTTTTCTTTTTATAGAATGATTCGACATCAATTGTCTTTGCCTGATAATGGGAGTCGCTGGCAACATTTACAATGCGAGCATCCGTACCATTTTTCAACAGATCGAAAAGATAGTATGTCAGCCAGAAATAATTGAAGTGGTTGTTGGCCATCGTCATCTCTATTCCACCCTCTGATAATTGGAAGTCCGAGAAGACGCCGCCGGCATTGTTCAACAATACATCCAATCGGGTGAAATCTTTTTTGATTTGTTCGGCAACCGCCGCTACTGATTTTTGTTCGGACAAATTAGCTGTATATAAGTGTATTTTTTTGTTGCCGGAAAAAGATTGTATCTCTTTGACCGCCTGTTCGCCTTTCTCTTTGTTGCGACACAGCAGGATGATTTCATGGCCTTGTTTAGCTATTTGTCTGGCAGCTTCTAATCCTAACCCGGAGTTGGCTCCGGTGATGAGTATTGTTTTATCGTTCATAAAAAAGAATTTTTCATTGAATCATTAAAGTTTTTCCTGCCATTTAAACATTTCATCTCTTAAACGTGCCGCCTCCATAAAGTCCATTTGTGCAGATGCTCGTTGCATGGCTTTTTTTATTTGTGCAACCTTCTTTTCAATCTGTTCTTTGGATAGATATTCCGTTTCGCTTTCCGCCGCAAAGCTCATCTTTTCGCTTTCTTCCTTATATTTTCGTTCTTCTCTGGTTTCAGGTCGTTGCCGGATATCTAAAATCGATGCACGGTGCAAAATATCTTCCCGGCTCCTGAAAACCGTTTTGGGTGTAATGTGGTGTTCGATATTGTATGCGATTTGTTTTTCCCTGCGCCGGTTGGTTTCGTTTATGGTTTTCTGCATAGACCTGGTAATGACATCGCCGTAAAAAATCACGAGTCCATTTGCGTTTCGTGCTGCTCGTCCTGCTGTTTGTGTGAGGGAGCGTTCATTGCGGAGAAAGCCTTCTTTGTCGGCATCCAATATGGCCACTAAAGACACTTCCGGAATATCTAATCCTTCTCTCAGTAAATTAACGCCGATCAGAACGTCAAAATCTCCCAGGCGCAGCCCCTGAATGATCTCCACCCGTTCCATCGTGTCCACATCGCTGTGCAGGTATTTACACCGGATGTTGAGTTTGGTTAAATACTTTGCCAGTTCTTCCGACATTCTTTTGGTCAGCGTCGTCACCAACACCCGCTCATCCGCCTTTATGCGCAATTGTATCTCATGCAACAAATCATCTATCTGATTGACACTCGGACGAACGTCTATCGGCGGGTCCAACAGACCGGTAGGCCGCACTACCTGTTCAATAAATTCTCCTTCCGTTTTCATCAGCTCATAATCTCCGGGTGTTGCCGACACAAAAATGATTTGATGCAATAAGGATTCAAATTCATTAAAGTTCAGCGGGCGGTTATCCATGGCGCTTGGCAGGCGAAATCCATATTCCACCAGGTTTTGTTTTCTGCTTCTGTCCCCCCCGTACATGGCGCCAACCTGTGGAATGGTAACATGGCTTTCATCGACCACCAGTAAAAAATCATCCGGAAAATAATCCAGCAAACAAAATGGCCGGTCGCCGGGATGGCGCCTGTCAAAGAAACGCGAGTAGTTTTCGATGCCGCTGCAATAGCCCAACTCTCTGATCATCTCCAAATCAAAATTGACGCGGTCATCCAGTCGCTTGGCTTCCAGATGTTTTCCAATGGAATTAAAATAGTCCACATGTGCTTTCAACTCATCCTGAATTTCATGTATGATGGTCGGCAACTGGTCACGTGGTGCGATATAGATATTTGCCGGAAAGATGGCGATATCTTTCATCTTTTCGATGCGTTTACCCGATACCGGATCAAACGACTCCAGTTCTTCCACCTCATCACCCCAAAATGTAATCCGATACGCATAATCTGCATAGGCTAAAAACACTTCCACCGTATCGCCTACCACTCTGAAGTTGCCGCGCTGGAAATCTGCTGTCGTGCGGGCGTACAAGATGCTGACCAGGTCAAATAAAAATGTATTTCTGCTGAGTGTTTGTCCTTTGGTAATGCGTATGATTTGATTCTTGTATTCGGCAGGGTTACCCAATCCATAAATGCAGGAAACCGAAGCAACGACGATGACATCCCGCCTGCCACTCATCAGAGAGGTGGTGGTGCTGAGTCGCAATTTTTCAATTTCTGCGTTGATGGATAAGTCTTTTTCAATGTATGTATCTGTTACCGGCACATAAGCCTCCGGCTGGTAGTAATCGTAATACGAGACAAAATATTCTACTTTGTTTTCCGGAAAAAATTCTTTGAACTCCGTGTATAATTGTGCCACTAATGTCTTGTTGTGCGTCAATACCAGCGTAGGCCGTTGTGTTCGTTCTACCACGTTAGCAATCGTAAATGTTTTTCCCGAGCCCGTGACACCCAGTAAGGTCTGGTATTGTTCCTCCTTCAGGATTCCACTGACCAATTGGTCGATGGCGGCAGGCTGGTCGCCGGCGGGCTGGTAAGAAGAATGTAGTTTGAACTGCATGGTACTATCAAAGATATACAAAAGATAATAATGCACAATTGCCGATAAATACGAGATAGTTTGGTTGAAAATTTTAGTATTTTTAGTTAAAGTATAAGGTCGTATGCAAAAAGTTCTTTACACGCTTTTTTTCATATCCTGTTTTTATTTCCCGAGCCATGCGGCGGACTGTTATGATGGCCGGTATAAAAACAAAGTTTTTTCAGACTTCACCCTGGTGAATAATGTCATCTATGCACGCAAGCAGCGTAGTGACGGCATGTGGCAAAACCTGGGATATGATGTGTATTTGCCAAAGAACGACACAGTCACCAACAGGCCGGTGGTGGTGCTGGCTCACGGTGGCGGGTATATTGATTTATTAGATCAGAAAAGTCCGGACATCGCGGAACTGGCCATAGATCTGGTGCTGCGCGGATATGTAGTCTTTTCATTAGAATACAGGGAAGAAGGGAATCCGTTGTCTTTATTATCTGAAGAAAATATGGTGAAGGCTGTTGGCCGCTCACTGATAGATATCCGGGATGCCACCTGCAGCATCATGGATACTACCATAAACCATGGGAATCCCTATGGCGTGGATTATAATAAAGTGATTGTTGGTGGTGTATCCGCAGGTGCTGTAAGTTTTTTACATGCCGTCTTTTTAGACAGCCTGAGCTGGATGCCACAACAATACCAGCAATGGATATTGCAGGTCGAGCCGAATTCGCAGGCTTTATTAGACAACAGGTATTGTGGTGCGAATGTGTTGGGGATGATTGGTATTTCAGGCGCTATTATGGATACTGCCTGGATAAAACCAAACAGAACCTATCCGGCACTGCTCTTACAGCATGGCACCTCGGATCCGATAGTTCCATATAATTACGACCGGCCTTTTCATCTGCCGATGCTGCCCTATATGATGGGAAGCTATCTGGTGGATAAACGTTATCAAAACCTTGGTCTGCGCTCTGAACTCGAAACCTGGGTGGGCTATTCTCATGTCCCCTTTTTAGGAAACGATTTAAACCTGGCGGCGTTGTTCACCAGAAATCCACTGGCATTAATCTTCA
This sequence comes from Chitinophagales bacterium, assembly GCA_046329865.1. Lineage (GTDB taxonomy): Bacteria > Bacteroidota > Bacteroidia > Chitinophagales > JADIYW01 > JADJSS01. The sequence continues at coordinate 259,324 of JAXLTW010000001.1, read as the reverse complement.
ATCGCGTGGTGCTAGACAGCACCAAACGCCATGTTGCCCACTTTTGCTATAGCCTGATTGATTGCAATGAACGCACCACGGGCATCAGAGAAAATATCATCGGTACGGATATTGGAATATTTCCTAATCCTTCCAACGGTAATTTCATCATAGAGATTCCAAAGTCGGTCAACCCCGGCAAATGGAATCTTGCACTGTTTGATATTGCGGGAAAAGAGTATTATCTTTCTTCTAATCCCGGCAACTCCGATGTTATCCGGTTTGATAAACAATTGGAGTCGGGAACTTATTTTCTTAAATTGTTTTATGAAAAAGACGGAGAATCGTTTGTTTATACCGGAAAAATAATAATTACCCATTAAACCACTACCCATGCAAAAGATACTTTACATCTTTCTCTTTATTTTCATCCTCACACTAAGGGCGCATGCCGATGATTGTACAAATGGACGTTATCTGAATCCCATTTTCCAACGGGTCGATGTAACTAAGAATATTATCTATGCCCGGAAAAAACAAAGTGATGGCCAGTTCATCGATTTGAAATACGATGTTTATCAGCCAAATGGGGATACGCTGCCGGAGCGGCCCATTATGTTGTTGATACACGGGGGTGCTTATTTAAAACTGTTAGACCAGAACAGTCCGGATATTGTATTGCTTTGTGAATATTTTGCCAAACGCGGCTATGTTTGTGTTTCCATTGATTACAGACAAGAACCCAACCTGTTGGGGCTGCTGTCGGAAGAGACGATGGTAAAAGCCGTTTCACGGGCACTCATCGATACGAAAGAAGCCGTAGACCATTTGGTACGTACATATCAGTCCGGGAATCCGTATCGACTGGATACCTCCAAAGCAATCATTGGGGGTGTTTCGGCGGGTGCGGTTTCCACCATGTTTATCAGCTTTCTGGACAGCCTGCAGATGCTGCCAGCGCAATATCAGCAATGGATTATAGAAGCCAACGGTCCGGATGCGGATTCTATCTTAAGACATAAGTTTGATTTTATTAAACCCAAGATAGCAATCAGCATCTCGGGCGCGGTACTGGATACCGCCTGGATACAACCCAAAGGGATAGATTTGTTGCTGGTACATGGTTCTGCAGATGAAATTGTACCTTACAGATATGATCATCCTTTTCATATACCTATGCTGCCAAAACTGTATGGCGGAAAGTTGCAATATCCGGTTGCTGTCCAAAAAGGTATTCGCTGTGAATTCGAAGACTGGATAGGAAAAGGGCATGTGCCGTTCTTTAACCTGGATTTAGGAAGTATCCTGACGTTAAATCTGATTAATTACACAGTATTAGACAGTACAGAAAGGCATATCGCCAACTTCTGCTATAAATTGTTTGACTGTGACAGCCGGACCACTGCAATAAAGGAGCACCTGATATCCAAACCGCTGGAGCTATTTCCGAATCCAAGTGCGGGCAATTTCTTTATTACACTTCCAAAACATGCGAAAGCGGACAATTGGAGGTTGGAGGTTTATGACTTTGCCGGTAAAATCCAGTATTATAACGCATTTCCCGGAAATTCGGGTTCCGTGTCCGTGGAACGGTCATTGCCGGCAGGGATGTATTTCATAAAACTTTGGTCGGAGAGAAATAATGAGGCTGACGTATATACCGGAAAAATACTAATTACCCGGTAAGTAATACCTTAACACTTTTTCTCCATTACTTTACGCAACTATTTCCTACTTTTGCGTAGTAAAATAAGTATATGGAATTCAGAGAAATTATTGCCGTAACAGGAATCAGTGGGTTAAAAAGATTAGTTGCCAACAGAAATGATGGATTGATATTGAGCGAGCTGGATGGAGAAAACAAGAAGTTTTATTCCAATCGGCAGCACATGTTCTCGCCATTAGATAACATTGCTATATATACAGATGAAGATACGGTGCCGCTGCTGGATGTGTTAATTGAAATGAAAAACCAAAAAGCCACGTTGCCTCCTGTGGAGCCAAATGCTTCCAATGATGAGTTAAGGGCGTATCTTGGAAAAATCCTTCCAAATTTTGACAGGGAAAGAGTGAATATTTCGGATATCAAAAAATTAATCAAATGGTTTGCCATCCTGGAAGATATGGACGTACTGAAAAAACCGGAAACCACGGAAGAATCAAAAACGGTGGTGAAAAAAGAACCGACACACGTTCCTAAAACACCGGCTAAAGATATGGTCGTGCAACAGCAATCAGTAGCCAAACCAAGAATGACCAAAAATAAAGTGTAATAAAATACAGCTTAACCATGAAGGTTCTCTAAAAAACCTTCATGGTTTTTTATTTATAAAATAGTATTTCTATGAAAACCATTACCCGTAATAAAAGAAATTATCTTGCAGAAGATTTAATCATAAATACCTGGGATGATATCGCATTGTATTATGAAAAGCTGTCCAACAGGACCATAGAAGATAAAGAGGGACTCTTAAGGTGGATGGCGGACAGAAGTGAAACGGATGCGGCGCTGGATGAAGAGTACCGATGGAGATATATCCGCCAAACTTGTGACACGGAAGATGAAGCACACACGAAAGTGTATGAAAACTTCATCGAACACATCATGCCGAAATGGATGTCGGTAACCAATGCACTGAATAAAAAAATGGCGGAATGTGCATTTGTACAGGAGTTGGACAATGACCGTTTTTATATCTATCTCCGCAACCTAAAGACACAATTGCAGATTTTCCGCGAAGAAAATATTCCTCTTTCGCAACAGACGCAACTCAAATCACAGGAATACGGGAGTATTATCGGCGCCATGACAATTACACAGGACGGCCATGAATACACACTTCCGCAGGCGGCCGTATTCCTGCAAAACCAGGACAGAGAACTTCGTCAAACCGTTTTTGAAAAAACTGCCCACCGTCGCCTTCAAGACAGAGACAAGCTGAATAACCTGTTCAATGAGCTGGTGCAGATACGCCATCAGATGGCACTGAATGCAGGATTTGTCAACTTCAGGGACTACATGTTTGCTGAGCTTGGCAGGTTCGATTATGATGTTAAGGCCTGCGAACAGTTTCATGAAGCCATCAAAACGGAAGTGTTGCCGTTGGTGAAGCAAATCCATCAAAAAAGAAAAGAACAATTAAAAGTTGATACACTGTATCCTTACGACCTGGATGTGGATGCACAAAATCTGCCGGCGCTGAAACCATTCAGCACACAGGAAGAACTGATAAAAAAATCCATTGATTGTTTAAATACGGCAGATTCATTTTTCGGGCAATGCATATCTATCATGAATAATATGGATTACCTTGACCTGAGTTCACGAAAAGGAAAAGCACCAGGCGGGTATAATATGACACTGCCCGAAATCGGAGTGCCGTTTATTTTTATGAATGCCGCCGGCACCCAGCGCGATGTGGAAACCATGCTGCATGAAGCAGGCCATGCCGTGCATTCCTTTTTAATGCGTGACCTGCCGTATAATTTTGACCAGGATATCACCTCTGAAACGGCGGAGCTGGCATCCATGAGCATGGAACTGATGACCTTTGACGGCCTGGATGCCTATTATGATGAAGACGATAAAAAACGTGCCATTGTAACCCATCTGGAAGGTATTATTACCATGCTGCCGTGGATAGCGCTGGTCGATAAATTTCAACACTGGATTTATCTGCACCCGACACATACAACGGAACAACGGGAAAGCAAGTGGGCGGAGCTGCACGAAGAGCTGAGCAGCGGTGAAGTGAGCTGGGAAGGGTACGAAGACCTCCGGAAATGTTTCTGGCAAAAGCAACTCCATATTTTTGAAGTACCGTTTTACTATATAGAATATGGTATAGCACAATTAGGGGCTATTGCGGTATGGCGCAATTTTAAACAAGATAAACAGAAGGCCATCCAGCATTATAAAAATGCATTGAGCCTGGGAAATACGAAGAGTATCCCGGAAATTTATAAAACAGCAGGAGTAGAGTTTAATTTCTCCGGAGCATACGTTCGGGAGCTAATGCAATTCTTAGAAAGCGAACTGAAATAAAAAGCAAACGGGCTACAATTTTTGCAGCCCGTTTATCTTTTTTCCGGACGATTTATTGTTTCTTCCACTTAATGGAACATCCAATTGCTTTGGTGGTTTTCACCACAACTTCCTTATTATTTAATAAAGCATTTACCGCATCTTCCACATATTTTTGATTTACGATTTCCGGATTTTCCCAGTTGTCATCTATCGCTCCAATGTATTTTACCTTTATGTTCTTACCTTCTTTTTGCACAACATAGATGTGCGGTGTTTTTATGGCGCCGAATGTCTTGGCAATCTCCTGAGTTTCATCCACCAGGTACGGGAATGTAAACTTCTTTTCTTCTGCGCGCAGTTTCATGTTGTCGAAGTTATCTTCCGGATATTGCACGGCATCATTCGGATTGATAGCGATTACAGGATATCCTTTCACTGCATATTTCTTGTTCAGCGCAACAATCCTGTCTTCATAAGCCTTGGCATACGGACAATGATTACAGGTAAAAGTGATAATAAACCCTTTGGCAGCAGGATAATCCGACAAAGAAACAATTTTGCCGTCGATGTTTTTCAATTTAAAATCTGCAACGGAAGAATCTATGGAATACCCATCTGAGGCAACCGAATAAAATGCAAGACCCATTACTGCGACGACCGCTAAAAAAACTTTTTTCATGATTTATAATTTAGAGTGAATAATTTTTTCCAATACCTCATAATCTTCATAATCACCTTCGTGAAAATAGATTTTATTTCCATTTTTATAGAGCATCGTTGCCGGGATCGTTCCTGACCACTGCTGCTCAATTTTATCAATCCATATGTTTGGATTACCCGCGGATAAGATGAAACATTCTGAAGTGTACGAATGCTTCTTTAAGAAGTCCGCCACATTGGACAGGCGGCTTTTGGCATCCTGACTTGCTAAAATAATTTTTACCGGCTTTTCAGCAAAGGCTTCAGCCGCTTTTTGAAAATAAGGCAATTCCGCTACACAAGGTTTGCACCACGTTGCCCAAAAGTTTACCACATATAAGGTGTCGTTTTTCTGCTGAACCCTGTTTGCATAATCCGCAAGATTGAATACGGGAAGTTGTGCATGACTGATTGTAAAAGTAAACAAGAGCGACAACAGGGTGCTGATGCGAAGGTTAGATTTTCGGGTAATCAAAAACATACCTGAAAATAACAAACATTGTTACGAAATGTTGGAGTTCAGATGTTAAAAAGGGTGAAGCGCTTAATAGGCGGTAATTTTTATCAGCGGATAAAACCAGTTTCTCACCTGCTGTATTGCGGCACTATTTGCATCCAGGTGATTCAGGTTTCCCAGGCTGATTAATTGCACGTTGCCGCCTTTCGTTTTAAATGTCTGAAAGGCAATTTCGCTATTATCATAGAATGCCACCTCGTCGGCTTCGCTGTGAAAAAAACGGGTAGGTGTTTTCGGTATCCAGTCGTTGATGAGGTCATATTTTTTTGCAGCCAGTAAAAACGGTGTATTGGGATTGTCCTTTAATTGATTTCGAAAGGATGCTTGTAATGTGTTGTAAATCGTATCCGGGAATTGCGCATTTATAAAAGACGCATCGTGTTCGCCGTCAAACACCACATTCACCAAAGAATCATATGGATGAATGAAGATGGAATCAAAGGAGGCATACACCTTTTGTGTGGAATTGATACTGTGTATCAGGAATGGATATATGCTTGTTATCGGGTAGGATGCGGGTGATTTCAGTAAATTGAATTGTGAGGATTTTTCAAAAGAGAAAAATCCGGCCATCGGCGCGCTGGCTTTAAGTATAAACTCGTACGGGTACTTTGTCTCAAACAGCCTTTGTGCCGCCAGCGTGGCGTGTCCGCCCTGCGAGTAACCCATTAAAAACAATTCATTGGAAAGGTTCAGCTGACGGAATGTTTTTTGTAACAATCGTCCGGCGCTTCGCAGCAAATCCACCACCGCATTGGCTTCTTCCGTCGGTTCAAAATAGTGCTGAACCCCTTCGCTGAAGCCCAGTCCGATACCGTCCGTTTCGCAAACGATGGCGCCGGTTTCACTGGCAAATAAAAAAGGCACATAATAGTCCAGATCGCCCGTCATGGATGCTACTTCCGATTTTCGGACAGCTGTACCATGCTGGTAACTGATGAGGGGAAGAAAGTAGTAGTTGAGTTCCGGTATATATATCAGGCCGCTCGCGATAATTTCCTTGTTCTCGTAATCGTGTGTTTTATAAAATACCCGGTAAACAGAGACATCGTATTTTGGCTGAAAGAGGCTTCCGGCGGTGGGTATATAACGGCTGATTCTGGCAATTATCTGTGTCGTTGTCAGTTTGTCCTTATACTGGTGTGAAACGTATGTTTCCGGTGGTGGCAGGTAAGGATCGACGAAGGTGTTTTCTGAACAGGACGTCAGTAAAAAAGCAGCAACGGCGGGCAAGGACAGACTCAAAAACCTTTTAAACATGGACTGTCATTAGGGTGCGAGTACAACACTATCTTTGCCCCGGAGTTTAAAAATATGACAACAGTCGTGCCCGACAACGAATGTTTCCCGCACCACAACGACATCGTTTATTTCCCCGAAAAACTCTACGGCTAGGCTGTCTGTTGGCTTGGGTATCTGTCCGTCGCTGACGACCGGATAACCATACTGCCGGTAATAATTCCATTCAAAAGAGGTTGTACCGTCGGAGGTATTGATGAGGGTGTCGTTCGTTTTATTTTTGGTGTAAAATTTTGTCAGCTGTCTGCTGACCGGAGGCATCGTAATATCATTCACCATAATACTGATAGTTTTGAATTCCATAGTACACATGGTATTATCGCAGGTATTATTTTTTATGCAGGAACCCGCAAGCAAAGAAATTGCAAGCATGAAGGCGGCAAGGATTCGTTCCTTTTTCATAATGGAAAATATGATGTTCAAAGGTACAATAAAATTGGGTATTACGCCTCAAAATCGCACTAAACAAAACTCAGGCGTTTATTGTCAGGCTTCCTGTTCTTCGCTGATGTAATAACGGAAGAGAAAAAATGTGGACAGTCCGCACAATAGATGCCATACGCCGTGCCATTGAAATAAGGATTCCGGATTACAGAAACAATGTCCGTCCCATCCGAAATGCCATACGAAGAACGCCAAGAGAAAACTGAGGGAACAATAAACAGCGTATCTGAATTGAACCACCGGCCGGTATCGTTTAAAATTCAAATACTCATACAGCATTCCGACACAACACACCAACCCGAAAGCAGCGCTGCCTGGATAAAAATCAACACCAAAGACAGTTTTATAGGTACCTGCGATATTACAGAGTACCACGCTGATAATGTAGATGGATATAAAAATAACAGAGCTCAGGTTGTAATAGCGAGCCAATGCGAATGAAAGCATAAACGAACCGAAAAGATACATGCTGTTCATATCAAACAAACCACCTGTATGTGTTTCTGTCGCATGCATGGCCATAGAACACGGACCCAGCAAGACGGTAACCAGGCAATAAAACAAAGGAATAAACGGATGCTTAAAAAAGAATCCGGATTTATCAATGGCACTGTGGCTTAGTATCCAGGCACAACTGAGGCCAGAAAGAACGAACCCGATATTAGAATATGAATTTGCAGGTTGCAGTATCAGCCCCTTTCCCGCCGCTTCACAAAAATTTCCGCCGGAACCATCCGGAACTCCAAACCAGCCCGAAGCCAATGCCACATAAAACAACAGCAGGACCAGGACTGTGAAAACAAGGGTTATCCGGAAGGTATTTTTCAGCATATAAAAGGTTCGGTTTATTTTACAGGAATGGCAGTTTCACCACTTTCGCCTTGAGCAGCTTACCCCGTATGTCGATGTAGATTTCAGTATCAACCGCTGCGAATGCTGATTTCACATAGCCCAGACCAACACCATATCCCAGGCTTGGCGACTGGGTGCCGGAGGTGACCTGTCCGATTTCATTTCCATCCGCATCTTTTATCAGATAATGGCCACGTGGAATCCCCCTTTCTGTCATGGTGAAGCCAACGAGTTTTCGTTGTAGTCCCGCTTCTTTTTGTTTCAACAAAATATCTTTTGCAATAAAGTCTTTGTTAAATTTGGTCACCCAGCCTAAGCCGGCTTCCAGCGGCGATGTCGTATCGTCGATATCATTGCCATACAGACAAAATCCTTTTTCCAGGCGCAAGGTATCTCTGGCGCCCAGTCCGATGGGCTGCAAGCCGAATGGCTTTCCGGTTTCCATAATTTTATTCCACACCTCCACGGCATGGTCTTTATGGAAATACAATTCAAAACCGCCGGCGCCGGTATAGCCTGTTGCGGAAATGATGACATTGTCCACGCCGGCAAAACTTCCTCTTACAAAACGATAGTAAGGGATGGAAGTCAAATCCACTGCCGTGAGCGGCTGTAAGGCATCCGCGGCTTTTGGACCTTGTATTGCCAGCAGCGCCACCTTGTCTGATATATTATGCAGTTCCGCGTTGTTGGTATTGTGCTGATTAAACCATGCCCAGTCCTTTTCTATATTTCCGGCATTCACCACACACATGTAATGGCCGTCGTCGAGGTGATAGACCAACAGGTCATCCACGATGCCGCCCTGCTCGTTCGGCAGGTACGCATACAATGCCTGGCCCCTCTCCAGTTTTGCCACATCGTTGGAAACGATCTTTTGCAGCAACGGCAAAGCTTGCTCGCCTTTCAGAATAAATTCGCCCATGTGCGACACATCAAACATGCCCACGGCATTGCGCACGCAGTGGTGTTCATCCAGGTCGGAAGTGTAGCGCACCGGCATGTAGAAGCCGGCGAAGTCCACCATCTTTGCCCCTAAGGCAATATGGGTATCAGTAAGCGGTGTGGTTTTCATGGAAACAAAAGTACGAAAATTAGAATAGATGAAAGTAGCTTCTGAAAGCAGGCTAAAAAATAAAATTATGCAAGATTATTTAGAACGGTATTTTAAAAAAAAGACATTTGCATCTTTAATTTTAAATTAGTAACTTTGAAATATAAATATGATATAAAATGAAAAAATCGCATATCAAAGAAAACAGCATATACGTTTTCTTATACCTGCTTTTAAGTGTCCTGCTAATCAGTTGTGATAAAGAGGCAAGTTTAAAGGTACCGATGGAATGCAATCTGCATTACAAACTGCCGGTGGTGTAAAATTTGAAGACAATTTGACTAGTACTTCAGCAATGCCTACAAGTTATATCATACCACACTTAATTAGAAAATATTGTCGAGGAGATCATGGATGGGAAGCAAAAGACCCGTTCAGTTCTAGTAATTCTCAAGTATTAACTAATAATTTAAGAAATAGAATACGAATAGATGTTGTTACATGGTTAAATAATCACTGATAAATGAAAATAAAATATTTAATAATTACAGTAGTATTGCTGTCCTGCAAAAAAACGAATCAGAATATGAACATTCTGTCTGGAAAAATAAAGACGCTGCAAGTAGTCGACTCTATTAGTGGTCTCGACTATGAATATGAGCTCTATTACAATGACCTTACAGGTGAATTAATCAGCGTGAAAAAGAACAACACTCCATATATTGATATCTATCCTGTTAATGACTCCACATTGGGAGTTAACAGACTAAATGATACTTCGGGGGTGGAATATTATGAAATATCATACAATAACCAACGGCGTGTCCAATCCATGAAATGGATATACAACTCTGCCTTTAAGATGGATAATTACGTCTTTATATACAACACGGATAAACCCGATACAATAAGAGAGTTAGGTATTCCCCCCTTAAAATTTGATATTGTAAATTATAACTTTGTATTTGAAAATAATAATTGTACTTCCTTAGTCTCAACCTATCAGAAATCATTTCTTAGCGGAACAATTCAAGAAACAAAAAACATAACTTATACGTATCATAATTATGTAAATAATAATTCTGTCCCTTTACAAACCATACTGCAAAATCCGGATGTATATATAACAACTCCTGTAGATGTGATGTCTTTAGCCTATATAGCAAACTTGAGAGGGCTCACGCTTGGCTATTCGAACCGGAATTTAATTAAAGAAAGAGAAGGTATCTGGCATTACGATTACCTTTTTGATGCAAATGGTTTTGTCTCAAAGATAAATTGGTTTGACATTAACAACCGTAACCTTTTAAACAAAGTTTATTTGATTGAATATTATTGATAAATCAGATTAAGAAATAAAATTAGGCAAGATGCCATCACATGGTTGGCGAATCATTGATATGAACTCATGAAGAAGATCTGCTACATATTATTTTTTGGTTTCATTGCATGTAAACATGAGAATTTACCGCCTGTTAATGTATTAACCGGTAAAGTAAAATCCATCCATATTGAAAACATTCCTACGGATTATGCCACTGATTACACCTTCCAATATGATGCATCCAATGGGAATTTAATTTCAATTAAGAAAGACAGTGCTGTTTATGTGACGATAGAACATGAGACGGATTCTACTCAAATCATTCATCGTTATGACCCTTATCTGGGGCACGAAAAGTACTTAATACTGTATAATCCTGCCAGTAAGTTTGTACGGTCTGTTAACCGCGTTTTCGATGACAGTTCGACCCTTGAAACACATCATTTCAGCTATTTTAATAACCGTCTGGATTCGCTTTATGAATTTGGCGTCCCGTTTTTGCAAGACCAGATTAATAGTTATGACTTTATATTTCTGGATAATAATTGCGTTTCCTATAATTCTGATTATTTTGACAGATTGGTGAATCCCGCTAACAGCCACACATCTTTAGAATATTATACAGGTCTGATAAATCAGAGAAATATCCCCTTGCAGAGCATCTTCCAAATCGATTTTGCTTATTCCGGCAATATAATAGATGCCATTAGTTTAAGTTATATTTCTCAACTTTGCGGACTAACTCCCGGACATGTCAATAAGAATTTATTAAGGACATTCGGTCCTAACAGGTACAACTATCATTATAACGCAGATAGTCTTGTAAATGAAATTAAACATTATGCACTGCCTGATACTGTCTCTTTATACAGAAACTATCTGATAGATTATTATTAACCTGAAAACAGTGTAGCAATATCATAAATCATTTATTTAATTCAAATGGCTTTGTTTTGAAGACAAATTGGTTTGACATCAATAACCATAGCCTGATAAACAAAGTCTTTTTGCTTAATATTATTGATTTTATTAGTTAATCACTTAAAAAACAACATAAGACGGTATTCCAAACCAAGTTTTCTTTGCCTGTCGCAGGCGGGGCAGACAGGTCCTCGTTCCTCGTCGAAAGCACACCGAGTGCTAAGGAGAAGCAGTCTGCTCTTTTTATTGCACTCCGTCATATCGATCCACCGGCTGGCGGAGAGGTATTCTGCTAGAACTAAGCACAATATTTTTAAACAAAGTAAGTTTTCCCTGCCTGTCGCCAGCCTGGTGCAGGCGGGGCAGACAGGTCGCTCGTGCCTCACTCAAAAGGACACGAAGTGCCAGAAACTTGCAGTGTGCTTGGAATATGCATTCAGCCGCCTTCAGCACACTGTCCTCTCGAACGCAGGTAGAGAGCTTGCTATAGCTAAGCACAATGTTGCTAATAAAAAAGCAAGTTTTCTCCTCGTACCTCGTCGAAAGGACATATTGTACATTAAAAATTACTGAATTCAAATTCCAATCATCTATCTGAATTCCACGTCAGTTAAATTACCTATTTGGTCAAAGCCGGAACTTTTAACGTAAAAAAACAGTTTACCCTTTCACAACAAGATATAATTTAATAAATTGAACCTTTAAAAATCATCCGGCATGGGACTTTGGGACAAACTAAAACACGAGTTCATTGATATTATCGAATGGACAGACGACACACAAGACACTATCGTATGGAAATTTCCGCGCTACCAGAACGAAATTAAAAATGGGGCGCAGCTAACCGTTCGGGAATCGCAGGTGGCGGTTTTTCTGGATGAAGGAAAATTAGCCGATGTCTACCAGCCCGGAAGATATGAACTGACGACCGCCAACACACCCATTCTGGCTACCTTGCGGGGCTGGAAATACGGATTTAACTCTCCGTTTAAAGTAGATATCTACTACGTCAACACCAAACAATTCACCGACCAGAAATGGGGTACTAAAAATCCGATTACGCTCAATGATCCCCGCTTCGGCATGATCGAAATCCGCGCTTTTGGTAATTTCTCGTTCCGTGTCACGGATGCCGGAAAATTTATGAAAGAAATCGTCGGTACGGATGGCAATTTCACCACCGAAGGCATCTCTAACCAGTTACGGACACTGGTAGTAACCAAGCTGACAGATGCCATTGCGGAAAGCAAATTAAAAATTGAAGAATACGCTTCCAACCTGGAAGAACTTTCCAAATTCGGCACTGAAAAGCTTTCCGATGATTTTGACGCGTATGGATTGAAGGTGACTTCTTTACTGGTAGAAAATATTTCGATGCCGGAAGAGGTGAAGAAAGAAATATTCGAGTTGTCACGTCTGGATAAAATCGACATGCAGAAACTGACCCAATGGAAAACCGCGCAAGGTATAGAGAAAGCGGCAGAGAGTGGCGGCATGGCCGGCGCTTTTGTTGGGGTAGGTATGGGCAATTTAATCAATAACGCCATGACGGGCAGTCAGCAAACAGGCGCAACGCCGCCGCCGGTCATGCAGATTTTTGTAGCGGTAAACGGACAGCAGTCGGGTCCGTTTGATGTACCGCAACTGACTCAGCTGGCACAGAGCGGACAGTTGACAAAAGATTCTTTAGTGTGGAAGGCCGGAATGGCAGCATGGGCAGCAGCTTCTACCTTGCCTGAGCTGGCAGCGATTCTGGGTGCTGTGCCACCACCGATAGCACCGCCGCCATTGTAAATAGCAACATTAAATTAAAAAATAAAAGCCCTGATAGATTAATATCAGGGCTTTTTTATTTGGATAAGAGCGGGTTTACCTTCTCACTATCTTCAGGGCATATTTACCTGACCCTGCAAAAAATAAACCCAGGAACACCACTCCGCTTTCCAGCGCGTGGGAATAGCCATTGAATCCGTCACCGTTGTAATAATGTACCAGGCAGGCAATGAACATGGTAAAAATAAGCATTGCCAATGCCGGTCGAAACAGAAATCCCAGCACCAGACATAACCCGCCGCCAAACTCTGCCAAGGAAGCCATGAATCCCCAGAATACGGGGAAGAATTTAACGCCGATATTGTCCATCGCTCCACCAATTTTTACCCACATCTCCGGACCGCCCATCAACTTCGGGTAGCCATGCATCATGAATGCGATGCCGATACCCAGCCGGATAATCAGCAATCCGTAATCTGTACTGTACCTGTTTAACATAGTGTAGTTGTTTTGTTGAATAAAGATACTTTTTTATTCGGATAACCGCCTTTCTCCTACCGGTGGTTTTCCCTGAATTTTTTCTTTGGCGGTTTGGGCTGAAGATAAAGGTGCCGATTTGGTGGAATTTTACATCATCAAACAAACACATTCATAACCACTAAAAAAACAAACAAAATGAAAACAGTAACCACCATCCTCGCAGTTGTTCTCGTATCCATATTAACTGCTTGCGCCCAAAATTTCTCCGGAACCTATTACGGTACTTATGACGGCGCTCAGGTAGCCTGTCAGATGATTCAGAAAGGCAACCAGGTAACAGGGTTAATAGAAGACGACAAAGGCGCATCCATAGAATTTTCCGGTACTGTTTCCGGTGCTGTTTCTAAAGGAAGTATGGTTGCCAACGGGTTGTATGCGTTGAGCTACACGGCTTCTCTTTCCGGAAACAACTGTACGTTTTCAATTCGTGCGGCAAACGGACAGGGAATCGCCATGAATTTTACCGTATCCAAACAAGGTACCGTAAAACCGGCGGCAACTGCCACCACCAAACCTGTAGGCAATCTTGACAGAAATGTCGTAGGCAGATGGATGAAAGAAACGAATATAAGCTCCGGTGGAGGCTTTGGCGACTATGCTTCATTTACTTCCGTTACTTATTACCAATACAATGCAGACGGCACTTACTGTATCACTGATGGCGGTGCTGCCGGCGGCGGTGCGGACTGGAGTTATTCAGGCGGTGCACAAAGCGGCGCTACCTGCGGCAAATGGTATGTGAAAGACGGTTATCTGTACACGATTCGCAATGGAGAAACCTACTACGTAAAATATACCCTGTACAATGGTCAGCTGGTATTCGGAACCAAAGGAAACTACCAATTTTTAAGCAATGCTAATTAATTCATCAAAATAAAAACAACTCTTATGAAAACAATCAAAACAATCAGAAGTATGGCGGCTATAGCGGCAGTCCTCTTCGCAGCCACCCTGGCGGGATGCAAAAAAACAGAAATTGCACCAATCGCGCCGCCACCTGTTAATAACACCCCGCCACCCACCGTAGTGGTGCCGGCCGTAAACACCAAGCCACGGTTCATTATAACAACAGAAAATGGAAGCAATGTAAAGTCTCAGGCATATGAGTACGATTCTCAGGGCAAACTAATACGGTTTTTTTCTAAAAACACGACATCTGTTGATACCGTTATTATAAATTCTAATAATGTAATATTCAAAACGCAACGAAATTCCGGTGTCAGCATTCAAAAGTTGTTTTTAAACACTGACAAGACTATGAAAAATCTGTTTTCCGATAATATAGAAATACAATTTGAAAACAACCAAAATAAAATAAGAAGATTAACTCAAAGTGTCGATAACAGATCCTTTAATAATGTTGCAGGATTGGACTATACCAACAACAGCTTGAGTTCCATTAACGCAGAAGCCGTGCTTTCCTTTAATTACTATAACGATCTGCCATACCAAAAAGGTATCAATGAACTACCTACAGCCTTTAAGCCCTTTCAGTATTACAAGGTGCTGGAGCAGGAACAGGCCACCACCAGCTTATTATACAACAAACTTTTAAAACAAGCCCTAATGAATGCCGGCACTCGAAGAGAATTACACAATTATGTATACACTTTTGATGCAGACAATCGGGTAATCAAGATTACGGATACTATCACCATCTCTGTAGGTGGTTCTTCCGTTCAAAAAACACAGGAAAGTATTATCTCTTATTAATCATCCGACAATATTCAATAACACATAAAATCAGTAGTCATGAAAACACAAACACACCTACTCTCATTTTCTTATAACAGAAATCAGAGTGTACAACAAATGATCCTTCGAACCACACTGGGTGTAACCCTGCTGTTGCTGATGCTCTTTACACAGTCGTGCAAGAAAGAAAACCTGTCAGGACCGGGCAGCATTGACGGAAGGCTTACAGGAGCCTGGCAGAATCAGGAAATACTGGGCAGCGGTGATGTCACCCAAACCAGCGTATCGGAAATTACCTTTAACGTTGACGGCTCCGGATTTGAAGAAACCTTCAGCCTCGGACCATTCGGACAAACACCCAGAGAGAGAAGCGACTTTTCCTGGACAGCCAAAGGCAGTAATGTGATTCGCCTGCAATTTGAAAATGGCTCCGCAGATTTTAAGGTCTCTATTACCGACAGCGGCGATGGAATGGCTTTAACCTTTCCGAATGGCAACAGGTTCATCTACTCAAGAATCCGATAGGCTGCACTGCTTCTTAAAAGAACCGCCCTTTTTAGTGGCGGTTCTTTTTTTAGTACCGGTGGTTTTCCCTGAATTTTTTCTTTGGTGGTTTGGGCTGAAGATATCCATTTCTGTTTGGACGAATTTTACATCATCAAACAAACACATTTAAAACAATTAAAAATAAACAAAATGAAATCAGTAACCACCATCCTTGCAGCCATCATCCTTGCAGTAATGACCATCACTTCTACTTCGGCTAAAACCTCCTCCATGACCAAAGACCAGTTTGACCTGGTATTCAAAGGCATCGACAACCAAGTTGTTGGAACCTGGGAAAAGAACAAAACAGCAGCCTCCGGCGCATCTGCCGAATACTGCCAGTTCAATGCCAACGGCACCTACATCGCGTTTGAAATGAAAAACGGCACGTATGTCATCACCGGAAAAGGACACTGGATGGCGAAAAACGGACAAATCACGATTGTAAACGGCGGAGAAGTTTCTTCCATTGCTGCTTACAGCGCCAACGACAATCAACTGGTATTTGGCGAAGAAACCGGCTATTCTAAACCGGCTTCCGCATTGGCAAGCAAATAAAAATCAAGATAGATAATCATTCATCAACAACTAAAAACAATACGTATGAAAACAATCAAAATAATCAGAAGCAGGGTAGCCATGATGGTTATGCTCTTCGCAGTAATGGCCACCAGCTGTCAAAAGGAAAACAACATTACACCCCATCCGGGCAATGGCGTTGTCACCCCTCCACCCGCCAACACACCGGTAACGCCACCGGCACCGGCAGTGCCACAGCCAAGGTTTATCAGCACCACCGTAAACGGCACTACAATAAAATTATAGACGTATGAATATGATGCACAGGGTAAACTGAAGTCCTATGTTTCTAAAAATGAAACATCCCTTGATTCTGTCATTATTCAGCCAGATCGGACACTTATAATATCCAACAGAAATAGCGGCAGCAGGCAACTTACGGCGTTATCCTTAAATGCCGACAAAACATTCAAACAAATGGATTTATTGTCTTCTGTTACAGGGGGTAATATAATAGACCAGGCGTTTTTTAAAAATACCCAATTTAGGATAGACAGCGTGGTGCAATCCGTGAATAACCCGGCGAGTTTAAAAATTGGGTATATAGGCAACAAATTAAATTCTATAGAGCTGGGGGCTCAAAAAATCAATGTTAATTATTTTGAAAACCTTCCTTACCAAAAGGGTATAAATGAAATTCCTGTCAAATTTTTACCGATAAGATATTTAAAGGTTCTGGAACAGGGAGGTATTTCCTCGACCAGCCTGTACAATAAGTTAATCTGTCAGGTAATTATAAATAATGGCAACAGCAGATTTGAACTGCATGACTATGTGTATGAATTCGATGCCCAAAGCAGAGTGACGAAGATTACAGACACGATAACGTTTACAACAGCATCGACATCTACTCAGAAGGTAGCCATAAGTGTTATCTCTTACTAAATAAAATTCCTTAGTTGTTCAGGGCCGCCGCAAGGCGGCCTTTTAATTTTTATTGGCTAATTGCCCGCAGGCGGCGTCAATATCTTTTCCCCTGCTTTTTCGGACATGGGCAATCACTTTGTGCCTGTTGAGGTAGTCAATAAATTTTTCTCTCGTTTCTACAGTTGATTTATGAAAATCAGCTTGGTCAATTTTATTATACTCTATCACATTTACCTTCACATCACTCAGTCGCCGGCATAAAGCCACTAAATGTTTCGCGTCTTCCTGTGTGTCGTTCACACCATCGAGCAGGATATATTCGAATGTTACTTCGCCTTTACATTTGGATTGAAAATACTGCAAGGCTTCTATCAAGGCTTCAATATTGTTTTGTTCATTGATAGGCATGATGGTATTGCGTTTGATGTCATCCGCTGCGTGAAGCGACAATGCCAGATTAAATTTGACGCCGTCGTCCGCCAGTTTTTTAATCATCTTGGCAACACCCGCGGTAGAAACGGTGATGCGTTTTGCCGCCATATTCAATCCTTCTTCAGACGTAATCTTTTCGATTGCGTCCAGCACATTTTTGTAATTCAGCAATGGCTCGCCCATGCCCATAAATACTATATTGGACAAATTTCTGCCTGTACTTTCATTTGATTGTTTGTTAATCAATACGACCTGATCGTAGATTTCGGCAGCATCCAGATTGCGCTCCCTTTTCAAAAAGCCCGTGGCGCAGAATGAACATGTTAAACTGCACCCGACTTGTGAGGAAACACAAGCGGTGGAGCGGTCTTCTGTAGGAATTAATACCCCTTCGATGATGTGTTTATCAAAAAGCCGGAAAGCCGATTTAATGGTTCCGTCGTTCGATTGCTGTGTTTTGTAAATGGTCACCGGATGAATGACAAAATGCGTTTTGAGTTTTTCCCGCAACGCTACGGAGAGGTTCGTCATTTCCTCAAAACTCAGTGCACTTTTTTTCCAAAGCCATTCATAAATCTGTTTGGCGCGAAATGGTTTTTCTCCCAATTGCTCCAGTTGTGCAATCAGTTCCTCTTTGGATAATTTTCGTATGTCCGTTTTCTTTTCCAATACACTGCAAAGATAGTTGAATTATTATCACAAATACTTTTTGCGTATTTTTGGGAAATGTACCGTAAGATTTCCGCCGATAAGGTTTTTCCAGTCACTGCTCTTCCGATTGAAAACGGAGTGGTGGTGATAGACGAACACGGAAAAGTGGCGGAAATATCTACCCGCGATCAATTTGATCCTGCTGAACTGGAAAGGTACGACGGAATCATTGTTCCGGGATTTATCAACGCGCATTGCCACCTGGAGCTGTCGCACCTGAAAGGTAACGCGCAAACCGGTACCGGACTGATTGATTTCATTTCACAAGTCATCAAAAACAGGAATCATTCGCAGGACATCATACAGGAAGCGATACAAAAAGAGGAACAAAACATGCTCGATTGCGGCATCGTTGCCGTAGGGGATATTTCCAATACCACAGATACATTTAAGCAAAAGGAAAAGGAAAAACTGCATTACTACACATTTGTAGAATATTTTGATTTGTTTCAGGAAGCGAATACCGATGCTATAATTGCACAGTATGATGCTGTGTTTAACAGCCTGACCCCAACTGCGTTCAATAAGATTTCCAGAGTTCCGCATGCGCCGTATTCAGTTTCAGGCAAATTATTTGAATTTCTTAAAAACAACCCGGAAGGTTCCACTATTTCCATGCACAACCAGGAAACACCACCGGAGAATGAGCTCTTTTTAAATAAATCCGGCGATTTTATTTCGTTTTATGAAAAGATAGGACTTGGAGGCGATGCCATACCAAAACTCGGAAAACCTTCAATTTACTATGCATTACAATACCTGAAAAAAGAGAACAGAAATCTGTTTGTGCACAACACTCTTTCTACAAAAGAAGATATCCGTGCAGCGCATCAACAGTTGGGAAAAGAGCAGGTTTACTGGGCAACCTGTCCCAATGCCAATTTATACATCGAGAACAGTCTGCCTGAGTATAAGAATTTTTTGGATACGGATGCGCAGGTATGTATTGGAACAGACAGCCTTACCTCCAATTGGCAGCTAAACATTCTGGAGGAAATGAAGACTATTTTAAAATATCAGTCGTATCTTGATTTTGAAAGGGTGCTGCAATGGGCTACTATCAACGGAGCCAGAGCGCTCGGCTTTGATAAGGAGCTGGGGAGCATTGAAGTGGGGAAAACGCCCGGACTGGTATGTATACAACATATGGAAAACGGGAAATTAACGGATAAATCGGTTTCCGTAAGATTGTAAAAGAAGACGGCTGAAAATGAATTTAGCGATAGACATCGGCAATACACGCACCAAAATAGGGGTTTTCAATACATCCGACCTTGCAACGGTGCTAACATTTGATAAATCTGCGTCTATTCATTTGCCCGAATTAATTAAACACTTCGATATACAAAAAGCCATAATATCGAGCACCACAGATATCCCGGATGAGCTTTCAGCTTCTTTTTCTACCATTGAAAAGAATATTACCCTGAATGAAGCTACGCGGCTGCCATTTTTAAACCAATATGCGAGTAAGCGTTCTCTGGGAAAAGACCGGCTGGCATTGGTGGCTGCGGCACATGCCCGATATCCGCTTCAAAACAATCTGGTGATAGGCTGCGGAACCTGCATTACCTTCAATTTTATCAATAATCAGGATGAATTTCTCGGGGGCAGCATTCATCCCGGGTTGAAGATGAGACTGCAGGCCATGCATACGTTTACCGGAAAATTGCCGTTGATAGAACTGGAAAACAGGGCCGAACTGATTGGAAATGATACTAAATCCAACCTGCTTTCCGGTGTTTTGCTGGCGGCGGCTAAAGAAATCGACGGAATGATAGATGAATATTTAGTTAAATTTCCTCAAATGAACATTATTATTACCGGCGGAGATGCCGATTTGTTGGTTTCTCGGCTTAAAAATGAGATATTTGCCATTCCCAATTTAACACTTATTGGGCTCAATCATATATTGGAATACAATGCGTAATACCTTTCTACTTTTATTTTTCTTAACAATTGCCGTTCAGCCGTTAGTGGCACAAGAGCACACCCCGTATTCCCGTTATGGATTAGGTTTTGCGGCGGATAACAATAATGCACAGTCGGCACAGATGGGTGGATTGGGAGCAGCGTTCCAATCCGGAGAGACCGTGAACTATCTGAACCCGGCTTCGTATGCCGCCCTGCAACTGACGACTTTTGACGCAGGTTTTGGCGGTAACTTTACCACGATAAAAACTTCCTCGCTGAAAGCCAAACAGAATTCTTTCAGTTTAAACTATGTTTCTTTGTTTTTTCCAATCAACAAGTACTGGACAACGGGCGTATCCTTACTGCCTTTTTCGGCAAAAGATTATTTGGTCTCTCAGACACAGACATTCGATACGGCCAATAGTGTGCGATATGAATACGAAGGTACCGGTACCTTGTACAACGTGTCTTGGGGGAATGGTTTTAAATACAAAGGGTTTCACGTAGGATTTAATCTCGGCTACCTGTTTGGCAAACTGAACAACAACACACTTGTATATCCGTTGGATAACCTTTCTGGAGCGTTTGATAATTCAGCCTATACGACCTGGACTTTTACCAACACGAAGGTAAGCAGTGTTATCTGGAATGCCGGCGCACAATATAATCTTGTCATCAACAGTAAAAAGGACAGCAACAAAATCTATAATATCGTATTCGGATTATCCGGGTCTGCTCCCATAAAGTTTAGCAAAGGCACCAATATAGACAACGCTACTTATACATTTGAGTCCGGATTTTTAAGTTCCAGAACACCGGATGCAGGGGTGAATGATTTTATTACGGATTTTATCAAACCAAGAACACTGACAACCGCCATACTGGATACGCTTTCTGAGACATTCGGACAGGCAGCCAGTATTAAAATTCCGGCTACCTTTAATATTGGTATCATGGCCTTTCAGGGAATAAAATGGAAAGCCGGGATTGACTTCAAATTTCAGCCTTGGAGCAAATATGTGGGGTATGAAAATAATTCCGCTTCCCGTTTGAGTAATAGCTGGAGAATAGCATTCGGAGGAGAGATATTGCCCAACGACAAGGATTTCTCTAAATTCTTCGCCCGCCTGAAATACCGGGCAGGTTTCAACTATACGAGGACCAATATTAATATCAACAATAAATCAATTGATGAGTTTGGCATAAACTTTGGAATAGGTATTCCTATAATCATTACAACAGCGAGCAATGAAGGATTATTACAGAAGGTTTACACCTACGCATTTAATGTCGGAGTGGAAGCCGGAAGCAGAGGAACGTTACAGAACAACCTTGTACGTGAAAACTTTGTGCGTCTTAAAATCGGCATTTCTCTGAATGACAAATGGTTTGTAAAAAGAAGATACTATTAATAAATGTGTTTTAAAAAATGAAAAAAATTTCTTTAATTCTTGGTTCTTGTTTTTTAATGCTTGGCGCCCTGCAAGCACAAAACTGTCCTCGATATATTGGAGGAGACAGTACAAAAACCACAGCTCCATATTCCATATACAGAGAGTTTTTTAAAAAGAATCTTTACAGCGATGCATTTCCGCAATGGAGAAATGTATATGCCAATGCTCCCGGATTCAGAAAGCAGACATTCATAGATGGAGGGGTAATGTATACCAATCTGATTCAGAATACCTCCGATAATACATTGCGTCAGCTCTACATAGACACGCTGTTTATGATTTATGAAAACCAGATAAAATGCCATGGAGAAGATGAATATGTATTGGGTAAAAAAGCCATGGATCTTTTGAAATATGGTAAAGACGCGGATATTCCTCAGGCACGCAAATGTTTGGAAAGAAGCATTCAGATAAGCGGTGATAATGCATTTCCTTATTATATCCAGACTTATTTTAAACTGCTGATTAATCAAGTGGGTATCAGTGATATCACGGCAGATTTTGTAAAACAAAAATACGAAGAGCTAACTGCTCTTGTAGATAAAAATATTGCCAAACCCGACAACAAACAATTACAGGCGTACAAAGAGGTGAAGACACTGATAGACGATTTATATACACAAAAGTTTGCGGATAAAAGTGATCCGGCGGACTGTGCCAAGCTGCTCGAAATATACCTGAAGAAGTACAATGCGAATCCAAACGATGTGGAGGTGGTGCGTACAGTGTATACTAAAACAAAAGGTTGTGCAGACAGCTCCCTGAATGTGGAGTTGTTGAAGAAATTGAATCAGCTTGATCCTAATTACAGTTATGCCATCCGATTGGGCAGCATATACATGAAAAACAACCAGTTTGACGAAGCGTATGTTTTATACGAAAACGCGGTAGCTAAAGAAAAAGATTCCAGCAAAAGAGCGGACTTATATTATATCATGGCCTCCTTGAAAGCGGACAAAAATGATTTTGCCGCATCACGCGAAATGGCTAAACTGGCACTGACGCTGAATCCTAATCTGGGCAAAGCCTATCTGCTGATAGGTACCCTATATGCCGCCAGCGGAAAACTGTGCGGACCGGGAACAGGTTTCCAAAGTCAGATAGTGTTGTGGCCGGCATTTGATTATTTCAGAAAAGCGATAGAGGTTGGTACAGAGGATACCAAAACAGAAGCTCAAAAGATGATTTCTACCTACACACAATATTTGCCGACAAAGGCAGATATAACGGCTAAAAAATTAAAAGCCGGCGCACCATATACCATAGGCTGCTGGATTAATGAAGCGACAACCGTGCAGATAAAAGCCGGAGGCGGGGCACCGGGCGTCGAAAAAAAAAACTAACATCGCCCAGCCCACCAAAATCCAAAATAAAAAAATAAAGAATTGATACATCCGGGAATGAATATTCATTCCCGGATTTTTTTAGGTATGCGCAGATGCATACTGTGATGTAAATTGTAAATTTACAGCTCTATGGAGTACTACAGCTACATCAAGGCGTTGCATATCATCTTTGTGGTAAACTGGTTTGCCGGATTGTTTTATATGCCGAGACTGTTTATATATTCCAGAGAAGCCAGTGAAAAAGATGACCCCGAAAAGTCCATTCTGATTCGCCAGCTACTCCTGATGCAACGTCGTCTTTGGTATATCATCACCTGGCCTGCTGCCATCATTACATTGTGCCTTGCACTGCTGCTGCTAACACTGCAGCCCGGATTCCTGTCACAGGGCTGGATGCAAATCAAACTTGTTTTTGTATTGGGTTTATATGCGTATCATTTTTCATTACATTTTATTTTCAGGCTGCAGCAACATGAAATTTTCAATTACACCTCTAAGCAGCTAAGGATATGGAATGAGGTCGCTACCGTATTTTTATTTGCAGTCGTTTTTCTGGTGGTTGTTAGAACCAACATGAGTTGGGTAACCGGTATTATTGGTTTAATACTACTGGTGGTGGTCTTAATGCTCGGAATAAAATTGTACAACACAATAAGAAAGAAAAATGAAGGAAACACTTAAAAAGCACAGTGTACTTTTGGCGGTACTATTGGTAATGGTGTTGTTTTTGTACAGAAAGACGGCACAGTCCATCCTGAATTTCCCCTTATACCTGAATCTTGTCTTGCTCCTGCTTTCATTTGTCGCCGTTGGATTTTGGTTGCGCCGTTATTTTCAGCAAGAACAGGAAGGAGAACAGGATAATATCACCAAATGGATGTATGTCCTGTATGTAATAACGCTGGCAACGCTGTTTTTTTTAGCGTTAAAAGTTCCTGTTAATTATTACATTATGCACGCCTCCAGGAACAATCCTGCAGAAACAATACAATGTCCTGTCACCTATTATTCCAAGTCTGTCAGGAAACAATCCAAGTACATTGCATATCTATGGAATGATAAAAAGTACAGATTGAATGTGGACGAAAAATCCCGAAATCAATTAAGAACAACCCCGGGCACACCGGAATGGATGATTGTCCTGACGGTGCGGAATAGCATCCTGAATACAAAGGTAATTGAACACTACGAACTGGAATTAAAATAAGATTCCGGTAAGCATATACAGATTGAGTCCGAGTATGATAGCGGCTATTACCCATGCCGTTCGTTGCAGTCCGCGGCTATTGGCAAATCTGCCCATTTTAAGACTGTTGCCAGTAAACTGGATGAGCGGTATGACCGCAAAGCTTAGTTGTAGCGATAAGATTACCTGACTGAAAACCAGCAGTCTTCCGGTGCCGCTTTCTCCGTATAAAATTGAAATAATCAATGCAGGAACAACAGCAACCAGGCGGGTAAGCAGTCTTCTCAACCATGCTTTTAAACGGATATTGATAAAACCTTCCATCACAATTTGTCCGGCCAGCGTTCCGGTTAAGGTCGAGTTTTGTCCGCTTGCCAAAAGCGCAATGGCAAAGAATGTTGGAGCAAGTTTCATACCTAAAACCGGTTCTAACAGTTTGTGCGCATCATTGATATCGGCAACTTCTTGATGCCCTGTAACGTGAAAGGCGGAGGCCGCTAAGATTAATATGGCGGCATTGATAAAAAAAGCTAACAACAACGAAACGGTAGAATCGATAGTGGCGAATTTTATCGCCTCTTTTTTCCCTTCATCCGTTTTTTCAAAATTGCGCGTTTGTACAATGCTGGAATGTAAATACAGATTATGGGGCATCACGGTCGCGCCCAATATCCCAATGGCAATGTACAGCATATCTTCATTCCTGATAATTTCCGTATCAGGCAGAATACCCTTGACAACAGCTGCGAATGCAGGCTTAGAGATGAACAATTCGTAGCTGAAACAGCAGAAGATGATAAACATCAGTCCTGCTACGAACGCCTCCAGATACCTGAAACCGCGGTTCTGTAACATCAATAAAATCAGCACATCCAATACGGTGATAATAATGCCTATGGTGAGCGGGATACCAAATAACAGATTGATGGCTATGGCAGACCCGATGACTTCTGCCAGATCGCAGGCAGCAATGGCGATCTCACATAAAATCCAGAGTACCATACTTACCGGTTTGGAATAGCTGTCTTTGCAGGCTTGCGCAAGATCCCTGCCTGTAACTATACCCAGCTTTAGAGAGAGATGTTGCAGAAGAATGGCAAATAAATTGGAAATAAGTATAACGGAAAGCAGCGTATAACCGAAGCGGGAACCTCCTTCAATATCGGTTGCCCAGTTTCCGGGATCCATATATCCGACAGCCACCATAAGGCCCGGACCGGCGAATGCGGCCAGCTTCCGCCAGAAGCCTGCATTTTTAGGAATGGCAATGCTTGCAAATACCTCCGGCAACGAAACAAGGATTCGTTTGTATTTCCAGTTTTCTTCTTTGAATAGCATAATCGTGTCTTGCCGACAGAGCAATGTTAAAATATAAATTTTTAAGATAACAATAATTTTTTTAGATTAGCTTAAATTTTAGAGGCATGACAGCATTAAGCGCGGTGGAAGAAAATTACCTGAAGTATATTTTCCAGTTAAGCGAAACCAATGAAGGGAACATTGTCAAAACAAATGATTTGGCCTACAAACTGGAGCATTCCGCGGCATCCGTTACGGATATGCTCAAGAAGTTGTCGGACAAAAAACTGGTTTTATATAAAAGATATTACGGTGTTTCTTTGACCAAAGCAGGTTTACAGATTGCCGTTCAGGTATTGCGCAAGCATCGGCTGTGGGAGACCTTCCTGGTGAAAAACCTCAAATTTACCTGGGATAAAATTCATGACATCGCGGAACAGCTGGAGCATGTGCAGTCGGATGAACTGATAGATCGGATGGATGAATATTTGGGTCATCCCAAATTCGATCCGCACGGCGATCCGATTCCCGACAAACAGGGAACTATTTTAGTCCCCAATGTCATTTGTCTGGCGGATGCCAAATTAAAGAAACAATATCAGCTGGCAAATGTGAACGATGAATCTGCTGCCTTCTTAAAATACCTCAACAAAATACAGGTACAACTCAACGATAAAATCAAAATTATAGATAAAGAAGAGTTTGATGAAACTATCCTGTTGGTGGTGAATGAAAGGAAGCAACTTACCATCAGTAAAGATGCCGCACAAAATATGTGGGTAAAAGCCATTTAGAAAATACAGAAAATCAGATACTGCTTTTTACTTTTACATCGTGAGTGTTAATATTATCAGTACCGATAATTTTCCGGTTCCCGTTAAGATAATAGTGGAGTCCAGAAATTCGTCCCGTGTATCTCTTGGAAAGAGTGAAATAATTGTTCGCCTTCCTAAGCATATTTCGGTAGTGGACAAAGAAAAAACACT
The DNA here is from genome assembly GCA_046329865.1 of Chitinophagales bacterium. GTDB lineage: Bacteria > Bacteroidota > Bacteroidia > Chitinophagales > JADIYW01 > JADJSS01. The sequence goes on along the minus strand of JAXLTW010000001.1, from coordinate 232,880 downwards.
GAAGCAGTTTCTTGCATGGGCGAAAAAACAGATTCACGAAAAGCAATATTATCAGGAACACCAACATACCGTAGCTTATTATCAGGGCAGAACCCTACAGATATTCCAGTCTGCCTTTACCATAGAAATTGAATATATCGCCACCGGAAAAAATAAATTAAGCTATCGGGGCGAGCAGGTGTTAAAGATATATTTGCTCGAACATCAATCGGAAAAAAAGTGTGTGCAGGAAATACAACGCTTCCTGCTGCGTTTTACAGAACGTTATTTTCTGCCGGAAATCCGGCAAAGGGCATCCTACTGGAATGACCTGTATTTCAGGGAGAAAATCCAGAAAGTGGATTTAAAGCATACTATTTCCCGCTGGGGAAGTTGTTCCTCCACCGGTAAGATTTCTTTTTCTACCAAACTCCTGCTGACCCCACCTTCTGTCATTGATTATGTCATAGTGCATGAACTCGCTCATCTCAAAGAAATGAACCATTCCTCCAGATTCTGGAAACACGTGGCTGCAGCCATGCCGGACTATGCCATTCACCGGAAGTGGTTGCAGCAGAACGGCAGCAAAATCAGTTTTTAGCATATCATTCTGTGTGCTGTTTTTGTATCTTTGTTAAATGAAAATATCGTATTTACTGCCGTTGGTTGCATGCTTTGTTTTAATTTCCTGTAAATACAGTAAGGAGCCGAGAACGTTTTCCCATGAAAATGTGAGTATCCGGTACCCTTCTTACCTTTTTGAAACGGACGATGTGTATCCTGCAAAAAACACGCTCCTGCAACTGAAAAATGATTACCGGGATGTATATTTTATACTGGTAGATCATGGCATGAAACCCGGAGAGCACGGATTTGATATCATGTACGATTCCATTACTACTCAGTTGAAAAAGAACCTGAAAGAACCCAATATAGAGGCAAGGGATACGGCATTTGTTACAAAAAACAACCTGAAGGTAAAAGAGTATCAGGTATCCGGTATTTTATCTTCCGAGAAACAGGACCACCGTTTCTTATTTGTCGTGGATGTTTTTGAAACAGCAGACGGTCATATTTATCAGACGGCCGGCTGGCTGTTGCGTCACAAACGTCAGCTTTGGCTGAAGGATTTACAGAAATCAGCCTATTCGCTGAAGGTGACAGAATAACTTAATATTTTGAGATTATTAGAAAATATCCACCGCTTTTTTACAACCAACTAGATGATAATCAATTTTCTATCTCTCTTATAAGCTAGCTTTTGGGGTTATAAACATGGCTTAATAACTACAATATTCCGAAAAATGTAAAAACTCTTTACATTTGTACTGTAATAAATGCAAAAAGGAGCTACGGTGTAAATGAACACTTTGACTCCTTTCTGACGTGGTGAGATAAAGCGTTTTCGAGTTAATGAGACTGTACTTTACTTTATCAGGCTTCTCAGTTCGCTTGTCCCACGATTTAACTCCGCCTGGAAACGAAGTTTATCTTTAAAAGGACTGACTGTCAGTCCTTTTTCTTGTATAAGCCCTACAGCAAAATTATATTAGCATATCTAGAATTCAGTTTTACGTTTTCCACAAGCAGTTTATTGGAAATGTTAAAAATTATTAAATGATTGATTATGAATAAGTTAACACTGTTTTCCACTTAAAAGGAAAATTTCAACAACCCTGTGTAAACTGCGTGAAAAAAAGCACAAAAAGGAGTTGTACATATAATAATTATAACAATTAGAGCGTCTGGAAGAAAAATTTTGAATAAGCTTAAACTTATTTAAGATGAACATTACTTTCGATTAGTAGTTTATATGCGTAACTTTACACATCTGTTTTGGACCATCTCGAAAAAATACCAAGCACTGACCCGACTGCCGCAGAGAGGAAACAAGACCATATACAGCTTGCTTTCCGCTCACAGGTAGAGAGTCTTTCCATTGATAGGCGGTTCTCCTATGAGCCGATGTTGGCAGCACACCCGGCAACACAGCCCGCTTCATTTTCCTTTTTAGGCAAGACGCTACGTGCACCCATCTGGGTATCCAGCATGACGGGTGGAACGGAAAAGGCGTATCAGATTAATTCCAATCTCGCAAAAGTATGCCATGCATTCGGTATGGGTATGGGATTGGGTTCCTGCAGGGCCTTGCTGGAGAGCAATGAGCGCATCAACGATTTTGATTTTAGAAAAGTCATCGGCGATGAATTGCCGTTTTATGCCAATATTGGAATTGCTCAATTAGCCGCCTTGTTGAAGAACAATGAACTTTATAAGTTAGACCAGCTGATTGATAAATTGCAGGCGGACGGCATTATTATCCATGTGAATCCATTGCAGGAATGGCTGCAGCCGGAAGGTGATAAGATTACGGAAGCACCCGTCAGGACGATACAACAATTTTTAGAAAAGACCACAAAAAAGGTGATTGTAAAGGAAGTGGGCCAGGGATTCGGAAAAGAAAGCTTGCGGGCTTTGGTGCAATTGCCTGTGGAGGCAATCGAATTTGCCGCACACGGTGGCACCAATTTTTCAAAACTGGAATTGCTGCGAAGCGACGAAACGCAATTGGAAGTTTTTAACTCCATTTCACATATTGGCCACAGTGCCGAGGAAATGGTTGCATATATTAACGAACTGAAAGAAGAGTTGGGCGCTGATTTTGCCTGTCAACAGTTTATTATTTCCGGTGGCGTAAAGTCTTTCCTCGACGGATATTACCTGATGGAAAAATTACAGGCCACATCAGTGTACGGGCAAGCATCCGGCTTATTGAAATATGCGGAAAAAGGATACGATGAATTGCATCAGTATGTCGACAATCAGTTAAAGGGATTTCAGTTGGCAAAAGCTTTTTTCAGGGTCAGGTAACCACCAAACTGATTCTCCGGTAAGAGAGAATTAAGAGGGATAAAAAATAAACATCATGAAACAAATCAACGGATATTCCAAACTTTCCAAAGAGCAGAAAATTGATTGGATTGTTGAAAATTATTTGAACAACGATAAACAATTCAAGGACGAAATCATCTCCTACTGGCATCGTGATTTGAACGCACAAAAGATACTGGACGAATTTTCAGAAAACACCATCTCCAATTATTTTTTCCCCTTTTCAGTCGCGCCCAATTTTTTAATCAACAACGAATGGTATTGTCTGCCGATGGCAATAGAGGAAAGCTCGGTGGTGGCGGCCATGTCCAATGCCGGAAAGTACTGGAGCGAACGCGGAGGCTTTCATACACAGATTATCAGTACGACTAAAATCGGACAGGTACATTTTCTGTATAAGGGTAACGTAGAAAAATTAAAATCGGATTTTCCCTCTATCAAAAAACAACTGCTGGAAGGCAGCAAATACATCACGTTCAACATGGAGCAACGCGGTGGCGGAGTGCTGGATATGGAACTGGTGGACCTGACGCAGCAGGAGCCGGATTATTTTCAGCTCAAGGTGTCGTTTGAAACCTGCGATTCCATGGGTGCTAATTTCATCAACACCTGTCTGGAAGAATACGCTTCTACCTTAAAGGAGATAATCGGCAATAATGCGGAATATGGCAAAGTGAAAGTCATTATGTCAATAGTTTCCAATTATACACCACAATGCGTTGCACGGGCATGGGTGGAATGTAAGGTGGAAGATTTGGGCATGGTAGGCGGTGTTCCGGCAGAAGAGTTCGCCGAAAAAATCCGCATGGCGGTACGAATTGCGGAAGTGGACCCGCACCGCGCCACCACACACAACAAGGGGATTTATAACGGGGTAGACGCCATTATTATCGCATCAGGCAATGATTTCCGCGCGGTCGAAGCCTGCGGACATACCTATGCATCCAGGAATGGACAATATAGCTCATTGACGCATTGCACCGTGCAGCAGGGGGTGTTTAAATTCTGGATTGATTTGCCGCTGGCCGTAGGAACGGTGGGCGGTCTGACGCAATTACATCCATTGGTAAAAATCGCCATGCAGATATTGGGTAATCCGGATGCCAAAAAACTGATGCAGATTTGTGCGGTGGCAGGATTGGCGCAGAATTTCGCGGCATTGAAAGCCTTGACGACTGTTGGCATACAGCAGGGACACATGAAGATGCACCTGCTGAATATCTTAAATCATTACAATGCCACCGAAGAAGAAAAGAAATATGCATTGGAATATTTCAAAGACAAAATTGTATCGTTCACTACCACCCGCGTGATGCTGGAGCAAATTAGAAGCGCCAAGGATGGAGTGAAATAATAGTTTCAACGACAAGTTTTGACGTGATACAAATTGTATCTTTATCTTAAACTATGGAATACAAACTAAAGAGCACTAAGCTATATTCTTTTGATGAATTTCAGAAGAATGTAGACCAACACTTCTATGGTGTGTACATATGGGGGTTCAAACATCCCGATTTATACAATAACAAATTTCTCATTTACTATGTTGGAAGGAGGTATTCTAGCATTAAAGAGCGCATTTTCGAGCATCGAGAAAAGCATATTAGGTTTGATACACATAATATCTTCAAGAAAGAATTTTTGAAAGACTATTTCAACATAATTTGGTACAAATCGGATTTCGGCAAAAAGACAGAAATACAATACGAAGAGTATCGCGAAAAATTTGCTTTTTTAAATGCAGATCGATTTGGGAGGCCAATCAATAAGAATAAGAAGTCTCTCAAGGAAGAAGACGAATTAAAATTCAATAAAGAAGTTCAACCACATATTAATTTTTATACTAACAATTTTTATGCTTGTTGTATTCCCGTAAATGAGATTGTCGAATCTAATAATCTGACTGAAAAAGAAAAGAGAGAAATTATTGATGATTTGGAGAAGTATGTTCAAGAACTAGTACCTCATAACTTAAGCACGAAGAAGATTGGAAAATCGAAGTTTAATTTTAATATAAACTTTTCTTTGCTGGAAGAAGATGATTTTACTTCTAAATCCGGATATTACAGTAAAATGTTAAATAAGAATAATGGAATTTAAAAGTGCTGTCACAAGAGGAGGGAATATTGTGTTGCCGGAGATTATTACTGTAACAGAACAAGAAGTTACCTGGAAAAAAAGAAACAAGATACTTATTTCATCAGACTCCATTTCAATTCCTATTACTTCAATATCCAGTGTGGAAATAGATACAAATATTGTGGGAACAACAATAAAGATAAAAAGTAACGGACAAGGCGAAATATTGGGTTCTAATTTTACAGCATCGGATGCGAAAGAAATAAAAAGATTAATCAATCAATTTCAAATTAAAGGAAAACAGTCTAAAAATGATAAGGAATATATTACTGGAAATAAAGAATTAGAATTAAAACAATTTGAGCAAGATAAGTATTATGACATAGAAAGAATTCCATTAATAGAATTTTCGCAAGATACAAATGAGTCTATTTCTGAATTGAATAAATTAACAGGATTGTACAGGGATTCTCTTCGAGAAGGTGAGGAAAAAAAATCAGAAGCGTATTTGGTTAAAATTAATGAAGGTCTAAGATTTATAATGACTTCAGGATTAACCGAACAGCAATCTCGGTTAGTTGATTTACTTAAGAGTGATTTACACAATCTCACAATTAAAAATTATTTGTTCAAAGGTTTATCGGTTTCTCTTAATAACGACGAGAGATTTAAAACCATCCTTTATTTTATATGGAGAAATAAATGGTGGACACTCTTTATCGTATCATTGATATATGTAGTAATTAGAAACTTTTTAGATCAAAATTAATGAATCAAACCTACTACGCACACGGCAAACTCTTACTGACCGGCGAATACTTCATCTTAGATGGTGCGGTGGGTTTGGCCTTGCCCACGAAATATGGCCAAACATTGACCGTTGAACCATCCGAACAAAAGGGCATTTTCTGGAAAAGCATAGATAACGAAAATAAGATTTGGTTCGAAGCCGCATACTCAGATGCGTTAGAAATGATTGAATCGACAGATATAGAAGTTGCAAAAACAGTACAAAAAATTTTATCACATTGTAATCTCACTAGTCACCACTCATTACTCACTACTCGATTAGATTTTCCGCAAAACTGGGGTCTCGGCTCGTCTTCCACGCTGATTAGTTTACTGGCACAATGGACCCATGTGGATCCTTATGAATTGCTTGAAAAAACATTCGGTGGCAGCGGGTACGATATTGCCTGCGCAACAGCAAACCAGCCAATTACCTTTCAAAGAATTCCGAATACTGCGGGAGCCCGAATTATCCATCCTGCCGATTTTCACCCAGCCTTCCGGGATCAGCTTTACTTTGTGCATCTTGGCAAAAAACAGGACTCGCGGGAAGGTATCCGGCACTACAGGAATTTAAAGGGAGATAAATCGGATTTTATAGAACAGATTTCAACACTCACAAGTAAAATAACGGCAGCAACAGATTTGGATGAATTCTGCCATTACCTTGAAGTGCACGAAAATCTGGTATCGACTGTATTGGGATTGCAGAAAGTAAAAGAAATTTATTTCAGCGATTTTCCCGGAACCATCAAATCATTGGGCGCATGGGGAGGAGACTTTGTTTTAGTGGCAAGTGATGAATCTCCGGAAACAATAAGACACTATTTTTTTGACAAAGGATTTCCCACGATCCTTTCTTATCATCAGATTATATTAACGTAAATTAAGGCTGTGTGCATATCTCTTTCTTTCAGGCACACTTTAAATTTTGTATATTGGGCGGTTGCAAAAAAGTAAGCCGGTCATGGTATGATTTTTGAGCGACACTACTAACAGCATTACATGAAGATAACCGGAATAAAAGAAAGAGCGGAAACTGCCAAACAGCTATACCCTTATCAGGAAGAATACATACAACGCATCTTTCAGCATCTGCAGGAAAATGAAAAAAGAGAAAACATCGTTTTTCAATTGCCTACCGGTGGTGGTAAGACGGTTATCTTTTCGGAGATTTCCAGAAAATATATTGAGGAACATCAGAAGAAAATTTTAATTCTGACACACCGTATTGAGTTGTTAAAGCAAACCTCCAATGCGCTGGAAGAAGCGGGAATCCATTGTAAACTGATTACCAGCGAAGTGGATAATATTCCGGATCAGCAGGAGTATTTATGTTTTCTGGCAATGGTGGAGACCCTCAACAACCGCCTGAAAGATGATGAAGAATATTTACAGGATATTGACCTCGTGATTGTGGATGAAGCCCACTATAATTCTTTCCGTAAAATATTCCATTATTTCAGAAATGCAATTATCCTGGGGGTGACGGCGACTCCATTAAGTTCTAATCAGAATTTGCCGCTAAGGCAGAATTATAAAAAACTGATAATCGGTGATTCTATTAAAGAACTGGTATCTAAAGGCTATCTGAGTGATGCCACCACCTATACATATGATGTACATCTCGGTGGATTGAAGGTGGGTATTGACGGCGATTATACGGTGAGTTCTCTCGACCGCATATACATGCATTTTGATATGCATGAAAAATTGCTCCGGGCATATCAGGAAAAGGCAAAAGGAAAAAAAGTATTGATATTTAACAGCTCGGTAGCTACCTCCAAATCCGTGGAGAAATTTTTTACCGATCAGGGTGTGGCCATCAAACATTTAGACAGCACCAGCAACAAGCAGGACAGAAAAGATGTACTGACCTGGCTGAAAGAAACACCGGATGCCATTGTAACCTCTGTGGGAATTCTGACAACAGGGTTTGACGAACCAACGGTAGATTGTATCATTCTGAACAGGGCAACTCGTTCACTGACCTTATACCATCAGATGATTGGTCGTGGCAGCAGGCGTTTGCCCAACAAGAATCATTTCACCGTTATTGATTTGGGTAATAATGCCAGACGCTTAGGATTGTGGCAGGATTATATAGACTGGCGCGATGTGTTCATCAATCCGGAAAAATTCCTGGAGCATCTGTATGAGCGTGAAATACAAATGGAGAAAGGACTGATATACGATTTGCCGGATACCGTGAAAGAGCTTTTTCCCAACACCACCAATTTTGATTTCGATATGGAACGGGAGTATTACGCCTTGTACAATAAAGGGAAAAAAACACTCGAGTGCCTGGATGTTTCCATTGAAAATCATTTTCAGCGTATCAAAGAAAACACAACCAATTATCTGGATGCATTGCCTTTGATTAATGCATTGCAGGATGAAATCCAATACCGCCTGAATGTCTATATCAGCTGTCTGAGTAAAGCCACTAAGAATTATTTCAACTACCTGCTGGAAAGCTATAACGAGAAACTACACGCCAAACTGAAAGGTGTTTTGCCGTTTAGTGAGTAACAGGATCGTCAGCCCTTATTTTTTGTGTTTATAGTAATGCATCAGGAATCCAACAATGTGTACTGCGGAGAATACTAAAGAGAACACAAACAACCCCGTATCCGGTTCTGTTGCCGTTTTGTGATGTATGATTGCGACAATTATTAAAATCACAGATGTCAATAATCCGGCTGAACTGATAACATAAGCCTGTCTGTTATCTTCGGACCCTTTCCCAATGTGACTGTTCTTGATGCCATATAAGATGTAAAGGTCAAACCCGATAATCATCCAGACTACCAATCGTATCCACGTATCCAATGGAAGAAACACCATCATGAATAAACAGGTGACAATACCGAGTATGGGCACCAATGGCACTAAGGGCGTGCTGAAGGCCCTTGGAGCTTCGGGCATCTTTACTCTTAAAATCATCACACCGATACACACTAAAATAAAGGCAAATAACGTTCCGATGCTTGTCATCTCCCCTACCACTCTCCCGGGAACAAATGCGGCAAATAAACTGACAAATACCGCAAACAACATATTGGATTTAAAAGGTGTTTGAAATTTGGGATGTACGGCAGAAAATACTCTCGGAATCAGGCCATCTCTGCTCATGGAAAAGAATACCCTGGATTGTCCGAGCAGGAGAACTAAAATTACGGATGAATAACCCGCCAGAATGGCAACGATTACGCCTTGTTTCAGCCATACAAAAGGTGTGTGGGATATGGCCACGGCTACCGGAGCGATACCGTCCTGTCCTTTAAATTCATTGTAATTGGCCAGTCCCGTCATAACATGTGCAAATAGAATGTATAACACAGTGCAAATGGCCAGTGAGCCTAAAATACCAATCGGCATATCCCGTTTAGGATTTTTGGTTTCCTGAGCGGCGGTTGATACCGCGTCAAATCCGATATAGGCGAAGAAAACGATAGCAGCCGCCCTGACAATTCCGCTCCAGCCATATTCACCAAATGTTCCGGTATTTTCGATGATGTACGGAACATGGTTTTGAGGATTCATGTATTTCCATCCTAAAATGATGAATGCAAATACGACAACAAGTTTTAAGGCAACGATTAGAGTAGTGAAGGTGGCGGACTCTTTAATGCCTCTGGCTAATATAAGCGAAACGATAACGATAATAAATACGGCGGGCAGATTAATCATTCCCTGCACGACGGTACCGTCGGCTAACGTGGCGGAGTCAAAAGGCGACATCACCAATTGGGCGGGTAAGTTGATACCTAAATTAGAGAAGAATTTTACCAGATACCTGCTCCAGCTGATAGCTACAGTAGCCGCTCCCACTGCGTATTCCAATACCAGATCCCACCCGATTATCCAGGCAACGAACTCGCCCATGGTGGCATAAGAATAGGTATAAGCGCTTCCCGCAATTGGAATCATAGAGGCAAATTCGGCATAACATAATCCTGCAAAGGCACAGCCGATACCGGCAATTACAAAAGAAAGTGTTACGGCCGGACCTGCATTATTTGCAGCGGCGCCCCCTGTGATGGAGAATAATCCGGCACCAATGATAGCACCGATACCTAAGGCAATGAGGCCGCCGGCACCCAGTGTTTTCTTTAATCCTTTCTCAGATTCATCTGCTTCTTTAATAAGCAAGTGGAGGGGTTTTCTAGCGAACAAATTGGCCATAGAGATAGTTTATGGTGAATAAGATGAACTATTTACAGAGTGAATATAAAAATTATACCTGAATATTTACGTTCAGTTACAGGTATTTATCGCCCTTCTTCATTTTAATGTCGTGTGTAAATTCTTTGATTCGCTGCTCTTCATCCTTACTGCAGATTAAGAGGACATCTTTGGTATCTACCACTATGAAATTCTCCAATCCCTGTATGACGACTAATTTGTCATTGGGTACGTTTATAATATTGTTGGTGGATTCATACACCACTACATTCTTTCCGTTGACCGCGTTATTGAAATAATCTTTCTCTTTTTCCGCATACAGGGAAGCCCAGGTACCCAGGTCGCTCCATCCAAAACTGGATGGCAGTGTGTATACATTGTCGGCTTTTTCCATAATACCGTAATCAATGGAGATATTAGGGCAGGTGATGAACGCTTTTTCCACGGCACTCTTCTCATTTTCAGACAGCAGGCTGGATTCCGCTTCTACAAAAGCATCGTACACTTCCAAGAGGTTCTTCTCCAGAGAAGACAAAATGCTTTTTACATTCCAGATGAAAATTCCGCCATTCCAGAGAAAATCACCACTTGCCAGAAATTGTTTGGCAACTTCTTTTTGTGGTTTTTCGGTAAAGGTTTTAACCTTATGGATGCCTTCACTTACCTCTTCTTCATAGTACTGGATATAACCATATCCGGTATCCGGGCGGGTAGGTCTTATACCCAGGGTACACAGAGCATTGTGTTTGGATACGAAATCTACCGCCAGATTCGAAATTCTCAGGAATTCCTCTTCCTGTAAAATGATGTGGTCGGAAGGGGCTACGATGATGTTGGCATCAGGATTTAATTTGTTGATTTTAAATGCACTGTAAGCAATACAAGGAGCCGTGTTCTTGCGTGCAGGCTCGGTTAGTATCTGCTCGTCTGTGATGTCGGGGAGTTGAGCCTTTACCAGGTCAACGTAATCCGCATGCGTGAGGATGAAAATGTTTTCTTTGGGACAGATTTTCAGAAAACGGTCATAAGTACATTGAATCAGTGTTCTGCCAACACCCAAAATATCTAAAAATTGCTTCGGAACGGCTGTTCGACTGGCCGGCCAGAAACGGCTGCCGATACCTCCTGCCATGATGGCCGCATACGTATTGTTGCTCATACTCGCTTGCAAAGATAAGTAAATAGATGGTCAAAAGAAGCTACCGGAACCCTAATAAAGAGCAGTTTTTTTGATTTACGTCAATTAGCCTTCGCATTAATAATGCGATATAATTAATTAAAAGTTACATAAACAATTTTAACACTTATAAATGCGGGGTTTCGGTATTTTTGAGTATATTAAAGTAGTAATTGCGTTCTCCATTTGCGAGGACGTTTTTATTCTAATAACAGTTTATGTTTATGACAGCTCAACCCATTTCTATTTCAGGTGCATTAAAAGAGTATTTCGGATTTGAAAAATTTAAAGGCAACCAGCAAACCATTATTGAAAGTATACTTTCCGGCGATGATACTTTTGTAATCATGCCAACAGGAGGAGGTAAATCACTGTGTTATCAGCTACCGGCTATTATTTCTGAAGGAACCGCTATTATCGTTTCCCCGTTGATTGCACTGATGAAAAATCAGGTGGACCTGATTCGAGGATACAGCAGCACGGACAATATTGCGCATTTTATCAATTCTCAACTAAATAAGTCTCAAATCAACATTGTCAAAAAAGATATAACCGGCGGTAAATGTAAGTTGTTATATGTTGCTCCGGAATCGCTGGTAAAACAGGAAAATATTGATTTTCTGAAAACCATCAAGATATCTTTTGTAGCGGTGGATGAAGCGCACTGTATCTCCGAATGGGGACATGATTTTCGTCCGGAGTACCGCAAAATAAAAGGGATGCTCAACGAGATTGAAGACAATATTCCGATAGTTGCCCTTACGGCAACCGCCACCCCGAAAGTACAGTCGGATATTGTAAAAACGTTGGGTATGAAAAAACCCAATGTGTTTATTTCGTCTTTCTTACGAAGCAACCTCTATTATGAGATACGTCCGAAACCAAGCAAACAGGATGCTATAAAAGATATTATCCGGTTCATAAAAAAAGAAAGGAATAAATCCGGAATCATTTATTGCCTGAGCCGTAATTCTACGGAAGAGCTGGCGGAAATATTACAGGTGAATGGTGTCAATGCCGCAGCCTATCATGCCGGACTGGATGCACATATCCGAAGTGAACGACAGGATCAGTTCCTGATGGAAGACGTGCAGGTGATTGTCGCGACCATCGCCTTCGGTATGGGTATCGACAAGCCGGATGTTCGTTTTGTCATCCATTTTGACATTCCAAAATCGCTGGAAAATTATTATCAGGAAACAGGCCGCGCCGGCCGCGATGGATTGGAGGGAAATTGCATTGCCTATTATTCTCCGAAAGAGATACATAAGTTTGAAAAATTCATTTTATCCAATAAAGAAAAATCGGTATCGGAGAAAGAAATCGCCGTGATGCAACTGAGTGAAGTGGAGGCTTATGCGGAAAGCGGTGAATGCCGCAAGAAGTTTGTGCTCCATTATTTTGGAGAAGAAATGGGCAACTGCGGCAAGTGTGACAACTGTTTACATCCGAAGGAAAAACTGGAAGCCAAAGAGGAAATCAAACTGGCGTTGCAGGTAGTGGCAGAGACCAACGAACGGGTGAATATTCCAAACACCATTAATCTTCTGATTGGAAGAAAATCCGCAGACATCACCACCAATAATTACGACAAATTAAAAATTTTCGGAAAGGGCGCCGAACACGATATGTTATTCTGGAATTCGGTGGTACGCAAAGCCATATTGCTGAATCTGCTGGAAAAAGACATCGAACAGTACGGTGTGCTGAAACTCACCGATGAAGGAAAGAAATTTATTAAAAAGCCATCTTCGGTAAAGATAGTGCTGAACAATAAATTTGAAGAGGGCGAAGACGACGAAGATGTGCAGTTAAGCGGAAAATCCGGCAGTGTGCTGGAGCCTGCATTAATGTCCATTCTGGTTGGTATCCGGAAATCGGAGGGAGCCAGATTGAAATTGCCGCCGTATGCTATTTTCTCTGAACAATCGCTCGAGGAGATGGCGACATTTTTCCCCATTGATAAGGAAGAATTATCCAAAATGCACGGCGTTAACTCGGCTAAGGCGCAAAAATTCGGTGAGCCATTTTTGAAGGCGATTAAGAAATATGTGGAAGACAATAACATTGAACGTTCCGCAGATTTCTCCATCATAAAAACCGCAGATAAAAATTCCAATATCAAGGTGAATATCATTAAATCCATTGATAAGAAAATGCCGTTGGAACATATCGCCAGTTCATACGGATTGAATATGGAAGATTTGATTACGGAGTTGGATACCATTGTAAATTCAGGTACCAAAGTCAATATCAATTATTACCTGGATGATGCGGTGGACGAAGATATACAGGAAGAAATTTTTGACTACTTCATGCAGGCGGAAAGTGATGATGTAAATGTAGCATACAAAAAACTGAAGGCGGATGATATCGAACTTCGAGAAATACAGTTGGTTCGCCTGAAGTTTTTAAGTGAAGTGGCAAACTAGATAAAAGTTATAAGTTATTTAAAATAAATGAGGCTATGTGGGAACCACATCGCCTCGCTAATTATAAACTAACCAAGATAAATTATACTTATTGCCCCTGACCTTTCCATGGCTTAGGTCCTTGTCCGCCGGGTTTGTTAGGTCCGCCTTGCTGAGCTTGTTTCATCAGCATCTTCTTGAAGTGTTCCTCAGCGGTAATCAGCTTGGCAACCTTTGTAGCGGGTAGAATCTTTCTGAATTCTGATACGTATTTCTTTATCAGGTCCAGGTCTTTGGCTTTGAACTCTACATATTTTGCAATAGCCTGTTCCGCTTCTGCATTGGTAAAGTCGCCGTCCTCTTTCAGTTCTTTCACCGTACCGATGGTTGACTGACGGATTTGTTTTTTTTCCGCTTCATACTGATTGAAGACCGGCCAGAATTTCTGAGATTCTTCAGGTGTCAGTTTGAGCTTGTTGGTGATAAATCCGATTTTCAGCGCTTCGATTTTTTCATTTCCCTGCCCTTCCGGCGGAGTTGGTTCCGCCATAAGCGGGACTGTAAGCGTAAGCAATAGAATAAGGTTGAATATTGTTTTCATGATAATTAATTTTCTTTTTTGATTAAAAAATATCTGTGGATGCATCTTCCAGTTCAAAGGTGCCGGCATTCTGCTCGATGTATTGATTAATGTCCTGTTTGTTGATTTCAATAGCTTTTTCTGTATTGCTTAATTCAGGTTTTACCATATCCTGAACCTGGTGTACGTCAAAGTCATAGCTGTTCTTGTACATGTAATTATAAATTTCTTCCTGTGTCAGGCAGGCAATTCCATCCTGGCAATCGTTGGTGGTGACAGGCTGTTTGTTGAACAGATTGGAGCCCAGTACTACCACCAAACCTGCAACAGATGCCGCCACCGCTACTCTGGAAAATAATTGCAGGACGGTATTTTTTCTGGGAAAAAGAGGGACGATTTTTCCTTCTTCCGGGATAGACGCTTCATTTTGAATCTTCGTTAAAATGGATGCAGCCAACGAATCAAAATAACCTTCCGGAACTATCGGCTGCTGTTTGTGGAGCGTTTGCAGAATGCCCGGCTTTTCCTGAATATGTTCCAAAACGACCGCACTCAGCTTTTCAAAATAAGCTTCGGGGATGGAAAGCGGCTGTTCCTTTTCTTTTAAGTGGAAAAGAACGGGAGAAATTGCTTTCAGTTCATCTAGTATTTCTGTCGTGTGGCTCATTTCTATTTTGACTCATTAATTGTAAGAAGGTTTAATCAGGCGGTCAGCATTTCTTCAATTTTTTTTACGGCATGGTGGTAAGATGCTTTTAAGGCGCCCACAGAGGTATCCACTATGGAAGATATCTGTTCGTACGGCATTTCGTCATAGTACCGCATGATAAATACTTGCTTCTGTTTATCCGGAAGGGCATCAATTGCTCTCTGCAGTTTTGCTGTCAATTCTTCAGCATCGGTATTGTCTGTTCCTCCCCGGTATTGAACGGTAGTTTCCGTGATGTCTGCCGCCGCATGCTTTTTTGCCTTGTTCAGATAGGTGATGGCTTCATTTCCCGCAATCTTATAGAGCCAGGTGTATAAACCCGACTCCCCGCGAAATTTATCTATGGCACCCCATACTTTTATAAAGGTGTTTTGCAACACATCGTTGGCATCTTCATGGTGGTGTACGTACCTGCGTACATGATAGTACAGCCTTTCCTGATAGTTGCCTAATAAATGACGGAATGCCTTCTCCTTGGAAGTTGGCTCCTTAAATAGCGATAAGATTTCTTCGTCAGTTAAAGGCATATAACATATTAGACGCTGAAAATGGGCAATGGTTTAATCGTAATTGCTTCGGATTCGGCTTAATGTTTCAAAAGTCATGCCTAAGTAGGAAGCGATGATGCCAATGGGTGCCCTTCGGATGATTTCTATCTTATTGTTGAATAGATAATCATAACGCTCTGCCGAACTGCTGAATTTTAAACGATAGGTTCTGGCGGCCAGTGAATTATAATGATACTCGGCCATCTTTCTGCCTATACGCTCCATGACAGGATAGCTTCTGTATAATTCCTGTAAATCATTGTAATGGATGGCATGTAGAATGCAGTCTTCAATCAACTCAATCGTTTCATTCGAGGGCTCTCTGGAGCTGAAGCTCGAAAAGGATACCAGCAGTTCTCCCTCAATGACAATATCATTGGTCAGCTCTTTCCCTTCTTCCGTATAATAATTCCGTGCCATTCCTTTCTCAATGAAATATAAATAATCACATACCTTTCCGGCTTTCAGCAGGATTGTTTTCTTGGGCAATTCAAACGTTCCCAGTAAAGACTCAATATGCAGGGATAAATCTTCAGGTAGATTCTCGTATTTCTTTAAAAGGGTGATAAACATATTTTTATTGTCTTTGTACACTTTTTTTATTTGACTTTTATCAAACTATCTTATTTGTTATTATCTCAACTTTGTTTTGCGAAAGTGTCAGAGCACTTATTGCTTTTAAAATACATTATAAAGATAAAAAATAAAAAGATGTCTTCTTCCGGATTTTCCATTAGTGAATACCATGATATTAAACCGATTTATGAGAAACTGAATAAATTGGTGGCCCTTCCGTTGCAACACGTCAAACCGGAGGCCATGAAGGAATATTTAAATTATTTCCAAACCAAATGCACCGTCTCCAAAAAAATGATAGACGAGGCGAAGAAATATATTCCCGGAGGTGTGCAACATAATCTCGCCTTTAATTATCCGTTTCCCATTGCATTCACCAAAGCTGAAGGGGCATATTTATATGATGTGGATGGAAATAAATACATCGATTTTCTGCAGGCAGGTGGTCCTACGGTATTGGGAAGCAATTACGAATTTGTTAAGCAAAAATCCATCGAACTCATCAATGAGTGCGGGCCCTCTACCGGGTTGTTCCATGAATATGAGTTGAAACTGGCCGAAGCTATCTGTAAGCATATGCCTTCCGTCGAAATGTTCAGGATGCTCGGCAGTGGTACGGAAGCCGTCATGGGAGCTTTGCGGCTGGCCCGTCTGGTCACCGGAAAAAAGAAGGTGATTAAAATGGGAGGTGCTTATCATGGCTGGAGTGACCAGATGGTCTATAGCTTGCGTATTCCGGGTACCTTCATTTTTGATGCAAAAGGAATTCCTTTTATGAGTTCGTGGCATACACAGTCGGTACCACCAAATAACATTAAGGCGCTGGAGTGGACGATGAGAATCAACCAGCTCAGAGGCGGCACCGCCGCCGTAATACTGGAACCAATGGGACCGGAAAGCGGTACCTATCCTTTGTATAAAGAATATTGCAGTCAGGTGCGTGCATTGTGTGATAAGTATGGCGCCTTGCTGATATTCGATGAGGTAGTAACGGCTTTCCGTATTGGACTAAGTGGCGCACAGGGGTATTTGAATGTCATGCCTGATTTGACTATTTTTGGAAAGGTAGTGGCCGGAGGTTATCCGTCTGCCGGTGGTATCGGTGGCAAGGCAAAATACATGCAGGGCTTGGCTGCCGGGCTGGAGGGTGGAAAAAAAGTGAAAGTAGGCGGTACGCTTGCCGGAAATCCGTTAAGCTGCTGTGCCGGTTATCATACCATCATGGAAATCGAACGCACACAAGCCTGTGAAAAGGCCGGAAAGGCCGGCGACCGCTTAACCAAAGGATTGAATGCATTGATAGATAAATACGGGCTGCCGTTTGTTGCATTCAACCAGGGAGCAATAGTACATTTGGAAACAGCGGGAACGTTGTATGTAAAGATAAAATACTTTAAAATAAGAAAGGTGCTGAAGGAGATTGATTTGCGTAAGAAACTGATGGAAGAATATGGTGCGGCTTATATGGCTGAGGGTATTGTTACATTAGCCGGCAGCCGCCTCTACATGAGTCTGGCGGATACGGATGAGGTGATTGACGAGGCACTGAACCGGTTTGAGAGGGTATTTAAAAATGTACAGAGATAATGAGCTATTTTTTGGCATATGATGTAGGAACCAGCAGTGTAAAATCTATTCTGGTGGATGAAGCAGGAACCATAATTGCTGCTGCAATTGAAGAATATCCGTTACATATGCCTCATCCGGGATGGGCCGAACAGGAACCACAGGACTATTGGAATGCGGTCTGTAAGACCACCAAGAAGATGATCGCTGAAACATCAGTTGCATTGAACAGCATCAAAGGAATTGCATTCACTACGCAAGGGATGGGAATGATTCCTGTAGATAAAACAGGCAAGGTGCTGCACCCAAATATATCATGGGTAGACGGCAGGGCGGAAAAACAATCCCGTAGAATCATGAACCGTTTTGGCGGTAAAAAATTAATCAAACTTATCATCGGCGTGGAGCTGATGGGAAAAGACGTTATTCCTAAAATGATTTGGCTGAGAGAAAACCGTCCGGAGATATATAACAATACCTATAAATTTTTGGATGTAAACGGCTACCTGCGATACAAATGTACAGGCCGCATGCTGACGGAATGGTCAGGAGCATGTTCTTATTCTTTTAGCGTTAAAAATAAAGATTGGGAAAGGTTATTTTTCAAACTGACCGGTGTTGGTACGGATAAATTACCGGATTTGGTACGCTCCATAGACGAAGCCGGAAAACTAACTGCACAGGCAGCCCAAGACATGGGTTTGTGTGAAGGGATAAGTGTCTACGGCGGTTGTGATGATACGCAGAGTGCCGCATTGGGAACCACCGCTATCGAAGAAGGAGAAGCCCATATTTATGTGGGTACATCTGCCTGGGTGGGTGTGGCCACAGCAAAAGACAGAGGGTTTAAGAATGCGGCAATGACCATGCAGAGTGCCGACCCTGCAATGAATTTAGTGTTGGGAATTACAGAATCAGCAGGTGCTAATACAGAGTGGTTATTATCTGCCTTTTACCACCACGAAAAATCAACGATGCAACCATCGGCTTTGTTTGAACTGATGGAAAATGAGTTGAAACAAACTCCGGCTGGTGCGGAGTATCTGATTGTTACACCCTGGTTTCTGGGTGAGCGATGTCCGGTGAGCAGTACCACCACGCGATCTACGATTTTTAATTTATCTCATCAGCATACCCGGGGGCATATCGCACGTGCCCATTTTGAAGGAATTGCGTATAACCTGCGATGGACCATTGAAAATTTTGAAAAAGATTTCGGGTTTGATATCCGTGAATTAAAGATTGCCGGTGGAGGCTGTTACAATAAAACATGGATGCAGATCATAGCTGATATCACACAACGCAAAATCATTACCACCTCTCAACCAAAGAATGCAGGTGCTTTGGGTGCGGCCATGTGCGCCATGGTGGGCAGCGGTACACGACAACAGTTTAAAGAAATAGAACAATTGATACAAACAACAGCGACATATTCTCCCAATCCGGAAAATAAAGACATTTATAACCTGCTTTTTGGAAAATACAAAGCAGTCTTTCATCAATTGAGAAAAACATACGACGCTACTAACAGCGCCCGCTTCGAAATACAGTAACGATGGATATTAGCACAATAAAAAAACAGGTATGTGATGCCGGCAAACAATTGCTGAAGGAAGGATTGGTGGCACGCACATGGTGTAATGTAAGTATGAGGGTAAATGAGCGCCAGATGGTGATTACCCCGAGCGGCAGAAAGTATGATGAGCTGACACCGGAAGATATGGTGCTGGTGGATATCTATACACTAAGCTATGAAGGCAGTATAAAACCTTCTTCCGAGCTGAAGCTGCATTGCGAGGTATATAAGACACGGCCACATATTCAATCCGTCATCCACACCCATCAGATGTATGCATCTATCGTTGCTGCTGCACAAAAAGATGTGATGGTACTCGATGAAACGCATCAGAAAATATTAGGCGCTAAGATAATTAAGGCGGCGCCCTATGCATTGCCTAACACAAAAAAAATAACCGTGGAAACCGCAAACGCCATCGAACAATCGAATGCCGCACTGATGTCTAATCATGGAGTGGTTTGTATCGGCACATCTTTGGAAAACACCTTTGAAGTGGCGCGAACACTGGAGAAGGCATGTGAATTATTCATTGCTTCTAAAAAACAGGTTGCCTGATGCAAAAAGAAGCAGCGATACAGATTTTATTGGATGCGGCAAACTATTTTGAACATCAGGGCGCAGGATATAAAAGCTGGGGCAAGGTGGAGGTCATACAAATTGCCATTCGGCTGCACGACAATGAAATTTTGATTACCGATAAAAATATCCCACTGGCGGCTCTCACCACCAATGATATTAAAGATGGGAAAAACCACCCGGTGTTTCAGCGGATTTTTGCTAAAAGAAAAAACATACAGGTTGTTTTGCTCACCAAACAGGAATTTGCGTCAAAAGTAAAAACAGAAATTCCACCGATATTAGATGATCAGGCACAGCTGTTAGGTGTTTCCATTCGCATTGCCCGAACGGAAAATGATATCCTGCATGCTTTGTGTGGACGATATGCTTCCATTTGTGCGGATGGCTATAACATCTGTATAGGAAATACTATCGAGGAGGCTTATGTGGCTGCTCAATTGCTGGAAAAAACCTCCAGGGCTTTCATAGAAGCCGAATATCTGGGAGGTGCAAAATCCATCAATAAAATCGAAGCCTGGCTCATGCACAAATTTTATCAGCTCAAATATTCTAAGGAGGCAAAGAAGAATAAGTAACAGGAAATGAAAGGATGAAAATTAAACCAACCATATATCTCCTTTTAATTTTTTTATTGTTCAGTAGTTTTAATAAGGAACAACTAACGCAACCATCATTACCCAATATTATTCTTATTGTTGCGGATGATTTAGGTTACGGAGATCTGAGTTGTTATGGTCAGACTAAATTTCAAACACCAAACATTGACAAGCTTGCTAAGGATGGCATATTATTTACTCAACATTATGCCGGCGCACCTGTATGTGCACCTTCGCGTTGTGCATTGTTATCTGCCAAACATGCGGGACATATAACGGTAAGGGGAAATAAGAAAATCAATAAATATGGTGATTACCCTTTGTCAGATTCAGATGTTATTTTACCGCAATTATGTAAACAGAAAGGATATATTACGGCTATGTTTGGTAAGTGGGGCTTGGGTTATCCCGGCTCATCCGGAGATGTTACAACAAAGGGATTTGATGAATTCTTCGGATATTATGGCCATCTTGCCGCTCATAATTATTATCCTGAATATCTGTGGCATAACAATGACCAGATTTTTATTAAAGAAAATAAAAAGTACAGCAATGCCGTTTATGCGCCTATATTAATACAAGACAGCGTACTGACCTTCATAACGCGCAATAAGAATCAACCATTCTTTTTATACCTGCCGACTACTATACCTCATGCAGAATTGGCGGCACCTGCGATAGAAATCGATAAGTATAAAGATGCATTCGGTAAAGAAAAGCCATATAAAGGTATAAAGACCATTAAAATAGCTACCCGGTTTGGGGCTTATGATGCACAACAAACACCTAAGGCAGCATTTGCAGCTATGATACATCTGCTGGATGCTCAGGTCGGCGAAATTGTCGACAGGCTAAAAGCAGAAGGAATTTATGATAATACGATTCTTATTTTCACATCAGACAACGGTCCGCATAAAGAAGGAGGTGCCGTACCGGAATACTTTAATAGTAATGGAGGGCTGCGGGGTTGTAAGAGAGATGTATATGAAGGTGGTATCCGTGTTCCACTTATCATCCAATGGCCTGGCAAAATAACTCCGGGAGTCTCTGATCTTATTTCTGCCAACTATGACCTGATGCCAACGCTGGCAGAAATTATGCAGGTGAAAATGCCAGCTAATACAGATGGTATTTCTATTGTTCCAACCTTACTGCATCAGACAGATATACAGCCGACGCATCCATATCTGTACTGGGAGTTCCATGAACAGGGAGGCAAACAGGCTCTCAGAATGGGCAAATGGAAAGTGGTTAAATTACAGGCAAAAAACGACCGTAAAGCACACATTGAATTGTATGACCTGGACAAAGATGTCTCAGAAACAAGAGACATTTCAGGACAGTTTCCCGAAATTGTACAGCAGCTTATGGATTTGATGGAAAAAGCACATACAGACAGTCCTGCTTTTCCATTTTAATCAGGATCAAATGTTTGTAATAAGATTACTTTTTACACCTTAAGAATGCTTATCTTGTTTACATAAATCAATGTAGACAGATGAAAATAATCAGCACTTTTGATATCGGAATTCTCGGATGCATGGATGCCACAGAAACAGCCGAAAAAATCAAATCAGGAGAAATTACTTCGCAGGAAGCCGTGGCTTGTGCCATTGAACGGGCGAAAGCGTCTGATGGTATTATCAACGCCATCGTCAATCACGATTATCCTAAGGCGATAGAAAATTCTAAACAGCCACATGCCGGTATTTTTGCCGGAGTGCCTACGTTTATTAAGGATTTAAATGATGTTCAGGGACTTCCTACCTTAAAGGGCTCCAGCGCTTTTAAAGTAGTCCCGGCAAAAAAAAATGATAAGATTGTCGACCAGATTTTAGCCATTACCGGCAGCGTCATTCTTGGAAAAAGCAGCACTTCCGAATTCGGGTTGCTGCCATGCGGGGAAACCTTACAGCAAGGTGAGACGAGAAACCCGTGGAATACGGACCATTCCACCGGTGGTTCATCCGCAGGCGCTTCGGCATTAGTGGCGGCAGGCGTGGTGCCGTTCGCCCATGCATCGGATGGCGGCGGTTCCATACGTGTGCCTGCATCGTGTTGCGGACTGGTTGGGTTGAAACCATCCAGAGGCAGGAATATTGTTTCCATGACGCAGCTGGTACCCTTGGATATCACACAGGATGGCATCGTAAGCAGGACTGTGAGAGATACAGCAGCTTATATGGCAGGACTGGAGCAGTATCATAAGAACCCCGATTTATTGCCAATCGGTCAAGTGCGGCATGCCGGTAAAAAACGCTTGCGGATAGCCTTATTTACAAAATCTTCAACCGGAGTGGAAAGTCACAGTGATGTTACGGAGACTGTTTTGCAAACCGGAAAAATATGCGAGGAGTTGGGACACGAGGTGAGTTATATCAATAATCCCTTTGAACATAAAATCACCAGAGATTTTATGATCTACTGGTCTTTCCTGTCGTTTGCCGCCATGCTTAACGAATATGTAACGGTTGGACTTTCCTTCAATCATTTCAAAACGGCCAAGTTCACCAAACAATTAGGTGGATTTTTTCCATTGCTTTCCATCAGAGCGGCAACGAGTATCCGCAATTTAAAAAATCATACGAATGATTATAATCAGCTGTTTGAAAAATATGATGTGTTGATGAGTCCGACATTATCCCATCCGGCGCCTCCCATCGGGCATTTCGGCACGGAGGTGGATACCATTGATGTGATTATGAAACTGAACAGCTATATCAATTTTACCACCACCCAAAATATAACCGGTGCGCCCGCCATTTCTTTGCCGTTAGGATTAAGCAAAGACGGTTTGCCAATAGGTGTTCAGTTTGCCGCTATGAAAGGCGAAGAACGTAAATTGCTGGAACTGGCATTTGAACTGGAAGCAGCGAAAGGATTCCTGAAGATTCCGGATTTAGTGAAGAATGCCGTAAACTAGTAATAGTAAGTTAAAGGAAAGATTTATGTATTCTGTTTAAGGATGCTTATTTTTAGTTTTATTCCTCTCAACGATTATTTAATGAAAATGTTTACCGTAGACCTGCACTGCCATCCCAATTTAAAATCATTCAATTCCGGCTATCCGGAACCAGCCTCCAACATGTGGGATTCCATTCAGCACAAGATTGAAGGAAAAATAGCACAAAACATCAGCGAGCTGGTGACGCACATTCACATGGAATCTCAGTGCAATATGGATGCAATGGCTGCCGGTAATGTACGTGTGTTTCAGTTGTCGCTGTATCCGATAGAAAGAGGGTTTCTTCATTTGCGGAATATTCCTAAAATATTGGTCGGTAAGCGAAGAATAAATATCGCGCATGAAGTGATTACGGGGTATGCTGCCAGTTCTATCGCGCATCTGAAAAAACACTATAACTATTTTCAGGATTTACAGGAAGAATATGAATATGTAAAAAATCAGCAGGGTAAAAGTCCGGACGGAAAAACTGAGTTTGTGCTGGTCAATAATTATAAGGAACTGGAGCAGGCACTCAAGAAAAACAACACCCTGATTGGCATTGTAACCATCGAAGGGGCACATGTTTTAGGGACCGGTGCTCCTGCAACGGATAAGCTATCAAAAGAGGTGTTGATCAAACAACTGACAGAAAATATCAGGACTATCAAGAGTTGGGAGTATCCGCCATTTATAATCAACCTGGCGCATCATTTCTGGAATCATCTCTCTGGACATGCTACCAGTGTTAAACGGCCTATCAATACGTTGGTCAACCAGAATAAGGGTAAAAACAAAGGCATTACCGAAGCAGGGTGGCATGTAATCAGAGAGTTGCTGAGTACCAATAACGGCAAAAGGATATTAATTGATACCAAACACATGAGTGTTGCGGCGCGCAAAGAGTATTATACTTTTATTGGCAATCATAACTATGTGAATCCGAATAATAAGATTCCGGTTATCAGCAGCCATGCCTGCGCCAATGGATTTAAGACACTGGATTCATCTATCCGGCAAAACGATATAATTGCTAAAGCAAGAAAAGCCCGATTATATAAATGGAGTATCAATATCTCCGATGAGGAGGCGCGGATTATTCACGACTCAGAAGGATTGATTGGGTTGATGATGGACAAGGGAAACCTGGGAGGTATTGATTTAATCAAAAGTATCAGTGAGATAAAAGATGCGGAGAAACAACGCAGTGAATTTGCGCAGTTGTTTCTGGATAATGCCCTACAGCTGGTGAAGGCGGTGGGCAGGAAATCCGGATGGGACATAATAGCTATCGGAACCGATTTTGATGGTACCATCACCCATATTGATCCGTATGAGTCAGCGGCGAAGATGCCTTTGCTGCAACAGGATATAATCAGATATCTCGAAAAAAATCAATACCATAAAGACCTTTGGTTTGGCTACACACCTCAGGAAATAGCAGAAAAGATATTTTACAGGAACGCCATGGACTTTTACAAAAAGTACTTTCTGTAATCCCTACCATTTTACCTACATCAACAATTAACTGATTATGGATTACTCGTTCATGTTTTGGTGTCAATCAGTTTGCTTTTTGTATAAGAGTATATATGAAGTGACTGCCAAATACAACAAAAATCGTGAAGCAGAGCACCTAAGAAAAAATTAATTAAGAAGGAAAAGACTATATAGTCGTGAAGAAATAAATGAGGGGTATAATAGATAATGTTTATCTTAAGCGATACCAGTTGTTGTATTCCTCGATAATGAGCGGTATGTCTTTGTATAAATAAGTGCCGTTTTTGATTTTTTCTGATAATTCGACGTAATCAGAGAGGATATAGGAAAGTTTATCGTTTTTAAAATCTGATTCTGAAGGATGATAAAGAACGCCTTCATTATATTCAATCAGATATTGTTTGCTGGTGAATTCTAAAGCAGTTAACCCGCCAATAATACCCCCCAATATTGCGGCTGGCATTACACCTTCTCCATTGTAAAATTCATATAATCTAACCGTGCTGTTACTATTGTTCAGCAAGTGGTAGAATTTTCGTTTTTCAACCACCTTATTCTTCTTGTACGTTTTGTTTTTTACTATGAAGGTTTGAATGGTACTGTCAATCATCAATTCAAAACCATTTATCTTATCTGCATTCAAACTTCTTACTTTGTTCTGCTCGTCGAGATAATGTCCAAAATTGTCGATATATAGTTCTTTTACAAAGTTCTTTTGAGTATAGCTGATATGAATTTTGGCAGTTATGGTATCACCGTTCAATTTGAAAACTTTACCAGTGATGTAATCCCTTGCAATCTCATTTGATTTTGAACAGATAAATGAACATACGAATAAATTTAATAAGAATATTTTTCTCATTTTAAGGGAAACTATAATCCTAAATATCAACTGATGCAGTGTACTGCTATTTCCTCGCCAGTACTTGCTCCACGGCGGTGATAATGTCTTTCGGCATCAGTCCGTATTTTTCCAGCAACTGATCCGGTGTGCCGCTTTCTCCAAAGGTGTCCTGTACTGCCACCATTTCAATAGGTGCCAGATGTTTGCGGGCTAACACGGATGCTACGCTCTCACCCAACCCGCCGTTTTGCTGGTGCTCCTCGGCAGTTACCACACAACCGGTTTTTTTCACGGATTGCAGAATGACAGCTTCGTCCAGTGGTTTTATGGTGTGCATATTTATCAACTCAACAGAAATTCCGCGTTTTTCCAGCTCTTGTCCGGCCAGCACTGCATGCCAAACCAAATGACCGCAGGCGATGATAGTTACATCTTTTCCTTCGGATAAAAATTGTGCTTTGCCAATTTGGAAATTGGTGTCTTCTTTTTCTGTAAAGATGGGCCAAACAGGACGACCAAATCGCAGATAGGTGGGTCCGTTGCGTTCGATAATTGCTTTCGTTGCCAAACGCGTTTGGTTGTAATCGCAAGGCACCACCACGGTCATGTGTGGCAGCATTTTCATCAAGCCGATATCTTCCAAAATCTGATGCGTGGCGCCATCCTCGCCTAAAGTAAGGCCGGCGTGCGAGCAGCAGATTTTTACATTTTTATCAGAATAGGCAACACTTTGTCGAATCTGGTCGTACACACGGCCGGTGCCGAAATTAGCGAATGTCGTAGCCACCGGAATTTTTCCCCCGATGGTCAACCCAGCCGCGATGCCAATCATATTGGCTTCCGCGATACCGGTTTGTACGAAGCGTTCCGGAAAATCTTCGATAAATTTTTCCAGTTTCAGGGAACCCACCAGATCAGCGCACATGGCAACTACATTGGGGTTGGCCATTCCTGCTTCGTGAATACCCACGCCAAAGCCGGAGCGCGTATCTTTTTTTTCGGTGAAAGTGATGTTTTGTAAACTCATAATAGAACAAAGATTTTTACGATAATTATGATTGATATATCCTGATATTGGAATTAATAATCTCCCAAAGTTTCTTCCAATTGCGCTAAGGCTTTGTCTTTTTGTTCGTCGCTTGGCGCGCTGCCATGCCATTTGTGCGTACCCATCATAAAGTCGACGCCGAAGCCCATTTGTGTGCGCATTAAAATGGCCACAGGCTTTCCTTTTTTCGCTTTCAGTTGTGCCTGAGTCAGCGTAAAGACCACATCTTCCATCACATTGCCGTTCATCTCCAACACTTCCCAGCCAAAGGCTTTGAACTTGGCCGGTAAATCGCCCAAATCACAGACCTGTTGTGTGGAACCATCAATCTGTGCATCGTTCCAGTCAACGGTAACAATCAGATTGTCTACTTTTTTTGCGGCGGCAAAGAGCAGCGCTTCCCAGATTTGTCCTTCCTGCAATTCGCCGTCACCGGTCAGGGCATAGACCAATTTGTCATCGCCGTTTAATTTTTTTGCCAATGCGGCCCCAATCGCAACGGAAATTCCTTGTCCCAAAGAACCGCTTGCAATCCTGATTCCCGGAAGTCCTTCATGGGTGGTAGGATGTCCCTGCAAACGGGAATTGATATGACGAAAGGTGCCGAGTTCTTTGGTATCAAAAAAACCGCGTCGTGCTAAAACACTGTAAAACAAGGGAGAAACGTGGCCGTTGGACAGAAAGAATAAATCTTCGTTTTTGCCATCCATTTTAAAGTCGGTATCCACATGCATGATTTCAAAATACAGTGCGGTCATAAAATCGGCGCAGCCCAGCGATCCGCCCGGATGTCCTGATTTACATTGATGCACCATGCGTATGATATCTCTGCGTACTTGTGTGGCGGTTTTCTGGAGTTCTGCTATTTGCATGTTTGGTAGTAATTGTCAGTAATACATTGAATCCATTCTTCTCCGAATAATTTCGAATCAGAAGACATACAAAAATATCAAAATAAAAGATGGATGAACAAAAAACTTTTATACACTCAGGAATAACTATTTCGGATGCTTAGCCATAATTTTTCACCCGAATTTACCAGGGAAGCTTAATCTTAATCTTGTCCTTCACTGCATCTTTGATATTATTTACCGGGTTGCCGGATTTGGTGGTGTCTTTTTGTCCGGTCAGGATTTCCTGTACTTTATTTTTCACCTCCTGCTGTACTTGTGTTTTAATGGTATCCAATGTCTGTTTGGCCTGTGTTTTGGCTTCTTCTTTCAGTTGTTGTACCTGCTGCTGTACCTGTTCTTTCACGACATCTTTCATGGTGCCGGTGCCGCTGGCGCCATCCGGTTTGCCCATAGTGATTTTTGGGTCTTTGAATGTGCCACCGATTTTCATATTCAGTCGTATAATCTCGGGTACCATGCCATTCAGCTGCGGAATCGGATTTTTGGCGAGCAATCCTTGTGCAAACGAAGAAGCCTGACCCAGTTCTTTCCACGGAACATCAATGGCAACGGCATAATCCATAGTTTGGTCTAAGCCTTGTGAACCGCCTATGGTTATCTTCAGGTTGTTCACTTTTGTTTCAAACGGTGCGACTAATATTCTGCCGTTAGCCACCGTTGTCTTGATATCCAGATTTTCGATGCGCAGATTTTCGAGTTGCTTCAGTTTGGTTTGTTCTACAATCTTTTGTAGCGCCGGAACGCCGGTGACATTTGCCAGCGGCATCTTAAGGCTGGCCGTTCCGTTCAGCGAGTTCATATCCGGCGATAAATCCGGATTGATAGCCATCTGCATATTCATATTGGAACCAAAACTGCCATTGACATATTTCATAATCGGCGCGGCTTGTTTCATGCTTCCGACATACGTATAAACCTGTTGTACATCAAAGTTCTGTATGTTATAGGTCAGATTTCCGGTAGGGATATCATTTTTAGTATTATAGAATCCGCTGACGGTAGCGGATCCGCCTAAAAGATTTGCTGTCAGGTTGTTTAAGTTCAGCTGTTCATCTTTCAGGTTGATTTTTCCCGCTACATTTTTTAAAATCAATTTATCGTAGAGCAGTTCGCCTATAGTGGCAGTGCCTGTAAAATCTATATTTTTAGGCAGACGCACCACTTCTTTCGCTTTTTGGGATTTGGATTTGCTGGCGGTGGTAGAATCGGGCAGAAACTCATTCGCGTCTATCTTGCCCGATGCGATGGAAACGTTTCCGGTGATGACGGCATCTTTGGATAAAACATACCCAATTACATTTTCCAGTTTTCCTTTGATGTCAAAGTCGCTGTTGCCAATCTTGCCAACACATTGCGGTACATCCACATATTGCGGTGAGAAATTCAGCAACAGATTGCTAACGCTTACCGGCTTAGGCACATCTTTGGAAGCATATTCTATACCCGTGGCGGTGATATTTCCGGCAGCCTGGATATTTTGATAACGTTTTGCATCCACATCCGATTTTTTTGCCTTTACCGTAACATCCACATTGGCATTTCCGGCTAATTGCTGCACATTTTCCAGCGGGTAGAATTTCTGTATATCCGCTAAATTGATTTTTCCTTTTGCTGCTAAATCGATAGCCGGGTCCAAAATGGGTGTCGTTACATTCAAACGAGCAACAATAGGTTCGTTCGCCATTCTTAGCCGTAAGTCAGGGATGTTGACCACGGTGTTATCAAGGCTGCCGCCGGCGTTCTTAACCTGTGCATCTATAAAGATATCGCTTACTGCGGTAGGCAGCTTAGGATACTGGAATTTTCCGTTATCTACTTTAATGTTTAAGGCAAATGCAGGATAGGAATTGTGCTGATAGGTGCCTTTCAGCATGCCATCCAGTGCTAAATTACCCGATGTCTTAACGGCATCAAAGTCTTTGGTATAAACAG
Organism: Chitinophagales bacterium; assembly: GCA_046329865.1. Classification (GTDB taxonomy): domain Bacteria; phylum Bacteroidota; class Bacteroidia; order Chitinophagales; family JADIYW01; genus JADJSS01. The sequence continues at coordinate 203,450 of JAXLTW010000001.1, read as the reverse complement.
CAGGGATTAACGATAACAAAGATTTGAAGGTAGTTTTGTCTGCCTTGAAGGTGACATCCATCTTAGTTTGAATGCTGTCCGGTATTTCTATATAGCCGTTGAACAGCAGGCCCAGGTCGTTCAAGGATAGTTTATTGTCCTTGAATGCATACCTTTTGTTTTTCTGGTCAATATGCAACTTGCTGTCGAAGGTAAGTGTTGCATTTTTTAGATAACGGATGATGCCCTGCGAGAAGTTGATTTTTTCTATGTTGGTTTGGGATGTATAGTCCAGCACCTCCGCAGTAAAGTCGCCCTTGCCTGTGTGTTGTAATTTCTCGAGTTGGAGATGGTTGTCCGTTTTCAGGTCGTCATAATACAGATTGACATCGGAGAGTACGAGTTTATTCAGCGCCAGTTTAAATGGTTTGTCAGCGCTGGTGTCTTTGGATGGCTTCAGAATATTCCAGTTCTGCAAGCCGTCTTTGTTGACAATGGCATTTAAAGTAACGTCGCTTAACTCAATCTGTTCCACCTTGTATTCGCTTCCTTTAAGCACACTCATCAGGTCCAGTGATACTTTCGCGTTGCCTAAGTTCAGCAATGTATCGCCTTCAAAGGGTGTATTGCCAATGATGACGAGGTTGTCAATACCCAATGCGATATTGGGGAAATTACGGATGTTTTTCAGCAATGATAAATCAATACTCTTAAAATCGGTTTTGGCATCTATGTAGTTTCCAATGGCTTCTTTTGCCTTGGCGATAATTTTGTCTTTAAACAAATACGGAACAGCGATTGCACTGGTCAGCAATACAACTATAAAAATCAACAACCCTAACAGGAATTTTTTCATATATCCGGAATTTCTTCAAAAATAAGAAATCCGGCATGCGTAAGATTAAAATTTACATTATTTATGATTTGTTTTTTATGATAATTGTTGAGTGGTTGTGGTAAATGGTAAACTGTAAACAACATTTTGTAAATTTGGATGAATAATAGATACATGCAGGAAGTCAAACCATATCATCCCAAATATAAAATTCGAATTGTAACGGCGGCATCCCTGTTCGATGGGCACGACGCGGCTATCAATATTATGCGACGCATTATTCAGGCGTCCGGTGCGGAGGTTATCCATCTTGGACACAACCGTTCAGTGGCGGAGATTGTGAACTGTGCCATAGAAGAAGATGCGAATGCTATCGCGTTAACATCGTATCAGGGCGGCCATATAGAATTCTTTCAGTACATGTATGATTTGCTGCGCGAAAAAGATTGCGGACATATCAAAATTTTTGGCGGCGGCGGCGGAACCATACTTCCCTCAGAAATAGAAATGCTGCACGCTTACGGCATTGACAGAATATATTCGCCGGACGACGGCCGCGCGATGGGCTTGCAGGGGATGATCAATGACTTGCTTCAAAAGTGTGATTTCCCAACCGGTAATAATATTTCATTCAGTGAGGAAGCCCTAAAACGCAAAGGGCATAAACAAATAGGCCAGTTAATCTCCTGCGCGGAAAATTTCCCCGAAGAGTTTATTAAACTTAAACCTCATCTCTCCAATACCGAATCAACGATTCCAATTCTGGGCATTACCGGTACCGGCGGTGCAGGCAAGTCATCCTTAACGGATGAGTTGGTGCGGCGCTTTATGCTGGATTTCCCAGATAAGACAATTGCGATTATTTCAGTGGATCCTTCGAGAAGGAAAACAGGTGGCGCTTTGCTGGGTGACAGAATCCGGATGAACAGCATCAATAACGAACGGGTGTATATGCGTTCGATGGCGACGCGCCAAACCAACGCTTCCATTTCTAAAGATGTAACGGATGCCATTGATATTTTTAAAGCCGCCGGATATGATTTGATATTAGTAGAAACTTCCGGCATCGGACAAAGCGGTACGGAAATCGTTGATATTGCTGATGTCTACATGTATGTAATGACGCCTGAATTTGGCGCCGCCTCACAGCTTGAGAAAATCGACATGCTGGATTTTGCGGATATCGTCGCTATCAATAAATTTGATAAACGCGGTGCGCAGGATGCATTGCGTGATGTGAAGAAACAATATCAGCGCAACCGGAATCTGTGGGACAAGCACCCGGACGATATGCCTGTCTTTGGCAGCATTGCGGCGCAATTCAATGATCCGGGCACCAATGAATTATATCTGCACCTCGTCAAAACCATTGCAGCAAAATGCAACCTCGACTGGAAAAGTACATTGTCCTTACGCACCGGCAGTTCCGAAAAAATTTATATCATTCCTCCCAGCAGGATACGCTATCTGTCTGATATCACCAAAACCAACCGTGATTATGATGCGTGGGTGATTGAACAGGGTGAAATAGCCAATCAGTTGTATGCAATTGATAAATTAAAGTCAATGTTCAATGTTCAATGGTCAAAAGATAAAGAGGTTATTGACAATGGACTATCGAATATCGACAAAGAATTAAAACTCAAACTGCATCCCGAATGCCGGCAAATACTGGAGAATTGGGAAAAAACCAAACAGGATTACAAAAACGAAAGCTATGTTTTCAAAGTACGCGATAAGGAATTGAGGATAAAGACGCATACCGAGTCATTGTCACACTTGCAGATACCCAAAGTGTCGTTGCCGAAATACGAAGCCTGGGGGGATATTCTAAAATGGAATTTGCAGGAAAACGTGCCGGGAGAATTTCCCTATACCGCCGGGGTGTTTCCGTTTAAAAGAGAGAACGAAGATCCGACGCGTATGTTTGCAGGCGAAGGCGGACCCGAACGCACCAATAAACGCTTTCATTACGTCTCATTAGGATTGCCTGCCAAGCGATTGTCTACAGCGTTTGACAGTGTGACGCTGTATGGAAACAATCCGGATTTGCGACCGGATATTTACGGTAAGATTGGAAACAGCGGTGTTTCCATCTGCACTTTAGATGACGCAAAGAAACTGTATTCCGGTTTTGATTTGTGTTCGCCCAATACATCGGTGTCGATGACGATTAACGGCCCGGCACCTACCATCTGCGCGTTCTTTATGAATGCGGCCATCGACCAACAATGTGAGAAGTATATTCGCGAACATAATTTAGTGGAGGAAGTCAATCGAAAAATAGAGGATATCTACAAGGAAAAAATGCAAAACGGCCAACATATAATGGTGACTTGCCGGAAGGAAATGATGGACTGGGTCTGATGTTGTTAGGTGTTACTGGTGATCTGGTGTTGCCCAAGGAGGTGTATGAAAAAATAAAAGCGCATGCGTTGTCGCAGGTACGTGGCACGGTACAGGCCGATATATTGAAAGAAGATCAGGCTCAGAATACGTGTATCTTTTCCACAGAATTTTCTCTGAAGTTAATGGGAGATGTGCAGGAATATTTTGTGCAGCATAAGGTGCGCAATTTTTATTCCGTTTCCATCAGTGGTTATCATATTGCGGAAGCCGGCGCCAATCCGATCTCACAACTGGCTTTTACCCTGGCGAATGGTTTTTCATTCGTGGAGTATTATTTGTCGAGGGGTATGCATATTGATGATTTCGCGCCAAATCTATCGTTCTTTTTTAGTAATGGTATCGATCCGGAATACGCGGTCATTGGACGTGTTGCCCGAAAAATATGGGCTAAGGCGATGAAATATTTATACAAGGGAAACGACAGAAGCCAGAAACTGAAATATCATATTCAGACATCCGGCAGAAGTTTGCACGCGCAGGAGATTGATTTCAACGATATACGTACAACACTGCAGGCCTTGTATGCGATTTATGATAACTGCAATTCTCTGCATACCAATGCGTACGATGAAGCCATCACCACACCCACGGAAGAAAGCGTGCGACGGGCCATGGCGATTCAGCTCATCATCAATAAGGAATTGGGTTTGGCGAAAAATGAAAATCCGCTGCAAGGTTCTTTTATCATCGAAGAACTGACAGATTTGGTGGAAGAGGCTGTGTATGAAGAGTTCGACAGACTGACAGAACGCGGGGGGGTGCTGGGCGCTATGGAAACCATGTATCAGCGCAGCAAGATTCAGGAGGAAAGCATGTATTATGAAATGAAGAAACACACCGGCGAATTGCCGCTGATTGGGGTCAATACCTTCCTGTCTTCCAAAGGATCGCCTACCATTTTACCACAAGAGGTAATCCGCAGTACGGAAGAAGAAAAACAACTGCAAATAAAAAATCTGGAAGCATTGCACCAACGGAATATAGAGGAAGCCAGACATTACCTCTCCCAGTTGCAACAGGCTGCCCTACAAAATAAAAATCTGTTTGAAGTTCTGATAGAAACCGTAAAATACTGCAGTCTCGGACAAATCACCAATGCCCTTTTTGAAGTCGGTGGTCAATATAGAAGGAATATGTAGTATAACAGAAAGAGGAATATTCAACTACCACAAAGGATAACAGATAATTTTGATGATTGATTTTATCCATTCTTAACCATTCTCATTTTACCATTCATTTCAAACAGTGTTAATTCAAAGGAAAAAGCAAAATTGAACATAATAAAATGTATATAACTCATCCTTTGGCAGTTATTCGGATTACATATTTTTTGAGAATAGCTTAATTCCAGAAAAAATTTAAAAACTAGAAGTTCATGATAGCTATAGCTCTTTGTTTATAATCCTGTACAAATCATAAAACTCTTCTCTATTTAACAGAGCTATTTTTTCATAGTAAAATAGGCTAGTGTACTAGTGTATGGAAGGGAGAATTAAATATTAATAAACTATCTCGGAGAGATGATGACAGGGTGTAGGAATTTAATTTCCGATAATAAATCCAAAACGCCTTTCAGTCTTTACGTTATCCATCATAGGGTCTTTCTGTACAGAAATAAAATCACTTAACCCTGATTTAACGGCTTTATCCAGCCAATCTAAACTTACAGATTTTTTTTGGTTCAGCGCGTAATAGGTAGCCATGTGATAATAATAATTTGATATCTTCGATTGTTCCTCATTGACCTTACTGAACCATTGTTGTAATTCAGACTTGTTGACGCTTATCTTTTCCTGACTATGTGCAAACAGTAAGAAAGCATCTTTAAAGGTCGGATTAAATGCCAATGCATCTTCAGCATCTTTAGCTGCTTTTTCATATTCTCCTAAATTAAACTCTGAACTTGCTCTATAATAGTAAAACAAAGGATTGTTGTTACTGAACCAAATACTTTGAGTAAAATCATCCTTTGAACCTGTAAAGTCGTTCATTTGATATTTAACATACCCTCTTAAGTAATATGCATCAGCGTATTTATTGTCGATTCGTATGGCCGTGTTGAAATCTCCCAGTGCTATGGAATATTCTTTAAGGTTCATTTCAGTAAATCCTTTGTAGTAGTAATATTCTTTCACATTATTATCCAACTTAATCAATTGACTGAAACTTTGCTTAGACACTTCATATTGTTGATTAAAGAATTCAATTTTTGCCTTCTGATATAAAATCCTCTTATCGGTAGAATTTAGCTGTAAAATAGCGGTATAGTCTGCCAGACATTTGTCATATGCTCCCATACTGTAATATGATAATGCTCTTTTTTCCAGATTATCCTGTGTCATAAGTGCAGGCTTGAGTTCAAAAGCTCTCGAGTAATAGAGGACCGCCAAGTCATATTGCTTGGCTCCATAACCAATTTCACCGGCATACCAATAAATGTCCGGATTAATAGATTTTAAACGGATAGCTGTGGCAAAGTCTACAGCAGCATTATCATAATTTCCTATTTCTTTGTAATATGTTAACCCTCTTTGTTCTATTGCAGGCAAATAATTCCCATCTTTCTGGATTGCCATTGTCAGCATATCAATCTTTGATGTCGTATTAATATCGTTCTTTCCTGCTTCTTTGAACCAGTCTTCAGCGGTGAATGTGCGCTCTTTCTCTTTCTTAATAAGAGCTTCATATTCTGCAATTTTAGCATCGAATTGCTTTTGTTGCTGCTGCATCTGCATTACCTGAGCGTTATAGGCGGCTATCATTTGTTGTTGCTGCTGAATTCGTTGCTGTTCCTCTGCTTTTCTTTGTGCTTCAATTTTGGACTGTTCTTCTGCTTGTTGTTCTTCTTGTTGCCTACCTGCAAAGAGCCCACCAATATTACCTAAAAATCCTAATGTACTTCCTATTTGATCGAAAACTGCACCACCACCTAATTGAGCAACTGTGTTACTCACAGTACCAGCCATATTTATCATCTTTACACCTTTGGGATTATTTGATCCTGCTTCTTGAAGAAGACTTAATCCCATATTCGTGACTGCGCCTATTTCAGCTAAGCCGCTGGGAAGGCCTGGAGCAGAAACGGAGCCAGAAACACTAGCTCCAGAACCTGATTTTCCGATGGGGTTTCCATTGGCATCTTGCGGGCATGAAACCAAATGATTCAGACAACCGGGATCAGATGGTTGTGGAGGACCATTCGGTGAACGGAGTGAAGCTGCCAATCCTCTGAGATATTTTGCATATTGTTGATAACAAGATTTGTTGTTAGGGCAAGATGTTTTAGATGCAGCAGCATCATATTTCTGTGCTGCTTGCATGTACATTTCGTATTGAGTGTTTATGCCTTGAGAATAAATAATAACAGGAGCATGAATAAAGAATAAATAATTTAATACAACCAGTAACCGTATGTTCATAATACAAGATGTTATTCTTTACCTATTCTCTCTTTCTTTAATGTAAAACTGTAATTCATAGACCAACTGTTGAGTGCGCTCTTGATCGTTGCGGTAAGTATTTTGCATGGATTCTTTCTGGTTATTGACTTTAGATATGGTGGCAGCATCCGCAAGAAGTTTATCAAACAATTGTTGTATAAGATTATGTATATAAGTCTCGGCATTTTCGCCATATGATACCGAAGATACATCTAAAGAATATATCGCTATTTTTTTACCGTCACAGCCCAACACATTCAGATAAACCTGATTGTTTTTATCTGACGCAAGAATGAAATCACAGAAGATACTTTCGTTGCTGAAGGTTTCAATTTTTAAAGGGGTGACCTTACCGGATATGCTGGGACGTATAATTTTTTCGATTTCAAAAATCAAAGCGCTTTTGTAATTTAATAAGCTAATAGAAAATTGCCGCTCTTTTAGATAATCTTTCAGACTCTTATTACTAGCCATATCCAATGTGTTTATTCTTACCGGGCATATATTTGGGTCGTCCTGATAAACGTGATAGTATACCATGGCATTGCCTGCTAGGGATTCTGGACCGTGCAATCTTTTAGAATTTTTATTCAATGTGACACTGATTATGCTGTCATTGATTACTTTGAAGTCCTGACTGTAAATTACTACTTCCCCCCAGTCACAGGTCAGTATGTCCTGCTTAGTGTAAGAACCTATATTTTTTGAAAAAAAGCGTATGTGAATAGGAGCATCTTTGTTCAATTTACATAAATACCGAAGCGATATTTGCCATTGCATCTTCATGTTGTTTAACCCAACAAGATTACCACGGACTAGTGTGTCATAAACAATATCGCATTTAAGCGGGGCATTGCTATTAGTCGATCTGATTTCTCCAATATTATATTTGCTGAAATCTATACTTGAAATTTGTGCATGCGCTCGAAAAAAAAACATTAAAAGCAAGAATGTAAATAGCTGTTTCATTGAGTATTGAAAGGTTATTCTAAGTTAGTTATTTTTTTTATTTAAATGATAGAATAATTTAAAAAGAAAAGTTATAACTAAAAATATTAAAATATATTGTATTAGTTAAATTTGGCAATATTAAAATCTTCTGTTTGTTTCTCATACTGAGTTCAGTAAACAAATGCGACACAAAAGAACTTAAAAGAGTGGGCAACCACTCTTTTAAGGAATAAAAATCGAAAACTTGTGTTGTTATGCCAAAACTTTCCGTCTTACCCAGAAACAAAGGTATGTAATCCAATATTATTTGGAAGCATGTATTATGAAATGAAGAAACACATCGGCGAATTGCCGATGATTGGGGTCAATACCTTCCTGTCTTCCAAAGGATCTCCTACCATTTTACCACAAGAAGTAATCCGCAGCACGAAAGAAGAAAAACATCTGCAAATAAAGAACCTGGAAGCATTGCACCAACGGAATGCGCAGTAAGCCAAACTGTACTTATCATAGTTGCAACAGGCCGCGCTGCAAAATAAAAATCTGTTTGAAGTTCTGATAGAAACCGTAAAAATACTGCAGTCTCGGACAAATCACCAATGCCCTTTTTGAGGTGGGTGGTCAGTATAGAAGGAATATGTAATTCTAAGAAATATCCTTATATTAGAATAATTTTCAGGTAATAATCAGACCTAAGAATTATTAAATATAAAAATATGAAAAGATTTATTTTTTCTTTGTTGGTATTATTGGGCATGATTTCCTGCAATAAGGAAGTTGCGATCTTTAAACATCCATTAAAAGACATAGAGGCAGCAACCAAATCATTCCATTGGTTTGATATTGACGGAATGATATGCAGGAACGGTACACCTACCGGTATTGGTTATAGGGTAGGCAGCCCCAAAAAGCTGGCCATCTACATTAACGGTGGCGGAGCATGTTTTAATGAAGAGACTTGTGGAAGCAATCCTAAATCCTTTAATGTAAATGACTGGAATGATTTATCTGCCGCCTATTCAAACAAAGGAATATTTGATGTCGATAATCCTAAGAATCCGCTGAAGGATTACTCTTTCGTTTTAGTGCCTTACTGTACCGGCGATGTACACAGCGGTACCAGAAATACTGCTTTTGCCCTGGGCGTAGCAGATACGCAGCATTATGTTGGTGCTCTGAATTTTAAAAAAGCGATGGACTTTATCCAGCCCTATTTTGACTATAACAATGTGGAGGAAGTGGTATTGTTCGGATTAAGTGCAGGCGGATATGGCGTATATGTCAACTTTTTAGAGGTAACCAAACGATTCCCCAATGCAAAGATTACGGTTATAAATGATTCCGGCCCCTTGTTTAGCGATCCGCAAGCCTTTCCCATCTGTTTGCAATTAGGCTTTACTTTCATCTTTGGACTACCCGTTCCGAACGACTTACTGGAATGTTGCGGAACTCCTGGGTTAGGGTTGTCGAATGTGTATCAGTATTCTGGAGAAAAATACCCCAATGCTCATTTTGGATTCATCTCTTCCTATGAAGATGCTACCTCCCGTTTCTTCCTGAGTTTTGGATATAATAATTGTACCGGAGCGCCTAACAATCAGCTTCCTGCTGATATATTCAGAAATGCAATTGTCTCCTTAAGGGAAAATGTATTGAAACCCAAGAGCACTTGGTCTACCTATTTAATTAACGGAGAGACTCATACACTTATGGCTGACAATGAAATTTTTTATAATCGAAATCTGTCCGGCATGTATCTGTATGAGTGGGTCGACAGGTTGATAAAAGGAGAGCGAATGCACATTTCTGAGTAAAGAAATCAGGCTGAATTACCTGTTGTTTTTCAAATTACGGATACGGTTTTAGTTTATGTCGTATCTTTGCACCCTCATGAGCAGAACACAGAAAAGAGTCCCACTAGCTCTAGCTATCGGGATGAAAAGAGTGCAAAGTGCCTCGATTTTCAACCTTTTCTTGATTATTTTAGTGGGGCCACCGCCAAACCAATCTTTTCGCTTCCTTTGCTCCAGTGGGCATGGTTGCGGGCATTGAAATACAGATACACTCGATCATTAAATATTTTTACATCACAGGCATAAATATGGCTTGCCATCCACGGAATTTCTTTGTTGGGTGCCAGTACCGGTTCATTCCGCAAGTACGTCCACTTAACGCCATCTGTCGACTGCAGCATACAGATGGCAGAACCTGAAACGCCATTGTGCTCGTAGATGCCATTTTGAAATGCGACAAAACCGTCTTCACAGCGAAGTACTTTCATGGAACCGGCACCTAAATTATTCCAGGGCATATCTTTATCGGGAGAAAGAATAGGAAAGTCTGCGTAATCGTATCCCTTGTCTATTTGTTTGCTTTCTGCATAGGTGATGTGCAGGGGTTCATTGAATCCGCAATCCGGCACCCTGACCAGGGAACAAGAGAAATACAAACGATAGGTGTCGTTGATTTTTACTAAGCATGGATTTCCAACAGCGCGTCCCAGTTGACTGTCTTCATGAAAAGGCTGGGATGGGCGGATGATATTGACAGGCGTAGACCAATAGATCAGGTCTTTCGAAGCTACCATCTCAATTCTTGAAAACCAGCGCTGTCCGGGTAAAAAGGCAAAGAGCAGTTTTAATCCGGTATATTTTTCATAAAACAGATAATACGTATCCATTTCTTTAAAGATAAAGGGGCGAAGCGCGGCGCGGACGATTCTTCTTTTATGCCGTTCCCATTGGACGCCATTATCAGACTCATATTGATAGATGCCATAAATGGTGTGTGCGAACAAGTGCCATTTTTTATCCGGAGATTCAGCAGGTGTCAGCACGGTGGGGTCCGCAACCAAAGGAGTGAGTCTGGGAGGATATATCAGCGGGGTTTCGCTGTGTAGTTTAAAATTCAGCAGTTTGAAATCAGCAATCTTCAACATATGAATCGTGGTTTACTGTAAATATTCAGGAGGTACCTGTGCTCCCATCTGCTGCGCCTGCCTCGCATCGCGGAGTGCTGCATCTTTGTTGCCCAGGTTGCGGTATGCATTCGCTCTTCCAATATAATACATCGGCTGTGTGTTCTTTAAGGAAATGGCTTTATCGAATGCCTTTAAGGCCTCCTGGTATCTGCCTAATGCGATATTGCACAAACCTTCTTCGTGATAAACATCTGCATTATATGGATTCAATCGAAAATAGGAAATATGTTCTTTCAGACACAATTCATACTGACCGGTCATATAATAAATCAAGCCTCTGTTGAGGTACCCGTTTGCATTTTCAGGGTATGCCTCCAATCCTTTGGTGAGATAGTATTGTGCTTTTTCCAGATTGCCTGCCATTGCATAAGCAACACCGAGGTTCACAATCATTTCACCGGTTATCTTTTTATCCTTTTGTCCTGCAATGGAGTCATTTTTGATGGCGGTCAGATAACTTTGCAGAGCCAATTGAAGCAGTTCATTGCGCTGATTACCGAGAGTGGCATCCTGTGCTGAGGTGGCATTTACCTTATCTAGATATACTTTGGCTAATCCGTTGTAGACATAGGCATCTGTCGGTTGCAGACGGATGGCTTCATTGAAATTGAGAACGGATTTATCAAAGTTCTTTTCTTCATCGCGGTAATATACCGCTGCCTGTTTCCATGCCAGCGGACTGTTCGGATAGATTTTCTTGACATGCTCCCACAGGGTACCGCCGTTTTGCCAGACACTGATCTGACGATAACAAATGACGGCTAAAAAGACGCAATACAACACAACGGCACCTTGGATATATAGTTTAAACGCAGGCCGTTGCACTATCGCCCATTCATACCCTTTAATGAAAATAAAAAATAAACCGATATAAGCAATATAGGTAAACCGGTCTGCAAGGAAACCCTGTCCGGCCCCTACAATCTGAAGCAGAAACATCACGTTGAATGTAAAGAATGCCCATCCGAACAGAAGATTGGTTTGTTTCTTTTTGAACGCCCATACCAGAAATCCGATTAATGCTATCGGAACGATGCCAAGACAAACATACGCCATTACCGGTAGTTTGGGTGGGTATGGATAGAGCGGAGAAAGCTGGAACGGAATCAGCCACTTGATAATATATACGGCATAAGAATAAGCGCCCACTGCCAGCCGGTCAATGAGGGTGTAATTGATAGTGGCGTTTTCAAAATTTAGTGATTTCTCTCCTTTCAGGAAATAAATATTAATAAGACCAAAGGCTAGCGACAAAATCCACCACGGCAGTTTTTCGACAATCAATATCTTTAGTGACAGCCAACGTCGGTTTAAATAAAAATCCAGAGCTACCATGGTAAGCGGCAGGGTGACTGCCTGAACTTTTGCAAACAACGAGATAATCGACAGTACAATTGCGAGGATATACCATTTGGTTTTGCCTGTTGTTGATTTTAGATATCGGAGATATGCACAAAGTGCACCGAGAAAGAACATACTGTACAATACATCTTTTCGTTCGGTGATCCATGCTACCGATTCGACACGCATGGGATGTATGCCAAAGAGCAGCGCCGCAAGAGCAGCAGGGATTAGCCCAATTTCTAACTGGAGGAAAAGGATATATACCAGCAGGGTACATACTAAATGCATCCATAAATTATTGAAGTGGAAGATAAATGGGTTCTGTGCAGGGTCGTGTGCGAAGAAATATTTTTCTATAGCAAACGTAAAAATAGGCAGCGGGTTGTAGTTACCGATGACGTCGGTGGTAAAAATGGTTTTAACGGCTTTCCAGTCCCACTGATAAGCAAATATTTTAAGTGCTTCGTTTTCCAGTATATTTTGCGGGTCATCCCAGTTGACGAATTTCAGGGAAAGGGTTGGCAGAAACAGGATAAGCGTAATCAATAATACACAGGCTGCAACCACCCATTGCGTGTAGTCAGCAGGGGTTGTTGTTTTACCTGTCCTGGTTCCTGTGGTAGTTGATATTGCTTTCTTCGCCGGGGTTTTGGGATGCGGCTTTCCTTTTTGACTATTTTTTGCCATAGATGTATCAGCGCTTTATTATAAAACTATTATCCGCCGCAGCCAATCAGGCGGTTAGGGTTTTTCTTAACCAACTCTTCCAGTTCCGGCATCAATGTCTCTTTCATGGATTCATATCCCTGTATGGCTGCTGTATGGGCTTCTGAAGGTAGTTCTGTATGAACGGTTTTCTTTTCATTTATGGAAGGCGGAACCTCCTTCGCGAAATGTTTTTGCTTCTTAGCCATACTTAAAATTAAACATTTATCTTTATAAACAGAATGAAAAAGTTTATTCAGCACTATACCGGTTTCATCCGAAATATACGATTCTTTCATTATTTGTATAACTGGCTGCATCGGAAAGGATTGAAGCACAATGAGCATTTGTATCCCTATTATGGTATTAAGAAATCACTGTATGCGTCCCTCTCCCATAAGGATTTTGAGGGAATGCGGGCTAAAACTCCCTGGCTGGATGGGATTGTAAGCAGGTCAGATATAGAAAATCATCCCTTATTTACACACTTTCCGGAAGAGATATCCGGACAGGTATTGGACTGGCAGGAGAATGGCTATATTATCTGGAAAAATTTCCTGAGCAGTGAAACAGTGGACGATATCAATCAGGATATAGATGAATTATTGAATAAGAAAGCGGTTGATTTTAATTATACCGGCAGAAAAATTTTCAATGCATACAGACAATCCTACACGCTGCGGAAAGTGATTAAAGACAAGCGGCTGCTGGAGTTGTTGTCGTTTCTGTTGGGTAAAAAAGTGTTGCCATTCCAGACGATTAATTTCTTAAAAGGCAGTGAGCAGGCTCCGCATTCCGATTATATCCACATGAGTACCTTTCCGCAAGGGTATCTCATAGCGGCATGGTTTGCGCTGGAAGATATTTCGATAGAACAAGGCCCCTTGTCCTACTATCAAAAGTCGCACCTGTTGCCCTACCTTACAAACAACGATTATCCAAATACGAGTACAAAATATCTGCTAGACGGAAATGCCAATAAAAAATATGAAGCAAAGGTGCAGGAGTTGATTGATGGGAATAATCTGCAAAAGAAAATCTTTACAGCAAAGAAAGGGGATGTTTTCATTTGGCATGGCAATCTGATACATGCCGGAGAGATTATGTTGAATCCGGCGTTGACACGAAAAAGCGTAGTGGCTCATTATTTTGCGGAAGGCGTGATTTGTTATCATGAAATCAGCGAACGGCCTGCCATCTTTGATACGGAACTCGTAGGCGAAGTAAAAGAGGATTTTTACAAAGGTCAGACGCATTTCTTCGAAGCGTGAAACCTGTCCGTACTACCCTTTTTTGATAAAGACGCGGTAGGCCATATACATAAATCCGGGAATAATCACCACCGTTAATTTGAAAAAAGAAGTGGAGCCCATGTAGGGCAATCCGAATCCAATGACAGCCAGTATAAACAGGCCAAGCAATAAGGTGAACAGCTTACCCCAGAGGGTCTCATAGATGGTTTTTTTGCGCTTAATGGGCGTAGCGGAAGCAGGCATTTTAGTATCCTCTTTCGCAGGCTGTATCGACTGATTATAGTTTTCAACCTGAGCTATGAAATAAGAAAGGAAAAGTTTAAATTCAGCTTTTTTGGCACCGTCCATATCATTCAATACCCACACTTCACCATTCTTAAATTTAATTTCCAGATACTCATACTCTCCTCTGTAACGTCCGCGGTCTGTGCCGTTTTTATACCCTTTCACATCGTTCCAGTGGTGCAGCAGGAATACATTTTTTCGTAGCAGGAACCCCGGGTTCTCCAGGTTTCGTTGCAGGGTGGATGCTGTCAAAGTGAAGGTGGCAACACAGGAGATGATCGTTACAATGTAAAACATCAATCCAACAATACCTAAGACGAGCAGCCATACAGGAATATGTGCAGAGATGCCTATAAATAAAATTCCTAAAGAAATAATTACACTAACACCTATAGAGAACCAGTTGCCGAGTGGCAATATCTTACAGGAGTATTGAACAGGAATTTCGGATGAGGATTTCACCATAATTCGTCTTCGTTAACGTCGGCGGGTTTCTGTGTTTTGAATAGTTTACGGGTTTCTATTTTTTGTTTTTGCCGGTCTATAATCAAATCAGCGATTATCTCGGCGGCATTCTCCCCCTGATGCGCTTTCATCAGTTTGCGAACTTTATCTTCATGAACATCAATTCTGTAGAGGAGATACAATAAGTGCTCAAAATCGTTATTAATCCAGTCGTTGATTCGCTGAATGATGTGTTTCCTGAATTCGCTGAATGAATTAAATGAAATGCTGTTCTCTTCCAGCAATTGTAGGGTGTACTCCTGAATTTTTTGTTCGTTTTCCATGATTGGCATTTAAGAATTCCGATGTCAAATAAAGACGATGTTTTACTATATAGATTTATAAAATTATTTTCTCTATACCCATGCCGAACAATGCAAAATCAAAACGGACAGGATCTTTTTTATCAATCATCCTTAAGTTAGCAGTTAATTCGCAAACTGTCAACCAGTCGCGTTGTTTTCTTTCTATTAAGTTTAAACGACGTGCATACTTCTCTACATGAACATCGAGCGGTATGAATAAGTCTTTCGGTTCTATCTTCTTCCATATTCCGAAATCTACTCCGTTATTATCTTTCCTGACCATCCATCTCAGATACATGTTCAATCGCTTGCAGGTCGATTTTCTCTCCGGTGTTGCCACATGTTTTCTGGTGCGTTCCGGATAATCCGACAGTGAAAAAAACTGTTGATGAAACTGTACAAGCCCTTGTTCCGTATTGTTCGCCAGAAATAAATCTTCCAGAGAATCCTGTTTGGAATAGTGCTGCTTCAGGAATTCAATAAAATACAATACATCCGTGGTGTTGAAAGTGCGATGTAC
Organism: Chitinophagales bacterium; assembly: GCA_046329865.1. GTDB lineage: Bacteria > Bacteroidota > Bacteroidia > Chitinophagales > JADIYW01 > JADJSS01. Next base: position 187,940 of record JAXLTW010000001.1, on the reverse strand, counting down.
AAAATGATTAAACGGTTTTAATTCTTTTACGGAATGATTCAGTATAAAATCATGCGGACTGTTATCCAAAAGAGTTAGCAGTTTAGTGCAACTGTTGATGATGGAAGTGCGGTTGCCCCATGCCAGCGTAGCGGCAAACAAGCCGGCAATTTCAATATCCTGTTTTTTGCTGAAGCGGTGTGGAATGGAAATCGGGTCGAGGGATATAAAATCCGGACGGTTATATTTTGCATAATAAAACTCGAGGATATCTACTGTTTTTTGTGTTATCATACTCGGTTTATTAGGTGTTGGGTGGAGGTTGTTCGCCATGAGTTTCCTGTAAAATGGTCCATACATATCGTACAGAAAACCAAAGGCCGACAAACGCTAAAATGGACAACAATGGGATACTTTGCTGTATCAGTAAAAAATCGTACGCGCCGTGCAACAATATTGGATAAATCAGTCCTTTCCGCATCAACTCGTTGGAGTGGGTGGTGTCAAATTTTGCTAGTCCTATATGGTATCCCATAGTCACGGCAAATACAGCATGTGCGGGTATCGCCGTCACCATTCTGAACAGTGCGACACCAAGGCCGTGTTGTGCTACATACAGCAGGTTTTCAAAGGATGCGAATCCCATTCCTATCATCACGGCATACACTATCCCATCCAACGGCTCATTAAATTCTTTGCGTTTGAACAGGATGTATCTCAGAAAAAAGAATTTCGCAAATTCTTCACTCAGCGCAACCACCCAGAATGCATACAGCGCAGAATTGATGAGATTGCCGTTATTTGTAACAAAACTTGCTCCCATCAGGCTGGAAATGCTTGCCGGAAATACACTGAATACTCCAAAGCAGAAGGCGGCTATCATCAGCCAGATGGGTTCTTTCTCAAACCTGTCTTTATGGATGATGTATCCGCAAATGGCTAATGCCGGTGCGATGGCCAGTATGATAAGTGTGTAACTCATGTCTAAGATATCTCATCATTGCGAATGAAGAGAAGCAATCTCAATATACTAAAAAGATTGTCCCGTACCGCGCTAACCCGTTTTAATTTACCCCAATGCCTTTTTCAGATCTTCTATTAAATCGTCGGCATCTTCAATACCTACGCTTAAACGAATTAAGGAATCCACCACACCTGTTTTCTGGCGTTCTTCCAGTGGTATGCTTCCGTGTGTCATGGTGGCGGGATGTCCGATCAAACTCTCTACGCCTCCCAATGATTCTGCCAGTGAGAATAAATGGGTGGAAGATAAAACTTTATTGGCTGCTTGCAGGCTGTCATCTTTCAACGAGAAAGACACCATCGCCCCAAATTTTTTCATTTGCTTCTTTGCAATCTCATGCCCCTTGTGTTCGGCAAATCCGGGGTAGTTCACTTTTTCCACTTTTGGATGAGACTTTAAAAAGGTGGCAATCTTTTCTGCATTCTCACAGGCGCGTTCCACCCGGATATGCAGGGTTTTGATACCTCGCAGAATTAAAAAACAATCCTGCGGACCCGGAACGGCGCCGCATGCATTTTGAAGGAAATATAACTGGTCGGCCAGCGCCTTTTCTTTTACTACAATGGCGCCGTGTATCACATCACTGTGTCCGCCTAAATATTTTGTGGCGGAATGGATAACGATGTCGGCACCGATGTCTAACGGGGTTTGCAAATACGGGGATGCAAAGGTGTTGTCAACACAAACTAATAAATTGTGCTTCCTGGCCAGAGAACAAACTGCCGCAATGTCCACAATATTCAGCATCGGATTGGTCGGCGATTCAATCCAGATCAATTTTGTTTTTGGGGTAATCGCTTTTTCAATATTGGCTACATCTGTCATGTCCACAAATGTAAAATCCAGACCAAATCGTCCGAATACTTTGGTGAAGATACGATAGGTGCCGCCGTATAAATCATTGCAGGAAATAATATGATCGCCGCTGCTGAATAGTTTGGCAATCGCATCCGTAGCCGCCAGTCCGCTGGCAAAACAGATTCCGTAATTGCCGTTTTCTAATGCGGCGAGCTGGTTCTGCAGTACGTTGCGTGTGGGGTTTTGCGTGCGGGCATATTCATACCCTTTGTGTACGCCGGGTGCGTCCTGCACATACGTGGATGTCTGGAAAATCGGCGTCATGATAGCGCCTGAAGTGGCGTCCGGCTCTATGCCTGCATGAATGACCTTGGTTGCAAATTTCATTGTTGTTTAGTATTTAGTAATTAGTACTGAGTAATAAGTATTTTATTGTCATTCTCTCGAAAGCGGGAATCTCATCAAAAGATTCTTTACTATGCTCAGAATAACTATTCAAATTTACCAAATAAAAAACCGCCTGCAAAAAATACAAGCGGTTTTAAATCTTATTATTTATAAATACTATTACCGCTTCAGCAAGTGCAGCAGCATTTCGTATTTTTCTTCCGGTTCATATAATAAAGATAAAAAAAATTATTCATTCAACAAATTAATTACCAATCCCGATTTCAGTTTGGGTTCAAACCAGGTGGATTTCGGTGGCATAATATTTCCGGTATCTGCTATTGCAATCAGCTGATCTAAGGAAACGGGATAAAATGCAAACGCGATTTTCATCTCGCCGCTATCCACCCGCTTCTGTAACTCACCCAGGCCTCGGATGCCACCCACAAAATCAATCCGTTTGTCGGTTCGCTGGTCTTTGATACCCAAAACAGGGTCCAATATACTATTGCTTAAAATAGTTACATCCAATACGCCAATCGGGTCATGCTCATCATAGGTGTTTTTCTTTGCAGTCAGTTTGTACCAGTTACCATTTACATACATCGAAAATTCGTGCAGTTGCGTCGGTTTATAAATGGAGGCGCCTTTTTTTTCAATGTCAAATTGCTCCCCAATCTTACTCAGCAGTTCTTCTTCGGTAAGTCCGTTCATGTCTTTTACCAGGCGGTTATAATCCTGTATCTGCAGTTGATTGGATGGAAAAAGACACGACAAAAAATAGTTGTACGGCTCATTTCCGGTATAATCCGGATGCTCAGCTCTTAATTGTTGCCCAACTTTTGCCGATGCTGCCGAACGGTGATGTCCGTCCGCGATATAACTCGCAGGTACCTTTTCGTGGAACAAATCCACCAGCTTGGCAATGATATTTTCGTTGTCAATTTTCCATAGCTGATGACGCACGTTTTGTGAGTCAATAAAATCATTTTCAGCAGTATGGTGTCCGCAGTAATGTTCGATGATGGCATCAATCTCCGGAACGCTCTTATAGGTCAGAAAAACCATGCCGGGTTGTGCCATCTTGGTTTTCATGTGCCGGATCCGGTCATTCTCTTTTGCTACCAGGGTGAGTTCGTGTTTTTTTATCTTGTTGTTAAAGTAGTCATCGATTGAACTACCTGCCACCAAACCGGTTTGTGTTCTGCCATCCATCGTTTGTGCATAGATATACAGACAGCGTTTTTCATCCCGGACCAGGATGCCCTCTTTGATAAACCGCTCGAAGATTTCTTTCCCTTTCTCATAAACAGCATCCGCATACTGATCTGTCGGTTGGTCGAAATTGATTTCCGGTTTTGATATGTGCAGAAAAGAATACGGATTGTCTTTTGCTTCTTCTTTCGCTTCCGCAGAGTTTAAAACATCGTATGGTTTGGCTGCTACCTTGTCAGTAATGTCTTTTCGCGGACGAAGTCCTTTAAAAGGTCGGATGGTAATCATTTTTTGGAATCGTTCTTATTGTTTTTTCTGGATGCTTTTTTCTTTCTTATTTTATCCTTGACGGATTCTTCTTTCTTTTTAGCATCGGCCGTTTCAATGCCAAACTTCCCGAAAGAACCATCCTTAAATGCATTCAGTGCTCTCAGGTATACCGGATTTTGTTCATTAGTGACCTGATAGAATATACCACCGCTCCAGATGTCCTGTCCTATGATGCCTTTTAGTTGGTTTATGATTGTCGGTATACTTCTGCTGAAATTCTCTGCCGAATCCGGCTCCACTTTTTTAGTTTTCGCAAAAGAATAGAATTTGTCTAACAAGGCGGAATCGATTGTAAAACCTTTGATGAAAGATTCTTGCGTCGGAAACATTTTGTCCAGCAGTGCCCGATTATTATTGACATATTCAAGTGCAAACTGATTAAAAGAGCCGGAGCGTATCAGCTTGCCGTAGAATTTAGAACTCCACGACGTATCTATTCCCACGAAAATATCCGGGATAATTCCCCCACCTCCGTAAACGATTCTTTTTTTGTTGGTATAATAACGGGTGGAGTCATTTATCTTCACTTTTGCAGAGTCAAATAATTCTCCGCTTTCAAAGCGTTGTTCCAGGTCCTCGTTGTAGTTTTCAAGTCCCTTCTCATAAGGTTTTTGGATGTTTCTGCCGCTCGGTGTGTAGTAATGTGCCATCGTCAGCCTTACAACGGACATATCAGGAAGCGGATAGCCTTTTTGTACCAACCCTTTGCCATAGGTTCTTCTTCCGATAATCAAACCTCTGTCCCAATCCTGAATAGCGCCGGATACGATTTCACTCGCGGATGCTGTTGTCTGGTCCACCATAATGACCAAATCTCCTTTTTCAAAATTTCCCATTTTGGTAGCATTCAAGTCTATGCGGGGTTGTGAGCGGCCTTCGGAATAGACGACGAGTTTGCCTTCATCCAGGAATAAATCGGAAAGGCTGTGGGCTTGATTAAGGTAGCCACCACCATTGCCCGTAAGGTCGAGAATCAGTTTTTTGGCACCAAGTTTTACTAATGAATCTATCGCGGCTTTCGTCTCTTCCGTAGCGGTATTGGAAAACCGTGCCAGTTTGATATAGCCGATTTCCGGTGTCGCCATGTATTGCGCTTCAATGGCATAGATAGGTATCTTGTCACGGATGATTTCAAATTCCAGTAAATCCGGTTCACCTACGCGCTTTACTTTGATGCTTACCTTCGTTCCCTTCCTGCCCCGTAATTTTTTGAATACGCCATCGTTGCTGATGCCGACACCTGCTACCTTTGCCGTGTCAACAAAAATAATTTTGTCACCGTCCTGTACGCCCACTTTTTGAGAAGGACCTCCTGTAATGACATGTACCACGATGATGGTGTCCTGGTAAATCTGGAACTGCACACCTACCCCTTCAAAGTTACCCTCCAACGGTTCATTCGCTTTTTTAATTTCTTCAGCATTCATATAGACAGAATGCGGGTCGAGTTTTTTCAGTATTTCTTTGATGCCTATTTCAACTAAAGAATCCAGGTTGGTCTTTTCAACATAGTAGTTGTCCAGAAGATTCAGAAAGGTGCCCATTTTTTGCTGGTACATCTGTGCATGGGTGTGCCCGATGAAACTTCCCAGCAATAAAACAAATAACAAAAAGCGTTTTTTCATATCCGTTAATAGAACGATAAAAGTAGTATTTTAGATGCACTGATACTGTTAATCTTGCTTATTTTTTGAACGGAATCGAATATTCAGGAATTCTACCGTCAGGGAGAAGAAGATGGCAAAATAAATGTACCCTTTAGATACATGCAGCCCCAGTCCTTCCGGCATGCCTTCCAGTATCAGCGTTACACCGATTAATATTAAGAAAGAAAGCGCCAAAATCTGCAAGGTAGGATGTTTGTTGATGAAATGGCTGACCGGGCCGGCAAATACCATCATGATGAACATGGAAAGAATGACGGCAATAATCATAATGATGACATGTTGGGTAAGACCCACGGCTGTAAGAATAGAGTCAAATGAGAAAACGATGTCTAACAGCATGATTTGAAGCACAACAATATTGAAAGGGCTCTTCACCGGATTTTTACCCGCAGTCTCTTCTTTTGCAGGTTTCTCAATTTTGTGGTGAATTTCGGTGGTACTCTTTGCCAACAGAAAAAGTCCGCCGAACAGGAGGATCAGGTTTCGCCCGGAAACGCCAAATCCTAAGATGTGAAACAGCGGTTCTTTAAGTCCTATAATCCATTTGATGCTTAGTAAGAGCAGAATTCTGAATACTAAAGCTCCCAGCAAACCAATCCTTCGCGCACGTGCCTGTTGGTGTGCAGGCAATTTCCCGGCCGTGATACTGATGAATATGATATTGTCAATTCCCAATACCACTTCCATGAAGGTAAGCGTTAGAATGCTGAGCCATGTTGCGGCTTCTGTAAAAATGCTGAAGTCCATATATAAAAACAGATAATTTAACGCTCAACGTGTATTTACGTTCAGCGCGGTAAAAATAATAATAAATCCAATGGAAAAGTTCCGTAAAACTGCAACTTCCTTAATTAAATTATGGCAAGGAAGCAAAATCTACAGGTAAAACGCCCAAACTCATTTGGAGATGATTCCCAACAATAGAATCATCAGCAAAATCAAAAAATACTGGAACGCCTGTACTTCTTTAATGATATGTACATCTTTTTTCATAAATGTTTTATTTGGTTTCCTATTCAATTTAGATCAATTCAAATTAATTGTCAACCATTTGATTCAACTAAATCAGGATTTGAACATTGTTGAAATGTGGATAATAGATAGTTTATCAGCTGGATATTGGAGGATTAATCCATGTTTTATCTTCTGTCGATGTCTTTATATTGTAAGTCGTGCTGATAATAAAATAAATCCCATTCGCCGTTATTATACTCCAGCGCGGTGAGGTTTTCCACCCAGTCGCCGCTGTTGAGATAAACGGCAGATCCTCCCGCCATGGATACTTCCCGAATCTGTGGTTTATGTATATGCCCGCAAATGATATAGTCATAACCCTGTTCGATGCCGATTTCTATTGCCACATCTTCAAAATCCTGTACGTTGCTTTTGACAATGGATTTTACCTTGTCTTTGATATACTTGGAAATAAAAATTTTATCCTTGCCATATTGCATGCGGACATTATTCACAAAACGGTTCACCTGCCAGATGGCGTCGTAGGTTCTGCCACCCAGCTTCGCCAGCCAGCGCGCACTGCCACCCACCGACAGGTCATATTTGTCGCCGTGAAAAATCCAGTGTTTCTTTCCGTCTATTTCCAGTATAATCTCATCTCTCAGTTGCAGTGTGTCGAACTTATACCCGGAAAAATTACGCATGTGGTCATCGTGATTGCCCGTTACATAATATACCGGTGTGCCCTGCCGTGCAAAATCCAGTATCAGGAATATATTTTCGATGTGTTCCTGAGGAAAATAACCGGCGCTGAAATTCCAGATATCCAGCCAGTCCCCATTGATAATTAAAATGGTGGGGTCTATACTCTTTAAATAGCGGTTCAGTTCGGCGGCATGGCAAGCCCTGGTTCCCAGATGTATGTCTGAAATGATGCAAATTTCTATCCTGCGTTTTTCTTCCGCCATGCTATAAATTACCGTTGAATATAGTGGAAAGATACCAATATTTTTACTCCTTTGACATAAGATAACAACCGGAATGCCGGATTGTTAAATTATCTGATTTAGAGGAGAGTTATTCTTAAAATTAATTTAACCAACATAAAAGTTGTAAATTTTATGCTTTTTGTCATATTTGTGATATAGAGAGAATAAATTATTCACATTTTAAAAATTATAAGATGTCATACGCTAAATTAGAGTACATTTGGTTAGACGGTTACAAACCGACTCAAAGCCTCAGAAGCAAAACAAGAATTGAGAGAGATTTCACCGGAAAACTGGAAGATTGTCCAACCTGGTGTTTTGATGGTTCTTCTACCGAACAGGCTCCGGGTGGTTCTTCCGACTGTTTATTAAAGCCGGTTTTCATTTGTCCGGATCCGGCCAGAAAATTCGGTTACCTGGTCATGTGCGAAGTATTGTCTCCGGACGGCACACCGCATGAGTCCAATGGTCGTGCCACCATTGAAGATGATGACAATGATTTCTGGTTTGGCTTTGAACAGGAATATTTTATATGGGATTTGAAAAAAGATAAACCTATCGGGTGGTCTGATTTTACACCAAGCGGAGAACCCGGCCCTCAAGGTCCGTACTATTGCTCTGTTGGCGGAGGTAAAGCGGTAGGACGTTATATGGTAGAAGAGCATTTGGATTTGTGCTTAGAAGCGGGTTTAAATGTGGAAGGAATCAATGCGGAAGTGGCAATTGGTCAGTGGGAATTTCAGGTATTCTCTAAAGGTGCGAAAGCTGCCGGTGACCAAACGTGGATTGCCCGTTATCTGATGGAGCGTGTGGCAGAGAAGTATGGTTATGGAATCAACTGGCACTGCAAACCACTGGGCGCTACCGACTGGAACGGCTCCGGAATGCATGCAAACTTCTCCAACTCCGTACTCAGAACATGCGGCAGTAAAGAGACCTACGAAACGATTTGCAACGCGTTTGCTCCCTATGTAAAAGAACATATCGAAGTATACGGTGCAGATAACCACATGCGATTGACCGGTAAACACGAAACACAATCCATCGATAAATTTTCGTTTGGTGTTTCTGACAGAGGGGCATCTATCCGAATTCCGATTGCAACAGTTGACAGAGGCTGGAAAGGCTGGTTGGAAGACCGCAGACCAAACTCTGCAGCTGATCCATACAAGGTAGCGGCACGTATAGTCAAAACAGTGAAAACTGCGAACGTCTAAAAACCATGAGATGAATAAGTGAAAGCGCCTTCCGAACGGAAGGCGCTTTTTTATTACTGCAGACGCAGTAGTTACTGCAACTGTTCCTGAAAGAAATCGCTCATCCTTTCAAAGGCGCGTTTGCCTTGTTCATTATTAAAGAATAAATGCGGAATACCGTGTGGTAATGCATACCAGTGCGGTTCCAAATTGCCACTCAATTCTTTTTCCAGTTCTTTTACCCTCCAAACCGGACACATAGGGTCCACGTATGAAAAATGCCCCTGCACTTTATGATGAATGAGAGAAGAACAGCTCTTTGGGATGCCGCTGCCCTTTAGTCCGAACGAGTGGTGGAATACTACGGGTGCCTTTACCTCAGGGCGTATCGCTGCATGCAACACAAATCCACCGGTCAGGCATTGCCCGACAACACCGATGTTATTTTCGTCCACATTTTCAAATTCTTTAAACTGGTCTAATATTTCAAAAAATTCAGCCAGGGGTGCATTGCCGGTCGGCTCATTGTTTCGCACCAGTTCATTCATCAGAAATTGCACACAATACTTGCGCAGCGTCGTACCTCCGCTGTATAGATTTGGTATCAAGACGTTGTAGTTGCCTTCCTGACATAGGATTTCTGCGCTGCGGTGTGTTGTTTTCTGAACACCGGTCAGATCCGGCAGGAAAAGAATGCCGGGGCGTTTTTCACCACTCTCCGCTTCATAATAATAAGCGTCCAGTGTTCTGTTTAATAAAGGAAGTTGTACCGTTTGCACCTGTATAATTTTAAAGAAAGATAATAAATAAAATCCGTTTACAAAAAGTTTATCTTTATCCATCCTTACTTTATGAGCGCATATTTAAAAGATAAGAAATTGATCGGATTGCTGCTGCTGACATTCTTGTTGCGACTGACGGTGTTTATGATTTTTCAGCCCTGGAGAGAAGAGGTGTTGCAAAAGGATGTATTTATCTATGATGCGATTGGTTACAATATACTGGCAAAATGCCTGGCTTTCGACTTTTCTTTTTGCGGAGATACTTTCAGAACGCCTATCTATCCTGCCTTTGCCGCCTTTTTCTATGCCCTATTCGGCGCGAAACCGTGGGTAGTTCTATTGGTGCAGGTTTTTTTGAATACCGCCAGCGGGTTTTTATTGTTTAGGATTTGTCAACGGTTATTTCCTAATACCGTTGTCGGATATGCCGCACTGTTCTTGTTTGCCTTTGATCCGCAGCAGGTTATTTTTTCAACGTATCTGTATACTGATATTTTGTTCGTGTTTATCCTGTTGCTCAGTGTGCTGTTGTTGATTAAGGCGATGCAGGAAAATAAAATTTACTTATTTATTCTCTGTGGAATACTGTCCGGTATATTGATACTGACAAGACCCATTGCTATTTACCTGCCGGCTGTCTTAGGTGGTTTTTTATTAGTATGGCCAAAATCAAATCCGGTACAACGCCTGAAACAGGCAGCGATTCTGGTGGTGCTGGCATATCTTACCATCATTCCCTGGATGTACCGGAATTATAAGCTGTATCAACATTTTGAATTAAGTTCGATTAACGGTTATAATTTATTGTTTTACAACGCCGCATTTACAGAGGTCAACCTGGCGAAGAAAACCTATGAACAGGTTTGTAATGAGTTTGTACAAATTTCCAAAGAAGCAGCACCGGAAAAGTTAAAACCTGAAATGCCGGAAAATATGGAAGAACGATTGCATCAACTTACTTTTGAGAAGTCTGATGTCTATAATCAAGTGGCGAAAAAATACCTGAAAACACATTTCTTCGCTGCTGTAAAAGCGCATTTGTCCGGCACCGTCAAGCTTCATCTCAATATGGGCAGTGAAGTAATCCTGCAGCGTTTGCACATACCGGTCAAACGCTGGAGCGATACCGAAAAATATTCAGGAAGTATTTTCCAGCTGGCTGAAAAATATTTCAATTCCAAATCTGCCAAAGAAATTGTAGTCGGTATTTTTGTATTGCTGTTTCTGGGAGTTGTTTATTTTACTGCGCTTTTGGGTATTATAGAATTGGTTTTTATGCAGCGGCAATGGATGGTGTGTCTGTTTATTCTGCTCATCATCGCTTATTTCGCTGGCTTGTCCGGTATTTTTTATACGCCGAGGTTTCGATTGCCGTTCATGCCATTTTATATGCTGCTGTCCGGTGTGGGATATACTTTTCTGCTACGCAGATTTAAAAAGTATTAATCGTTTTTGTGGGCATCTTTCTTGAGGAAAGAAGCGGTAAGTGCATTCAGTTGCTCCACTTTTTCTTCAAAATTTCCTTTCAAGGTTTCTCTATAGGTATTCAGGTTCAGGATAAGGTCATTGATATTGTCGGGTAAAATAGCTTCAAAAAATTCTCGCAGCCGTTTGCTCAGTGTCGGAGATTTTCCATTAGTAGAAATGGCGATTTTCAAATCACCTTTGGTGACAATACTTCCCAAATAAAAATCGCATTACTCCGGAGTGTCCGCTACATTGATTAAAATTTGCCTCTCTTTTGCTGCAAGGTAAATTTCTTTATTCAACTCTTTATCTGCGGTTGCTGCAATGACAAGTTGTTTGTTTTTCAGATCGGATGGTTCAAATGCTTTCTCTATCAAAACGGTTGACGGTCGACGGTCGACGGTCGACCGGATCTCGTTACTAATTTCTTTTGCCACAACCGTAATAACCGCTTCCGGAGAATTTTTTAAAATGAACGACAGTTTTTCCGTACCCACCATTCCGCCTCCAACGATCAGAATAGACAAGTTTTCGGTTTTGAGAAATATGGGATAAAGCGTGTTCACATTTTCCGGTTAAAGGGTATAATAAAGATACAGCAAATCTTTCAGTGTAATGTATGTAAGCGGGAGCAATCCACGACTTCGCCAATGATAATGACAGCAGGAGCGGAAACGGCATTTTCCTGTGCTTTTTGTCCGATATCAGACAGGGTGCCACAGATGATTTTTTCATCAGGCAGGGTGCCGTTTTGAATAATGGCGAGCGGATAAGTGTCCGGCTTGTGTTGCCTAAATACTTCAATAATTTCTGTCAGCTTACCGATTCCCATCAGGATCACCACGGTAGCGGAAGATTGGGCGGCCAATTCTATATCGCCGGAAAGTTCTCCGCAGGACGTGGTGCCGGTAGTCACCCACACGCTTTCCGTGATGCCGCGTTTGGTCAGCGGGATGTTACGAGATGTAGCCAGAGCGGTAGCACTCGAAATGCCGGGGATAACCTCCACCGCTATGTTGTGTTGTGCAGCGTAATCGACCTCTTCCTGTCCGCGTCCAAAGATGAAGGGATCTCCTCCTTTAAGGCGCACCACACAACCATATTGATGCGCATGTTCTACCATCAACTGATTGATTTCGTCCTGCTTCATATAGTGGGAGCCGGCGCGTTTGCCGCAAAATACTTTAAGGGCATCCGGCGCATGTTGCAGCAACGCTTCACTCACCAGGGCATCATACATTACTACATCTGCCTGCTGCAGGGCTTTGATGCCTTTCAGCGAGATGAGTTCCGGATCGCCCGGCCCGGCACCAACGAGTATGAGTTTGGGTTGTGGCATATTATGCTTTATAATTGCTTTCTATGACCAGCTTGTCACCGCCCATTTTTTGTTCTCTGTAAGAAATCACATTCTTCAGGAACAGATGAAAATGTGTTACATAACTTTCTGCAAATTCTTTCTCCGGCTCGTATTGATTGATGGTTAGTACCAGATTTTCAAAACCCCCTTCGATAATAAATGCTCCCGACTGTACGAAATGCGTATCAAAGTCCTTTAAGATTTTAATCTGTGTATTGCATTCCACCTCTTTACTCAGCAGCAATGCTTTTGCCGCAATCACAAAACCGGTGTAGGCGTAATAAATCGCTTCCGGATATTTATTTATTTTCAGATGTTCTGTCGCCTCGAGGTGTTTGTTTTCTGCATCTTTGATGATATGACCTACCATATCGTACATCACACCGGCGCACTCGCCCACCCCAATTTCAGGTGTGAAATGTTCGACGCCATCATAGTCGATGAAATCATCATCGGTATATAAATCTGCGTTCGCCAGCGGTTTTAAAAGCGTATAAAAATAGTTCTTGCCCTGACGGCGGTAATAGTCGTTAAAATATTCACCTTCGCTGCCGTTGGTCTCATAATCATTCAATATCAGACGCAACATTTCAGGAGTTCTCTTTGTCGGTAGTTTTACGATTTTATCGCCCACCGAGCCAACCCCGTTTATATCCACGCCACCGCCTAACACCACCTGCATAGCGGGCGCTACCAGTTCGCCCACTTTGATGGAGCTGCCGTGCAGTCCGATATTTGCTGCCATATGTTGTCCGCAGGAGTTCATGCAGCCGCTGATTTTAATTTTAATTTCAGAGTCGAAAATCAGATGGTAGAATTCATCCTGAATTACCTCTTCCAGCACTTTGCCCAAAGTCATGCTATTGGTAACACCAAGGTTGCAGGTGTCTGTGCCCGGGCAGGTGGTTACGTCTGCAATCGTATCAAATCCGGGATGCGCAAACCCCATCAAGTCCAATTCGTGAAAGAGATAAGGCAAGGAGCCTTCTCGAACAAATTTGAGCAATAACCCCTGATTCATGGTAATACGCATATCTTCAGAAGCATAGTTTTCCGCCATCTCCGCAATTTTGCGTGCCTGATCGGGTTTGATATCGCCTTTAGTTACTTTTAATGCTACGGCAAAATAGCCGGCTTGTTTTTGTTCGAATACATTCGTCTTCAACCAGTCTTCATATCGTTTCCGGTTTTTAATTTCAACCTGCGGTGCAATGTGGTTGTGAGTGGGTGCTCCATCCGCAACACAGGAGGTATCCACCCGGAACTCCTTCACTTTATTAGCGATGCGTTCTTTTTCCACGAGCTCCATAAATTTATCTAAGCCCATATCTTTAATCAGGTATTTCATACGGGCTTTATGACGGCGGGTGCGCTCCCCATAGCGGTCAAATACCCGCAAGGCGGCCTCCATAAACGGAATCACATGGTCTTCGTGTAAAAATTCATAGGCGGTCTGCGCCAGGATGGCCTGTGCTCCCAGTCCGCCGCCCACGACCACTTTGAAACCACATTCGTCGTCTGCTATGCGCGGGATGAAACCAAAATCGTGGAGAAAAGTATAGGCGGAGTCTTTATCGGAAGAGGAAAAAGCAATCTTTACTTTTCGTCCCATATCCTGACAAATCGGATTGCGCAGGAAAAACTCGAAAGCGGCACGGGCATATGGTGCCACATCAAACGGTTCATCCGGATCGATACCTGCCCTGGAGGAGGCGGTGATATTGCGAACGGTGTTGCCGCAGGCTTCGCGGCCGGTAGCACCCACGTCTTCCAGACCCGCCCAGATGGCCGGTGCATCGGTTACTTTCACATAGTGCAATTGTATATTTTGTCGGGTAGTTAAGTGCAGGTTGCTGCTGGCATATTGTTCAGACAATTCTGCCACCCGCACCAATTGTTTTGGGGTGATTTTTCCAAATGGAAATTTGGTGCGGAACATCTGGACACCCAGCTGCCGCTGCCCGTACACACCACGGGTGAGCCGGAAAGCTTTGAATTTGTCTTCGGGCATTTCGCCGTTTTGAAAGGCATTGATTTTTTGCTGCAACTCAAAGATATCCCTGGCTGCTTCCGGTGAAATGTTTTTAGTAATGATGATGCTCATAGTTTTTCTTTTTGCTATTCCGAAAGAAGTGAGGAGTCTTGCTACATTTAAGTGTTTCTTCAAAACAAGATTTCTCGCTACGCTCGAAATGACATTCACAAAAAAAGCCTGTCGTTAATGGACAGGCTTGTAATTTTATATAATAATTGACCTATCCGTCTATTGCGGGTTTGCACAGCAACAATTAAATAGGCTGACTACTAATTTCATTTGCAACTAAATTAAAAAGAATAAATGAAAGGAGAAAGTTGTTAATGATTATTTAAAGGATTGGTTTTATGCATTTTCCGCTACCACTTCCTGCACTTCGGGTACGAAACGTTTCAGCAGGTTCTCGATGCCTTGTTTTAACGTAACCGTCGAAGATGGGCAGCCGCTGCAGGAGCCTTGTAGTTGAAGCGTCAGTTTGCCGTCTTCAAATTTTACGAAAGAGATATTGCCGCCGTCCATTTCCACGGCAGGCTTCACGTATTTGTCCAGCGCACCTTTAATACGGATTTCCACATCGCTGTCGCTGTCGCTCACCGCATTGCTCGCTATTTTGGTCGGTTTCACGAACCCGTCATTTAAAATCACGCCATTGTCGTCGATGTATTTTTTCAGGAAATCTTTTATCGGAATCATGATTTCCGTCCACAAGGCATCGTCATCCTTGGTGATGGTCACGAAATTATTGGTGATGAACACATTCGTCACGTGTTCAAATCCGAACAACGCTTTTGCCAACGGAGCATCATGGGTTTCCTCAGCCGATTGAAATTCGACGGAGTCGTTCAATAACAAGGCTTTATTCGTAACGAATTTGAGTGTATTCGGATTCGGGGTTGATTCTGTATAAATCATCACCGGTATTTTTGTAGCAGGTTCCATTTTGGTAGTATTGAATGTTGAGAATGTAGATTATTTATAACGTTTAATTGGCGCTTTAAGTTCAGGAGAAGGCTTCATTATTTGAAAGACAGTTAAGCTTTATGCGTAATGGTGGCGGTGGCTTGTGCGGTAGGCAGGATGAAGATTTCTTCAATATTCACATGTGCCGGCTGCGAAGCCATAAAATAAATACTTTCCGCTACATCTTCCGCTTTCAGCGGCTGGTAGCCTTCATATACGGCTTCTGCTTTCTGTTCGTCTCCTTTAAAGCGGACCAGCGAGAATTCCGTTTCTGCGGCTCCCGGGCTGATGACAGACACTTTAATATTATGCCGCACCAGGTCAATCCGGGCGCTTCGGGTAATGGCACGTACGGCATGCTTGGTGCCGCAATAGACATTACCGCCGCCATATGCCTCCCAACCCGCCAGTGATGCCACATTGATGATATGCCCCTTTGAGCGCGCTATCATCAACGGCACAACCTCACGGGTCATATATAATAATCCTTTCACATTGGTATCAATCATCTGCTCCCAGTCTTCATACACACCTTCCTGAATGGGACCACGGCCGGCGGCCAGTCCTGCATTGTTCAGAAGTACATCAATAGCCGCCCATTTATCTGTTAGTGACGCAATCGCCTGTTGCACGTCTGTAAGTTGCCTGACATCAAAACACAAACTCAATACATCTATTCCGTAAGCAGATTTTAAGACGGCTTCTAAGTTGTCCAGACGTTCTTTTCGCCTTCCGGTAATGATAACATCCCAGCCGTTTTGAGCAAATTTATGTGCAGACGCTTCTCCGAAACCTGAAGTTGCACCCGTTATCAGGATAATCTTGTTCATTGTATGCAAAAGTAAGCATTAACTTCTTATTTTTAGTTCAAACTACAAATCATGACCATACAACAAGCACAAGCAACCATTGATACATGGATAAATACTACGGGTGTCCGGTATTTTAATGAGCTGACCAATATGGCGATTCTCACAGAAGAAGTTGGAGAGGTGGCCAGAATAATTGCACGTCAATACGGGGAACAGTCGTTTAAAACTTCAGATAAGGATAAAGAGTTGTCGGACGAGCTGGCGGATGTATTGTTTGTGTTGATTTGTATTGCTAACCAAACGGGTGTCGATTTGACGAAAGCATTGGAAAAAAACATCGATAAGAAAACGAAAAGGGATGCGCTGCGGCATCAGAATAATGAAAAATTAAAATAAATAAGTATCTTGGATTGTAAAATCAGACGTTATGAAAATTGTAAGAGGGATTTTTATTTCGGTTGCCGCATTGTTGCTGGCCGTCGTAGGCAGCACCTTTTTTATGGATGAAAATTTCCGGGTTTATTACAAACATACCATCAATGCTTCTCCCGAGGTGGTGTATGAGCAACTGGTCACGTTGAAAAACTGGGAAAACTGGTCTTACTGGAGAGGATTGGATGATAAGATGGTAGTTACATACAACGATATTCCATCCGGTGTGGGTGCCAGCTATTCCTGGAAAAGTGATAAAAAGGAAGTAGGTAATGGTTCTTTTACCATTGAACGGACCGTACTGAATGAATACGTTCAGTCCAGGTTGAAGTTTGAAGGACATAATGATGGGTTTTCGGAATATATTATCCGATCAACGGATGCCGGTACGGAACTAACAAGCGCTATGAACACTAAAACAGTCGGAATAGTAGAAAAATTGATGGCACGCTTGCTGATGAAACCCATGATGATAAAAGCATTTAAAGCCACCGATGATAAGATGAATGCATATCTAAAAGACCACCCGGATGCAGGCAGTAGCGGTAAAACAATTGACTCCGTTTCGGCAAAGACAATAGACTCCGTCTCTGCAAAAGTTGCACGAGATTGTGTTATTGTGCATAAATAACGGAAATTATGGCATATAAATTAATAATAAGCGGACTTTTTGTCCGCTTTTTTAGTTTTTATCCCTGCCTAAATTCGTCTGGTATTTTATTTGAATAGATGAGGTCAAAAATTAACTAATCATAAAAAAAGGAGGATATCATGACACTCATTAAAAGAAACTCAGGCGTTCACAACAGTTTTCCGGCATTGTTTGACGATTTTTTTTCAAAAGATCTTTTTGACTTAGTACCGTCAAAATCATTCAGTACTATGGCGAAGTCTGTTCCGGCAGTAAACATCTTGGAAACAGAAAAAGAGTACAAGATTGAAGTAGCAGCTCCAGGGCTTAAAAAAGAAGACATTAAGGTCGAATTAAACAATGATTTGCTTACCATTTCTTCCGAGATAAAGAAAGAAACGGAGGAAAAAGACAAGGAAGGAAGGTATACCCGAAGAGAATTTAGTTTCAGTGCCTTCAAAAGAAGTTTCACTGTGGATGAAGACACCGTGGATACTGAAAAAATTGAGGCGAAGTATGAAGATGGAATTCTGAACATCCATGTTCCTAAAAAAACAGCAGCACCTGAAGAGCAAAAAGTGAAAACAATTTCTATTTCATAAAGACGAAATTTAGTGTTAAAGTGGACACCTTGAGTAGTATAACTATTCAAGGTGTTTTTTATTTCTGGCTGGTTACATAAAGAGGTTTCATTAAAAAAATTCCGTCTCTAAACACCAACTTTGTCCATTTATTTTAGATAAATTCTTTATATTTATCCGTTATTTACCTGAATCCCTTTTTTATACTATGGTTATCAAGTCGCCTTTAGAAATGCTGTATCAGTGGACTGAGCAGAAACCGGAAAAAACTTTTTTGCGCCAACCTTATAATGGTGAGTGGATTCATTATAGCTGGAAACGGGCAGATGATGAGATACGCAGAATGGCTGCTTATCTACGCGGTTTGGATTTGCCTCCGCAAAGTAAGATTGCCATTATCTCCAAGAACTGCGCACACTGGATCATGAGCGACCTGGCTATTATGATGGCCGGCCACGTGTCCGTGCCTTTATATCCCACCATTCCCGGCGATTTGATTCGTTATTGCTTAGAACACTGTGAAGCCAAAGTGGCTTTTATTGGAAAGCTGGATGACTGGAGTAAACAGCGTTCCGGACTTCCGGATACCGTGAAAGGAATTTCCTACCCGTTCTGGACAGAAGAGGGATATGAAAACTGGGATGATATCATTGCCAATACAGCGCCGTTTAAAGAGAAATTCATACCGGCACCATCCGATATCCTGACCATCATTTATACTTCCGGTACTACAGGTTTGCCAAAAGGTGTTGTACACAGTGTGCATGCTATCTCTTATGCCGCCAGCTGGGCGCTGACTGTATTGAAAGACCTGAATGAGGATGAGCGCTTTTTCTCTTACCTGCCACTGTCTCATATTGCTGAACGTGCTTTGGTGGAGATGGGCGGACTTTATTGTGGTGCAACTATTTCATTTGCGGAATCACTGGACTCTTTCCCGGCTAACTTAAAAGATACGAAGCCGACCGTATTCCTTGCCGTGCCACGAATCTGGACAAAATTCCAGATGGGGATCTTAACTAAGATGCCACAGTCCAGATTGAATATCCTCCTCAAAATTCCAATTCTGAATGGCGTAATTAAGAAGAAGATAAAAGAAGGACTTGGCCTGGATTACGCTAAATATTTACTGACCGGAGCCGCGCCTATGCCGGTGGTCACGATGAACTGGTTTGAGAAACTTGATTTTATTATTTGTGAGGCGTATGCCATGACCGAAAATTGTGCCTATTCTCATTTGACAAGAAAAGATAACAGAAGGCCGGGATATGTGGGGACGCCTCTGCCAAACTGTATCGTTCGCTTGTCGGAAGAAGGAGAGATACAGGTGAAAAGCGATGCAACTATGTTGGGGTACTACAAAGAAGAAGAGAAAACGAAAGAAACGATTACCGAAGATGGTTTCTTGTGTACCGGCGACCAGGGTGAAATTGATGAACATGGATTTTTGAAGATAACCGGACGCATCAAAGATATCTTTAAAACAGATAAAGGAAAATATGTCGCTCCCGCACCAATTGAGTTGGAGTTATCAAAAAATACATTCATTGAACAGGTTTGTGTGGTGGGCGCCAATTTGCCTCAGACGATGGCATTGGTTGTATTATCGCTCGATGGTAAAAAAGAGGAAAACGAAACACTTATAAAAAGTCTGGAGGACACCATGCATGAAGTGAATCAGCTATTGGATAAACACGAAAAGCTGAAAAAGATTATCGTTATGAATGAAGAATGGACGGTGGATAATAACCTGTTAACTCCAACTTTGAAGGTGAAACGTAATGTACTGGAAAGACATAAAACACCCCATTACGAGAAATGGTATAATGACCCTAATGTCGTTGTCTGGGAATCTTAATAGATATACATGAGAAAGTTTGCGCTGTTCGGTCTCTCTTTTTTGCTGGCTTTCCAGTTGAAAGCGGGAAAGTTTGACCTGTGGGGCGTTAATGTCGCTGAGCCGCATCCGGAGATAAGCAATTGCAAAGTGCAGGAATTGTCTGATAATGTCATCTTCAGTGAAGTCAAGATAAGCGCCTATTCCTATACGTTTGCAACAGACAAAGAACTTGAGGAATATTCCTGCTTTTACGGCGACGAGAACGCCTGTTTCACAAAAGCTACAGAAATTATCACCAAAAAATTCGGTGCGCCATTGGATGTTTATGTGTACGATGAAGGAATCACCAATACGGTCCGTCCTGCCTTTTTTAATATCTGGAAATACGACAAGGATGATCAGCATTATGTGCTCCTGCTCTTTGGCAGCGGAGAAGGAATGACGCTCGATGTCAATCATTATTTTTCAGAAAGGCTTTCCAAGGCATTTATTTTATCTACGGTTCGCAGTTTTCATTTTTCCATTCGACCAAAGTTGTTATTTTATCTTGAAAAATAAAAAGCGATACCTTCCGGTATCGCCTGCACATTTATTTTATTATTGGTTGCCTAAAACACATAGCCGATCTTAATAAACCCACCATGCGAATTCTTTTTGAAATCGGTGAATAAGGAATATCCGCCGTTCAGGGTGAAAGACGCATTTTCTCTGGCTTTAAATAATACGCCGCTTCCGATATTCATCAGAAATTGTGTATCTCCGGGCCTTTTTTGTTCGGCTGTTTCAGGTGCCTTGCTAACTTTATTTAATCCCGCCTGCAACAGGAAAATCGGCGTAACCCGCCTGTCTAACACATACGCGCGGATATCCGCTGTTGCCTGTATTTGCAGTAGCTTATTGCCCGATACCTGCAGCCCTACACCTTGTCCGATAAACAGATACGGATTGATTCTGATACCAATGGCCTGATAGAGATTAAAATACGGCTTATTATACACGAACGCCGTTCCCACTTCCGTGATGGTAGAGAATCTTCGTTCATATTCAACGGGCGCTTCTTCTGTATTTGGAGTCTCTAAGCCTGTTTCAGCAGCCGGCATACTGCTGTTGCTGATTGCATCATCGTTTGCGAAAACAGCAAAGGTGATGAAGGTGCATGCCGTAAATAGTAATTTTTTCATGTTTGTCTTTTTAATTGGTTTATAATAAAGATTTGTTTGTTCAAAACTTTCAAACAAAATTGAAAGTTTATTTCCATTTCGATATTAGCCAGTGATTATGAATAATTGGCGGTATGCTTACTAAAATGTTGGCTTAATATTATTCACAACTTTCAATTATTACTGAAAGTTTAAATTTTAATGTATATTGGATTGATACAGGTCAAAAGAGATGTGCAAATATGTCAGTATCAGTAATGTAACCGTTGCAGGGGCAATATGAACAAAAGCTAAGAAATAGAGGAAGGCAAGCTGTTGGCATAATGATTGATAAAAATGGAGTTTTTACAAGACAGCCATAAAAACCACTTTTCAGTTTTTCTGTTTTAATTAATTCTGCTAACTTCAATGACAACATAATAAGTATGCATTTGATCACCCCTGTAGAAAAATTTTATCAGTACGAAATCGAGAAAGCCCAGCAGACGTTCCTGCGACAGGCGCACAATAGTCAGTGGGTTCATTACAGCTGGAAACGAGTGGGAAGTGAAGTACGCAGAATGACGGCATATATCCGATCGTTAAAATTACCCCGACAGAGCAGGATTGCCATCCTTTCAGAAAATTGTGCACATTGGATTATGGCGGATTTGGCCATTATGATGAGCGGACATATTTCAGTGCCATTGTATCCCAGCATCTCCGGCGATCTGGTGAAATATTGCCTCGAACACAGCGAAAGCAAAATCCTTTTTGTAGGCAAGGCGCCTAAATGGCGGGAACAGCAAAACAGTGTTCCTGAATCTGTTCACAAAATTCATTTCCCTTCCTGGAAAATGGACGGCTGCGAAAACTGGGATGACATCATACGGGACAATGATCCGGTTACAAAGAATTACGTGCCAAAACTGAACGACCTGGTGACCATCATCTATACTTCCGGCACTACCGGATTGCCCAAAGGGGTAATGCATACCTATAAAGCCATCTCCTCTGCACCCACCTATTTGCTGGAGGAAATAAAACGGTTGGGATTGCTGACGGAACAGGAACGGTTTTTATCTTTCCTGCCACTGTCACACATTGCGGAAAGAATGCTGGTGGAAATGGGGGGCTTGTATGCAGGCGCTCCGATTTCCATTGCGGAGTCGATAGAAAAAATGCCTGAGAACCTCCGCGATACACAGCCTACGGTTTTCCTGGCGGTGCCGCTTATCTGGACGCGTATGCAAAGCAAGATATTACACCGCTTGCCGCAAAAGCGATTAGACTCCTTACTGCAGATTCCTTTCTTATCCGATCTGATCAAAAAGAAAATAAAAGAGAATGCAGGTTTATCTGCGGCTAAGTTTATCATCAGCGGTGCAGCACCTATTCCGGTGGCATTAATTAATTGGTACGAAAAATTAGGTATTGATATTTATGAAGCATATGGGATGAGTGAAAATTGTGCGTACTCGCATGGCAACCGCCCGGGTGTGCGCAAAGTAGGAACCGTTGGTATTTCCATGCCAAACTCGGAGTGTAAAATTTCAGCAGAAGGAGAAATACTGGTGAAGAACGATTGCACGATGGCGGGTTATTATAAGGAACCGGAGAAGACCGCTGAAGCGATTACACCAGATGGATTTCTACGCACGGGAGATATGGGAGAAATTGATGCAGAAGGATTTCTAAAAATTACCGGACGTATCAAAGAATTATTTAAGACAGACAAAGGCAAATACGTAGCGCCGGCACCGATAGAACTGGAACTGTTCAAGAACCAGCACATCGCGCAGATTTGTGTGGTGGGTGCCAACTTAAAACAACCAATGGCGCTGATCGTATTGGAAGAAGATATACAACTCAGTAAAGAAGCGTTGGAACAGGATTTATTGCAAACGCTGGAAGAAGTGAACGCTACCCTTGATAACCACGAACGCATTGCCAAATATGTCATCATGAAGGAAGCGTGGACCGTGGAGAATAACCTCATCACCCCCACCATGAAAGTGAAGCGCAACGAGTTGGAGAAGCAATATGCCGGAAACTTTCTGAAATGGCAGGAACAAAAAGAGAAAAAAATTATCTGGGAATAACCCACCCCTTTGGAGGAGAAACGCAAGTGCAATTCATTTAAGTTCATCGCTTTTTTAAAATTCCTTACGTACAATCATCGTAACCATTCTTAATCAGCACGATCCGAATTTCCCCTCTTGAGAGGGCATTAAGGGGTGTGTCTTTTTTTCTTATCCAGCAACAAATGTTTTACCATCCCGATAGCTACAGGAAATAAACCACCCTGCCTAAATTAGGGTGTGTGTTATAACTACTAAGGATTAAAAAAAGCTGTATTTTGTAAATTAAAAATACCATCATGACGTTTGAAGAATATCGAAAACAAGATGCCGTTGGACTGGCTGATCTGGTCCGAAAGAAGCAGGTGAAACCGCAGGAACTTTTGGATATTGCCATACAACGAACGGAAGCTGTCAATCCGAAAATCAATGCCGTGGTGACGGAATTATATGACTTCGCAAAAAAATCGGCGGAACAGACTGATTATAGAAGTCCATTTGCCGGTGTGCCGTTTTTGGTAAAAGATTTAGGAATGCAACTGAAGGGTACACGTTATACCAATGCATCACGTTTGCAGAAGGACTATATCTCCCAACAAACCAGCGACGTGGTACAGAAAGTCATTGATGGCGGTTTCCTGATTTTCGGGAAGACCAACACATCAGAGTTTGGACTAAATCCGTTTGTAGAAAATGAGTTGTTTGGCAATACACATAACCCCTGGAATCCGGACTATACTCCGGGAGGCTCCAGCGGCGGCAGTGCGGCGGCAGTTGCCGGCGGAATCGTACCGATGGCCACTGCCAATGACGGTGGCGGTTCCATCCGCATTCCCGCCAGTTGTAACGGCTTGCTGGGCTTGAAACCTTCACGCGGGCGGGTATCCTTTGGTCCGATCTTCGGAGAGCAATGGAGTGGTGCCGCGAACCATGAGTTGTGTGTGTCGCGTAGCGTCCGCGATACGGCGCACTATCTGGATTTAGTGATGGGAAATTCTGCAGGCGATCCGTTTATCCTGCAGGCACCCGATTATCCCTATGCGGAAGAAATCAAACAGCCGGTAAGGGCGCTGAAGATCGGTTACTCAGTGGAGCATCCGTTTCACGAGCAGGACCCTGAAAATATAAAAGCCATTCAGCATACCATACAATTGCTGCAAAGACTCGGTCATCAGGTGGAGGAAGTAAAAATGCCGTATGACAGTCAACTGGTTGCCGATTGTTTATATTCATTGGTTATGGGTGAGTTATCAGCAACAATAGATGCCGTTGCCAAAGAGCGCGGCAGGCCGGCTAGGGTGGATGAGATTGAATCTACCAACTGGCTTTTATATTCATTAGGAAAAAAATTAAGTGCGAATGAATTTTGCCTGGCGAGGATGCAATGGAATACGCTGGCAAGAAGTATGCAGCAGTTTCATACACAATATGATTTGCTGCTGACGCCTACACTGGGAATGGCTCCGTTTAAAATCGGGGCATTGCAGCCTAAGCCCTGGGAAAAAACGGCGTTGAACGCACTCAATCAGCTCGGCGCATCCGGTTTATTAAAACATTCATCGCTGATAGAAGAAACCAAGAGGAAAGTCTTTCAGTGGATACCATATCCGCCATTAGCCAATCTGACGGGACAGCCAAGTATCTCGGTTCCTTTATACTGGACAGCCGATAATTTACCGGTAGGTGTAATGTTTACTGCTCCTATGTGCGATGAAGCCACATTACTGCGTTTAGCCACACAATTGGAAGAGGCACAGCCATGGTTTGATAAGGTGCCGGAGTTGTGATAGAGGGGTGAAGTTGACTGAAATGTTATTGTATTTATCAGTACTTAAAACTATTTTATGATTTTTTCTTGAAAGAAATGGATATCATAAATACTCTCTAAAAGACAACGTAGATATATGAACATCAATATTCAGATACCTTCAAAATAAACCTTCCATTCCGTTTTACGTTTGTATTTTTGTAACATCTATGCCACATCCATTTAAAAACATACAAGGCGAAACCGCCTGGCGTGCCCCGTCGAATATCGCCCTGATCAAATACTGGGGAAAATATGGTAATCAGTTGCCGCGCAATGCTTCCATCAGTTTTACCCTCAACAATGCTTATACGGAAACATCGGTCCGGTACACTGCGAAAGAGCATCCCGATAAAAACATTGCCCTGCAGTTTTTTTTTGAAGGAAAAGAGAACCCCGCGTTTGCCGCCAAAATTCAGACCTTTCTGGAAAACCTGGTTCCTCATTTTCCATACCTGCCCTATTTTGCGTTTGACATCCATAGTCATAATTCCTTCCCACATTCCACCGGCATTGCCAGTTCGGCATCGTCCATGGCGGCACTGGCGTTGTGCCTGACGGAAATAGAAAACACGCTGGATGGCGGTTTGCGCCCGAATGAATTTTTTGAAAAAGCCAGCATGATAGCGCGACTCGGATCGGGCAGTGCCTGCCGTTCGGTATATCCCTACATGGCCGCCTGGGGCAAACACCCGGGTGTGCCCCTTTCTTCCAATGAATATGCAGTGCCTTATTATGAAAAGATACATCCCGTTTTCAAAACGTTCAAAGATGCCATCCTGATTGTATCCAGCGACGAAAAATCAGTATCCAGCAGGGCGGGCCATGCGCTGATGGAAGGTAACCCGTTTGCGGAAAGCCGTTATCAGCAAGCCGCAGACAATCAGGGCAGGCTGTTGGTGGCCTTGCGCGATGGAAATCTGGAACATTTTGGAGAAATAATTGAAAATGAAGCACTTACTCTTCATGCCCTGATGATGTGTTCCACGCCATCCTACATGCTGATATTGCCTAACACCCTGAAAATTATAGATTTAATAAAATCCTACCGTAAAGAAAAAGGTGTACCTTTGTATTTCACTTTAGACGCAGGACCCAATGTTCACCTATTGTATCCGGAGGAAAATGCCGATGAAGTGAAAACTTTTATCCGGGAATCGTTGTTAGCGTACTGTGAAGATGGAAAAATGATAGAAGACGAAGTGGGTAAAGGACCGATTAAATTAAAATGAGCCAAGAACAGCCAAGTTTCAATTCCAAGATTCTCCTTTTCGGAGAGTACAGCATCATTCAGGATTCTATGGGGCTTACTTTGCCGTACAATGAGTTCAACGGTAAGCTGACTTTTGATGCCGGTGAAATGAATGAACAGTTTGTTTCGGAATCCAATGAACACCTGGCTGATTTCTCCTTGTATCTCGAAAATTTATTAGTGACTAAAAAATTGAACATCGATTTTGACATCGAAGCGTTCAAAAAAGATATCGAAAACGGCATGTATTTCCAGTCCACCATTCCGCAAGGTTTTGGTGTGGGCAGCAGCGGCGCTTTGGTAGCGGCGGTTTATGGAAAATACACCATCAATAAAGTGGCGTTTGATCAGGCACCTGATAAGCAGATTATTCTTGAGCTGAAAAAGGTGTTGGCGCAAATGGAATCTTATTTTCACGGCAACAGCTCCGGCGTGGATCCGTTGATTTGTTACCTGAACCTGCCCCTGCTGATTAACGGCAAAAATGGGGTGGAACCCGTAAAAGTGGAGATGAACAGCCGGGGTAAAGGCGCCATTTTTCTGATTGATACCGGTATCAGCCGAAGCACGGAGCCGTTGGTAAAATACTACATGCAGCGCATGGAAGAACCTTCCTTCCGTGAGTTCGTCGACAAGCAATTAAAACCATTTGCCAATAACTGTATCCAGGCATTTCTGGAAGGCGACAAAGAAACGTTGTTTGCTTATATGAAATTATTGTCCAAATTCCAGTTCGAGCATTTCAAACCTATGATACCAAAGTTGTTCAATAAGATGTGGAAACGCGGATTGGACAGCGGCGAATACTATTTGAAATTATGCGGAGCCGGCGGCGGCGGTTTTATTCTGGGATTCACCCAAAACTTCGAGCACACGAAAAAACAACTCAAAGGACAGAATCTGGAGTTGTTGTGTAATATCTAAATCACCCTTCTCTTCTTTTTTCTTCGTAATCACTTATTGGGTTAATCAACCCATTAAATATTGCTGCAAAATGAAGGAACCTATACCTGCAAAATATCCGGCGGCAGCCAGCCAGCTGATGCGTTTAAGGTACCACATGAAATCGATGGTTTCGATACCCATGACTGCTACGCCTGCGGCAGAACCAATGATAATCATGCTGCCTCCGGTGCCCGAGGTGAGCGCCAGAAACTGCCAGAAATGATGGTTCACCGGAAACTCATCTATGGCATACATGCCCTGTGCCGCCGCCACCAGTGGCACGTTGTCAATTACTGCGGACAGCATGCCCAACGCAGTGCCAATCAGATAATCATTCTTCAAATGAGTTTCCAGAAATACCGCGACGGTTTTTAAACTGCCGAAAGACTGCAATGCGGAAACAGCAAGCAGGATACCCAGAAAAAATAAAATAGAAGGAGTGTCTATCCGCTGCAGCGCATTTGATACGCTGTATTTTTGTTTGTGTTCCGGTTGTTTGTTCCGGTGAATTATGGTAGTAATAATCCACATGATACCCAGAGACAACAGCATACCCATAAATGGAGGAAGGTGTGTGATGGTTTTGAACACCGGTACCAACATTAGCAAGGCGAATCCGGATATAAGAATCACATCGGCTTTGGCAGAATGTTCGTCTATGGCTTTATTATCTGTGGATTCGGTATGCGGTATATGCTTTCCCCGGAATTTATACATCAGCAACAGCATGGGCAGGATACATACCACCACACTTGGTATAAATGTATTTTGTATAATGCTAAACGTAGTTATCTGTCCGCCAATCCATAACATGGTGGTGGTAACATCTCCGATGGGCGACCAGGCTCCACCGGCATTGGCCGCAATGATAATCATACCGGCGAACCACAACCGGTCTTCTTTATTCGCTAACAATTTGGAACAAAGGGAAGTCATAACGATAGCCGTGGTCAGGTTATCCAGGATTGAGGAAAGGAAGAAAGTGAGTACGGTAATATAGAGTAGTAATCTGGATAAGGCGGTCGTTTTTATTTTATTGGTAATGATGGAAAAACCATTATGTGCATCTATCAGTTCAACTATCGTCATTGCGCCAAGCAGGAAAAACAGGATGGAAGCAATCTCTCCGACACTATGAACGAGTGCATCATCCGCCTCCTTGATAGACCCGGAAGCGATAAAATAAATCAGCCAGCATAATACACCGGTGATGATAGCCGGCGCTGCCTTGTTGATGCGGAGCGGATGTTCAAACGCGATGGCTAAATAGCCAATAATAAAAATGAGGATGATTGCTGTAGTCATAATTTATTTTTTGTCTCGGGTGCAGGGGTGGAACTGCCACCATCCAGTATATATTTCCAGGAGCTGTCCGCTTGTTTTTTCCAAACCGTCATATAGACTCCGTAGCTTTTCTCTCCTGTAGCAGTTGTAAAGATCCAGTTTCCGAATGTATAACCTAAATCTGCAGACCGACTAATTTCCACACGAACCGGAGACCATTCCAGTGAAGATGTTTTCGGGGGTTTGTCGGCAAAGGAGGCAATAAGAGCATCTTTTCCAATGATGGGAAATTGTCCGTCGCTGCCCAGTTTGACGACATCCTTATCCGCGTAAAAGATGAAGGCAGCTGCCATTCCTTTTTCCACACTCATACGGCTGAAAGCTAATTCAGTCTGTCGCAGTTTTTCTATTTCTTTCTCCATCTTGTTCTTTGAAAGGGCATTAGCGTACAAGAGTATAACCAGCAATGATAAGAGTATCCTTTGCATACATTCGTTTGACTAAAGATAATCAGAATTGATGTAAAACGGAATGTAATTCCGACACGGAATGAACGATGTATTTAGGAAGGCATTTTTCCAGTTCAGCCTTTGTGCCGAATCCATATAACACACCAACCGCCTGAATGCCCATATTTCTGGCAGCACTTAAATCATGTTCCCGATCGCCAATCATCACTACATGATGCTTATGTTGGATGCGGTGTTGCTGAATAATATTCTCAATCATCTTCTCTTTGGTGGTGACTCCTTTCTCTTCGTTATAATGTTCGATGGTGGTAAAATATTCCAGCACATCAAAATGGGCAAGAATCTTATCTACCTGCAATGCTTTGTTGGTGGCAATATGTAATGTTTTGTTTTTGTCCCTGAGGGATTGAAACAATTCTTTCATACCCTCAAAAATAATGGCTTCATACATGCCGCCCTGGCCGTAGTAATATTCCCTGTAATACCGGATGCCGGCTTCTGTCTGCTCGTCGGAGAGGTGGTATATTTTTGAAAAAACGTATTTCAACGGTGGGCCAATCAATGGAATCAGCTCTTCATCCGTTTTATCCGGAAATCCGAGTTGGTCAAAAGCATAGCGATAACCGCCCACAATACCCGGCTGCGGATGGGTGATAGTTCCATCTAGATCGAAAATAAAATGCTGCATTACGCGCCCAATAGTTCTTTGACCATTGCAGAGATGCGGGCGCCTTCTGCCTGTCCTGCCACTTGTTTGGAAACGGCACCAATGACCTTGCCCATATCTTTAATGGAAGTTGCGCCGGTAGCTGTAATGGTGGACTGAACAATTGCCTTCAGTTCTTCGTCACTCATCTGTTTGGGCAAATAGGTGACAATCACATCCATTTCTTCTTTTTCCTTTATGGCTAATTCCGGACGGTTCTCTTTAGAAAAGATTTCAAAAGATTCTTTGCGCTGATTGTATAGCTTCTGCAGGATTTTGATTTCCTGTTCCGGTGTAATTTCACCCGTAGCGCCTTTTTCCGTTTTGGCTAACAGAAAAGCGGCCTTAATGGCTTTGATAGTGCGAAGTTTCACTTCATTCTTGGAAAGCATCGCTTCCTTCAGTTCGTTGTTTATATTTTGATCTAAAGACATATTGTTGAGTTGATAGTTTGCAAATATCAGTTTACAAAACTAATGAAAAAATGTAGAATTTAAGGAGGATACTTTGTCCGCTGGATACCGGCAAATTAGCGGCTATTTCACTTCTTCGTAGTCAATCAGTTCCGCATCATTGAATTTGGAAGGCGTGGATGGTGCCGTATGTTGCTGATTGTTAAGGTGGATGTTTTGTTTACCCGTTGCCGGCGGAACGGCTCTTTCTTCCGGAGACTCTTTGAACAGCTCTTTGATGACCTTATAGCCCAGAATAAAGAGTACGATGTATTTTAAGAAACGAAACATGTCTTGTCAGATTATGTGAAGAGTAACGAAAAGATAAGTCAAAAAGTTCAAATGCGGATAATATTCTTCAATGCTACCTTTTTAGCAGGCGGGGCATCGTACATGGCACAAACGACACAATCATTTCTTGGATTGCTGTTAATGTCAAAATAAAATAAATCTCCGACATTGATCTGATCTGTCGGAAACTCACAAGGGTTGCTCACTGCTGCGGCATGTTCCGTCATTACCGTCAGCGGGCTCATTGTATTACTCCACTGCTCACCTAAATAATAGTAATTGGAATCCTGTATCTGTATGACAATGCTGGCACAGGTGGTGCGAATCAGTTTGGCTTTAATATGAGTGCCGCTGATACCCCCGCCGGGTGCGTTAGGAATGCAGGCAGAAACCAGCAATGAACTGATGAGAACAGTAAAAAATAACTTGTTCATGATTATGCATCTTTATAGATTCAAAGTTAGTAAAAAGGGGACAAATCGTCAAATAATGGGTGTGGCGGGGTGAAACCCCGCCACACCCATTATTTTAACCCAATATAGTTATATCAGTTCGAAGCTTCTGCTGACAAATTTCGTCAGCGCCTCGCCTTTCAGCATATTTTGTGACAGCAATGCTAAGTCGTACAGTTGTTTGATATGTTTTTCCTGCTGTGCGGCATCTTCCTCCAGCAGTTTTGAGTTGAGAGGATGATTGCTGTTGATGACCAGATTTATTTTTTCATCCATACCACCAAACATGAACGGTGATCCGCCACCCATCTTCTGCATCTCCATCATGCGGCGCATAAATTCATCCCGGGTAATCACTACGGGTGCATCCGAAGGGGAGAGCGCTTTTAATTCAACCTCCACTTTATTCTTTTCCGTCACCTTCTCAAATAGAGATTTTAAGGTGTCTTCCTGTTCTTTAGACAATACGGATGTTTGCACTGCTTCTTTTGGTATCAGGTTGGACATGATGTCGGCATCCACACGTTTAAACTGAGTCTTCGCATTTTTCATTTCCACCTGCTGGATAAAGTGGTTGTCAATCATAGTATCCAGCTTGATGACTTCATAGCCGTAGTCTTTTGCCTGCTGTATATAGCTGTGCTGTTCTTCATCGTCAGAAGTATAAAGAACCACCAGGTTGCCGTCTTTATCCGTTTGGTTGGCAGCAATTTTTTCTTTCAGTTCTTCAAAGGTGAAGAAGGTGTTTTCTGTGTTGGGAAATAAGGCGAAGCCATTACTTCTTTCATAGAATTTTTCATCGCTGATCATGCCGTACTTCACAAACAAGCCGATGTCGCTCCATTTTTCTTCAAACTGTTTTCTGTCGTTCTGGAAAATTTCCTGCAATTTATCGGATACCTTTTTAGAAATATGCTGATTGATTTTTTTGACGTTAGAATCGCTTTGCAGATAGGAACGCGAAACGTTTAACGGAATATCCGGAGAGTCGATGACACCGTGCAACAGCGTTAAATATTCCGGAACGATTTCACCGACATTATCCGTAACGAATACCTGATTGCAGTACAATTGGATTTTGTCCTTCTGGACTTCAAAATTCTTTTTCAGTTTAGGAAAATACAAGATACCCGTTAGGTTAAACGGATAATCGACATTCAGATGAATCCAGAAAAGGGGCTCTTCGAAATTCATCGGATACAATTCGCGGTAGAAATTTTTGTAATCTTCGTCGGTTAGTGCAGACGGTGCTTTTGTCCAGGCCGGAGTTGGATTGTTGATGATGTTCGGCTCCAGCGGTTTGCCTTCCTTTTTGTCTTCCTCACTCTGCCACTTGGTTCCGAATTGAATAGGTATCGGTAAGAATTTGCAGTATTTATTCAACATGGATTTGATGCGGTGCTCTTCCAGAAATTCTTTGGAGTCTTCCGCGATATATAAAACGATTTCAGAGCCGCGTTCCGCTTTTTCTATTTCTTCCAGTGTAAATTCGGTGGAGCCGTCGCAGCTCCATTTCACCGCAGGTTCTTCTTTGTAGGATTTGGTATAGATTTCTACTCTTTCTGCCACCATAAAAGCGGAGTAAAAACCTAACCCAAAATGTCCTATGATGGACTTGGCATCGTCTACATTCTTGAATTTCTCTAAAAATTCACCGGCGCTGGAAAATGCTATCTGGTTGATTACTTCTTCCTTCTTCACCCGTCATACCTATACCTTTGTCGGAGATGATGAGGGTGTTGTTTTCCTTGTCGATTTTAACCTCGATGGTCAAATCACCTAAATCGCCCTTGGCTTCGCCCAACTGGGACAACCCTTTGAGCTTTTTGGTGGCGTCAACCGCATTGGAAACCAACTCACGCAGGAAAATCTCGTGGTCGGAATACAAGAATTTTTTGATAATGGGAAAGATGTTTTCGGTTTGTACATTAATTTTTCCTGTTTCCATAGACATAGATAATTAGATTTTAAGAGTTGAGATGATGGAACAAACAGGTCAAAAGTTGTTCCAAGCTAAAAAGGCTGACAAGTTGACAAACAAATGATAATTCAATACTTAGGATCCTGAAATAAATTCAGGGTGACTGTCCATGTAACGGAGGAAGTCACTTAGGATTAGTTGACCAGATCGTAGCTTCCGGGATGAAGCCTACATCCCTCAGCTCTAACATGGAGACCATCAGGTGTGCCACGTCCTGCGCTTCCAGTTTAGTGGGATTGAAATCTCGTTTCGGCCGACCGGAATTGGCCACAAAATTGGTCTGCACCTCGCTGGGATGTACCATCATCACACGGATATTGTAGGGGCGGAGTTCTTCGCGCCAGCATTCCGTCATGCCGCGCAGCGCCCACTTGGACGTGGAATAAGCTGTACCCATCTGGTGCCCTTTCAGCGCAGAGGTGGAGGCGACATTGATGATATTGCCGTGTTGCTGTACCATAAAATATTTTGCGCATTCCCTGCCGCAGAGCATGGCACCTACCACATTCGTTTCCAGAATATCTTTGAATTTTGCGGTGTCTATGTTTTGCAGTAATTCAAAATACCCGAAGCCGGCATTGTTAATCAGGACATCCAGTCCATCCATTTTCCTGATGGCCGTTTTCACTAGTTTTATCACCTCTTCTTCTTTGGTGACATCGGCTGCCACAGGAATCGCACCGATTTCATTCGCCACCTGTTTCAGCGTTTTCTTATTGCGTCCGCTGATAACTACTTGAGCGCCTTTTGCAATCAGCAATTTGGCAGTTGCCAGGCCTATTCCGGAATTTCCACCGGTGATAAGAATTTTAGAATTTTTGATTTTCATAGATTATTTTTTTCAGTACATGGATTTATTTGAGTCACGTGATGAATACGGTTAAAGGTTCCTGAAAATCCCTATATTCCCTACATCACGGTTCAGCGTTTATTCACTTTTTCTTTCGCCAATTTGCTGACGCCACATGGCATAGTACAATCCTTTTTCTTCCAGCAGCTGCTGATGGTTTCCGGTTTCAATGATTTTGCCTTTTTCCAGCACATAGATGGTATCGGCATGCATGATGGTCGATAAGCGGTGCGCAATCATAACGGTGATGTGTTCTTTTTTTGCAGTAACGGATTTGATGGTTTGTGTTATTTCTTCTTCTGTTATGGAATCCAATGCAGACGTAGCTTCGTCAAACACGATGATGTTAGGATGGCGCAGCAATGCCCGTGCAATGGAAAGGCGTTGCTTTTCCCCGCCGGATATCTTTATGCCGCCTTCCCCAATAATGGAATCTATACCATGTTCGCTGCGTGCAAGAAGATGCTGACAGGCTGATTTATTCAGCACGTCCAGAATCTGTTCATCCGTAGCTGACGGATTCACAAACAATAAATTCTCTTTTATTGTACCTGCAAATAGTTGGGTGTCCTGGGTCACAAATCCGATTTGTGCACGCAGTTCATCTACGTCAATATTTTCAGAATCAATCTGATTATACAAGATGGTTCCTTCCTGCGGTGTGTATAATCCTACCAGTAATTTTACGAGGGTGGTTTTTCCTGAACCGGATGGCCCGACAAATGCAATGGTATTACCTTTCGTTACGTGAAAGGAGATATCTTCCACCGCTTTTGTTTTTGCAGTCCGGTGCTGAAAGCTCACACCATCGAAAGAAAGGGAGGTTATGGCATTCAGCCGGATGGCATGTTGCGGCTTCTGTTCAACGGGCGTGCGCATCAGTTTCTCAAAGTTTTTCAAAGAGGCTTCCGCTTCGCGATAACTCATGATGACATTGCCCATTTCCTGAAGGGGATTGAAAATAAAGAAGGAATAGAACTGCAAGGTTATTAGTTGCCCTACCCGCAGATGGTCTTTAAAAATCAGGTATAACAAAAAGAACAAGATACACTGCCGCAAAAAATTCACCATCGTACCCTGAACAAAAGCGATACTGCGTATCTTCTTGACTTTTTCCAATTCCAGATTCAATATTTTTAACGTGGTATCATTTAAACGGACTACTTCCTGATTGGTTAATCCTAAACTTTTGATGAGTTCGATGTTTCTCAAGCTTTCGGTTGTGGCGCCCGCCAGTACATTGGTCTGGCGTGTGATGGCAGCCTGCACCGCTTTTATCTTTTTAGACAATATATTAATGCTGAACCCGAGGATGAAAGATGCTATGAAATAGGCCATCACCATCAACGGATATACCTGAATAGAATAGATGATAACGAATACAATCCCAACAATGGCAAAGAAGAAAACGTTGATGAAATTTTGCATGAATTTTTCCGAATCGAGTCGTACCTTCTGCAGGATGTTTAATGTTTCTCCGCTCCGCTGGTCTTCGAACTCCTGAAAAGGCAATTGAAGGGCATGCTTCAGTCCGTCCGTGTAAACATCGGCACCAAAGCGCTGTATAACGACATTCATAAAATAATCCTGGAATGCTTTGGCGATGCGGCTGACCATTGCCACGCTGATGGCGCAGCCAATCAGAAAAAGTGTTCCACTGATAAAAGAAGAATTCGTATGAGCGGAGGGCTTGGTGGCATATCCATCAATAATTTTACCAAAAATATAAGGGTCCAGTAAAGAGAAACATTGATTGATAATGGCCAGCAAAAAGGTGAGCGCCACCAGCCATCTGTATTTCTGAAGGTAATAGAGTAAAATCTTCATACTTCAAAGATAGTTGTATAAACAACATTTTAAAGCAGAAAGTATGGAAATAAAAAGCACGACCCAATGGTCGTGCTTTTTATTTTTATACAGGAATAAAATCTATTCTGCATCTTCATAGGTATATCCGATACCTTTCTTCAGAGATTGGTTAGCGCTTGCAATACCTGCAATACCGCCGCCCCAGCCGCCATAACTACCACCGCCGGATTTTTGATCTGATGTCATATATACAAAAGGGCAACCCATTGCTGCAGCTGCCTGCAACAGTTTCATGTTGGCTTTTTTGTCTGATTTGGAACCGCTGAACCCACCGGTGCTTTTTCCTTTCACTTCACCTACTTTTTTCAAACCTACAATCTCAGATTTGTCCAACAAAATCTCCACTTTCTCCCAATCATCTTTAGAAGCGATGACAATTTTCTCGGAAATATTTTCTGATCTGCCGCTGGAATATTGGATTTTTTCCACCGCTTTTTTTCCAATGGTTTGCTCGGCGTCTTCACCTTCATACTTGTAAACGATGGTGAATTCCTCCACTTTTACCACTTTACCGTCAATGGTTTTACCGCTGTGCAGGAAAAGTTTGTCAGATGCAAATGCCACTATCATGGCGCATGCAAAGAATACTGTAGTTAATAGCTTTTTCATAGAAATTTAATTATTTAGATTACAAAATTAATAAACATTTCCATTAAATCAACATCTGTGCCAAAAATTGCAGGAGATGTAAAACAAAGATAGGTCAGGGGATGCCATTGTGAATATACTAAATGAGTGGTATTTGCGGATACGTGTTGATACGGATATTCTCCGGATATGCCGCAAAAGCAGAAAAAGAATAGTATATTTAAATTCCAAACACTGGAACTTACCCGCTGGGTTTCTCGTTATGGTGCTATTATTCATCTAATTAAAATCATAAATTATGGCCATCTCCACTATCCTCTTAGCCCTATTGGTAATCACGGCATTCCTGTCTTTTGTGACGGTTCAGCAGGGAACCATTGCTGTGGTGACTGTTTTTGGTAAATACCGCAGAATACTCGGACCGGGGTTAAACTTCAAGATTCCTTTCATTGAACAGATATACAAACGAATCTCCATTCAGAACCGCTCGGTAGAGCTGGAATTCCAGGCGATTACGATTGATCAGGCTAACGTGTATTTTAAAGCGATGTTATTGTATGCGGTGGTCAATACGGGAGAAGAAACGATTAAAAACGTTGCATTTAAATTTATTGATGACCGTAACCTGATGCAGGCACTGGTGCGTACGATAGAGGGCTCCATCCGAGGATTTGTCGCCACCAAAAAACAGGCGGAAGTACTTTCCTTACGCAAGGAGATAGTAGAAGATGTGAAGGAGCAAATCGATCAAACGCTGGAAACCTGGGGTTATCACTTATTGGATTTACAGCTGAATGACATCACTTTTGATGAAGCGATTATCAAATCGATGGCACAGGTAGTGGCTTCGAGCAACCTGAAAGCGGCGGCGGAAAATGAGGGGCAGGCGTTGTTAATCACTAAAACAAAAGCGGCGGAAGCGGAAGGAAATGCCATCAAGATTGCAGCGGAAGCAGAGCGTCTGGCGGCACAGTTGCGCGGACAAGGGGTGGCGCTGTTCAGGGAAGAAGTGGCCAAGGGTATGACACAGGCTGCCAAAGAAATGGAGCAAGCCAATCTGGATACGTCCGTGATTTTATTCTCCATGTGGACGGAGTCTATAAAAAACTTTGCGGAATATGGAAAGGGCAATGTCATTTTCCTGGACGGTTCTGCTGAAGGTATGCAACGCACTATGAAAGAAATGATGGGCATGAACAACCTGATGGCGACAAAGAAATAAGAGATCAAAGTTGAAAAAATAAAAAGCCGTTTCTGATTTTCAGGAACGGCTTTTTGTCATTATTGCCCAGATAGAATTACCTGCTCAGGAACATACTCTTGTCCTTGTACAATTGTCGGAAATACGGGTCGAATAAGTCTTTAATGAAATAAATCGCTTCGCCGGTGGATTTCATCTCAGGACCTAATTCTTTATTGACATTCGGGAATTTATCAAATGAGAACACCGGTTCTTTGATAGCATAGCCGGTGAGTTTTTCTTTAAACGTAAAGTCTTTCAGTTTATGGGTACCCAGCATCACCTTGGTGGCCATATTCAGGTAAGGTATCTGGTACGCTTTGCAAATGAACGGTGTCGTTCTGGATGCGCGCGGATTCGCCTCAATTACATATACTTTATCGCCCTTGATGGCAAACTGAATATTAATCAAACCGCGAATCTCCAGGGCCTTGCATAATTTTTCGGCGTAATGTTTCATGGTTTCAATAAGGATTGGCCCTAAGCTGAACGGAGGCAGCACGGAATTGCTGTCGCCGCTGTGAATACCAGCCGGTTCGATGTGTTCCATCACACCCATGATACGGACGGTTTCACCGTCATAGATGGCATCAATTTCCGCTTCTTTCGCCCGGTCCAGAAAGTGGTCAATCAGAATCACATTATCCGGGATATCTTTCAGCAATTTGATGACCGATGTTTCACATTCCGCATCGTTGATGACAATTCGCATGCGCTGTCCACCCAATACATAGCTCGGACGCACCAATACAGGGTAGCCTACCTTATTCGCTACTGCCAATGCTTCATCAGCATCAGTGGCGGTGCCGTAATCCGGATAGGGAATCTCCAGTTCCTTGAGCAAATCAGAGAATCGTCCACGGTCTTCTGCAATATCCATGCTGTCAAACGAGGAGCCAATTATTTTAATACCCCTTTCGTGCAGTTTTTTAGAAAGTTTCAATGCGGTTTGTCCGCCTAACTGTACAATGACGCCATCCGGCTTTTCATGTTCGATGAGCTCCCACAGATGCTCCCAGAACACCGGTTCAAAATATAGTTTATCTGCGATGTCAAAATCGGTGGAGACCGTTTCAGGGTTGCAGTTCACCATAATGGCTTCGTAGCCCACTTCTTTGATGGCCAGCAATCCATGCACACAGCAATAATCAAATTCTATACCCTGGCCGATGCGGTTGGGGCCGGAACCCAGCACGATGATCTTCTTTTTGTCGGAAACATGACTTTCATTCTCCGTATCAAAAGAGGAATAGTAATAAGGTGTCTTCGCTTCAAATTCCGCAGCACAGGTATCTACCATTTTATATACACGACGTATGCCCAGTTCTTTTCGTTTCTCATAAACGGCATCTTCTTCGATTCTGCCCAGTAAGAATGCCAATTGTACATCCGAATAACCTTTCTTTTTCGCTTTTACCAGCAGTTCTTTAGGAATATTGTTGAGCGAATATTTTTGAATCTCTTTTTCCAGTTTCACCAATTCCTGTATCTGCATCAGGAACCAGTTGTCAATACCGGTCAGTTTTTGGATGGTGTGTAATGGTACGCCCAGATAAATAGCGTCTTTTATTTTAAAGATTCTGTCCCAGCTCGGATGCTGCAAGCTGTCCAGAATTTCTTCAGTTTTGGATAATCCCTTGCCATCCGCACCAAGGCCAACCTTGTTGTTTTCCAATGACTGACAGGCTTTCTGCAGCGCCTCCGCGAAATTTCTGCCGATACCCATAACTTCACCCACCGACTTCATCTGAAGGCCAAGGGTGGAATCACAGCCATAGAATTTATCGAAATTCCAGCGTGGGATTTTGACAATTACATAGTCTAATGCCGGTTCAAAACAAGCGGACGTAGTCTTGGTAATCTGATTGTTTAATTCGTCCAAATGATAACCCAGCGCCAGCTTGGCGGCAATCTTTGCAATCGGATATCCGGTGGCTTTGGATGCCAGTGCTGACGAGCGGGATACACGGGGGTTGATTTCTATGACAATGATTTCTTCAGTCTCCGGATTGACGGAGAACTGAACATTACAGCCGCCTGCAAAATTTCCAAGTGCACGCATCATCTTCTGTGCCTGATTCCGCATTTCCTGGAAAACAGGATCCGGCAAGGTCATGGCAGGTGCCACAGTGATGGAGTCACCGGTATGCACCCCCATTGGGTCGAGGTTCTCTACCGTACATATAATAACGACACTGTCGTTGGCATCGCGCAATAATTCCAGTTCAAATTCTTTCCATCCTAAGACGGCTTTTTCTACCAACACTTCGTGGATGGGAGATGCTTTCAATCCGTTTGACAGCATCACCTCAAAGTCTTCCGCTTTATGGCAAAATCCTCCGCCTGAACCTCCTAATGTATAGGAGGGACGGATGACTAACGGAAATCCGATCTTTTGAGCGGCTTCTTTACCTTCCAGCATAGAGTTGGCGACAAAAGAAGGGGCAACTCCTAAGCCCAGATCGACACAGAATTTTCTGAATTCCTCTCTGTTTTCAGTCGTCTCGATTACCTGCAAATCCACTCCGATTACACGTACATTATATTTTTCCCAAAGGCCTATTTCAGCGGCTTCCTTACAGAGGTTCAGGGCTGTTTGGCCACCCATGGTAGGTAAAACGGCATCAATTTTGCGTTCTTCCAGGATATCACGGATGGAGTCAATCGTTAAGGGTTTGAGGTAGATGTGATCTGCCGTTACTTCGTCCGTCATAATGGTAGCCGGATTGGAATTGATAAGCGATACTTCAATACCTTCTTCGCGAAGAGAACGGGCAGCCTGGGAGCCGGAGTAATCAAATTCACAAGCTTGTCCGATGATAATAGGTCCGCTGCCGATGATAAGCACGGATTTAATCGAAGTGTCTTTTGGCATTTTTGGGAAAGTTTGACAAAGATAATAAAAGTAAGAAGTGATGCGCTGAAAGAAAGGAGATTTTTTGTTATAGAATGGTTATCTGATGCAACAAAATGATGTATAAAGAAGTTAATTATTTATTATACGCGTAATTTTTTGATTATTTTTGTTTTATGAGAAGATTTATCCCCTTGCTGTTCACCCTGTTGATGTTGTACAAACCGGCATTCAGCGACCACCTGATGGGCGGGGAATTCAGTTATAAATGTTTGGGAGGGAATAATTATGAAGTCTCATTGATTATATACAGGAATTGTAACAGTACAAACAATAACCTGGATATTGAATCATTTATTACCGTTTTTGATAAAAACACAGGAGTGTTTATTTCTACTTTTACGATTCCGCAGGTATCCTCAACGCGAATTCCGCTTCCGCCAAGCACCCCTTGTTTTCAGGCGCCACCGGTATGTGTAGATAAACTTTTGTACAGAGGGACTACCACCCTGAGCATTCCGCCAAACGGATTAAGGCTGGTGTATCAGCGATGCTGCAGAAATCCGGGTATATCCAACGTGCCCAATGCGGGGAGTTTTGGCAGCACCTATGAGTTAATCATACCACCGGCGTCCACGGCGGTATGTAACAGTTCACCTTCTTTTGATAATACGGCGCCCAATTTTATTTGTGTCAATCAGGAGTCCCTTTTTGATTTCTCAGCTACCGACCCTGACGGCGATGTGCTGACCTATGAACTTTGTGCACCCAAACAAGGAGCAGACCTTACGGATCCGGCGCCAACCCAAGCCAGTCCGCCTCCCTATCCGACGATTCCTTACGGTCCGGGATTCAGCTTTAATAGCCCTCTCGGTTCCGGCGCCCCGATTACAATCAACGCCAGCACCGGACAATTAAAGGTTACCGCCAACACCGTTGGTTTATACATTGTCGGGGTGTGTGTAAATGAATTCAGAAACAATGTACTCATTGGGCAAACCATCCGGGACTTCCAATTCAATGTAACCGATTGTAAAATTCCGGAAGCAAAACCCGCGGCGATTCTGGACCCCGGATCTATCGGAAAGATCAATGATTCCACGTATGTCTTTTGTTCGTCCAAAACCATCGATTTTCAAAATCTAACGACCGGCACCGTCCTCAATCAACTTTGGGATTTTGGTATAGCAGGAAGAACAGATGATACCTCCGATTTGAAAAACCCCACATTTACCTACACGGATACGGGCGTTTACAAAATTACCTTAATCACCAACCGGGGAACCGATTGCGCCGATACAGGCAGAATGTATATTAAGCTGAATCCGAAAGTGACACCGGATTTTGTGATGAGCCAGAATAATGTTTGCGCAGGTGTAAAGGTGACATTAACAGATGCGTCATTTTCCGAACTGAACGACATCAATCAATGGCGGTGGAAGGTAGGGGCAGATAGTGTCTTCACCCAAAATACGTCGGCCTCCATTGCCACTCCCGGTACGTATCCCATAGTCCTGAAAGTAGTAACCACCAGAGGATGCCTCGGGACCGTCAGCAAATCGTTGACTATAGCACCCGGGCCAATCGCAGATTTCAACCTGAGGCAGGTTTGTTACGGTATAAGGGCATTGTATACCAATCTCACCACCATCAGCGGAGGAACGGTTTCCAACTACTACTGGAATTTAGGAAACGGGGTGATAGATTCTGTAAATAGCAACCCAACCACTACTTATCCGGCCAATGGAAATTACAATGTTCAGTTGATCGCCGTCTCAAATAATGGATGCAGGGATACCGTTGTCAAGACTATTTCTATCATTGATTCTCTTAAACCCAACTTCACCTTTCCCGCCAATAATTGTCAGCTCAGCGCCGTTCCATTTGCTAATACATCCACCGGAAATTATACCGGCTATGTCTGGCATTTTGGTGATGCAGGAAATTCTACCTCAACAGCGGTCAACCCAACATTTACCTATCCGCTCGATGGTGTCTTTCCGGTGAAACTTGTTGTTAATCATGCCATCTGTGGTAAGGACAGTATACAAAAAAATATCATCATCAAGCAAAAACCAACCGTGAGTCTGCCGTCCAGTGTCTCTTTCTGTAACGGAACGACCACCACGTTGACGGTTCCCAATATATTTGATTCCATTCGTTGGAATACCAATCAAACCGGGAATAGTATCAGTGTAAACGGCAGCATTAACCCAATCCGGGTGGATGTGTATAAGAATGGATGTGCCGCATCTGCATCTGCTGCCTTACAACTGAAGCCAAAGCCAACCGCTAATTTTAGCCTGCGTCAGGTTTGTTATGGCATAAAGGCATTATATACCAATCAATCTACCATTTCAAGTGGCAGTATCCCGAAATTATACTGGGATTTTGGAAACGGCAGTATAGACTCCACCAATGCGAATCCTGTTACCATATATCCGGGTAATGCGAACTATAATGTGCAGTTGGTTGCCGTGTCTGATTTCGGTTGCAGGGATACGGTGCTAAAATCTGTTTCCATTATAGATTCGCTGAAACCAAATTTTACAGTTCCTGTGAGCAACTGTCAGCTTAGCCCGGTGCAGTTCTCCAATACATCTACCGGAAATTACACGGGCTTTACCTGGTTTTTCCGTGATGCTGCCAATACCACTTCTTCTGCCAACAATCCATCTTTCACCTATCCTCTGGACGGAACATTTCCAGTGAAGATGGTCGTCAATCATGCTATTTGTGGACAGGACAGTATTATAAAGAATATCGTTATAAAACCAAAACCTTCCGTTTCTTTACCTTCAAGCCTTCCTTTATGTAATGGAAGTGTTGCGGTGCTCTCTGTTCCGAATCAATATGATTCACTGCGCTGGAATACCAATGAGACCAGCAACAGCATCAGTGTGAACGGAACCAGAAATCCGATTTCTATCAATGTGTTTAAGAATGGTTGTACAAATGCCGCTGCTACGACGTTAATCTTAAAACCAAAGCCGATAGCGGATTTTGCTACGGATAAATACTGCAGTAATAAGCCTACGGCATTCATCAACACGTCAGCGGTTGCTGCTCCTGACAGCATCGTACAACATAGCTGGAGTATTAATGGCGGTGTGTTTTCCTCACAACAGAAAGAGCCTGTATTTAATCTGAATCAGATAACCAATTACGATGTCCTTCTTATTGTAACAACAAACTCCGGATGCAGGGATACGTTCAACAGGATTTTATCCTTGCGGGATACCTTTATTCCGGATATGATAATTCCGGCTTCTGTCTGCTTTCGAAGTCCGGCACAGTTTTTTGACAACTCCAAAGGAGACAACATAAACTATGCATGGTTGTTCGGAGATGGTAAAAATGCTACTGATAAGAACCCGGTTCATACCTATACGGCAGAGGGAAATTTTATCATACGGCTAACGGTGCAAAATAAGAATTGCGGAACCGACAGCATTTCTAAAAATTTCACTGTACTGCCATTACCACGGATAACATTGGACGATAGCGTCATTATGTGTCCGGGAGAACTGAGAAGCATTGTGGCGGGAGGAACGTATGACAGTGTGTTCTGGAGCAATGGGACTA
This sequence comes from Chitinophagales bacterium, assembly GCA_046329865.1. Taxonomy (GTDB): domain Bacteria; phylum Bacteroidota; class Bacteroidia; order Chitinophagales; family JADIYW01; genus JADJSS01. The sequence goes on along the minus strand of JAXLTW010000001.1, from coordinate 144,655 downwards.
CCGTGAATCCAACGACTATTGATGGCAGCGAGTCGCCAGTCATCTTTACCGGCTTTAAATCGGGCTGCAAGAGTTCGGATTCTATTCGTATTGTGCTCAATTGTGATATCTTCATTCCTACGGCATTCTCGCCTAACAACGACGGGTATAACGATTTGTTTAATTTCATTCCGGTCAATGTTGCATCTTATGTGCTGCGTATTTACAACAGATGGGGAGAAATGGTTTTCGAAACGGCGGATTTATCCAAAAGTTGGGATGGAACGTATAAAGGCACTCCCTGCCCGGTGGATAGTTATATGTATGTAGCGGAAGGTATAAAGAAAGACAACAACCCTTTTTCTGTAAAAGGAGCGTTTACGTTATTGAGATAGGATACGATTGCTTATTATTAGTTGATTGGTATCGCTCTGAAAATTTTTTGTTATGTAAAATTCCCCAACTGGTACTACTATTTTAGCAGATGACTCTTCCTTTCTACAACATGGTTTCTTCTTCTACCGGTGCATGTTTCGGATAATCAGTGGTGTAATGCAACCCCCGGCTTTCCTTGCGCAGCATGGCGCTACGTGTTATGAGATAGCCGATGGTAATCATATTGCGAAGTTCCAGTAACTGCGGAGAAATGGTAGTGGTTTCATACAGCTCTTCCGTTTCCTTAAATAGCAGGTATAGCCGTTCCTGTGCGCGTTTCAAACGTCCGTTGTTGCGCACAATTCCCACATAATTACTCATGATATCTTTCAGCTCTTTGATGCTCTGGGTGATAATCACCATCTCTTTCGGGTCACTGGTTCCGTCGGCATTCCATTCCGGAAATTTTTCACTGGAAAATTCAATATTGTCCAGCCGCTCACACACATCGAGGAATATCCGGTGTGCAAATACCACCGCCTCTAACAGGGAGTTGCTCGCTAAGCGGTTAGCGCCATGTAGGCCGGTATTGCTGCATTCTCCGCACGCATATAAATTTTGAATCGATGTTCGTCCATAGGTGTCTACATTAATACCTCCGCAGGCATAGTGTGCCGCAGGCACCACCGGAATCATATCCTTGAACACATCAATACCGATGGATTTACATTTTTCATAAATATTCGGGAAATGATGTAAAAAATTGTCTTTGTCCATGTGTCGGCAGTCGAGGAACACATTGTCTTCCCCGCTCTTCTTCATCTCGTTGTCTATTGCTCTGGCAACAATATCCCTGGGTGCCAATGAGCCACGCTCGTCATACAGGGACATGAACTCTTTTCCATCTCTTGTCTTCAGGATGCCGCCGTCGCCGCGCACCGCTTCCGTGATTAAAAAGTTGGGACTTACGCCCGGCTCGTACAGCGCTGTTGGATGGAATTGTACAAACTCCAGATTTGCTACCCTTCCTTTAGCCCGATACACCATGGCGATACCGTCACCGGTGGCGATATTCGGATTGGTCGTTGCCCGGTAGATTTGCCCGAAACCGCCGGATGCCAGCACGACCACCTTGCTCTCTATCTTTTCAATCTGATTGGTTTGTTTGTTTAGCACATAAGCGCCATAGCACTGAATATTGGGTGTCACTCTCGTGATGATTCGGCCGAGGTGGTGCTGTGTAATTAAATCAATGACAAAATGATGCTGTGAAATTTCAATATTTTTGGAATGATGTACTTTCTCTAGCAATGCCCGTTCGATTTCCCAACCGGTGATATCTTTATGATGCAACACCCTGAATTCGGAGTGCCCGCCCTCTTTACCCAATTTGTAATCACCTTCATCGCTTTTATCAAACCGCGTACCCCACGAAATTAATTCATTTACCCGTTCACGACCTTCCTGAATGACAATCTCCACCACTTCTTTGTTGCACAAACCGTCTCCGGCAATCAGGGTATCCTGTATGTGCTTGTCGAAGTTGTCTTTTAAAAAGTCAGTCACCACAGCGATACCGCCTTGTGCGTATTTGGTGTTACTTTCGTCTTCGCTGGCTTTTGTCAGGATAAGGATTTTTTTATCCGGAAATTGTTCTGCCGTTTTAAGGGCAAACGTCAGTCCTGCAATTCCGGAGCCAATTACTAGAATATCTGTCATGCTGTAAAAATAGTATTAAGTAGTGAGTAGTGAGTAGTGCGTATTGAGATTTTTTCTTCTACTTTTGTAATTCTTACCTTTTAAGATGAATATATCCCGCTTTATAGACCACACCCTGCTGAAAGCGACCGCTAGCGAAGATGATATCCGCCAGCTTTGCAGGGAAGCGTCGGAATATAATTTTTATGCCGTTTGCGTCAACAGCGGATATGTGAAATTGTGTCATGAGCTTTTATCCGCTTCGCCGGTGAAGTTGGCTGCTGTCGTAGGTTTTCCCTTGGGAGCCATGGATTCGAATGCAAAAATAACCGAAGCAAAAAATGCAGTTACAAACGGAGCGAATGAGGTTGATATGGTCATCAAAATCGGCTGGCTGAAATCCAAAAAATTCATGGAAGCCGAAACGGAAATCAGGCAGTTGAAACAAGCCATAGGGGATGCCGTTCTCAAAGTTATTATCGAAACTTGTTATTTAACGGAAGAGGAAAAAAAGATTGCCACAAAATGCACCATTGATGCGGGGGCTGATTTTGTTAAGACATCCACCGGCTTCGGAACCGGCGGTGCGACGCTCGAAGATATCAGGTTGATGAAATCGGTCACTCAGGGTAAGATTCAAATCAAGGCAAGCGGAGGAATTCGGGATTATGAAACGGCTAAAGCATATATTGACCTTGGTGTAACCAGAATCGGCACCAGTAACGGGATACAAATTGTAACCGGACAACAAGGAATGGAAGCAAATTATTAAACATTAGAACAACGGGAAAATGAGTATACACATAGGGGCAAAAAAAGGAGCAATTGCGGAAACCATTTTGTTGCCGGGCGATCCGCTCAGGGCTAAGCATGTAGCGGAAACATTTTTACAAGATGTTACTTGTTACAATGAGATAAGAGGCATGCTCGGTTACACAGGCTATTATAACGGCAAGCGAGTCTCCGTTCAGGGAACAGGCATGGGTATCCCTTCTATTTCGATTTATGTCAATGAGCTCATCCGGGAATACGATGTAAAGAACCTCATCAGAATCGGTACAGCAGGATCCCTGCAGGAAGAGGTGCATGTGAAAGATATTGTGATGGCGTTGGCAGCAAGTACCAATTCCGCTGTCAACTGGAATAAATTCAGTGGTGCGGATTTTGCGCCAACGGCAAATTTTGAATTGCTTTTAAAAGCCTATCATGCCGCACAGGAACTGAATATTTCCGTGAAAACGGGAAATATATTATCCTCCGACGAATTCTATGATGAAGACCCGGAATATTACAAAAAATGGGCGAAGTATGGCGTGCTTTGTGTGGAAATGGAAACAGCCGCATTGTATACCATTGCGGCAAAATATAAGGCAAAAGCGTTGGCGATATTTACCATCAGTGACAGCCTCGTGACGCATGAGTCCACTTCCGCGGAAGAGCGTCAGGGCTCCTTTAATGATATGGTGAAAATTGCGTTGAATACCCTGTAGCGGGTACCTCCTGCTATTTGGCTCTTTAAAGCCGTTCTTCCATTAAATATTCCTATTTTTGCTGATAGAAACCGTTTCAATCTCTCAAAATGCATAAAAAGCTATTCTATTTCTTTTGCTCTCTGGTGATTATCTCCTGCGGTGGCGAGAATAAGCGCGAATTTAAGCTGCGCGAAGCCAAAGGTGGTAAGTATTATGGCGGCACATTCCGCTACAACGAAGAAGAATATTTTAAGTCACTTTATCCGCTCAATATTACGGAAGTGACAGCCCACAGAATATGCGAACAGATTTATGAAGGATTGGTTACGTTTGACGATAGTACGTTGGCGGTAGTTCCTGCACTGGCTGAAAAGTGGGAGATTGATCCCTCTGGCACAAAATATACGTTCTACTTGCGCAAAGGCGTAAAATTTCACGACGATGAATGTTTTCCGGGAGGCAAGGGCAGGGAAGTAACAGCAAAAGATATCAAATATTGCCTCGACAGATTGTGTTATCATAACCCAGCCGACAATCAGGGATATTGGATATTTAAAGATGTGGTGAAAGGCGCTGCGGAATATGACTCTTTGACAGCCCAGAAAATTGTACCTGAAACAGGAGTAAGCGGTGTAAAAATCATAGATGATTATACCGTTGAAATAGAACTGGAAAAACCTTATGCGGTATTTCTAGCGCGCCTCGGACTCATTTTTGCAAAGATATACCCGCACGAGGCAGTGGAAAAATATGGAACGGAAATGCGCCTACATTGTGTAGGTACAGGTCCGTTTTATTTAAAAATCAACAAGGATAACCAGGTGACGTTTCTTGCACGCAATCCGGATTATTGGGGTAAGGATGAATTTGGCAATCAGCTTCCGTACCTGGATGCTATCCGCGTTTCCTATGTGAAGGAAAAGAAAAACGAACTGATGGAATTTAAAAAAGGCAACAGCGATCTGGTGTATAAGTTTCCATTGGAAATGATTGATGAAATTGTCGATTTCAAGAAGCATCTGAAACCGGAATACAAACAGTTTCAGCTGCAATTCCTGCCTTCCATGTCGCTACAGTATTATGGGTTTCAGCATCAGGGGAAAATATTCAACAATGTGAATGTGCGGAAAGCATTTTGTTATGCCATCGACCGTCAGAAATTGTGCGATTTTACGCTGAAGGGTACAGGATTCCCAGCCATATACGGTACTGTCCCGCCGGGTACGGGTACCTTCGATTCTAAAACCGTACATGGTTTTACGTATGATGCCGCTAAAGCGCAGGAATGTCTGGCGAAGGCCGGTTATCCGAAAGGAAAAGGATTTCCTAAGGTGACGCTCGAACTCAATTCCGGAGGTTCGCGCAATTCACAGGTGGCGGAAGCATTGAAGAAAATGATTGAAGAAACCTTAGGTATTCAGGTCGAGTTACTGATTATTCCCTGGGCACAACATACGGAAGCTGTGGAAGCGGCGAAGACCGATTTTTACAGAATGGGCTGGATTGCAGATTATCCCGATGCCGAAAATTTCCTGAACCTGTTTCACAGCAAGTATGTACCGGCGGACATCAATGAAAAAACCTATATCAATTCATTCCGCTACAAAAGCAAAGCTTTCGATGCCTATTTTGACGAAGCGATAGCAACCGTAGAGGAAGCTAAACGGAATGCCTTATACACCAAAGCAGACCAACAAGTGATAGATGATGCTGTTGTTATGCCAACCTATTACGATATCGATTTCAGGCTGTTGCAGCCGAATGTGCGCAATTGCCCGCAGAATGCGATGGAACAACGTGATTTCTCCGAAGTGTATTTTGTCCCGATGAAAGGGAAATGATTTAAAATTAAATAACAAAATTAGTAGAGCGCGTAGCCCAACTATTCGCTATTTTTAGCATTCGGCATGAATACCAATTACGACCTGCTTCTCCGGAAATTAGACGCATTTATCAGAAAATACTATCTGAATAAATTGCTGCGCGGCAGTCTGCTGTTTGTCGGGTTGCTTTTAGGTTTTTATCTATTCCTGTCTTTATCAGAATACCAGCTTTATTTTTCTTCTGCGGTTAGGAAATTCCTGCTGGTTGGTTTTGTCGGGTCAACAATCACTGCACTCGTTTACTATGTACTGATTCCGCTGTCACATTACCTGCGGTTGGGCCGTCAGATTTCCCACGAACAGGCGGCAGCCATCATTGGCAGCCATTTTTCGGATGTAAAGGATAAACTGCTGAATATTTTACAACTGAAACAACAGTCGCAAAACGCCTATAACAGAGATCTGATAGAAGCCAGTATCCATCAGAAAACCGAATCCATAAAATTGGTGCCTTTTTCAAATGCGGTTAACCTGCAGGAGAATAAGAAATACCTGAAGTATGCATTGCCGCCGTTTTTCCTGATTTTATTTTTACTGATAGCCGCTCCCAATGTGCTGAAAGAAAGCAGCACACGCCTTTTGAACCCAAATAAGACCTTTGCGAAAAAAGCGCCTTTTGAATTTATACTGGAAAACAAGCAGTTGAAGATGCTCCAGTATGAAGACATGGAAATAAAGATGTCTGTAAAGGGAAAGACCGTTCCCAATGAAGTGTACCTTGTCGAAAATGGCAAGAGTTATAAGATGGAGAAAACAGCTGCTGATAAGTTTTCGTATCGCTTCACCAATGTTCAGAAAGAGCTGACGTTTTATTTTACGGCAAGTGATTTTAACAGTGAGGAATTTAAGATCCGGGTGCTCCCAAAACCTCTTATTGCCAATTTTACAACACAGTTGACTTACCCTGCTTACATCAATCGAACCAATGAATCCGTAAAAAACATCGGAGACCTTGTCGTGCCCGCAGGCACCACGGTCAACTGGAATTTTGAAACGTCCGGAACCGATGAAGTGAAAATAAACCTGGACGGAGCAAGTTATGCTTCACAAAAAACAGGCAAGGACAAATTTTCCTTTTCCAGAAAAATACTCAGAGATACCCGCTACACCGTGTTTGTTTCCAACCGGGAAGTGGATAAAGGCGATTCCGTTTCGTTTACCATTTCTGCCACTCCTGATAATTTTCCTTCCATCAATATGGAACGGATTCAGGATTCTGCACAAAAAGATTTTTCTGTATTTGTCGGTGCCGTGGCAGATGATTACGGTTTGTCTAAACTGGAATTCCATTATTCCATAAAAGATGAAAAAGGGAATGTGAGGGAAGCCAAAAAACAGTTGCTTCCATTAGCCAACAAATCCATCTCTGATTTCAATTATCAGATTGATTTCTCAAAGTATCAATTATCACCCGGCGATAAGATGGATTACTATTTTGAGGTATGGGACAACGATGGTGTTTCCGGGCCGAAGTCCGCAAAATCACAGGCATTTGCCTATGACAAGCCGACTGTCCGTGAACTGGAAAAACAGGAATTCCAGCAAAACGAAGATATTAAATCCGATTTGTCCGATGCGGCGAAGGAAGCACAGCAACTGGCTTCTATGATTAAGGAAATGAAGGAAAAGATTCTGACGAAAAGCACCCTTTCCTGGGAAGATAAGAAACAACTCGAACAGATACAGAAGAAACACGATGAGCTGCAGGAAGAGCTGAAGCAGATAAAAGACAAATACGAGGAAAACTTAAAGAACCAGGAAGAGTTCAAGAAACCGGACGACGAAATTCTGCAAAAACAGGAGAAGCTGCAGGAAATGATGAAAGACCTGATGAGCGATGAAATGAAAGACCTGATGAAGCAGATAGAAGATATCCTGCAGAAGATGGAACAGAAAAACACGTTTGAGAATCTTGATAAGATGGAGATGAGCAATAAGGACCTGAAATCGGAGTTGGAGAAAATGCAGCAACTTTTCAAGCAGTTGCAACTGGAACAGAAGGCACAGGAAACGATTGACAAACTGAATGAACTGGCGAAAGAACAGGAAAAACTGAGTGAGCAAACAAAAAATAATTCAGCACCGCAGGATCAGTTACAGCAAAAACAGGAAGAGCTGAACAAAAAGATGGATGACATCAAAGAGAACCTGAAGCAGATGGAAAAACTCAATAAGGAGAATGATAACAAGCTCGACACCAAAGGCAACCAGGAACAAAGTGAGGATATTAAGCAGGATATGGAGCAAAGCAGTGACGAACTGGAGCAGAAGCAAAATGATAAAGCATCCAAGTCTCAGAAGTCATCATCTCAGAAAATGAAAAAGATGGCGCAGAAAATGAAAAATGATCTGGATAAAATGCAGATGGACCAGAATGCGGAAGACATCAAGATGATAAGACAGTTGCTGGAAAACCTCGTGAAGTTGTCATTCGATCAGGAGCAGCTGATGAATGAGTTAAAGAAAACGGAAACCGAAAGTCCGAAATATGTCCAGTTAATGCAGAAGCAATTTGACCTGCGAGACGATGCCAAATTAATCGAAGACACGCTTCAGACATTAGGCAAACGGCAGTTTCAGTTACAGTCCTTTATTTCCGATGAAATGTATAAACTGAACCGGGAAATGAAAAAAGCACTGGATAACCTGGAAGCCAGAAACAAACCGGTGACGGGTGTGGCCCAGCAGTTAGTGATGACTGCTGCCAATAATTTGGCACTGATGCTCAGCGAATCACTAGACAACTTACAACAGCAGCAGAAATCCAAAAAACCGGGCAGCGGCTCTTGCAATAAGCCCGGCGGTGAAGGACAAAAGCCCTCTATGAGCGAGCTGCAAAAACAATTGGGCGACCAGCTCCAGAAGATGCAGGAAGGCATGCAGAAAGGCAAAGACCCGAAACAGATGGGTAAAGATTTTGCAGATGCCGTTCAAAAACAGGCGGCCATCCGTGAAGCGCTGCGCCAAATGAAAGAAAAAATGAGCCAGCAGCAGAAAGAGAGTGGCGGCGTGGACGATATGATGAAGAAGATGGACGAGATAGAAAAGGAATTGGCGGTAAAAAGGCTTTCCAAAGAATCCCTGCAACGGCATAAAGAGATACAAACCAGGCTGTTAGAGTTTGAAAAGGCACAGCGGGATCAGGAGGAAGACGAGAAAAGACAGTCTAAATCCGGCATCGAGATAGCCCGGAAATTGCCGCCCAGCCTAGAAGAATACCTCCAAAAACGCAAATCAGCACTGGAAATCTATCAGACGGTACCTCCCTCCATGCGACCTTTTTACAAAAATTTAGTAGAAAAGTACTTGCGACTTGTTAACTAATTGATTAATCTTACGTATATATTCAATGTCTGCCAGAGTCAGGCCATTTCTCTATGTCTTAAAACACAAATCCCACGTTGAATTAATCATAGTTTAATTCTATCTGTATGCAAGAAGTAGTAAAATTGAAAATCTCTTCCCGTCTGGAAAATATCGCAAAAGTAGAAACCCTGATTGAGTCGTTGAGAGATCAGTTTCAGATCAGTGAGCGGCAGTACGGCAATATGCTGCTGGCATCTGTGGAGGCGGTCACTAATGCGATCGAACATGGTAACAATCTGGACGAAAAGAAAGAAGTGAAGATTGAAGCCTATAGATGCGAACGGTTCTTTAATGTTTTTGTCCGTGACCAGGGCAAAGGGTTTAATCCTGACGGGCTGCCGGATCCTACCACGCCCGAGTTTCGTGAACAGCCCGATGGCAGGGGTGTATTTCTGATGCGTAAACTCGCCGATGAAGTGCGCTTCCGGGAAGGCGGCACCTGCGTCGAAATGAAATTCTTCTTGTCGTAATAGGACGGTACTGTGATTTCAGCGATTCCTTGGATAAAGATAAATTCAGCATCCTCTCAAAAAAATAACAAAAGTCCGGTTCATCAACGGTTGACAAAAAAACTTTGCGCTCTTTGCGCCTTTGCGTGAAAAAAAATCGCATTTTTACGGCAATGGCAATTTCATTTCATTTCAATACGATCGCTAAGCCCCATTTTTTTACATCTACCAGAATAAAACTTTGGTTGAAGGCCATCGCCGCAAAAGAAAATTATGCCATCAAGGAGCTGAATTATATTTTCCAGACGGATGAGGAATTGCTGAAACTCAATATCGATTACCTGAATCACGACACCTATACGGATATCATCACATTCGACCACTCCGGTACGAAAGGCCGGATAGAAGGAGATATTTTTATATCACTGGAGCGGGTGGAAGAAAACGCCCGGAAATTTAAGGTTTCATTCGAGAATGAGTTGCATCGTGTGCTGGCACATGGCCTGCTGCATCTGTGCGGATACAAAGACAAAACCAAAAAAGACGCGGCAGAAATGCGGCGGATGGAAGAGGAAAGTCTGGCGTTGTTGTAGCCATCATTTCGAACGGCAGGAGCAATGACATTTTGCCTAGTACTAGATTCAACATTAATGCGGCAGGAATTTGCCTGTCACTTTAAATTTATCCCGCATACTTTGCGACTTTGCGTGCCATTTATTTCTCTCGGCTAAAGGACGTTTTTTCCAGCTCATCACTGCTGATATATCCGGAAGTGGAAGGGTCTTTAACAATTTCGTCCCGCTGCCATTCTTCCACTTTCAGTTTCTCTTCCTCTTTAAGAATGGAAATATTCAGTTGCTGGATAATCTGACGGATATAGGCTTCTACTTCCTCTACCTTGTCGTCCGGAACCGTGATGGTTATTTTCTTCATAGTTTAAAAATAACTAAAAAAGTTAAATTTTGGTTCCTTCCTGTTGGGTAGGATGGAGAAGATTGCCCCAACACAACCGAGTTTTAATAAAATAGTGCAACACTCAACCCGTCTGAGGAAGATGGCCAGTTAGGGGTATGCAGTATCCTTCCGTTGTAATTATAGGTGGAGAATCCGTTTATCGGTAGCGCAAAATCGATACCCTTGAAGGTGGTGGCACTACTGAATAGCGCAACTGATGAATGATCAGAGACGTTATTTTTGTTTTCGTCATACATAAAGTACGCCAGCGTATTCATTTCTTTTTGTGAGAAGTCGGCAGTGACGCAATCATATCCGTTTATGGTCAGGGCATCTTTGCCCAGTAAGAGTGCTTTGGAAACGGAAAAAAAGATGGAAACACCTTGCGTCTCACTGAATGGAATAAGGGCGTTGAATCCCAGATTCAGGAAACTGCTTTGTGGCGGGAACGTGCGCAGATAAATCACATGACTGGAATTTTTGAACGGCTCAAAATAAAAGTGAACCGGCCGGTCGGCAGCCCTGCCGGTCGAAACCTCGAACTCGTAGTAGGTGTTTTTCTTTGCGGCAAATTCGGGATAATATCCTTTGGCATCTGTGTGTAGCGTACTGACAGGCGTTGTTGACAGTCGTGTTCCGTCGGTGGCGCTGACATCATAAATGTCAATGGTATTGCCGGAGCTTACGGCATTTTCCAGGAAACTGACCACTTTACCGGAAATCAGAATAACGTCGTCTTCAGGAACAGTAGTCACCGGTTCCTTGCCGTCATTAAAGAACTTGAACAGCTCCACAAATGATTCTTTGCAGGAAGCAATTTCATTGTGATCCACATCCGGGATAACTTTGTTCACCGCAAAGGGAATCGTACTGGTATCCGTTACCACATAGTCCGCATTGCTGCGCAGGTTCAGCGTGGCAATCGCCGAATCCGGTATTTTGGTTCTGTCTTTCAGATAAGGTGCCAGCCATGCCAGCCGGTTTACGGAGCCGGCATATGCTGTGTTGCTGCAATAGTTAAAGGTGAGTGAGCCGCCCAGCGAATGGCCTACCAGGTTCACTTTATCGTATCCGGTTTTCCGGAGCACCTCCTGTATAAAGTCATTCAGCGGCTTGGTATTTTTGGGTGCACTCTGCAGGTCGAGCGTATTCCAGTCATAGGTATATAATTTATTGGCAGGATACCCGTTCGCCCGGAAATACCCGATCATTTTGGTATAGGAATCCCCGCTGCCGGAATAGCCATGTACAAAGACAATGGGAAGAATGGCATCCCTGACGGGGGTATTTTCTTTCTTACAGGAAAGGATGATGAACACTGCCGGGAAAAGGAGTATAAAAGGAGTATATCTTTTCATCTGTTTATTTTATTGTTTTTAGCGGTGCAGATGGAATTCGCCTATTAAACATTTCGTTTAGTGTGCAAATTCACTCCTGCTCATTTCATACTCAAATCTAATGATTGAAGCGCATAAAATATAATGAATGGGACATCCTTTTCTGTTTAACGGCTGGCATATACGGGGTTATGTTTGGTGTATGTTACCTGATTCCCGAAAACCAACCGGTTCTCCTCTGCCTCATACAAGATTGGAACAGACTTTTCCTCTCCGTGAATGATATAGATAACGCGGTCTTTTGTCTGCCATTTTCCCCTGCCGGTTATATGGTAAACTCCCTGCGTGCAGGTAAAGGAAATGAAGGTGCCATTGGCATTGAACTGGCAGAATACGGGCTGTTGGCCGGGCTGATTGACTCCATTCATTTCCCAGGTGCCGACAATGCTGTAGTCTATTTTATTAAACAGCAGATGATACCGGTCTGTGGTCATAGCTGTTGTTTTGCCATAAGAAGCTGTGCAGGTCAATGTTGTCAAAATAATCGCTGTCATGGTACGGATAATGCTTTTCATAAGGTTACTTTTTAAATGATTAATGATACTGTTTTATTGATCTCAGTCATTGAGAGACACGAACCGTATAAATTCCATAAAAAGAAGTAAAAAAATTTTACCCGAAGGATCGGGAGTATAAAAACAGAAGAAAGAAATGCATTATCGATAAAAAGAGTGCTTCGTTCCTATATTGACAGCGTGCAAGGTGAAGCGGTTTATTTTTTTATTGGCAACTGTCATCTCGAACAACGAGAGAAATATTGTCTTTTTCTGGCAGATATTTTTCTGTAACCATAGCAGGATTTCTCTGCCTGCCGCAAGCGGGGCAGACAGGTCCTCGTTCCTCGTCGAAATGACAGGGTACAAGGAGAAACGGATTGCGTTCCTTGCGTTTTTGTTGGTTTTCAACCAACATACACTGCCTGTAAAGTATGAATATCCGAATATCAACGGTATGGTTGTTTGTTGGCTACAAGCCAACAAAGGCAAGGCTAGTTGCGCAACGGCTACCGTGTTAGCTGACGTTTATTATGCAACATAGGTTTCATGAATAATACTTTTGATATTATAAATTTCTTTTTCGGTTAAATTGCCGAGAATTTTCACTATACGTTGTCTGTCTATTGTTCTTATTTGATCGAGCACTACCCAGCCTTTTGTCCGACCGTGTTTAACCGCAACTCGGGTTGGATAACTTTTAGAGTTAGTTGTCATTGGGGCAATAACTATTGTCTGCAAATATTTATTCATTTCATCTGGAGAAATAATTATACATGGACGAGTCTTTTTCATTTCACTTCCAATTGTCGGATCCAGATTAACCAGGACAATTTGATATTGCTTTAATTCCATTCTTCGAATTCTTCTTCTTTGAAAATATCGGATACGATTAGTTTGTCATCGCCATTTTCGTGCATTTTCTTAAATGCTTTATCCCAGCCTTCTCGTGCTTTTGACTTGGGTTTTAAAATGATATATCCTTTTTCAAGAATCAATTCAATTGTGTCTTGAATATTATATTTTTCGAGAATGGTCTTTGAAAGTCTGATGCCCTTTGAGTTCCCAATTGATATTAATGCAATGTCCATACTTATATTAAAGTTATTACAAAGTTATTACATACTATTTAAATTTCCAAATTTATATTGTGAAAATCTTACCCTAATAAACGGCAGCTAACGCGTTGCAAACTTGCGCCTTTGTTGGTTTTCAACCAACAAACTACTGTCTGTAAAGTTTAAATATCCGGATATCAACGGTATGGTTGTTTGTTGGCTACAAGCCAACAAAGGCAAGGGGAAATAAGGCTGCAATATAAAATTTAACTTCATGCATGTTGCTTCAAAAGAAATAATTTATTATATTCGATTTACAAATCATTTAATTCTATGGAAACTTTGACCTATACTCAGGTTGAACAAACTATTTTGCAATACCCGGAAAGTAATTTCCTGCAATTTAAACATACAGCTGACAATTGTCTTAAGTCTTTTACTGACAGTAATTCCATAATTCAATTAATTGACTCCGAAGAGTTTAAGACTATACATTTTCATAACCTGCTTCACACATTATTCCATCAGGTATATATGGGCAGTTCCTCTTTTGCGTGGGGGGGGGGTAAACATAGACAGCCGCTTTTTTAAAGTCAGAGAATATTTCTTTCATCACGCCGAAGAAGAACAAGACCACTGGAAATGGATTATTCAAAACCTTTACGACACAGGATATAAAGGGTCTGATCCCCGCATATTATTTCCGCAAATCCCAACACAGGCTTATCTGTCATTTGCCATGTATCTCGCACACAAACAACCTGTGGCAAGATTGGCAATGGGTTATATACTGGAAGGCGTTAGTGGAGAATTGGGAGTTCAATATGGAAATAAAGCAGCACAACTTCTTGGTTTAAATAAGGAACAAATGAGCTTCTTTATTTTACACGGGGAACTTGACCAGGGACACAGCCATGATATTTTAGATATTTTAGAAAATGCACCTCTCTCCGGATACGATTGGGCATGGTGTGAATATGCCGCAAAATGTACAGTAGAGCTGTATAAGGCAATGTATAATCATGCAGCTATTGATTATTCATTAGTATAAATTAGCAGAATGGAAATAATTTCTACTTTTGAACAAAATATATCTCAAGAAGAAAAGGTGAAAATTCTTCGGGAGGTGAAGAAACTTTCAACATTAAATTCATACAAGTCCGTTTTTGCAATTTTATCAGATTGGCTAATCATTGCAGCAACAATAATCATTGCTGTATCAATTTCTAATATCTTACTTACAATCATTTCCATATTTATTATCGGTTCCAGGCAACATGCCTTACTATTATTAATGCATGAAGCCGCCCATTACAGGCTAACAAATAACAAAAATATAAATCAATTCTTGTCAGATTTTTTTTGTGCGTTTCCTTTGTTTGTCACAACTAATAAGTACAGGGATTCCCATCTTGCCCATCATAAGTATCTAAATACCGAAAAAGATCCTGATTGGATGCTAAAAAAAGGATTGGAAGAATGGGAGTTTCCAAAGCAGAAAAGAGAAGTTTTGCTTTTATATGTCAAGCACCTGTTTGGCCTTAAAAGTTTTGACTTTTTAAAAAAGATTTATCGCTTTGGTGCAAAAAATAAGTCTGTTACTACAGAATCTGATGTGTCAAAATATTATAAATTATTACGAGTTTTTTATTATGCAATTCTTTACACTATTATAACATTAAGTCACAGTTGGAAGATTTACTTATTATATTGGATTGTGCCTGCATTTACTGTCCTGCCATTTTTGTTAAGGCTCCGTGGTATTGCAGAACATTTTGGTTTATCATGGAAGCATGAATTAAATAATGCACGTAATGTAACCGCTAATGTATTCGAACAATTTTTTTTAGTTCAGCATAATGCTAATTATCATTTAGACCATCATCTTTTTCCCAGTGTTCCGTTTTATAATTTAAAAAAATTACACGCTATTTTAGAGCAGAACAGATTTTATGTTGAAAATGCATCAAATACTAGTAGTTACCTTTTGAACGATAGTGTCTTTAATGAAATTACACAAGAATAATTTATGAGATATTTGCTTTTATCCATAGAACTCATAGTCTTTTGCACATATCAATATGCACTAATGAGATGGTTTGTAAATAAATCAGAAGTTAAACGCTGGGAGTTGAGCATTACTAAAATAATGGCAATGTTTTTTGGAATAAGCCATTTACTGGCAGTGTTATTTTGGCCTCAACCAAATATTATATTCATAATTATCGGTTTGTTATTGTTTCTCTTTGGGGAGCTTTTGTTTTTATCTACAGTTTATTTGTTCAAAGATTCTCCACCAGCAATTGCTTTTTCAAACACGATTATTACAGATTTAAAAACAGAAGGACCATATAAATTCGTCAGGCATCCAATTTACACTTCTTATCTGCTTGCATGGATTGGGGGAACCATAGGCAGTGGTTGTTGGCCTTTGATTTTAAGTGCTATTGTTATGTATTTTATATATAGACGTGCCGCAAATGAAGAAGAGGCGCAGTGGCTGAATAGCAAAGATCATACTGCTTATATAACATATCAAAGAAATACAGGCATGTTCTTCCCAAAATTATTTTAGATCATGTTTACAATTCATACTGCTAAAACAAATGATGAAAAAGAAGAAATTTATAGATTTCGATATAAAATTTATATTGAAGAATTAAAAAAACTGCATTTTGTCGCTGATCATAATAAGAAACAATTGTATGATGAGGCAGACAATTACTGTGCAGTTTATTATGTTAAAAATAATGATGGTATAATTGGTACCTGCAGGGCTATACGAGGAACAGATGGTCAGTTTACAGAATCTGATATTTCCATCTTTAATATTTCTTTCATTGAACAATTTATTGAACATGAGAAAATAGCGGTAGTTAATCGTCTGATTATTGATAAAAGCTATCGACATACAAATTTAGTTCATCAACTTTTCTTGGAATCTTACTTGGGAGGGTTAAAAGAGGGTACAAGAATTTGCTTTGTTACATGTGATTCTATGTTGCTACATATGTATATTAAATATGGTTTCCGTACGTTTTCTGATCCTGTCCAGTTGAATAACAAACAAACGCGTTTTTTACTGTTTTTATCACTTTGTGATTTATCATATTTAAAGAGTATAAACAGTCCATTCGTGCCATATCTTCCCACAGAATTAGACGATCATGGTTTCTATGCAAAAAAAATGGAAACTGAAGGTGGTTTTAATCTTTCTTTGCGAAAACCACCAGTAAAAGACAGAATACTTTATGGTGTGGCAAAAACCATTTTCAAACTTCAGTCAAAAGCAAAAAAAATATTCAGCTTGTAAAGCGTTATTCTTTTCTTTGAGGTGTCACAAGTGTTGAAGATTTATTAGAATGCTTCTTTCAAGGATTCTGCGTATTCAACTTAGCGCATGAGTCTCCTACTGTGAATATAGTTTTACACCACCGCTGCCAGCCTCGCTGCCTGGTTGATGGCGCGTTTCGCATCCAGTTCGCCGGCTTCATAGGCGCCGCCAATGACATGTACAGTTTTGCCCAGCTCTTTCAGCGGCTGTTCCAGCTCGCGCAGCGAAAGCTGTCCGGCGCAAATAACCACGTTGTCACACGGAAACACTTGCGGCATTTTAGTCTTATCGATATAGTGTAGTCCTTCGTCATCAATTTTCGTATATTCTACGCCGGCCACCATTTTTACTTTTTCCATCTTTAGTGTGGTGCGGTAGATCCAGCCAGTCATCTGCCCAGCTTTTTCCCACATGTACCGTCCGTGCGCTGAAACATCGTCACTTCACGTGCTGGTGCCGGTATCTGCGATTTTATGCCCGCTACACCGCCGCGCACTTCGTTGTTCATGTCCACCCCCCATTCTTTCAGCCACTCTTCCCGATGCAATGTCGGGCTTTCCCCTTCCTGCGTCAGAAATTCACTCACATCAAAACCGATACCACCCGCGCCTATGACCGCTACTTTTTTGCCTACCGTTGCACCGTTTCTCAGTACATCAATATAACTCAATACTTTTGGATGACGGATACCATCGAGTTCCAAATGTCGCGGTGAAATACCGGTGGCGATCACCACTTCGTCATATCCTTTTAAATCCTCGGCACTTACTCTTTTATTCAGCTGTACATCCACCTGATGCAATTCCAGTTGTTTGTTGTAGTAGCGCAGTGTTTCGTAAAATTCTTCCTTGCCTGGAATCTTTTTCGCCATATTGAACTGACCGCCGATCTCTTTATCCGCCTCAAACAAGGTGACAGCATGACCACGCTCCGCAGCAATGGCAGCGAAAGACAAGCCGGCAGGGCCGGCGCCCACCACGGCAATTTTTTTCCGGGCAGTTGCCGGAGTGTAATTTAATTCTGTTTCGTGGCAGGCACGCGGGTTCACCAGACAACTGGATAATTTATTGGAAAAGGTATGGTCCAGACAAGCCTGGTTGCAGGCGATACACGTGTTGATTTCATCAGCACGGTTTTCTTTTGCTTTTTTCACCCAGTTTTCATCGGCTAAAAACGGGCGTGCCATGCTCACCATATCGGCACAGCCATCTGCCAGTACCTGCTCCGCCACTTCCGGCATATTGATACGGTTGGAAGTACACAATGGAATGGAAATCTCGGACTTCAGTTTTTGCGTCACCCAGGTGAATGCTGCACGAGGCACAGAGGTGGCGATAGTCGGAATGCGGGCTTCGTGCCAGCCAATACCGGTATTAATGATGGTGGCGCCGGCTTTCTCTATTTCTTTCGCCAGTTGCACCACTTCCTGCCAGTTGCTGCCGTCTTCGATCAGATCGAGCATGGAGAGGCGATAGATGATGATAAAATCCTTGCCTACTTTTTCACGTGCTTTTCGCACAATTTCAATGGGGAATTTGATCCTGTTTTCATAACTGCCGCCGTATTCGTCGGTGCGTTGGTTGGTATGTTTGACAATAAACTGATTGATCAGATAACCTTCACTGCCCATAATCTCTACGCCGTCATATCCCGCTTCACGTGCCAGTGCCGCACTGTCCGCAAAATCGCTGATGGTTCTGCGAACGCCCCACGCGGTCAGCGCTCTGGGTTTGAACGGATTAATCGGTGCCTGTATTCTGGACGGCGCCACACTCAGCGGATGGTAGGCATATCGTCCTGCATGTAAAATCTGCAACGCGATTTTACCGCCTTCTTGATGTACGGCATCTGTTACGATTTTATGCTTCGTTACGTGTCCGTGATTGGTCATTCTTCCGGCAAATGGTTTCAGCCAGCCTTCCCAGTTAGGGGCAAAACCACCGGTCACAATCAATCCCGCCTCCCCTTTTGCACGTTCAGCATAAAAGGCCGCGAGTTTTTCAAACCCGTTTCTCTCTTCTTCCAGATTGGTATGCATGGAGCCCATCAGTACCCGGTTTCTTAATTTTGTAAAACCTAAATCCAGTTCTGATAATAAATGCGGATATTTGTTCGTAGACATTGGTAACTTTATTTGTATTAAAGATAGTAAATATTTTCCAATGCATGCATTGGAATTGCAGAATAAAGCGTAAAAAGTAAAAACAGAATGGCTCATGCAAGATGAACTTACCATAGCCCTTGTTCAGACCAATTTAATCTGGAAAGATAAGTCTGCTAATCTGAACAATATGGAACAGATGGCAGACGCCTTACAGCATCCTGCAGCTATTATTGCCTTGCCCGAGATGTTTACGACGGCCTTTTGCGTAGATGATATGAGCCAGGCGGAAGATATACATGGCGAGACGTTGGCGTGGATGAAACAACTGGCAAAAAGGAAAGATGCAGTTGTTTGCGGCAGCATCTTATTTCTTGAAAACGGGAAGTATTATAACCGGTTTTTATGGGTTGAGCCCAATGGAAAGATACATCATTACGATAAACATCACCTGTTTAGCCTGGTGGGGGAAAATAAGTTGTTGACAAACGGAACGGAAAAAGTGCTGATAGAGTATAAAGGCTGGAGAATTCAGCCGTTTGTTTGTTATGATATCCGCTTTCCTGCCTGGTGCCAGAATGATGCCAATGCGGATATTCAGCTGTATGTTGCCAACTGGCCGAAGAAGCGCATTCACCACTGGAATCTTTTATTGCAGGCACGTGCCACTGAAAATCAGTGTTATGTAGTGGGCGTCAACAGGATTGGTACGGATTATTTTGGCAATGAACACAATGGATGCAGCAGCGCATACGATTATGCCGGAAACCGGATCATTTATATGGAGGATGGAAATGGCATAGAAATTGTTAAACTTTCCAAACGGGATTTGGAAAAACATAAGGAACGTTATCCTTTTTGGAAAGACAGATAGCGCTTAAGCGATAAGTAACAAGGAATAAGTATATTTGTGCGTGGAAAATACGGTTACAGACATTGAATTTGATGAAGCGGCATGGGAAAGTGTACTGAGTACACTGGAACATAAGTTTGGAAAAAAACCAGATGTTCAGACGATTATTTTTTTGGTAGGGCATCGTGAACTGGGTAAGCATCTGGTGAAATTTTCCAAAGAACAAAAACAGGACCTGATTCATGTCGGAGTTTGTTCTTTGCTGAGCAGAGCCGGCTACTATTCATTCCTGGGGCTTGATCAGGATGGCTGGCCACATTTTGAATACAACCGGGATCAACCTAAGCTGGACGCCGTTCAGCAGGAAAAGTTGTTGAAGAAAATGATTATTGAATATTTTAATGAACTTTAAATTATCATCTATGAAAAAAAACATTTTTACCCTTTTACTGTCTTGTTTCAGCTTAGCGCTGTTGGCTGTGGACAATAATGGAAAAGTAATTATTCAGGAAAAAATCAACAAAAAAATGGACTCTTCAACGTATGTGTTAATCTCCACCGAATATGGAGACATCAAAATCCGCCTGTATGATGAAACCCCTCAACACCGGGATAACTTCATCAAATTGGCCAATCAGAAATTCTTTGACTCCACGCTGTTTCACCGCGTGATTCCAACCTTTATGATACAGGGCGGAGACCCGCAATCCAAAACAGCCAAAGCGGGAGAACCGCTCGGTATGGGAGATGTGGGATACTATGTTCCGGCGGAATTCAACAAGAATTTGATACACAAACGCGGAGTACTGGCTGCCGCGCGGGATAACAACCCACAGAAAGCTTCTTCGGGCTGTCAGTTTTACATCACACAAGGGAAAAAATACTCCGAGGAAGAGTTGACGCAAATAAGTAATGCGAGAGGTATGACCTGGACAGAAGAACAAAAGAAGATATATAAAGAAATCGGAGGTACTCCTTCTTTGGATATGAACTATACAGTGTTCGGGGAAGTGGTTTCCGGAATCGAGGTGGTGGACAAAATAGCCTCTGAGCCAAGGGATCAGAGAGACCGTCCTACTAAAGATATCCGTATGACTGTAAAGGTGCTGGATAAATAATTTTCAGTTACCATCGATATAAATGGAGGGTTCATGGCTTTGAGGCAGCAGAACCCTCTTATTTTTAGAATATCTTGTACATTTGATTATGCAGACAAATTACCTGACATCCGCCCATAAATTATTTGCTTACTATAAAAAATTAGGCGAAGAAGCCATGGCGCAGGTGGGGGAAAAGGAACTGTTTCATCAACCTGACGAAGACTCCAATTCGATTGCTATCATTGTGCAGCATTTAGCAGGCAATATGCTGTCACGCTGGACAGATTTCCTGACTACAGACGGCGAAAAGGAGTGGAGAAACAGAGATGCTGAATTTGAAGCCAATATCACGAACAGGGCCGCATTGCTGGAATACTGGGAGAAAGGCTGGCAATGCCTCTTTCAGGCAATAGAGCCGTTGCAGGCGGCTGATTTGGATACAATTATTTACATACGCAACGAAGGGCATACCGTTCTGGAAGCCATTAACCGGCAACTGGCGCACTATCCGTATCACATTGGTCAAATTGTTTTTCTGGCAAAGCTATTGACTGCGGATAACTGGAAAAGTTTGTCTATTCCCCGAAATAAATCCGGCGCATATAATCAGGAAAAATTTGCCCGTGAAAAGGGAGATGCATTTTTCACCGATAACGTATAATTATCACACACCCAAAAAATACACTATGAAATACCATAAAAAGAAACTGGCTGTCTTGTTATTGCTTGCATTCCCGATAGTAATGATGAGTTTTAGAGATGCTTCTGATGAGAAGAAAGAAGAACCCAGGTTCTCCAACCTGAGAGTCTTTTCTAAAAAGATTGCTCATGATGATTTGATTGCCATCATGAAAAATTACAATACGGCATTGGGGGTGAAATGCAACCATTGCCATGTCAAGACAGGTGAAAAGATGGATTTTGCTTCTGATGAAAAAATGGAAAAAAGTATTGCCCGCAAAATGCAAAAGATGACCAACGCCATCAACAAAAAATATTTCGGAAAAAATTCCGGAACGGTGGCCTGTATGACTTGCCACAACGGGAAAATACATCCCAATGATGTGAAATAAATTACAGTGTTTTCACTTGTTCCAATAAGGTACGCTCTTCAGCTGT
Organism: Chitinophagales bacterium; assembly: GCA_046329865.1. Classification (GTDB taxonomy): domain Bacteria; phylum Bacteroidota; class Bacteroidia; order Chitinophagales; family JADIYW01; genus JADJSS01. The sequence goes on along the minus strand of JAXLTW010000001.1, from coordinate 123,023 downwards.
GATGGAGTTGTCTATATTGGCCGCTTTTTCCATTAATGCCACTATCTTCTGTTTTTGTTTGGCGTTTTGCGGCATGCGTACCACCAGCTTGTTTGTTTTTGCTAGATTCAGAAATCCCTGTATCTTATCCAGGTCGTAATTCCATTTCTTTGCCAACGTGTTGATGTATTGCATTTCTTCCTCAGAAATCCGCCCGTCTGCGGCCACCATCATCAGTACATTGTTCAAGGCATAATCTCTCACGGCGAACAGCTCCTCCAAAGCATCCAGTTCTTTATCTACGACAAAAGAAGCATTGGAAGCGGATCGGAACTGACTGTATTCCGCAGCCGTCATCCAGTCGCTGATAATCCATTCGTATTTCGTGCTGTTGAGTGTAGCCCGACAATAAGTACAGTTAATTTCAATAGTATCTTTCACCGGTGCGCCGCAATTCGGGCAGCTGTGTGCATACAAGGACCCCTGTGGCTTTCCGGCATTGATATCTCGCGACAGGATAAGTACTTCATCGTAGGAAAGAATGCTCATCTCAAAACTAGGCTTATTGTTTACCGTGGTAATCCGTTGTGAGGAACGTTTGAGCGCCACGACAATATGGTCTTTGTTTTCCTTCCTGAAGTAATCAAACGAAGTGACATGATTCAGGTATAACCGGTTGAACACAAAAGAAGGCTGCGCACGTATCTGTTCTTCCATTTTTGTGTACAGTTGGTCCGATACGAACCTTCGTGTGATTTCAGGTTTCTTCAATACCTGTGCCGTCATCATCTGCATATATCCGTTGCTCGCTTTATCTTCCAGCAACTGTAACGAAAAGTCCTGATTTTCTCCGATTTGTTCCCTTATCTTTTTAGAAAATTTTCCCTGCTTTTCGTATTTGGCGTTGGAGTTAAAATAGTCATCCGGTTGCGTAATCTCCGCCAGTATCCAGTCGTAGTCGCCTAAATAGGTGATGGTGGAACAGTAAGGGCATCTGGCTGTCTCTCCGCCATCATCCGGAAGGTTTCCGCCGCAGTTCGGACAATTAGTGGTGTGGTATAAATCTTTTTCCTTGACGCCGGACTTTTTAATAAATGACCAGTATTCTGTCGCATTCAACGGTCCGCCATCGTTGAGTTGGGTATATTTCTTAGAAACGAATGCATCGTACATGCTGTATTGGATACCCGCGTGTATAATGTCATATACACCATCTGTTTCCACATCATCAATAAATACATTTCTGATTTGAATGGAATGCATTTCATTGACCTGCTCAATCGCCTTCATCATAATGAACTGTGTATTGAAGCGTTGATAAACGCCATCTGAAATCCATTTTCGCACTTTCGATAAATCCTGCTGCATCCAGGCATTTTGTATGTCGACAAATGCCGTTCGCACTTTCGATTTGAAATTATCGGTATTGAATTCGGGATTCTTTTGTGTAAAATCATCCGGCAGTTTATCGGCCTTATTGACTAGCGTACCCGATGATGCATTGGGCAGGTAGTTTAATCCGCTGGATGCCGCATATCCTTTGGCAATCTTGTAAACCACCAGAATGACCAGAGCCAGTACGATAATATTGAGAGGAAAGGGCAACATGAAAATCGCGCGCAGCAGATAGTAAACCAGATAAATGATGGCACCGCCATCGCCACCGCCGCCATCGCCACCACCACTGTGACCGCCGCCGCCGCCACCTGCAGATGCAAAAGCCGGAACTGATAATAACAACAGTAAAGCAGCTGTCAGAAAGGATATTATCAGGTTACGATTTTTCATGGAAATGTTTGATGTATAAATATAGATAAATAGAATTTAGTTCCATCTCAGGCAATATCAAATGATGTTAAATTTTAAGAATGAAACGCCAGGGCAGCAGTGCATCTTCGCCGGCATAGTTTATGCCGACACGTGTTGTGCTGATGATATCAGCGGTATTGATTTTCATATTGGCGGGTTCGACCCATATCTCTTTGCCTGTCAGATGTATGCCATATTGTTTTCGGGTAATCCCAAGCGCCTGACATACCTTTCCGGGTCCGTTGCATAAATGTTTGGTAACACTTGCGGCATGTCTTCTTTGTAAAATAGCATCTATTCCAATTGTTGGCAGGATGGCGCGGATCAGCACTGCCTGAACCATCTCTTTTTTACCGGTCACAATATTAAACAGGTGATGCATGCCGTAACAAAAGTAGACATAGGATAGCCCGCCCTCTTCAAACATGACCTTTGTGCGTTCCGTTTTGCGTTGGTTATAGGCATGGCATCCTTTTTCCGATTCACAATAGGCTTCCGTTTCGGTAATGATACCGCCGGTTTTTATGCCGTCTATTTCAGTGATGAGCAATTTTCCCAAAAGGTCTTTTGCGAGGAACACCACATCTTCGTTGTGATAGTATTGCTTCGGAAGTTTCACAGATAATTATTTAATATCATCACTTAACCATTCCATATAATTCCCACTATGAATGATTTGCGTAACAGTAGGATGGTAAGTCTTTAAAAATGAAGCAGGGAAATGGGTTTTTGCCGAAGGATTCCATTTAAATTCGTATGCATGGATTTCTCCATTTCGCTCTTCAATATAATCTATCTCTGCACCGTCTTTTGTCCGCCAAAAATACCGGTTGCAGAAAAGTTTGTGTTTGGCGAGATATTTTGTTCGTTCTGCCAGCAGAAAGTTTTCCCATAGCCCACCTAAATCATTGCGTAGAGCGACTGACTGAAATTGATTGATAACTGCATTGCGCAATCCTGTATCATAAAAATAAATTTTGCGGCTTTTGTTCAGTTCGTTTCTTAGGTTTCTGTTGAAGCTGCCAAGTCGGTAAATAACAAATGCTTTTTCCAACAAATTTATGTAACGCTCTACGGTTGCCGTGTTCAATCCAGACATCTGCGCTAACTCGTGGTACGAAACCAAATTGCCTGTTTGTAATGCAATTGCCTGTACCAGCCGTTCCAGTTTATCCGGTTTTTGTATATTTTCCCAAGTAAGGATATCCTTATACAAATACGAAGAAGCCAATTCTTTGAGTATACTTGTCTGGTTGCCTTCGTTGGTTACTACTTCCGGGTAATAACCATACAATAGTCGTTGTTCCAGCAATCTGTTTTCAGAAACAGCATTGGTATGGCTGCACATTTCTGAGTAGCTTAATGGATACATTTGCAGTTCCCATTTTCGGCCTGTAAGAGGTTCGTTTATTTTGTTGGCCAGCTCGAAGGCAGAAGACCCCGACAAAACCAATCGGATATTTTTCAGTTGGTCGATGATTATTTTCGCTGTAAGGCCTATATTTTCTATACGTTGTGCTTCGTCTATAATCAAGGTTGAATTACTGCCCAGTTCCGCTTTCAATTTGTCGGCATTGGCATTGGCTAATTTTTGTCTTGTGTCTGCATCATCGCCGTTCAGCCAAACCGCATCGGGAAACAACTTTTTGAGTACGGTAGTTTTGCCGACCTGCCTTGCACCAACAATAACGATGGCCTTGCCTTTGGGCAAAAGTTCCTGTATCTGATTTTCAATGAAGCGCTCAATCATAGTGAAATATACTACTTTTTTCTGTTTTAGTATAAAAAAGTGGCGATAAATTTCTGTTTTAGTATAAAAAAGTTGACTTTTTATATATTCGTTCGGTGTTGCTAATGGAAAATTTTGCAAAGAATGGAATGTCCAGGATTAAAGGAATGAGATTATATCAGCAGATGCACAGTAGACTTGTGCATTCTGCCAACCCTGTTACATTGGAGAAGCAATATGATCAGAGATTGCGGATAATGATAATATAAGAGCCTTCCTACAGCGCGCCATAAATTATTTTATCTTTGATAACGTGAATACATTGTATTTAATTCCCACACCCCTTGCCGAAGCCGCACTTCATACGATACCGGCTTATGTAAAAGAGATTATTGTCAGATGTGATGTCTTTATTGTGGAGGAACTAAAGACGGCTCGTCGCTTTATCAAGGCCGTTGAGAGAGAAAAGAATATAGATGCCTGTGTTTTTATAGAACTCGACAAACATGCTGACTATCAATTTGATGAAACACTATTGATGTCGCTTACAGATAAAAAGATAGGCCTGTTGAGCGAAGCCGGTGTTCCCTGCATTGCCGACCCAGGACATAAAGTGGTACAACTGGCGCACGAACTGGGCTGGAGAGTGGAGCCATTGGTGGGACCGAGTTCTTTGTTGCTGGCGCTCATGGCCAGCGGATTCAACGGCCAGCAGTTTACCTTCAACGGATATCTGCCCATAGACGCAAGTGAACGGAAAAGCAGGATACAGCAGATGGAAGCCGGCGCCCGAAGAGGGCATACGCAGTTATTTATGGATACGCCTTACCGCAACCAGAAGCTGTTGGAAGAAATTTTCCAGTGGTGCAAATTTGACACTATGCTTTGTATTGCCTGCAATATAACAGCAGCGGATGAATTCATTAAAACATTACCATTGGTGGAATGGAAAAAACGGAAACCGGATTTAAGTAAAAAACCAGCTATCTTTATTCTCGGAAAGTAACCAGCATGATTTTAATCGACGATATATTAATCAGCGACGATGTGGTAGAAAAGCAATTTGTCTGCAATATCAAAAAATGCAAAGGGATTTGCTGCGTGGAAGGTGACAGCGGAGCGCCTGTGGAGAAGTCGGAGACGAAAATCCTGAAGAAGATTTATCCAAAAATCAAAAAATACCTGCTGCCGGAAGGTATCAAAGCCATTGAAGAGCAAGGTGCTTTTGTGGACGAACCGGACGATGAATATACCCCTTATGCCACACCATTAATAGATGGCGGTGCCTGTGCGTATGTCAATTATGAAAAGGACGGAACCATTACCTGCGGGATAGAAAAAGCCTGGAAAGACGGGGTGATTGACTTCCGAAAACCCATCAGTTGTCATTTGTATCCTATTCGCATCAAGCCGATGGAAACTGTAACGGCGGTAAATTATGATGTATGGGATATCTGTAGTGATGCCTGTGTGCTTGGCAGGAAGCTAAAAGTGCCCGTGTATGTTTTTGTCAAAGACGCATTGATCCGTAAATTCGGTGAAGATTTCTACGCGGCATTAGACCAGGCTGCCAAACAAGCCTAAAGATTTATTTTAAGGTAAATCGGACAGTGGTCGGAATGTTTCACATCCATAAAAATTTTTGCATCTGCCAACTGCTGTTCCAGTTCTTTGGTGGCGGCATGGTAATCGATACGCCAGCCTTTATTGTTGTTGCGCGCATTTGCCCGGAAACTCCACCAGGAATATTCATGTTTTTTATCCGGATGAAAATGGCGAAAGGTATCGATGAATCCGCTGTTGAAGTACCTGCTCATCCATTCGCGTTCTTCCGGTAAAAACCCCGAACTGTTCTTATTGCTTACCGGATCATGAATGTCTATCGCCTGATGACAGATATTGTAATCACCCGAAACGATAATCTTCTTTTTTTCTTTTTTCAATTCATGTATGTAACTGTAAAAATCATTCAGGTAATCCATTTTCACACTTTGGCGTTCATCTCCGCTGGAGCCCGATGGGAAATAACTATTTACCAAGGTGATATCCCCAATATCCAACCGCATCAGTCGTCCTTCAAAGTCGTAGCGGTGTATATCCATTCCTTTTACCACGTCTGAATGCGCACTCTTTACCAGGGCGCCGACACCACTATACCCTTTTTTATGAGCCGGAAACCAGTAGTGGGAGTAGCCTAATTCGTCAAACAATTCTTTAGGAATGCTCGGCTCATCCGCTTTTATTTCCTGAAACAGATACACATCGTAGTTGGTTTCGCGAATCCAGTCAATCAGCCCTTTGCTGATGGCAGATCGTATCCCGTTCACGTTGTATGATATAATTTCTAAAGTGTTCATTCTGATATAGTTTTTATTATCATCATTAATGACAAATCGCTAACTTCACGTTTTTATGCCGGTCGCCAAAACAAATATACTAATCCTTTTCTTTTTACTTTGTCTTTCTTCCAAAGGGCAGACCTTTATAGACGGACAGGTCTTTGATGCGGCGACAAAAGCACCTATCAGTTATGCAAACATTTATATCAAAGGTTCTACCATTGGTGTGACCACGGATGATACGGGATATTTCCAGCTGAAGCTCAACAGTTTCCGGGATTCCATATCTGCGGCATATTTAGGGTATAATGAGCAAACCCGACCACTGAAGAAACAATCCAAAAACCGGATTAATTTTTATTTACAGCCATCGGAGAGCATGCTTGCGGAAGCAGTGATTGTGGCCAGCAAAGAAAGCCTGGAAGATTACCTGATTCGCAAGATTTTAGAATACAAGCCATCCAACAATAAAGATAACTTGCAAAATTACAGTTATGAATCATACAACAAGACAGAGCTGGATATAAAGAATATGTCAGAGAAGTTTAAGAATCGTAAAATTTTTAAACCTTTTAAGTTTGTGTTTAGTAATATAGACAGCACTTCTGAAGATGAACCCTTTTTGCCTCTGTTGTTATCTGAAAACATATCGGATTTTTATTACACAACAAAACTGAATAAGAAGCGCGAAATTATAAAAGCATCGAAAATGTCAGGGATGAATGATCCCAGTTTTAATGAGTTTCTGAGTGCTACATACAGGGATATCAATATTTACGATAACGCATATGCCATTTTGAACAAACAATTCATCAGTCCGATTGCGAATTCCTGTAAAACGTTTTACAAATATAAAGTGATAGATACGCTTGTATTGGACAATGTGGTGCATTACAAAATGATGTTTGAACCCCGAACAAAAGGGGACTATACTTTCTTTGGTAGTTTTATTGTGTCCGAAAACAATTATGCCATCAAGGATATACAACTAAGGATGGCGCCGCATGTGAATATCAACTTTATCAAACGCATAGAAGTTAATCAGCGATTTGACTTTGTCGACCATCAGTTCTGGATGATTACTGACGACCATCTGTTAATTGACTTTGCCCCATTAAATAAAATTCCGGCGGTAGTAACCCGTAAGAATGTTGTATACCGAAACTTCAAAATAAATAACCCTTACAATGACTCTATCATCAATAATACCAATCAACCATTAATCATTGATGCGGAAGACGTAAGTAAAGACCAGGCATTCTGGGACACTTCCCGGTTTGTTCAGCTCACCAAGAACGAGGCGGCTGTCTATCATCTGATAGATACCATTAAAACTATTCCGGCATACAAAACCTATGTAGAAATCATCAACCTTATCCTGACAGGATATTACAGAACAGGACCTGTGGAGTTGGGGCCGATTCTGAGTACATTTAGTAATAATCAACTGGAAGGCTGGAGATTCAGGGCGGGCATTCAGACAAATGCAAGGATGAGCGAAAGAATCAAAGCATCAGGGTATGTCGCGTATGGATTAAAAGATAAAAAAGTAAAAGGAGGGTTGGGATTGCAGGTATTAACGGATATTAATCCCCGGCAGATTATCAGTTTTTCGTTTATGCATGATGCAAACAAGATGAGTCGAACTACAGACCTGTTAGCAACGGATAATCTGCTGAATTTTATTATCCTGCGCAGAAGACCCGTTTTCCGGCTGATGTATATGGATGAAGCAAAGCTGGGGTATGAAATCGAGTACAAGCAAGGGTATAGTATGGGGCTGACTTTCCAAAACAGAAAGATTCAACAGGGAACAGTTCCATTCCAATATGAATATGCAAATAAGGAGGGTGGTATTGATACCATTAACCGTCTGACCGAGAGCGAATTGGTATTCAGGGCGCGGTTTGCCATCGGTGAAAAGTATATCCGGAAAGCATCTCTATTCAGGAGCAGCATTAATACCAGTAAGATTCCCGTCATACAACTCGAATATGTTTATGGTATGAAAGGATTGGCCGGCAGTCAGTTTAATTACCATAAAGTCACTCTTGCATTTGCCGATATCATTCCGGTGCGTACCGTTGGGCGACTGGAAATAAAACTACAGGCAGGTATGGTCTTTGGACGAGTGCCATTCCTGTTGTCAGAAGTGCATGATGGCAATCAGACTTTTGCATTCAGCAATACCGCCTTCAATCTGATGAATGATTACCAGTATTACAGTGATCGCTATTTTCAGTGGAATATAACGCATCATTTCGAAGGCTTTTTCCTGAACAGAATTCCCGGGATACGGAAACTGAAACTGCGGGAAGTGATTCATACAAGAGGTGTCTGGGGCAACGTATCTCCCGGCAACCGGCAACTGAACCGATTCAATGATTCTTATATCAGGCCGTTGGGGAAAATACCGTATGTTGAAGTAGGGTTCGGACTGGAAAATATCCTGAAATTTATACGTTGGGATGTAATGTGGCGAGTGACTCACCGGAACGAACCCAAAACCTATAACTGGATAATGACGTTCGGATTCCAGTTTGCCTTGTAGTTAGTTTCCTGTTTAGTAACTATATTTTACTATTCAACGGTTGCTTGGTGTAAGGATATTTTATACATTTACATAAAATCCGACCATTGTTTGTTCAAGATTGTATAGACACCTCTCTGCCATTTATCCGATTATCGGATAATGCCGGTTATGCCATCGATTTGATGCAGGAGTACAAGGCGACCGCTCTGGCAGTCGTAAATAATGGGGCATTGGTGGGGGTCATATCTGAGCAACAACTGCTGGAAGTCGATGATCAATGTCTGATAGAAAGCCTGCAGGAGAATTTAACTGCCGACAATATAACGGAAGGCACCCATTTGTTTGATGTTGTTAAAAAAACGACGGAACATTCTTCCTATTTTATGCCTGTTGTTAATGCTGAAAAAGAATATATGGGGATTACCACTCCCCAGAAAATACTGGGCACCTTGGCGTTGCACTCCTCGTTTATGTCCGGAGGAGGAATAATCGTTTTGGAACTGGAAACGAAAGATTATTCCCTGACTGAAATCTCCAAAATTGTTGAATCCAATGGTGCGATGATATTGCATTGTATGGTCGCCACCTCCGTAAATCAGCACCAGATGCAGGTTTCATTGAAAGTCAACAAGAATGACTTGAAAGATATCCAGCTTGCTTTTGAAAGATATCGCTATACCGTGCTTGCCGTGCTGCATCAGTCGGAATACGAGGTACAGCTAAAAGAGCGATACGACAGCCTTATGAGGTATTTAGAAGTGTAATTTTCTTTTAATACGGGTTGCTGCTTCCACCAGGCAGATAGCTAATATGGTGCACAAAAACGGCAGCAAAGGAAATATGTACCTGCACTCAAAATACCGGAAGCAGTATGTGATTACCAGAAAGGTGCAAAGAGTATAAAAAGCGGCTATGGCATAAAAGGGAAGGTGATGACGTCCCAGAAACGGCAGGACCAGCAGTGAAAAGAAAGTGAGTACATTTAACAGGTATAAGAGTGCTTTTATCACAAATTTGTACCAGTGCTCCTTATAGTCTCTTAAAAATATCAGATTGCTCGAATTACTTTGAAAGATGACACTTTTATAGAACAATAAGGGAGTGATTACATTATACCGGAAAACGGCAACTTTCAGGAAGTTTGCTTTCAACCCCCTGATGTTTTTTGTGGCGGCTGCTTCCAGTGAATCTTTAGAAAGGGATGCGTTACCTGCTGAATATTTTTTCCGATAGAATTCATAAAGGCTGTTGTAAGCTTCTCTTACACCTTTTTTATCATTTCCTAAGTACGCCTTTTCAGGAAGTACACCCGTTAAGGAATCAATTAAGTGTTCTTTAGAGACAGGCTCCTTATTCACCAGATTGGTGCGCATGTAGTTTGAAATTCGTTCTGATGAAAAATCAGCAGGATTGGTCCAGCAGGAAATCCACTTTCTCAGATGTACATTTGGAATCCCGTAATCCATCGGGTCACCATAGTATTTTTCCAGAAAGACAATATCTCCATCCGTCACTTTATAATTTCTAATTGTCCACGGAATGACCAGTAAGGATGCGCCTGCGCCAAACATTATGAACGGAAGGATTGTCTTTTTCAGATTCCAGTTGTTAAAATAAAGGAGGGCAAACAGGCAGGAAAATAACAATAAAACGACGACGGGCCGGCATAATACCGCGAGTGCAAAAAGGAATCCTGCCAAAAAATAGTTTTTACGATTTGGATGTTGCCTGCACCTCGATAAAGCATAGAAAACAAAACAAATCAGGGAAATGCTTAATGCTTCCGTGATGGTGTAATACAGATAAGAAACTATGGATGGATTAAATGCATAAATAAAAGAGGCAATAAATGAAACCCTGAGATTTGAAGTGAAGTTATAAGCGCCAAAAAGCAGCGCAATCACAGAAAGTCCAAAAATAAGAATCTGTGTATACCGAATCCAGCAATAACTTCCTTCTTCTCCAAACAGCAGGTAGTGGGCGCCATAAAATAAAGGATACACAGGTGTCCTCCTCACGGAATAGTGTGTTTTATTCGGATCTACCGTAAATCCGTCACCATTCAGGTAATTCTTGATTTGGGAAACATACCAGATGTTATCAATGGAATAAAGGGTGTGTCCGTAAACAAGACTGCCACTGTTGTCCGTAATATTGTCAGGGTTGAATTTTTTTACAGAACGGATATTCCATTCGTTAATACCAAATGCATAAACCAATACAATGATGAAATAAAGAAGGATATATTTTTTGTTTAGCATTTTGGTTTAAATAGTAAAACCCGATAAGTTGACAGAACTGTATGTCACTTTCCGGATGTTGATGTATCAGATTTATTAAGCAGGCGTCTTACAGCCGCAGTTACTTCAAATAAGGAAATGCCCAATAATCCGAATAAAAACGGAAACAACGGAAGATTGTAACGCGCCTCAAAATAGCGAAGCACATAAATAATCGCCGTAAAATTGGTAAGGATAAAAAAGAGTGCTAACCAATAAAAAGGACTGTATTTCCTGTGCATGAATAATACCACTAAAATGGAAAAATAAGCCGCAACCGTTATGAGGTACAAAATGGCTTTTATAAGTATTTTGATAAAATGACTGTCCGGATTGTCTAAGAACGTCATCGAGTTTGAGTTGCTCTGGAAGATGATGCTTTGAACAAAAGACAATGGCGTTATCAGATAATAATCTATCGCGGACTTGTGAATGAAGTTACTTTTCAGCCTTTCTGATTTTTCCACCGCTTTCTTCTCATATTCAGCCAGCAACTTTTTATCAGGATGGGATGTTTTTATCTTGTAATAATCGTAGAGTGCTGAAATGGCACCCCTAACCTCTTCTTTTGAGTTGCCTATAAATGCACGGCGCGGCATGTTGTTGACATAGCTGTCAATGATTTCCTCCCGCTTTGTGGTGTCTTTCTCAATTGTCAGGCTGACCAGCATCTTATTGGACAAATCTTCCACACTGTAATTGCATGGATTAATCCAGCAGGCTACCCAGCTTCTGAGTTGAATATGTGGCATTCCATAGTCCATCGGGTCGCCATAGTATTTTTCCAGAAATACAAAGTCACCATTAGTCACCTTGTAGTTTCTGATGGTCCACGGTGCAAACAGCAACAAGGCACCCATGGCGAAAAAGCTGCCTTTGACGATGATGTTTTTAATGTTATAGCGGTTAAAATGCAGGACAGCAAAAAAGCAGGTGAATACCAGAAACACATTGCTTGGCCTGCACAATGCCGTTACGGCAAATGAAATCCCTGTCAGAAACCAAATCCATTTCTTACCCGGATGGACATAGCAAAGAGAGAGCATATAAATGAAAATACAAACCAGTTCCGTGCTGATAGATTCGGCATTCGTGAAACTGGTTGCCATGGCAAAAACAGGAAATAATGCGTAAAGTAGCGCGGAAAGAAGTGCTATCGTTTTGTTTCCGGTAAAATTATAAATGCCTGAAAACAAAGCCAGCACGGCCAGTGCCAGCAGGATGGTCTGTGAAAACCGGATGAAAAAGAAACTGTTTTCTTCCCCAAACAACCAGTAATGGAATCCGTAAAAGAGCGGATAAATGGGTGTTCTTCTTACCTCGTATAAAGGCATCTTTACATCTACCGTAAATTTATGGTATTGAAGGTAATTCTTCACGTGATTGACATACCAGTAATTGTCTATCGAATATACCGTACTGTTGTGTACCAGGCTCCGGGCGTTGGATTCCTTATTCGTCGGGTTTGTTTTTTTGATAAAATGAATATTGACCTGTGTGATAAGGACAGTGTAGAATACGGAGACGAAAAAAAGAAAGAATAAATATTTTTTTGGAAATGGATTCATGCTGATTATAATGTTTTTGCTGCTCGTGTTATTGTGACGGATGGTTCCAGTAATGATAAACATTCAGTTCTTCCTCTACTTCAAAGCCAAATTGTTCATACAGATGTGCAGCTGTGGCATTTGCTTTTTGAGTAGATACGCTCAGTTTCCGGAAGTTATGCCTGCACGCGTGATATTCAGCGGCCTGCAGCAGCTTCTTGCCGATACCCTTGCCTCTGGAAGATTCATCTACAGCAATGAGTCCGATATGCGCCACTTCTCCGCGAAGAGCAACGGTAATGAAACCTGCAATCGAATCTTTGTCGGTTTTGTATATTAAAATAATATCCGCCAATGTTTTATCCGCAGACTTGTTCACCCACTCCGTGTAGAGTTTTTCGTAAGAGCCGGCCGGGAAGTGCGGGTCTGTTTTAAATCGTGAGTACAGACCACTTTGGGTGCCAAGGGAAATAAGCTGGTCGTTGGCCGTGTCAGAAGGATATTCAATGATGTGTTCATCAATTGTATTCATATCCCTGACGGATTTTGCATAATTCACTTTTATGTCAACCGGAACAGAACAGAATTTTTCAATTTCAGGTAAGTATATACTATTTGGAAACTCAAAAATGTAAATTAAATCGAAATTGCCGATTTCCTGTAAAAATGTTTCCGCATTAAAACAGCCGGGTTTGATTTTCCCAATAGTGATATTAAAGAATGAAGAGTCCCAGTCAAGTTTTTCTATCAACATAACATTTGTTTACAATATGCAAGAAATGTGGATGGCATTGAGCTATATTGCAATATTACGAAATAAACATAAGATATTAACGTAATCATGAATATTATAGTCATAGCGAACAGGCCGAAAAGGAATCCGTAAATTATACTTTTTTAGCTACTACCAGACAGCTTCCGCCAAATGGAATTTTACGGTTCTTCTGAATCCATTTCAATTCGCAACGCCATAGCTTATCTATGATTTTGCTTAAAAACCCATTTCGAACGCTATGGCTGCTCTTTAGTTCATTAAGTTCAGCCGGCTGTTTGTAAAAACCTAATTTACTGGGTAGTGTCCGAAGCAGAAAAACAGGGATGGGTAGTAATGAAAAAATATAGGTGGAATATACTAATTTAAAACCGATGCTCTCCAGTTTATTTTCGATTTGAGACAGGGAATATCTACGGTAGTGGCCGGCGTCCACATCTTCCACAGACCACAGGAAGGAATAGGCGGGCACCGTCAAAAAAACCATCCCGTCCGGTTGAAGAATCTGATGGATGTTTCTTAAAAAGGCGTTGTCATCCTCAATATGCTCTACCACATCAAATAAGCCGACAGACTCTATGGAAGAGGCTGAAAAATGCGCATCTTCCAGGGTCGAACAGATTATATTCTTCAGGTTTCTGTTTTTAGCATTCAGGCAGCCTTTAACCCCCGGGTCCAATAAGGCAGTTGGAATACCCGCATCTTCCAGGCCTTTTGCCACAAAACCATTTCCCCCTCCGATGTCAAAGAAGAATCTGTTGTTATTGTATTTCTTAACGACATCTTTGATGCAGTCATTCCTGTGATTAAACCAGAAACTCATGTCTTCAATCTGATAGTAGTTGTCATTACCTTTTTCAGGATAGGAAATGGCGGCTTTCTCTTTTGAATAAAAGATGCCTTCTCTCTCTACCAGTTCTGTCGTATAGTCTTTAAATTCCATTTAATAGTATGTAACGGTAATTTGCTTTATAAGTTCAATTTTTTTTCCACGATGTAAATCGGCCTTTCTTTCACCCCTTCAAAGGTCTTTCCGATATACAGCCCGAGTATGCCAAGTATGACAATGATCAACCCTCCTAAGAACCAGATGGAAATCATAATACTCGTATATCCGGGTACTGCTATCTGGTGAGTGAAATTTAAGATGAAGTAGGTAATACCCATCAGTAAAGAAAAGAAAGAAATGATAAAACCAGTTTTGATAACAATGCGAATCGGCTTGTCTGAATAAGCCAGCATAACGTCCAGTGCAAGTTTAAACATCTTTGAAAAATTATACCCGCTTTTTCCAGTCTGTCTTTCCTGGTGTTCTACATCCAGCGTAGCTTTGGAAAAGCCAACCCAAAGTACCATGGACGGGAAAAACCGGATTGACTCCCTGAGTGAACATACAGCATCAATCACCGCCCTGCTGTAGATGCCGAAATTAGCAATGGTATGGTCAATATGGCTTCCTGTCAAATAGCCGAGGGTTTTCCAAAAGAGTTTGGAAAATAGTTTTTTGGCGAAATTATCTTTTCTTTCTATTCGCCTGGCTAGGACAATGTCGTAGCCTTCCAGACTTTTCTTATAGAGATTGGGTATTTCTGACGGGGCGTCCTGAAAATCACAATCCATAACTACTACTTTATCGCCTTTGGTATAATCCAGCCCGGCTGTGATAGCATAATGCTGGCCAAAGTTTCGGCTCAATTTTACCCCTTTAACATTTGTGTTTTTCGAACAGATTTCCTGAATCACCGCCCACGAATTGTCCGGACTGAAATCATCAACCAATATGATTTCATATTCTGTAGCAATACCGGAAATCTGTTTTTCTATTTCAGCTACAAATTCGTTGAGATGTGAAGCTGCATTGTAAATAGGCGAAACGATCGAAAGAAACATACTGTAAAAATAGCATATTTTAACAGGTAACAAAAATATTCCCCTTTTTAGTGCCTTCATTTTTCTATTTGCAGAGGGTTATTATTCTGCCTCAAAGAACTATATTTGAGCAATCAATCCATGAACTGGCTTTCATGGGCGGATGCTCTCAGTAATATGACAACCTATCTTTTTCCGTTCGCAACGGCCGATTTCAGGGTAAACCTATTCTCCTGGAGTGATTTGTTGTTTGCGCCTGCTTTCTTATACATGCTTTATCGGCTGTCAGAAAATGTTTATAAGAAAAAGTATCAGGATCTTCCTTATGGTAAATACTTTATGCTGGCAGTAAAGGTCAAGCTGGGTTGTATTGTCATGTATTGGGCCATCAATAAATTTTACTACAAGGGCGGCGATACCTATGTCTATTATTGGCATATCTTGAAAATAAAGCAGCTGCTCTTTGAAGATCCGACAACGGCTTTTAATATCCTCTTTAACAGTGAAGATTTTCAGACGAGGTTGTATATGAGAGATTACTTCCTTAATTACGGTACATACATCTATGACAAAAGCTCTTACATTGTTATTCTGGTTGGAGTTTTCTTAAGTTTTATCGGTTTGTTTTCATATATCAACATTTCAGGTATCATGGCGATGTTTGCTTTACTGGGCTGTTGGCGTGTTTTTAAGATGTTTCGCGAAATGTATCCGCATCTGGAGCGGGAAATGGCGATTGCCACCTTGTTTATTCCATCTGTCATGTATTGGGCCTGTGGTATCATGAAAGATTCCATCTGTATTGGTTTTCTGGGCGTGCTCACCTATGCTACCTATGAGTTGTTCTTTAAGCGTAAGAATATCTTTTTAAATATAATCTATATCGGAGTATGTGTCTGGGGCCTGGTTCAGATAAGGGTTTATATCATTCTGGCGTTTGCCCCCGCATTGGCGGTATGGGTATTTGCCCGCTACAGGTACACCATTAAAAGTCCTTTTATTAAGGCATTGGCGACACCGTTGTTTATTGGTGTTGGATTAATAAGTGGTGTCGGTGTTTTAACTTTGATGGGAAGTGTCGCCGAAAAATATGCGTTTGAGAACATGATGCGGACGGCACAGGATACACAGAATTGGCTCGTATTTTCATCGCAAATGTCAGGGAGTACTTCTTATTACAATCTGGGTAATGTGGAGTATACCACTTCAGGTATGTTAAAGATTTTCCCCAAAGCGGTCAACGTATCCTTGTTCCGGCCTTACATATGGGAAGCAAAGAAACCGATGCTCGTTCCTGCGGCCATAGAAGGGATTTTTACATTTTTTCTAACCGTCAGGTTGCTATTCAGGGCGGGATTCCTCAATTTCTTCAGGATGATTGCGTCCAACCCGGAGGTACAGTTTTGCCTGGTCTTTTCCATCATTTTTGCATTTGCCGTAGGGTTCACCAGCTACAACTTTGGTGCGCTGGCAAGATATAAGATTCCACTTATGCCCTTTTATTACATCGCCTTGTTTATATTGTCAGATTCGCAAAAAAAAGAGGCGGCTCTGCATGTAAAAAATTAACAAGATATCCTTATCTTCGCAAGCCTGATTTTTTATGGTATTATAGAGAAATTAAAGTACTGCAAGGTTTTATGGTAATAATAGCCGCATAAAATGGCAGAAGCATCAGGACTTATTTTAAAATAATTAATTTTTATAAAATGAATATAGCAGTTGTAGGCACCGGATATGTAGGATTGGTTACAGGAACCTGTTTGTCAGAAACGGGAAATAATGTCATTTGTGTTGATATTGATCAAAATAAAGTAGCAAAATTAAAATCCGGACAGATTCCTATTTTCGAACCTGGATTGGATATTCTGTTTCAGCGTAATATAAAAGAAGGCAGGCTCCATTTCACCACGAATCTGGAAGAAGCTATTGAAGATGCCAAATTGATCTTTCTGGCATTGCCAACCCCTCCCGGTGAAGACGGTTCAGCGGATTTGTCCTACGTTTTAGGCGTTGCCGAGCAGTTGGGCAAGATTATGAAAGAGTACAAAGTCATTATCAATAAAAGTACGGTTCCTGTTGGTACTGCTGAAAAAACAAAAAACGCAGTTGCGAAAAATGCCAAAGTGGAGTTTGATGTAGTGTCCAACCCGGAGTTTTTGCGTGAAGGGGTGGCTGTGGATGATTTTATGAAACCGGACAGGGTTGTGGTGGGAACCACATCGGAAAGAGCCCGAAAACTAATGGAAGAACTGTATCGTCCTTTTGTCCGTCAGGCAATCCTATTATTTTCATGGATGAGCGTAGCTCAGAAATGACAAAATATGCGGCCAACTCCTACCTGGCTGCGCGTATTTCATTTATGAATGAATTGGCGAATCTTTGCGAACTGACCGGGGCGGATGTAGAAACCGTTCGTCAGGGGGTGGGTACGGATAACAGAATCGGCAAACGCTTTTTATTTCCGGGAATCGGATATGGCGGGAGCTGCTTCCCCAAAGACGTACAGGCGCTGGCAAAGACAGCAGAGGAAAATAATTACGATTTCAAGATTTTGAAGGCCGTGATGAAAGTAAACGAAATTCAGAAGCATATTCTGGTTGAAAAGATCATTAACCATTACGGGCATGATTTATCCGGTAAAAAAATTGCGGTATGGGGATTGGCATTTAAGCCGAATACGGATGATATTCGTGAGGCTCCTTCCCTGTATATTATTGAAGATTTGTTGAATGCCGGCGCGGAAATTTTCGCTTATGACCCTGAAGGTATGCCGAATGTGCAACAATATTTTTCCACGCTTTCAGAGGACAAAAAAGCAAGATTGCATTTTGTAGACGGATATTACAAAGCGTTGGAAGGTGCCGATTTTCTGGCCATCTTAACCGAGTGGACAGAATTCAGGACACCCGACTTCGCAAAAGTGAAGTCCTTGTTAAAAGAGGCGGTTATCTTTGATGGCCGAAATTTGTACGATCTGGAGGTGGTGAAAGATGCAGGATTTTATTACAACAGCATCGGTAGAAAAACAATAACAGCCTAATAATTATAAAACAACTAAATACAGGTATCAATGGCAACAGAAGATAAAAAAAGAGTACTGATTACGGGAGCTGCCGGATTTTTGGGGTCGCATCTTTGCGACCGATTTATTAAAGAAGGATATCATGTAATAGGCATGGACAACCTGATTACAGGAAATATAAAAAACATTGACCACCTCTTCCCACTCAAAGATTTTGAATACTATCATCACGATGTAAGCAGGTTCGTACATGTGCCGGGCAAACTGGATTATATCCTGCACTTTGCATCGCCCGCATCCCCGATTGATTACCTGAAAATGCCGATACAGACATTGAAAGTAGGTTCTTTGGGAACACATCATTTATTAGGGTTGGCAAAAGAAAAAAAAGCAAGGATGCTCATCGCATCCACCTCTGAAGTATATGGTGATCCTACCGTCCACCCACAGCCGGAGGAATATTGGGGGAATGTGAATCCTGTCGGACCTCGGGGGGTATATGACGAAGCCAAACGATTTCAGGAAGCAATTACCATGGCATACCACAACTTCCATGGCGTGGAGACAAGAATAGTGCGGATTTTCAATACCTACGGTCCGAGAATGCGTCTGGATGACGGTCGCGCATTACCGGCGTTTATGAGCCAGGCACTGAATGGGGAAGATATTACGGTATTCGGAGATGGCTCTCAGACCCGCTCTTTCTGTTATGTAGATGATTTGGTGGAGGGTATATACAGGCTCTTGTTGAGTGATTATCACTTGCCTGTAAATATTGGCAATCCGCAGGAAATTACCTTGTTGCAATTTGCGGAAGAAATCATAAAACTGGTAGACACCAAATCTAAAATCGTTTACCTTCCGTTGCCTACAGATGATCCGAAGCAACGCAGGCCGGACATTACGAAAGCAAAAAACATTCTGGACTGGGAGCCGAAAGTGGAAAGAAGTGAAGGATTGAAAATAACGCTGGATTATTTTAAGAAAGAATTGGGCAAATAGTTATTTAAACCAATCTGCGTATTTCACATAATTATTCGCGATGCGTTCGTTCTGGTCTTTGAATGTGGTAGTATCCAGTTGTTTTACTTTTTTAGCGGGCACTCCTGCGTAAATGCTGCCTGCTTCCACCCGGGTATTTTCCAGCAACACGGCGCCTGCAGCTATTAGTGCGTTTGCCTCTATATAACAGTTGTCCATTACGATAGCTCCCATTCCGATGAGCACATTGTCTTCAATCGTACATCCATGCACCAGTGCGTTGTGCCCGATGGAAACATTGTTTCCAATAACTGTTTTCGTCTTTTCGTATGTACAGTGAATGACGGCATTGTCCTGAATGTTGACCTTATTGCCTATCCGGATGGAATTGACATCTCCCCGAACAACAGCATTGAACCAGATGCTGCAGTCGTCGCCCGTTTCCACATCGCCGACAATCGTGGCATTGGGCGCTAAATAGTTATTATTTCCAAATTTTGGCGTGTATCCTCTGCAATCTAAAATTAATGACATGGCAATTCCGTTCTATTTTGTAAATTTCGGAAATGAAGATATTAATAAAAAGCAGAAAAGTAAAAACGGTTGCCGGGATTCTTCTGCTGATTACGCCTATGCTTTTTACCTCATGTGTTTCCGCAAAGGCTAAGAAATGCAATTGCCCTACTTTTGGAGATACCAAAAAACATTAATTTCTCGATCCGATATAAATGCCTATCAGTATGGTAGACAACCCGAAAAAGTGAACCGGAAGGATTCGTTCTTTATCGAGCAATCCCACTATGACTGATACCAGCGGAATCAGATAGGTGGTCATAGTCGCAAACAATGCGGACGTCCGTTGGGTGAGGATGTTAAAGAATACCTGCGCGTAGGCGGTACCGAATATGCCTAGGACCAGCAGGTATTTTAAGCTGTCCCATGCAGGAACCGGATGCCGTCCAATTTCGTGAAATGCTCCCGAGAAATATAAATAAGCAATTGTAAACGGCGCTATAAAGCTATATTGCAGCAGTGCGACCACCACCGGATTTTCTCCCTGGAAATGAGCCTTGAATAAATTGGCATTGAGACCGTAACAAATGGTGGCCGCCAATGGCATCAGGATATAAGGATTCAGTTGTGTAAAGTTTTTTTGCTTGGATAATACGATGATTAACGCTCCTGTAAATCCGATGATTACACCAATGATTTTGTTGTTTGTAAGCTGTATTCCAAAAAAGATACTTCCAATGAGTAACGCAAATAACGGCGTGGTAGAGTTCATAATGCCGGTCAGGCCACTGTCGATTTTTGTCTCAGCCGTACAAAACAATACCGCCGGAATCAGATTGCCAAAAAGCCCGAGTAGTGGAATAAATTTCAATTTAGCTAAGGGTACCCGCAGTTTGCTGAAATTAATAACTATCAAAGGGGTCAACGCCAGAAATGCAATACTCATGCGGAATGCCGCGACTTGCATAGGCTCGAACACATCCAGTCCCCGCTTGATAAAGAAAAAAGAAAATCCCCAGATAACGGATAAGCCTGTGAACATCATCCAGTCGCCTGTCTGTATCTTTTTTGAATGTTCCATAGAAGCAGCAAAGGTAAAATTAATTTACAGGAACAACAGTCCATGGGTTACATTTGTAAGTTAGCTTACCATTAATTTGGCAGACTATTTGTATCTTTCATCGTATGAAAAAAATGATTGTGTTGGGGCTGTTGGGAGTGATGGGGTTTTGTGCGCTTGCACAGGATATTCCAATGGTTAAAATAGAAGAATTGAAGAAGGTGTATACCCGTCCGAATGACACCACGTATGTCGTTAATTTCTTCGCTACCTGGTGTGGCCCCTGTATGATGGAGATTCCTGTATTGAACAAATTTCGGGAAGACACCAAAGACACCAATATACAGCTGATTATGGTCAGTCTGGATAATTCCAAATCCCTCAGAAAATTGCCAATGCTGATAAAGAAACTAAAGATTAAGGCGCCTGTTTATCTGTTGAATGAGTCTGCCGATTATTCCTGGCTGCCTTATATAGACAAACGCTGGCAGGGCAGTATTCCGGCCACTATGGTAATCAATGTCAATCGGAATAAAAAGGCATTCTTTGAAACTCCGCTTGAAGAGGGGCAGCTGCAATTTTATCTGAAGAAGCTGGGATTATGATACTTAGTATACTATTTTTTCTGCATATACATACTGCTGGTTTCTAAATAACCGCCTGTGCGGTTAATAGTGCAATTGAACACATAGAGACATAGTTATTTTAATGATTCGCTTGTGGTTTGTAGGGTGAATGATGCAATTTCATAGATACATATTGCTATCGCCATAGGCGATACTATGTTTTACTTCAGTAATTCCGAATAAATTGCACTAATTCGCACTTTTTTACTAAAAATCCTATGTATCTATGTGTTTTAAATCGCACAACAGGTTCTAAATAGTACCTTTGTTTTAACTGTATGACCATTTTTGAACGCGTTTTAGGCGGAAATATATTTTATGATTTCTGGAAGCAACTCCAGCAATATCTCTTTTCCGAAGGACGTTTCATACAGCTTATTACGCTGCAGCCGATAGAAATATATAAGACGGAAACAGAACTGGAGATTGATACAGCCAAAGTTAAATTGTTCATCAAAAGTACCGTTGAAAATATGATGCAACGCAGGATAGAGCGTACCTTGAGTTTGCTGACTCTGAACCTGTATAACAAACCCAAAGACGCACTTGCCTACGACTTTGATATCCTCATAAAGGCGGATATGGCTTATGCTGAAGTGTCCAAATTCTTCAATCATCATTTTGCCAATCGGACATACACCATAGAGGAGGATAAATATTTTCTGTTTATAGAAGAATTTCATTTCGGCAATCAGGGCACCAAGGCGCTTGTCAGAATGCCATTTGAGCTGGAATCAAAGCGTTGGTTTTTGAAAAGGAAAATAAAAGGAACCGCTGTTTTTAGAGGCTCCTTCAATTTTCATCATCCGAAATATGTACTGAAAACGCGCAATCTGGACTATGAACTTGAAACAGAAAGTTATATCCTTAAGTTAATTGACAGCTTTTATCATATTAAGCTGGTGGAGTTTCTAAGTTCGTTCTTGCAATATAATTTTAAGGAAGAGCTCTTTCATGCCAAGGTAGAGGCGCAACTTCAGATTAATTCCTTACAAAGCCAGTCCAACTGGATTAGCGGGGTTATTAACGAACTGGACCTCGAACGTATCACCATCGAAGAAGAAGGAATACATGCCGTTTTTTTGGCGGAAGGAAAATTACATCTGATGCGGTAAGGACAATAGTTGCTGCCAAATAGGAGAAATGAGCGGAAAAAACTAAATTTGTGCACAACGATTCACTTTCCCAGAAAATCCACTTTCGAACATGTATACCAGTCCCCTTCATCTTACACCTATAGAAAATAAACGTTTCCTCATCACCGGAGGTGCCGGATTCATCGGCTCCAATATCACGGAATATCTGTTATTGCACGGTGCAAAAGTCCGGGTATTCGACAATCTGGCTACCGGTAATATCCATAATCTGGATGCATTCAGGCAGCATCCGAACTTTGATTTTCTGGAAGGCGACCTGCGCAATGTGCGCGATTGTGCGAATGCGGTCAAAGATATGGATGCCGTATGTCATCAGGCGGCCATAGGTTCGGTTCCGCGTTCTATCAAAGACCCGGTTACTTCCAATGATGTTAATGTCGGCGGGTTTGTGAATATGCTCACAGCGGCCAAAGATGCCGGTATCCGAAGATTTGTCTATGCTTCCTCTTCGTCGGTGTATGGAGATGAACCGAATTTGCCGAAAAAAGAGGAGAAAATAGGAAATCCGCTTTCTCCCTATGCCGTTACAAAATTTACAAATGAAGTGTACGCCGGGGTATTTTCTCGTTGCTACCCTCTGGAAATGATAGGATTACGCTATTTCAATGTGTTCGGTCCCAAGCAAGATCCGTATGGTGAGTATGCTGCGGTGATGCCTCTTTTTATCAAAGCGGTGTTGGGCGATGAAGCGCCTCACATCAACGGGGATGGTGAGCAGACACGTGATTTTACCTTTGTTCATAACGCCGTTCAGGCAAATGTACGGGCACTGACCACCACCAACGATGCCGCCTTTAATCAGGCGTACAATGTGGCCTTCGGCCAGCGTTTTACGGTGAACCAGATGTTTGAGGCTATCCGAAATTATTTGGGCAAAGAGGTGCAGGCCATTCATCGGGAGCCCAGAGCCGGGGATATCAGAGACTCATTAGCCGATATATCCAAAGCCCGGAATCTATTAGGATATGACCCAAAATATTCGTTTGAACAGGGCCTTCCGCTGACTATAGAATATTTCAAAAAGGTGTTTGTCCGATAAAAATAGGGGCGGGCGACTTAAAAAATGTGAAAAATTACAGAATCGTCATAAATTAAACCTTATAACAACACCTTAATAGGCGCTTTTGTTCGTTAAATCTGTATCTTTGTTCCTCTTTTTAAATTACTCTTTTGAACAAGAGCCTAAAAATATTTTGTCTGTTGATAACCATGCACTTGGGTAATAAATCGATTTTCTCGCAGGAGAACGAGTTTGGCGGCTGGGCAGGAACTTCGGTTTACCTAGGAGACTTGAACCCGACGATGTCATTTAAAAATGCGCGTTGGGCAACCGGGCTATTTTACAGATACAACCTAAACAACAGAATGGCTTTCAGGGCACAGATGAATTACGGGTTTTTAGATGCTGCAGACAGAAGAATTAAAGGCTTTCCGTATTTACAGGCGCGCAACCTCAATTTTAAATCCCATATTGTCGAACTGGCAGCCACCTACGAAATCAACTTTTTTAAATATTCGCTGGTGAAATCCAGAGATACCAGAACCTGGACACCCTACATTTTTGCAGGATTCAGCGTTTTTTATTACAATCCATACACAACCCTCGATGGGGTGCGCTACACGTTAGAATCTGTTGGTACGGAAGGACAGAAGACAGCGAACCGCCCAACAAAGAATCGCGGATATGACCGTTATTCTTTTTCCATCCCTTACGGTGGTGGGGTGAAAATCGGACTGACACAAAACTGGGCGGTACACGTGGAGGCAAGCAGCAGAATCACTTTTACAGATTATATAGACGATGTGAGCGGAAACTATGCAGAAACCGAAGATTTGAATTATTTTGTGGGTGGCGTAAATGTCGCTCCTTTACTGGCAGACAGATCAACGGCAAGTATCGGTATTCCGGGTAAACAACGGGGTACCAGTAAGGACAAAGACCGTTTCTTATTTGTAGGGGTGGGTATAAGCTATACGATTAATACCGGAAAATGTCCAAAAGTATTTTAAACCAAGTGCAGTATAAATCTTGAGTACTAAGGAGCAAATATCATACAAGGAAAAAATTGACCAGACTAAGTTGCCGGAGCATATTGCTATTATCATGGACGGCAACGGTCGTTGGGCAAAAGCGCAGGGCAAGCATCGTATCTTTGGACACAAGAATGGCGTAAAAGCCGTTCGGGAGGTGTCGGAAGGGTGTGCGGAAATCGGAGTGAAATACCTTACACTTTATGCGTTCTCTACAGAGAACTGGAACCGCCCTCAAACGGAAGTTTCCGCATTGATGGAGTTGTTGTTCCTCACCATAGGAAGAGAAATTAAAACACTCCAGAAGAACAATATTCGTTTAAACACCATCGGTCATATCGATAATCTGCCGGCATCCAACAGGAAAGCCCTGCAGGAAGCGATGGAGGCCACTAAAAACAATACTCGAATGATATTGACGCTGGCGCTTAGCTATGGTTCCAGAGAAGAAATTACCGAAGCCGTACGAAAGATAGCAGCAGATTACAAGGAGAATAAAATTACACTGGATGAAATCAATCAGGAAAAGGTGGGCAATGCTCTGTATACTGCAGCGATTCCGGATCCCGAGTTGATGATAAGAACCAGTGGTGAGCACAGAATCAGTAATTTCTTACTGTGGCAATTGGCTTATACGGAGTTGTACTTTACAGAAAAATTCTGGCCGGAATTTGACCGGAATGATTTATACCAGGCTATTTATAATTTCCAAAACAGAGAAAGACGATTTGGAATGACAGGTGAACAAATCGGAGAACAATTAAATACTACCACCCACTAATAATGAAGATGACACTCAAAAATAAACTAATCCTGATTTTATCACTTGCATGTACCTTTGCCATAAACGTAACACACGCGCAGGAATTAGATACCACTTACATCAACTACAAACAACCCAGAAAGTTTAAAATTGCCTCGCTGGAGATTTCCGGTACACAATACCTGGACAAGAATATTATCCGTTCACTGACGGGTATAAAAGTGGGCGATCAGATAAGTATTCCGGGTGATGAAATCACCAAATGCATTAAAAATCTGTGGAAACAGGGTCTGTTTGGAGATGTCCAGATTTTTGCGGATAAATTTGAAGGAGATAATGTATATCTGACGGTAAGTATACTGGAGAAACCAAGACTGAATGATATTAGCGTAAAGGGGTTGAAAAAGAGTGAAGCAGATGATATCAAAAAGAAACTGGATTTACTGAAAGGTAAGCCGCTTACAGAGGCGCTGAAATTGAATATCAAAAATACCATCAAAGATCAGTTCGAAGAGAAATCCTACCTCCATCCCGAGATTGATATAGTAGAAAAAAAGGATGAAGGGTTGCTCAACAGTACTTCGGTGATTGTAAACGTAGACAAAGGCTCGAAAGTAAAGATTAACAGCATAGATTTTATTGGAAGGGTGAATGGCGACATCATCAAGATGAGAAAAGCCATGAAAACCACGAAAGAGCGCACTAAGATAGAAATCAGGATAAAGGATGACAGAAGTGTTAAACAAAAAGTAAAGGATGTATTATATACATTGGCGAACCTGAATTCCAATTCCGTCAAGGATTTTTTCATGGAACGTTTTCGCATCCGCTTCAAAGGGTCTAAGTTCAATGAACAAAACTATGAGGACGACAAACAAAAGTTAATAGATTACTACAATAATAATGGTTTCCGGGATGCAAAGATAAAATCAGATACCGTTATAGATGATGATGACGGCAATGTCAGCATAAAGATTTTCTTGGATGAAGGTAATAAGTACTACTTCAGAAATATCACCTTCAAGGGTAACGTAAAATTCCCGACAGAGACGCTGAACAGAGTGTTGAATATCAAGAAAGGAGATGTCTATAATGCGGAGCTGCTGCAGAAACGCCTTACGATGGATCCGGATGGCGGCGATATCAGTTCGTTGTACTACGACGATGGATATTTGTTCTTTAGCATCAACCCGGTGGAGATTGCCGCGGAGAATGACTCCATAGATATTGAAATCAGGATTAACGAAGGACCGCAGGCTACGATTAAGAATGTAATAATTGAAGGCAACGATAAAACGAATGAGCATGTCATCCGTCGTGAACTCAGGACATTCCCCGGAGATAAATTCAGCCGCTCCGATTTAATCCGTTCTCAGCGGGAGATTGCCAACTTAGGCTTCTTTGACCCGCAGGAGACGAAGGTAGAGCCTATTCCAAACCCGATAGATGGTACCGTGGATATTAAGTATACCGTGAAAGAAAAATCTGCCGACCAGGTGGAGTTGTCTGCCGGATGGGGTGGAAAAGATGGCGGTCTGATTGGTACGCTTGGTCTGAAATTTAATAATTTCTCGCTGAGAAATATGTTTAAGAAAAAAGCATGGACACCATTGCCGACAGGTGACGGACAACAATTAAGTATTCGTGTGGAGAGTAACGGAAGACGTTATCAGAATTATAATTTCTCTTTTACAGAGCCATGGCTGGGCGGTAAAAAACCCAATGCATTCACAATTGCAGCCTTCCACTCCGAAATCAGGGATATTTCCAGCGGATCCGTATTGGGAAAACAGATTACCAACGGATTCTCCGTATCCATTGGAACGCGTCTGAAAAAACCGGATGATTTCTTCGTGGTGCAGGCGGCAGCCAATTATTACGGATATAATCTGTCGACGTTCAGAAACCGCTATTTTGTAAACAATCAGCCACTGGACAGCGGGAATTTCCACAACCTCAATTTCAAGATTACCTTATCCAGAAACTCTATTAATCAACCGGTTTTCCCAACCGGAGGAGCAAGAATCGAAGCTTCCGTCCAGTTTACGCCGCCATATTCCTTGTTCAAAAAAGACAATAATTACGACGGTAAAACTGTCGCTGAAAAATACAAACTGATTGAATATCATAAGTGGAAATTTTTGGTAGACTGGTATCAGTCATTGGGTAAAACCAAGTTTGTTTTAAGGGCATCCGCCAAATTCGGCTTCTTGAGCAGCTATCGCAAGAGTACCGGTATCACCCCCTTTGAACGTTTTCAGGTGGGCGGTAATGGTATTCCTTCCAACGTTACCCTGTTCGGAACAGATATCATTGCGCAGCGAGGTTATGAGGGAGATTATTCTTCTTCCGGCGGCGACCCTATTTATAATAAATTTTTACTGGAGTTGAGGTATCCATTTTCCTTAAATCCATCAGCCACCATATACGGACTGGTATTCTTTGAAGCAGCCAATACCTACGCCAGCTTTAAAGACTATAATCCGTTTAAGCTGAAGAAAAGTGTGGGCGTTGGTATCAGGGCCATCCTGCCGATGTTTGGTTTGATTGGTATTGACTATGGCATACGATTTGATAGTGCTAATGGTAGTCCTATCAAATCATCCAGTGGATTCTTTGATTACCTGGGTAAGAATGGAAATATTTCGTTTATCCTTGGATTTGAACCGGATTAATAATTTAAAACAACTAATCGATATGAAAAAGATGCTTTCATTGATGCTGGTACTTGGAGCTTCACTCCTGATGCAGCATGCCTACGCGCAACGATTCGCGTATGTGGATACAAAATATATTCTGGAGAAGTTGCCGGATTATAAAACCGCACAGCAAAAGCTGGATGATCAGGCGGCGGCATGGCAGAAGGAAATTGACCAGAAAAATGAAGCACTGAAGAAAATGTACACCAAATATCAGGCGGAGGAGTTCTTGTTGACGGCTGACCTGAAAAAACAACGGGAAGATGAAATCGTGAAAGCGGAAGATGAATTGAAAGACTTGCAAAAGAACCGTTTCGGTTTCAACGGGGACCTGTTCAAAAAAAGACAGGAGCTGGTACAGCCGATTCAGGATAAGGTTTTTGACGCTGTTCAGAAATTGGCGCAGTCCCGTTCGTACGATTTTATATTCGACAAAGCATCCGGCAATACCGGTATGTTGTATACCAATCCCGCTTATGATGTAAGCGAAGAGGTACTAAAAAAATTAGGCATGTAATTTGTAATTGATAATAAACCAATCTAGTAATTAATAAATTTAAACAATGAAAAAAGTAACGACCATCCTTATTCTTATGATTGCATTTCTGGCAAGTTCATACGCGCAGAAAGTGAACAAATTCGGTTATCTGAATTCTTCGGAATTATTGTCTCTAATGCCGGAAGTGTTGAAGGCGGATTCTGCAATTGACAAATATTCACAAGAACTTGATCAGTTGGGTCAGCAAATGTATGCCGAGTATCAGAAGAAAGCGGCAGATGCGCAATCCAAAGTGGAAAAGAAATTATTGACGGAAGAACAAACGGAGTTAATCGCGAAGGAATTGTCCGATATGGAGAAGAGAATCAGTGATTTTCAGCAATCCGCTCAGGAAAAAATCCAAACCAAAAAAGAAAAATTATATGCTCCGATAATGCAGAAAGCAAATGAAGGTATTAAAGCAGTGGCTAAAGCAAACGGATACACGTATGTTTTTGATTCAGGAGCAGGTTCTATATTGTATGCGGAAGAATCAGACGACATATTGCCGCTGGTAAAAACATACATGAAGTTACCGGATCCAAAACCGGCTGTTGCGCCGAAACCGGCAACGACCAAACCTTAATTAATTGTTAGTAATCATATTTGACCGGGTTCGGAACGCATAGCGTTCCGAACCTTTTGTTTTATAAATAAGTTTTAAGAACTTCGTTATTATGAATAACAATGCACATGCACCCATCGGACTGTTCGATTCAGGTATCGGTGGATTAACGGTTGCCAATGCCATTTTGCAGGAGCTGCCGAATGAATCGCTGATTTATTTCGGTGATACGGCACACTTGCCCTACGGCGATAAATCGGCCGACACCATTCGTTATTATACGAAGACCATTGGCACTTTCTTATTGTCCAAAGACTGCAAAATCATTGTTATTGCCTGCAATACGGCCTCTTCCGTAGCCTTTGAAATGCTCGAGCATATGGCCGGGGATAAGGCGTATGTTTTTAACGTAATTGATGCCGTAGTGGATGAAATCATTGCCCGGAAATATAAGAAGGTGGGCGTAATCGGTACACTTGGTACGATTCATTCCAATGCATATCTCCATAAGATAACACAAAAAGATGCTACGGTGAACGTACATCAGCTTGCCACTCCTTTATTGGCGCCGATGATTGAGTCCGGATTCGTGGAGGGGCATATTTCCAATCTGGTGATTGAAGAGTACCTCAACGCAGACGAGCTACAGGATATAGATACGCTGGTTCTTGCCTGTACGCATTATCCGCTGATAAAAAAAGAAATAGAAGACTACTACAGAAAAAAAGACCAGCAGGTGGAGGTCTTAGCGACCAATGAAATCGTAGCAAAGCATATTAAGAAGTTTATGATTGAGCACGGCCTGGTCAACTATGAAAAAAAGGGACATCATGCTTTTTATGTTTCTGATTATACCGAAAGTTTTGAGAAAACGACTCAACTCTTTTATAAAGAATCCATTCATCTGATTCATTTGCCACTGTTTAAGTGAGCGCTTCGTCTATAGCCTTTCGTAATCGCTCATTATTGACGGGATAGACGGGAAATCCTTTACAGTTGTCTACCTTGCGCAGTGCGTCTTCGATGTTTAAGGATTTTGACGGGCAATGGACGGCGTATCCTTTTTTTTCCATTTCAGCTGCTAAGAACTCCTGTTCCGTCTGCCCTTCTGCAGGAATAAAAATGGCCTTTTTTCCCAATACCGCCAGGTCCATGATGGTAGAATATCCGGAGCGGCAAATTAGCTTATTTGCTTTTTGGATGGCGGTAAAGAGGTCGTTGCTATTCAGATAAGAGATAATCGTGATATTATCTTCCTGAAGCATGTTTTGCCTTTCCGTTTTTCCCTGCACCAGCAGTATCTTTTCGGTTTTATCCTTTAATTTATTCTTCAGTTCTTTTTCTATATGTGTCCGCTGCGGCTCCTGGCCAGACAGCACTATCAGGATGGAAAAATCCAGTTTGTCAACAAGAGAATCGGTTTTTGTAAAAGTTGAAAACCGGCTTAGAATACCAATATAGGTTGTGGGAATAGTAAATGAAATACCGTGAGATAATTTTCCGGAAAGATTCGTATTTCCTTCTTCGTCCGGAATCCAGAGGGCATCGAAATGCTCTATCTGGCGCAGATGTAATTTTAAAAAAACTGGATTCATGAATCGTGCGGAAGGAGGTGCCTGAAGCGCAATCTGATGGCATATTAAAATACTTTTGATGGAATTGTGCCGAACGCCGTAACGGTTGTCAGAAATAATCAGGTCTATCTGTTCCTGCGCTGCAATGGAGGCGATGGCCTTATTTTCTTCTTTAATGGTCCGAAGGATTTTAGGTGTTTGCAGCAATGCATAAAAAGAGGCATTCTTACCGGCAGGATAGGAGATATTGTAACCCGGCAATTCATAAAACGTTACATCCGGATATTGTTCTTTCAGCAGGCAGAAGGAGTCTCCGTTTCCTGCAAGGATAACGCGATGCCCCTGTGATATCAATAAATCAATGACGGGCATGCAGCGGGTGGCATGTCCCAGCCCCCAGTCCAGCGGAGCTATCAGTATGGTTTTGCGAGCGGTCAATTATTTTATCTTTTCTAATTGTTCCAGTAACCATTTTTTTTCAAAGCAGGGGTTGGTTTCACTGATAATCTTATGGGTGACTTCTTTTTTCTTGATCAGTTGCCGGCGTTGCGTATTTGTCAGTGTTTTAAGGCTGATCAGGCGTTTGGTGAGTTTGGCGATGTTGATGTAATTGTTTTTGTATACCTGTTCCAGTTTTTTCCGCTTCAGCAGTGCCAGTATGCTGCCAATGAGGTATTCCAGCGGCTCAATGTAATCCAGTTCATAATAGATTTTCATCAGAATATTCTTTGCGGAAAGGTTGAGCAGCAAATCATCATAATCGGCTTTTTGCAACAGTTTGATGGCAGCCGCGTAATTTTTCCGCTCGTATTCTAAGAATGCTTTGTTGTACGCATAGGTGCTTTCCTGGTACTTTTCTTCTAATAATCCTTTGTACTGTTCAATGAATTTTTCCGTCCATTTATATTCCTTCAGTCGTATGCCCACCGTAACGATATTTTTGTAGGTGAATCTGGATAGAAATCCTTTTTCCAAAAATGCTCCGCTCTCAATCCCGATTTTATTGACGTCGAACGATTTTCTGGCATATCCTTCCACACCCATATTATTCATCTTTATGCAATAGTTATTCGCATAAATCAGGATGTCGCGCGCTTCCATCTTTGGAAATAAATGCAGATTCGTGTTGATGAGCGTTAACAGCTTTTCAAAAT
This sequence comes from Chitinophagales bacterium, assembly GCA_046329865.1. Taxonomy (GTDB): domain Bacteria; phylum Bacteroidota; class Bacteroidia; order Chitinophagales; family JADIYW01; genus JADJSS01. The sequence goes on along the minus strand of JAXLTW010000001.1, from coordinate 91,481 downwards.
TTTCCTGTTTGTCTGCAAACTTCAGTGTCTGGTAGATGTAGTAATAGATAGCAATTGCGGGAATGTCGAGCAGGTTGTTTTTTTCAACGTGGTTCAGCACCACATCGAACATTCCGTAATCATATTTTACCTGATGCACCTGTTCGTGTGAAACGAGAATACAGCCTTGTTTCAGTTTCTCCGTGATAAAATAAATGTCAAAATTGGATGTCAGTAACTGGAAATTGTATTCTGCAGTCCTGCTGAGATTTCTTTTTTCGTTATAACGCTCAATCTCTATATCGTAATAGCTCTTGTAATAATGGCTGTTTTTGTATGGATATTCATCCAGCAGTTTGGCGGCATCTTCATAGGTCTTATGAAAATTCTTGTGATGGTTATGCTGGTTGTAGGCGCCCATCAGTTTTAATTTCTGTAAAAAGGTGTCACCTTCCACCTGCTCTACGATGAGATACTTTTCAATGGTCTTGAACAGGTAACTCATGTATAACCGAAATTGCTGGTCGTTATACGCTTGCTTGGGATGCAGTTTTTTATAGATCGTTTCTTTCTTGGGAAAGGAAATATCTTTATCAATACACTCATTCAGTATTCTGTAAAGCATGGCTACTTCTTCCTGATGATTGAAATAGGGAGATTGCATAAATTTTTCCAATCCCTTGCGTTCCCATTTTGTTAGGACAACGAGTACATTAAATACTTTACTGTTTTCCATCTAATTGTAATTTATTGTATAACAATAGAATACGAAAGGTACGATTATATTTTTATTATACAAAGTTGAAAAAATATCTAAAAAGTATTTTATCAATTGTCTTAACTTTAGATTGAATATGAAAAGAATATATACCCCATTCCTTCTCGTTTTTTTGAGTGTTTTACAGGGGACTGCCAATCCGGGGTTTGTGAAACTTTTGTTTGGCGTTGAACCTAAATATGTGTTGGAGGGAATGAATAAAAGCGCCGTCGTACTTACAGAAGGATATTTTACCGGCCATTCATTCAATTATATTCAGCAAACAGATTCGCTCGGAAATGTTGAGTGGCTGGCAAATTTATTTCCAGTTCAGGATACGTCCGTCTTGTATGGAGTAAATATGGGTGTTTTCAGCAATGGCACTATCTATGCCATCACGCATCATAAGAATGGGGCGGATAAACTTCAGCAGAAATTAACGTTGATAAAAAACGGAGCGATATATTCTACTAACCCGATTTCTAATCCGGATACGCTGCAACCTTTACCGTTAAGGGCATTTGCCAATACGGATGACAGTTGCTTTATTCAGGTATTACAGAATAAAACGACCCGGCAATTTTATTTACAGAAAACGAACCAGGAGGCAGGCATTGTCTGGACGAAAAATATAGATAAGGCCAACTTCAATGCAAATCTTGATACCGTTGCATTATTTGGTCTTCAGCATCAGGTACGGATCAAAAAAATTACGCCGGAAACATACCTGATTACAGGTATCGGATGGAATCAGGGTGCCGGAAAATACGAACTTTTTCAGGCAATATTCAATTCAACTTCTTCCACTTTCCAATACAATCATTTTCAATTGCCGGAAGTGATGGTAAGCAGCAGCAGCCATCCCATCTTATTTGAAGAAGGTATACTAAACGCTGCAACCGTCAGAATCGCGGTGATGAATTATAATGTCACCATTCCCATGAATTCCTATTTTATCAGTGATATAAATATTGCCAATGCCACCAGGAATAATGCATATTCCTTTCAGGACTCCAGCAATAACGCGCATTTCCCGCAGCGGTTATATATAGATGGCGCCGGAAACCTGTTTTTTCTGAAACCCAATTCTATCTATAAAAGAAATGCAACGGGAGACATTGTTTGGAACCGAGTCCTGTTTCCCGACAGGGTGATAGCCGCGAATGCGGTAGAGCAGGATTTTGTGTTCATGCAAAGTTTTACAGAATTAAGCGACAGCACCTTTTATATCATTGGAAGGGGAGGCAGAGGGTTTCCTAATAACATTTGTCTGTGTTTTGGGGCGCTCATAAAAGCGAATAAGAATGGCGTAGTATATGAGCGGTTAATTAAAGGCCGTGTGTATGCAGATGATAATAAGAATTGTCAGGATAATGCAGAACAGGGGTTAAATCAATTACTGGTGGAGGCTTCAGATGCCAATGCATCATTTTATACATTAACAGATTCAACGGGAGATTATACCATACCCGTTGAGAATGGAAATTATACGGTTAAGGTTCATCTCAATAATACGTACCGGCAGTCTTGTACGCCTTCAGTGCAGGTGAATACACTGACAGACACCACGCATGCGGATTTTGCTGTCCAGAAGCAGATTTATTGTCCTTATCTGAATGTGGATGTGGCGATTCCATTCTTGCGCAGGTGTTTTGACAATACCTATCAGATTCATTATAGCAATGAGGGAACGGCAATTGCAGTTGACGCCTATGTGAAAATTGTTTTTGATTCGTTGTTACAGGTTACTGCATCCTCCATTCCTTGGTCAAGTGTAAGTGGAAATACGTACACATTTTTTCTTGGCGATATTGCAGAACAGCATTGCGGCGATTTTAGTGTTACCGCTAATTTAAATTGCGATTTGTCTGTGTTGGGACAAACACATTGTGTGCAGGCGTATATTTATCCGGACTCATTATGCCTGCCCCAGAATCCGGGTTGGGACGGAGCCGTTATACAGGTTGCAGGACAATGTATCGGAGATTCTGTCCAGTTTGAAATACAGAATACCGGAGCCGGAAACATGGTCAGGCCCAAAAAGTATTATGTGCTGGAAGGTGATTTTTTAAGGACTGCCCCGGTCAATTTTCAGTTGCTATCCGGAGAAAGTAAACGAATCAAAGTGCCCGCCAACGGTAATACAATTACCTTACTGGCGGAACAGTCGGATAATTTTCCATACCCCGGTAATGCCTTGTTGTCAATAGAAGCTTGTAACGGAATACTGCAACCCGGTTATGTAAATCATTTTACTCAAAACAACAGCTCCCCATTTGTCGCTATAAATTGTGCACAGAATATCGGTTCCTATGATCCAAATTACAAGACGGCATTGCCTGTAGGTTTGGACACATCGCATTTTATCACCAACAGAACTCCGTTGGAATATATTGTTCACTTCCAGAATACCGGAACGGATACGGCGTTTCTGGTGATTGTTACCGATACACTCTCTACGCTCCTGGATATTACAACACTGAAGATGGGAGCAGCTTCACACCGGTATACTTATCAGATAGAAGGAAACGGTGTTTTAAAAGTGTATTTCAATTCCATACAGCTTCCTGATTCTGCAACGAATACAGCAGCATCCCAAGGATTTTTTAAGTTTACCATCTTTCCTAAAAACACACTTGCTGACTATACTCTTATTCCAAACCATGCAGCGATTTATTTTGACTACAACATCGGAGTGGCAACCAATGAAGTATTCCATACCATTAAAGAAAATGTATTTAATGTGTTGCTCGGGATAAATGAAGAATACAAAAAAAATTATGCCGTAAAATCCTATCCGAATCCATTTAGCCATGAGGTAACGATAGAGCTGTTGGATTTATACAATAACAATACGCAGTATCAGCTCGATGTTTTTGATGTTACCGGTAAGACAGTAAACTCCTTTTTGTTCAATCATACGGTACGATTGAACACTGATCAATGGAACAATCAACTCTATCTTTTTACAATTTCTGTAGAAAACAGACAGATTGCCTCTGGGAAATTAATCAAAGAATAATTACATTATTTTTTCTAAATATTTAATAAACAATGTCTTGTAATCATTAAAGTGATTTTGTTTATACATTGATATTTATTTGTATGCTATTTTTTAAATAAAAAATTCTAATATTGGTTGTAATTTTAGAAATATGCCGTTATGAGAAAAATAGTTTTTACCTTTTTTCTGTTCTTTCCTATCTTTTCTGTGCAGCTTATTGAAGCGGCGGAATTACCCCGATATTTCCAGCCACAGTCATTCAGTTACATCAGCGATATTATCCCGACAGCGGATAATGGATTTACCCTATTGGGATATTTTAAAAAATCTGCTACAGACCTATATCTTCCGCAAGTGGTGAAATTCGATCAGCGAGGGGAAGTGCAATGGGAAAAAAAACTGGAGAATCTCCCCTTGCTCGATTTTTCGGCGGTGGATGAAGGGGTGGTATACAGAACTCCCGATAACGGTTATCTACTCGTGAATACCTATCCGTCTTCTACTAATAACGGACGTTATGGCGTCATCCGGAAATTCAATGCCGGGTTTGATTCTATCTATACCGTCTTTACAGGAACAGATAGTATTGGATTGGATGAAACTTTCTTAAACGGATGGAACTTATCGGTCAATAAAATTGTCCCGACTGCCGACGGAGGATTCGCTATCGCAGGCAGCAATCTTGCCGATTGCTATAACAAGGGGTATATCTTAGCCAAATACTCTTCTGTCGGCGAGTTGGTATGGAAAGAGAAAACACCGCTCACTAATGGTTGCGTGCAGTTCCGGTACGATGCCGCCGTCTCGTCAGAGGCAAGCAATGGCGGTTTTATTTTTGGAATTGCCAACAGGGTGATGACTGCACCCAATGTATATAAAGGCGTTTACAATCTGGTGAGGAAAAATGCCGGAGGAGGAACGGTCTGGCTGAATACTATCAATACGGATTACGATGTGAGCCAGGTGGCGAATAAGAATGTGTTATTAGCCCAGAAAGAATTGCCCAACGGAAATTATAAAATTCTGACGCTGTACGATGTCAGCGGTGGTAATTATACCGGCGGTACTTTCCTGCAGTATACACTCTCTTCTTCCGGTACGCTCATCCAGACAGATACATTCACGTTTAACCTGCCTCTTTCAGGGTATGAAAATTTGCGCAATGTGATAATTGATAAGAATGAAAACATCATTATCCTCGGACAAAAATCTATTACGAAGCTGGATAATAAGGGAAGGCTTTTATGGCGTCGAACGCCATTTGACGACTTGCGCATTTACGACAACCCGTCTACAAAATTTCACCTGACCTGTTATGCGGAAACACCTGAAGGTAATTATATCGTGGCGGGAAATGGTACGCAGACCACCAATAATAACAACAGTACCGGTGCCATATTTTACATTACTGCTGATGGCAGAACAAGAACAAAAATCATATACGGAGCGGTATTCGCCGACATCGATAATAATTGTATGGTCAGTGCCAATGAAAGAGGTTACCAGAATCTGGTAGTGAAAGCGGAAAAGTACAATCAGACTTTCTATACCCTTACAGATTCTGCTGGCACCTATAACCTGCCAGTGGATACAGGAATCTATAATATCTCCGTTCAACTGCCGAACAGCCTGTTCTGGAGGAGTTGTCAGCCATCCTATCTCGTCAATCTTACAACGGCCAGTCCTTCTATCAATGTTAATTTGCCGATTCAGCCAACACAAAATTGCCCGTTTCTGAATGTGGAAGTTTCTACTCCATACTTAAGAAAATGTTTTCCGAATACATATGGGGTATATTATTGCAATAATGGAAACGATACCGCCTATGGCGCTTATATCACGGTTGATTTCGATTCGGATTTACAGGTAAACGGATCCTCGCTACCATGGAGCAATGTCAGCGGAAATAAATTCAGATTTGATATAGGAAAGATTCCCCCGCAGGCATGCGGAAGTTTTACGGTTAATGCAACGGTCAATTGCGCTGCAGTCGATGGTAAGACACATTGTGTGACGGCGCACATTTATCCCGATGCTGTTTGTATCCCGGACAATGCGTTGTGGGACGGATCCAATATTGTAGTGGAAGGAACCTGCATTGGAGATTCAGCCGTATTTAAGATAAAGAATGTAGGAACGGGCAATATGGTTTCGCCAAGAAAATATATAGTCATAGAAGGCGATTTTCTGAGAGTGGCTCCGCAAAATTATCAGTTAAATGCCAGCGATAGTCTGGAGATACGATTGGCGGTAAACGGGCATACGGTTCGTGTGGAGGCATTTCAGGACCCGAACTTTCCGTATCCGAGCTATCCGGCTATTGTCATAGAAGGATGTAACGGAACCATTGACAGCATAGGTCTGGTGAATCAGTTTCCACAGGATGACAGGGTTGCCGCTGTCTCTACCTCCTGTCTGCAAAACAGAAGTTCTTATGACCCGAATGAAAAAACGGCGCAGCCTGTAGGATATCAGGATCAGCATATTGTCAGTAAAGAAACCGAAATAAAATATACCCTGCATTTTCAAAATACCGGAACCGATACCGCCTTCTCTATCGTACTGTTAGATACCATTGCCGCCGCCCTGGATATGACGACATTAGTCATGGGTGCATCTTCGCATCCTTATTCCTATACTGTTTTCGGAGGAAATATCCTGCAGATAAATTTTAATAATATCCGGCTGCCGGATTCGTCTGTCAACAGCAGTGGTTCCAATGGATTTGTTACATTTCATTTACTTCCAAAATCATCCACGCCAAGAGGCACGCTGGTGCAGAACAGAGCGCAGATTTACTTTGATTATAATGCACCGTTGAACACCAATCAGGTATATCACACCATAGATTCTATCCAATTAAGGGTGACAGCTGTAGTAACGAATAAAAACATTCTGTCAGAAGTGATGGTGTATCCAAATCCGTTTTCAGACAAGGCGGTCATTCAGTTGAAATCTCAACATCCGCTGCAGGATATCGTGATGTGCGTGTTTGATGTTTCCGGCAGAATGATTCAACGCAGGAATGTAACATCCCGTGTGGAACTTGATGGCAGCGATTTTGGAAATGGAATGTATTTGCTTCGGTTTACAATCGGAAATGAAATTATCGCCACGGCAAAATTAATCCGGCAGTAATCACTTCAGTTTTCTTCCTTTCCATTGGTATTGCAGGATATTCCCGAATGTACCGACAAATGGAATATACCAGATGTGCAGCAGTTCCGATGTAAAAAATGATTTCATCAGATCCTGGCGTTTAAAAAAGGAGGAAGCGGATTTCAGGAAATTATAGTCGATGATACTTTTGCAGATGATCTGAAAGATGGTCATCAGCAGGAGCATCAAAGCAGGCAGAAAATTCAGTAACCCTTCCAGTGTCCTGTCGGGAAAAATGGAAGAATAAATCAGTTTGCCAATAAAATAAAGTGCGTTCAGCCAGATGCTGAGTACGAATAAATAAACCAGTCCTAAGATTAAGGAAATACGCTTGTCCTGATATGACCTGGATTTGGAAGTCCAGCGGAAACGCTGTTGTAAAAATTCGTTTATGGACTCGCACGGTTTTGTGTACACCACTGCCAGTTTATCTTTCAGAAATTTCACCTGTTCGGGATACTGATGTGCTATTTTATAAACCAGCAACATGTCATCGCCGCTGGCTTTTTTATCAATGTCCTGATAGCCGTTTACCTGCAGAAACGCTTCTTTCTCATAGGCTAAGTTGGCGCCATTCGCCATGTTGAACATACCCATACTGAGAGAAGCACCCGTGATGGCCTGCATACCACAGAAGTCCAGTGCCTGAAATTGCTGGAACCTGCCGTCAACACCGTAAAAGCAGACCGGTGCCGCGATTAGTTTACATTTTTCTTTTTCATAAAAGGAAGCGATCTGCTGTAGCCAGGTTTTTTGTACCCTGCAATCCGCATCGGTTGTAATTATCAAGGTGCCGGATGCTAATTTTACGGCCGCTTCAATCGCTCTTTTTTTATACGCGGATTTGATGTCAGCTTCTGCCAGTAAATCCGACAGCCTGAATGTTTTGAATTGCGGATGGTGCTCTGCAAACGAGGAACTGATTTTGTGGGTGTCGTCTTCCGAATGGTCATCAATGACAATCACTTCAAATGATGCTGCCGGGTAGGTTTGTTCGGAAATATCATGCAGGATATTGAAGATGTTTTTTGCCTCGTTGCGAGCCGGTATAATGATGGAGATGGTAGTGGTGCCCGCCGGTTGGGAAGTGGCTTCTGTTTCTCTTAAATCTTCCCATTCGTTTTTATATGCCCACATGATGCTGACATAAAAGATGGTAAGTGCAAATGATATGAGCAGGGAATATAGAAGCAAACTTTTTTTACTTTTTCTTGGCGGATAATAATGCTTTAAATTTAATCAATCTATTTTGTAAAGTAGCTTCTTTTTTTGCACTTGCCAGCCAGTCTATATACTCTTTGCGGTGTGTGTACGATAGTGTGTCAAATAATAGCTTTACCTCTTTCTCCTTTTTGAAGAAGTCTTTCAGGAGTGGCGGTGTCTCCAGTATCCGTTCTTCCGTATCCTCCTGGATGCGTATGTGCACCGTATCGCCGGCATTCTTTCCAAGTTGTGCACGGGTCTTTTGATTCATTAGGAGATGATAACGCCCGTCGTATTTTGCCAACAATCCGCGATACAGCACCGCATCGTACCATACCTTTACTTTCAATCGTTTCTTGCCAAATGTTTTCTCTACGTCAAAAGGAAAACGCACATACAGACTGTCAATTTTTTCCATGCGTTCTATGATTGCATCGAATTCAATAGTGGGTGCCGGCATGAGTCAATTCTTTAAGCATCTAATGAAGATAATGTATATGCATCTTTTAATTTATTGCAGCAGTAAAAAAAATACCATCTGAATTTATGGAAATAGGGTCGTTTTGGTCTCTCAATAAGTAAACAAAACGTTCAACTTATGGAGGCACTGACCATTCACAAACACATCTTTGAAGTGAGAGGCAAGAAAATCATGCTGGATTTTGATTTAGCAGATATGTATGGAATTGAGACAAAACGTTTAAAAGAAGCTGTAAAGCGTAATTTGATCCGTTTTCCTGAAGACTTTATGTTTCAATTAACTGAAAATGAATGGAATAAAATTTTAAGGACGCATTTTGCGACCTTAAAAACGGGTTCGGGAAAACAGCCCAAATATCTGCCATTTGCTTTTACTGAACATGGCATAGCCATGCTGGCCAGTGTGCTGAACAGCCCTAAAGCCATACAACTCAATATTACCATCATCCGGGCATTTATTGCGTTGCGCACTTATGCCTTGAATTATAAAGAACTTTCAGATAAGCTGAGAGAACTGGAACTTAAGTATGACCGGCAGTTTTCAGATGTTTACGAAGCTTTACAATATCTGATAGGGGAAAAGCAACAATCGGAAGCACAACAAGAGCGCAGGAAGATTGGTTTTAAGACATAGCTTCCATTCCGGAATAGGTATTCAGCACTTCCTCCAGGATGGAACGAATTTCATCCTGATCATGTGTCGTAACCAAACGCGCACGGTAGGGTTTGATATTTGGGAGTCCTTTCAGGTAGTTGGAATAATGCTGTCGCATTTCCAGAATGCCCAATGCTTCTCCTTTCCATTCGATGGATTTTTGCAGGTGTGTTTGGATGATGGATATCTTTTCTTCTATTCCGGGTTCATCCAAGCATTCACCCTTGAATAAATATGCCTTGACCTGATTAAATATCCAGGGCGAACCAATAGCGGCTCTTCCTATCATGATGCCATCAACACCGAAACGGTTTTTATATTCGAGTGCTTTTTGCGGAGAATCAATATCGCCGTTGCCAAAGATGGGGATGTGCATGCGTGGATTGTTTTTCACTTCTGCAATCAATGTCCAGTCGGCTTCTCCCTTGTACATTTGTTTGCGGGTGCGGCCATGGATACTCAGTGCTTTTATTCCAATGTCCTGTAACCGTTCGGCAACATCCACTATATTTTTTGTCTGTTCATCCCAACCCAGCCGTGTCTTGACGGTAACGGGAAGCTGTGTCGCTTTCACCACTTGTTCAGTCAGGCGCACCATCTTGGGAATATCCTGCAAGATGCCGGCACCGGCCATTTTGCAGACCACTTTATTGACGGGACAGCCATAATTAATATCAATCAAATCAGGTTGTGCCTGCTCTACGATACGGGCGCTTTCTACCATCGCATCTTCTTCGCCTCCGAAAATCTGAATGCCGATGGGGCGTTCATAATCGTAGATGTCGAGTTTTTGCATGCTCTTGGCGGCGTGGCGAATCAACCCTTCGGAAGAAATAAATTCCGTATACATCAGGTCGGCACCGTACTTCTTACAGACATAGCGGAAAGGCGGATCACTCACGTCTTCCATGGGCGCCAGTAAGAGCGGAAATTCCCCCAATGATATGTTGCCGATTTTTATCATCTTGTTAGGCAAAAAATAGTGGACGGAGCAGTGGTGTCGGTATAAAATCTTTCCAAATGCCCTACAACCAATAACTAATCACTACTTTTACACAAAGATACGACTAATGCCAGAGAATTCGACAGGGGATGACTTAAACTCACCATTAATTCCGCAACAACAGGGGATTAATAAATTCAGCGAAGGCATGCAGTTGTTCATCTGGATAGGGATTTTTTTCTGTTGTTTTATACTGGCTCAAACTATCAGCAGCCTTATCATTTTAAGCCATTACAAACAGGCTCCTCTGGAGGCCATCATTTCGGATACCGGAGACTTGAATGTGTTGCGTGTGGCACAGATGCTCGCATCCGTTCTTGGATTTTTATTGCCGGCATTGCTGTTCAGCAGGCTGAAATCCAAAAGCATCGTTGCATATTCAAATGCTGACAAAGGGTTCCATCCCTTGTACCTGTTACTGATTCCGGCGCTGATTTTCACGTTTTATCCTGTCATTGATGTATCTTTTTATGTCAATAAGATGATGCCCTGGAATAACTGGATGAAAGACTCACAGAAAGAATACAAGGCCATCGTGGATGCATTGCTCGCGGACAAATCGAGCTTAGTGTTTGTACTTAATTTCATGACGGTGGCTGTGTTGCCGGCTATCTGTGAAGAATGGATTTTCAGAGGAACCCTGCAGAAATTCTTATCCGAGCGTTTAAATATTCATCTTGCCGTGCTGTTGTCTTCTGTGTTGTTTAGTCTGGTACATGCGGAGTTTTCCGGATTCCTGCCGCGTATCATATTGGGGATGCTGTTGGGGTATCTTTTTTATTATACCGGAAGCTTATGGGCAAATGTATTTGCGCACCTGGTGAACAATGGCACACAGGTGGTATTGATGTATCTGAATAATATGGGCATCTATAAAACAGACCTGGATAATCCTGAAATGCCGCAGCTTTGGGAGTTCATACTTTACACGGCAGGGTTTATCGGTTTATGGTATCTGTTTTACCGCTTTTCTCAAAGAAATAAAAAGAGTAACTTTGTTACAGTTGATTAGCAGCATAACTTAGCGACATGGGTGATATAACGACACGCGTAATAACGGGTATTTTCTTCTTGATAGTGATGATTGGAGGTGTCATCTGGAATGAATACTCTTTTCTGGTGTTGTTTTCGCTGCTCATCGTTTTGTGTATCAGTGAATATCATAATATCATCCGCGATTTGTTAGCCTCTTCTGAAAAATGGAAGATGACCTACAAGCTCATTAATACCATTTTCAGTGTGCTGATATTCGGCATCGTCTTTTTAGTGGCCAGTAAGAAGATTTCACTGATTTCCTTATCCTTGATTTGTGGCTTTCCGCTCACCTGGCTGGTGATTGAGATGTATACCAAAAGCGAACGTCCCTTTTACAATGTCTGCCTGAATTCAATGGCCATTTTTTATCTTGCCATACCCTTGTCTTCTGCGTCATTGCTGGCTTTCTATGCCGGAGAATACAGCTGGCATTACCTGCTCGCGATTATGGTGTTTGCGTGGAGCAATGATTCTTTTGCCTACCTGTTCGGACGTTTTTTCGGGAAACATAAATTATTTGAACGCATCTCTCCCAAAAAGACCTGGGAAGGTTTCTTTGGTGGCATGGCAGGTGCGGTACTGTTTGCTTATATCATCTATCTGCTTTTCCCTGCATGGACAGGTTACAGCGTTGATTTGTTGACCTATATTATCTTAGCCATCATTACTGCCGTTACCAGCACTTATGGCGATTTGGCGGAGAGTATGATAAAACGCAACCTGCAAATCAAAGATTCCGGTTCTGCTCTCCCTGGCCACGGAGGGTTTCTCGACCGGTTTGACGGCCTGATTTTTTCTCTTCCGGCCTGTGCCCTGTATCTGACTTTCTTCCTGTAAAAAAAACCAACCCCAGGGGGTTGGCTCTAAAAATCTTCGTCTTATAAAAAATTATACAGAGATAGCCTTTTCGCCTATCATTTTTCTGAGGTTTAATAAGGCGTAACGCATTCTGCCTAACGCCGTATTGATATTGGTGCCTGTCATTTCAGCGATTTCCTTGAAACTTAAATCCGCATAATGGCGCAGAATCAGTACCTCTTTCTGGTCGGCAGGGAGTTTCTCAATCAACTCTTTTACTGTTTTGGAAGTTTGCTGTTTGATGATTTCATCCTCGCGGCTTTCGTCCGCAAAACGCAGCACGTTCAGGATATCTTTCCCGTCGCTGTCCACAATCACCGGCATCCGCTTGATTCTTCGGAAATGGTCCATGCATAAGTTGTTGGCAATCATCATGACCCAGGGCAGAAATTTGCCCTCTTCATTGTATTTGCCATTTCGGAGGCTGTCGATTACCTTGAAGAAGGTGTCCTGGAAAATATCTTCCGACAAAGCCCTGTCTTTGACACGCATCAAAATGAACGAAAAAATCTTCCGCTGGTGTTTATTCAACAATAAGTTGAGTGAATTTTCATCCCCGTTTATATATCTTTGGATGAGTTCGTTGTCGGTTTGAACAATAGGGTACATGGTGTCAAGTTTTTGCGTGTTAAACAATTTGCTGATGTCATGTAAATATTGTTCAATAGATTATTGTGTTATGTGGGTTAACTATTCTCAAGATTAATAAACAAAAACGATTTAAGTATTGTCATTAACAGTATTTAACGCAAAATGCATACCAATTCATGACAAAAAGCAAAAATATAACGATAAACAGGGAGTCAAAAATTCAAATAAAGGGTGCGCGCACGCACAATCTAAAAAATATTGATGTAGAAATACCGCGCAATCAGCTGGTGGTGGTGACCGGTGTTTCGGGTTCCGGCAAATCTTCCTTAACCATTGATACCTTATATGCAGAAGGCCAGAGACGGTATGTGGAATCATTGTCATCCTATGCGCGCCAATTCATGAACCGCATGGATAAACCCGATGTCGATTACATCAAGGGGCTTTCTCCGGCCATTGCCATAGAACAGAAAACCACTACCGGTACTACGCGTTCCACCGTAGGCACGCTGACGGAAATATACGACTACCTCAGGTTGCTGTATGCAAAAATAGGCAAGACCTATTCGCCTGTTTCCAATAAGCTGGTACAGAAACAAGAAGTGTCGGATGTCATTGATTATATCAAAACCCTGGATGCCGCTACGAAAATTCAGATACTTTCTCCGCTGAAAGAAATCAGTAAAAATAAAATAGAGACTTTATTGCAGGATGGCATACAACGTTTGCTGATTGACGGCGAAGTGGTCAGAGTTGAAGATTATCAATTACCTCAGACCCCTAAAGGGGAGAAGGGGAAATCTGATATTTTAAAGGAAAGTAAAAAGTCCCCTTCAGGGGATTTAGGGCTTTATATTTTAGTTGACAGGATAACGGCAGAACCTTCGGAAGAGAATTTATACCGTATCGCAGATTCGGTGAACCTGGCATTTTCGGAGAGCGATGGGTATTGTGTTCTGGATATGCCCGGCAAACACAAAAAAGAATTCAGCAATCGGTTTGAACTGGATGGTATGCAGTTTGAAGCGCCATCCTCTCAATTTTTTAATTTTAATTCTCCTTACGGAGCCTGCAGCAAATGCGAAGGGTTTGGTACTATCCTGGGTATCGACCACGATTTGGTGATACCCAATAAACGTTTGTCGGTCTACGAAGATGCCGTGGTTTGCTGGAAAGGCGAGGTGATGAGCTGGTGGAAAAAACAACTCATCAAAGGTGCGCCAAAGGGTGATTTCCCGATTCATAAACCGATAGCGGAATTAACCAAAGAGCAATACAAAATGCTGTGGGATGGCAGCGCTCATTTTCAGGGTATCCGCGATTTTTTCAAAGATGTGGAATCGCAGACGTATAAAATCCAGTATCGCGTGATGCTGGCGAAATACCGAGGACGCACTGCCTGCGACCAATGCAATGGCACACGCCTGCGACCGGATGCGGACTATGTGAAAGTGGGAGATAAATCGATTGGCGATTTATTGCAGATGACGATAAAGAATCTGTACGAACATTTCGCGCAACTGAAAACCGATAAGCACGATACACAAATCGCTTCGCGCATTTTGCTGGAAATCAATAACCGCCTGCAGTTCATGGTGGATGTTGGTTTAGACTATCTGTCGTTGAATCGTTTCTCGAACACATTGTCCGGTGGCGAGTCGCAGCGTATCAATCTGACGAGAACGCTGGGCAGCAATTTAACCGGTTCATTATATATTCTGGATGAACCCAGTGTGGGCCTGCATCCGCACGATACCGGAAAGCTGATCAATATTTTAAAATACCTGCGTGACTTGGGCAATACCGTCATTGTGGTGGAACACGAAGAGGAAGCCATCCGTGCAGCGGATTATCTGATTGATGTAGGGCCGTTTGCCGGTACGTTGGGCGGAAAGATTGTCTTTGCCGGTAACAGCTCGGATATTATCCAAAATCCGGATAGTTTAACCACGCAATATCTTACGGGTAAACTAAAAATCGAAGTACCCAAACAACGACGTAAGCCGATTAATTTTATTGAAATCAAAGGTGCGCAGCAGCATAATCTGAAAAATATTGATGTCCGGATTCCGTTGAATGCGCTGACCGTCATTACCGGTGTTTCCGGCTCGGGGAAGACAACGCTCATCAAACAGATTTTATATCCGTATCTAAAAATACAACTCGAAGGATTTGGCGGCAAACCGGGGTTATTCAAAGAAATTACCGGCTATAAGAACAAGATTAAAAAAATTGAGCTGGTAGATCAAAATCCGATTGGCAGAAGTTCGCGCAGCAATCCGGTGACGTATATCAAAGCCTACGATGCGATACGCGATTTGTTTTCCGTGCAGTCCTTATCCAAAATCCGCGGCTATCAGGCAAAACATTTTTCGTTCAATGTGGAGGGCGGCAGATGCGACGCCTGCGAAGGCGAAGGCGAGCAGGTGGTAGAAATGCAATTTTTGGCAGACGTACACCTGGTGTGTGAAGTGTGTAACGGCAGGCGGTTCAAACAGGAAATTCTGGAGGTTACCTACAACCAGAAAAACATAGCGGAGATACTGGATTTGACGGTGGATGAAGCGATCGAATTTTTTAAGGAAAAGAAGGAAGTGGTGACCCGGCTGAAACCGCTGCAGGATGTGGGACTGGGGTATGTGCATCTGGGTCAAAGCAGTTCCACTTTGAGTGGAGGCGAAGCACAGCGTGTGAAGCTGGCATCGTTTTTAACGAAGGGCGGCATAAAAGAATCTGTGCTGTTCATCTTTGATGAGCCGACGACGGGGTTGCATTTTCACGACATCCATAAATTGCTCAAAGCGTTTAATGCGCTGATAGAAATCGGTCACACCGTGGTGGTGGTGGAACATAATATAGACGTCATCAAATGTGCCGACTGGATTGTTGACCTCGGGCCAAAAGGCGGCGAGGAAGGCGGCAACCTGGTATTTGAAGGTACACCGGAAAATCTGGTAAAAAATAAGGAAAGCATCACCGGAACATATCTGAAAGAGAGGTTGGGATAATATTCATCGTGGTATGACCTCCCTTCTGCCATTGTTGGTGTTTAGTTTGCGAAGCCAAAGCGCAGCAAACGTCACCAACAATTTATTTGGACAGTAGTTTGTTGGTGAAGAACACCAACATAGGAGAGGGAAGACTTCATGGATATTTGTCGTGCGCCAGATGATTACTATTGTCTATTTTTTGGAAGGAATAATTTCTTCATATTTAAATACATCTCAAATTTTTGATTTAAATCTGTATGAGCATCAGAAATGTTTTTGGAATATCTTTTTAGTTTAAGATGTGTTAGAAAATAAGAGACGAAGTTTAATATCATAATAATAAATGCAGGTATAAATGCTATATAGTCAACTTGTGTATTGAAGTAATTAAAAATATAGTAAATAACTATTATCAAGATTGATCCATAAATTAAAGTATTAATGCCCATCCATAAACTTGTATGTACTTCATCTTCTAGCCTGTCTTTATCTTCTAATAATGACAAATAAATCACTTGCTTGTTTATTAGTCTTTCAAGCTCGTTAATAATAAACACATTTATTAGAACCAGTCTAAATCTTCCTAAGTTTGTAAATAAATTTATTGCAATACTTTTAAAATATTTTATAAAGACACCAAAAATTAGTTCTATTATTTTTGATATGATTTTTACAGTTAATATAACTATGAAAGCAAAGAATAGAAGATAAGCTAATTGAATTATTTTTTCACTTGAACTTGCATTCTCATTAAAGATCTCATGTAATTTATTATAAATTACTTCTTCCATGTATTTACCCGTTTAATTTTTTTTTAATCACTCCTCCTCACTCATCTCAAACCCTTCCAAAAACTTCGTCGTGAAATTGCCTTTGCGGAAGTCGTCGTTGTCCATCAGTTGTAAGTGAAACGGAATGGTGGTTTTAATGCCATCAATTTTTAATTCGTGCAAGGCGCGTTTCATGCGGTCTATCGCCTCAATACGTGTATTGCCTTTCACAATCAGCTTCGCAATCATGGAATCATAAAACGGCGGAATGATATAGCCGTTGTACAAATGCGAGTCGATGCGCACTCCATAACCGCCGCTCGGCTGGTAGTTCAGAATTTTCCCGGGAGATGGTTTAAAATTATCAAACGGATTCTCCGCGTTGATTCGGCATTCTATCGCGCAACCCTGCGGAAAATATTCTGATTGTTCCAGTTTTTTTCCGGCTGCCAGTTCTATCTGCAAACGTATCAGATCCAGTCCAATCACTTCTTCCGTCACCGGATGCTCTACCTGAATACGCGTGTTCATTTCCATGAAATAAAAGTTGCGGTGCTTGTCTACCAAAAACTCTATCGTGCCTACGCCTTCATACTTAATCGCTTTCACTGCTTTCTTCGCAGCGTCTCCTAATTTTTTGCGCAAGGCATCATCCACAAACGGGCTTGGACTTTCTTCCACCAGTTTCTGGTGTCTGCGTTGTATGGAACAATCGCGCTCCGAAAAATGGGCCGCATTGCCGTATTGGTCGCCGGCCACTTGCACTTCGATGTGGCGCGGTTCTTCGATATATTTTTCGAGATACATACCCGCATTGCCGAATGCCGCGCCTGCTTCTGCCTGCGCGTTTTCCAGATTGGATTGAAACTCTCCTTCACTCCACACGATGCGCATACCTTTGCCGCCGCCGCCAGCCGTAGCTTTCAGAATAACGGGATAGCCGATTTCTTTCGCCAGCAGTTTGCCTACTACGATATCGGTGATGAGACCCTCAGAGCCTGGAATGACAGGCACTTTGGCTTTTATCATGGTGTCTTTCGCCGTAATCTTATCGCCCATCGAATTGATCTGTGCCGGGGTGGGGCCGATGAACTTGATATTCTTTTCACTGCATAATTGTGCGAACACGGAGTTCTCCGCCAGAAAGCCATAGCCGGGATGAATCGCATCTGCTTTGGTGATTTCCGCTGCCATCAGGATGCTGTCCATTTTCAGGTATGAATCTTTACTGGCCGGCGGACCGATGCAGAAACTTTCGTCTGCACTCTTTACATGTAAACTGTCTTTATCCGCTGTAGAAAAAACGGCCACGGTTTTAATACCCATCTCTTTGCAGGTGCGTATGATGCGTAAGGCTATTTCGCCGCGGTTGGCTATGAGGATTTTCTGGAACATAGGATTGCTAAGTTATGAAATTAAGGAGGACTTTTTACAAACTTTTGCCTTCCACCCCCTGCCCCCGCCCGCGGGGGATAGGGGCAGTGCAAGCCAGATAGGTCAGTGCAGATATTTTCGTAAGTTTTTATGGAAATCGCCTTAAGAATGTATCTCAATGGTAGTAACGAAAATGAATACTGCTGTCCATGTCCCCCGCTAGCGGGGGATTAAGGGGGTGGAAAGAAAAGTAATACTGAAATTTTTGAATTGGTTTTATGTAAATCACCTTAAGAATGTATCTCAATTGTAGTAACGAAAATGAATACTGCTGTCCATATCCCCAGCTGGCGGTGGATTAAGGGGTGGAGTACAAAAAAGTAATACTGAAATTTTTAGTTGGTTTTATGGAAATCACCTTAAGAATGTATCTCAATGGTAGCGACGAAAATGAATACTGCTGTCCATATCCCCCGCTGGCGGGGGAATTAAAGGGGGTGGAAAGAAAATCACATTTATGAAAACAAATATCCAACACAACAACCTTTTTTACAATAAAAAGCTTCAACCTTATGCAAATGCATTGAGGAAAGACATGACAAAAGCAGAGGCATGTTTATGGAAATATGTCCTAAGGGCAAGAGGGTTAAAAGGGTATCAATTCAGGAGGCAAAGACCGGTGTTGAACTATATTGCTGATTTTATGTGCAAGGAGCTGATGTTGATTATAGAAGTCGATGGCATCACGCATCAGGATGAAAGAGTAATGAAGAATGACAAGATAAGACAGCGTAGATTAGAAGAATACGGTTTCACGGTGCTTCGTTTTACAAATAATGAAGTATTGAGACAGATGGAAGGTGTTAAGATGTTTTTGGAAAATTGGATTGACAATTTTGAGAAAAATAGCGGAAATTGTCCACCCCCTTAGTCCCCCGCCGGAGGGTGAGACGTGCCGTGCGACACCAATATTTAGTGCTGAATGAATAAGGGTAAGAGCTGTGAAAAGATCTAATAATGAATCTAAATGAAGAAACGAAATGTATACTGCTGTCCCTGTCCCCCGCCGGGGGGAGACGTGCCGTGCAAGCCCAATAATTAGTGTTGAATGAATAACGGTAAGTGCTGTAAAAGTTGCAAAAACCGTATCTGTATGAAGAAACGACGTGTATACTGCGGTCCCTGTCCCCCGCTGGCGGGGGAATTAAAGGGGGTGGAAATTAAGCCGGTTCAACGAGAAACAGCGCTTGGTCGTATTCGACGGCCTGTGCATTGTCCACCATTACTTTTACGATCTTACCGCTGACTTCGCTTTGTATTTCGTTGAACAATTTCATGGCTTCGATGATGCACAATACATCGCCTTTCTTCACTTTGTCGCCCACTTTTACAAATGGCTCCTTGCCTTCACCCGCTGAGCGGTAAAACGTACCTATCATGGGCGCTTTTATGGTGATGAAATTTCCGAAGGCTGCTTCTGCTTTTGTTGTCTCGGCAGGCGCGACAGGTGTGTTGCTGACAGTTGCCGCAGGTGCAGAAACGGCAGGTGCCACCCCGCTCGCTTTGGTATAATCTCTGTGCCGGATAGTGATTTTTGTGTCACCTTCCCGGACGGTTATTTCCCCTAAATTATTGTTGTTCAATAACTGGATGAGTTTCTTAATCTGAGTAATATCCATAATTCAAATATAGAGAATTTTGCTGGTCATTTCGACTGAAAGGAGAAATCTTTTTAGACGCTGAAACAAGTTTAGTATAACCGTGGTAGTAATAAAAAACTCCGCCATCGGCGGAGCTTTTTTAAATTGGTATGGTAACCGATATGATTACGCTTTTACGCGCTCCATATAATCACCGGTTTCGGTGTTTACTTTTATTTTGTCTCCAACATTGACGAACAATGGAATCATTACTTTTGCTCCGGTGGAAACGGTGCAAGGGCGCAGTGTGTTGGTAGCGGTATCTCCTTTGATGCCCGGCTCTGCATAGGTCACTTCTACGGTAACGGTAGCCGGTAATTCGCAGGTCAATGGCAATTCATCTTCTGCACGCACAGCGATTTTTACCATCATGCCCTCTGCCAGAAAATCGGGAGCATTGATAATTTTCTCGCTGATTTGAATTTGTTCGTACGTTTCATTGTTCATGAAATTATACAAATCACCTTCTTTGTACAAGAACTGGTACTCACGGTGTTCCACCCGTACTTCATCTATTTTCATTCCGGAAGGAAATGTGTTGTCCACCACTTTTCCATTGGTGATGCTTTTTAATTTGGTACGAACAAATGCCGGGCCTTTGCCGGGTTTAACATGCAGGAACTCTACTATTTTGTAAATATCAGAGTTGAAGTTGATACACATGCCATTGCGGATATCTGAAGTTGATGCCATTGGAGTTGTAAGTTATAAGTAGTACATTATAAGTAAAAATACTTACTGCTTACTACTTGTTACTAAATACTATTTTACGTATCCTTCGATTAATACCTTTCCGTTGTAATATAAGTCATTACCGGAAACATAGGCTCTGTGTGACAAGTGGCTTTCTCCGGTCACTTTGCAGGTGATTACGTTCTGAGTTTCCATCTTGTAGTGTGTACGTCTTTTGTCGCGTCTGGTGGTAGATTGTCTTCGCTTAGGATGTGCCATGGTTGTTTAATTTAATTTGTCTTTTAATTTATCTAAACCGGCCCAACGGGGGTCGGTGGTATTTTCAATTGTCTTTTGTTCCAATATGCGCACAATTTCCTGGTCGCAGTATTCAGTTTTTCCCGGGTTATCACAGATTTTGTGAATAGGGATGGAGAGATGCACATAGTCGTATAAGAACTGTGTGATGTCGATGTTGTTGTCATCCTTGGCGATGTAGATAATTTCTGCATCTTCCTGTTCTTTCATGCTTTCGTCATAAACGTATTTTACATACACCACGAACGAAGCGTGAATGGACAATGGAATGGATCCTGTACATCGGTCGCATTCTCCCCAAACTGTTCCGTCTAAATCCACTTCAATCACATAAGGCTCCTGGCGGTTATCGAACGTGATATTGACCTGAATGGAGCACTTATTGATGAGTGCATTATCGAAATTGGCAAAGAACTTTTCAGTCAATTCATAAGAAAACTCATGAATGTCCTTTTTTAATCCGGCATGAGGAATTTTGTATTCTTTGAATAAATCGGACATGCCTTGCCTGTTAGTAGATTTAAAAAGGACTGCAAAAATACGGATTTATTTGAAAATTTGAAAATTTATTAGACAGACCGACAATATTCTTAATTGATTGAATTACAACAATATGCGTGTTTGTTTGACTCGTCTATTTATTAATTTTTCATTAAAGAAACCAATTTTGGCAGAAACTGGCGGTTTTTGTAAGGGATTGATTTTCAATAAAAATTTGGCAAGAGGACTTAAATCATCAGTAAAATCAGGATACCACCTGATAGATGGCACTCAGATTTCTGCCGACTCCGTCATAATCCAGACCATAGCCAACAACGAATAAATCCGGGATGATAAATCCGGCGATATCCACTTTCACCTCTTTTTGCAGGTTCTGAGGTTTGAACAACAGAGATACTAGTGTGATGGATTTCGGGTGTTGTCCTTCCAGGTAGTGTTTGAAAAAATCCATCGTCAGGCCCGAGTCGACGATGTCTTCAATGATAATGACATCGCGGTCTGTAATGACGGATTCCTTGAGCGGCAGCGCGACATTGATTTTTCCGGTGGACTGCATGCCGGCATAGGAGGAGAGTTTGACGAACTCAATTTCACAGGGGTAATTAAACTTCTTCAGGATGTCGGAGGCGAACATGAATGCTCCCCGCAGAACCACCACAAATACCGGGTTCTTATCCCTGAACTTATGAGACAGTTCCTCTACAATTGAGTTGATGCGTAGTTGTATCTCTTCATCGGTGATGTACTGATGGAAAAGCTTGTCTTTGATATGGATGGTTTGCACGTTAAGGCTGAATTTTTAATTGTTGCCCTAATTTAACGGTTTGTTCCGATAAATTATTCCATTCCATCAATTGCTGTACGGAAATTTTATAGCGCTTCGCAATATTATACATCGTATCTCCTTTGATGACGGTATGAATGCCGGTGGTGCTTTTCGGCAAGTTGTCATAATCAATTACCGCGGGATATACGGTTGGCTCAACCCCTCTCTCATAAACAGATTCGGACCTGCCGGGATTTGCAGGAACCGGAATGGATATCGGTATCTGTACAGTGGGCTCTTTTCGGGGAAAGGTATCGTTGCCGGTTTTCTCCAGCAGCTTCGTGTCGCTCTCCCATCCAAGCACCTTGTTGCTGTCGATGACATATTTTTCGGAAAGATGCACCGGTGGATAGAGGGTGTCTTTAGCCCGTACAATCGTTTCAGTAACGTTGGTAGTTGCTTGTTGCTTGGTCGTCGTATTGTTTTTTAATACCGGTGTGTCAGCACTGTCTTTCTTTTCACGGATGGCCGGTTTTACTTTCGCCTTTCCTTTCAGATAAATAGTTGCTTTGGGTGCCGGTTCTTCTCCTTCAGACAGTTTATTACGCTTTAATAACGCGGCAAGACGGACCCCTTTTTTCTGCGAGATACTCCACAGGTTATCCTCTGCCTTTACTTTGTAGGTGCCTTCTTTGTTTTTATTTTTCTTTTGTTGTATAAAAATAACCTGCCCTTCTTTTAGCTGTGTATCATCCTTTAAGTCGTTATATGCCAGTAAATCATCTTTTTCAATACGCAGTACATTACCAATCAGTTCCAGTGTTTCTCCTTTATAGAGTTTAACGCATTTTACCTTATTGATTTTGCTGATTTTCTTATTGACTTTTTTAGTAAAATCGGGAGTAATAACCGGAGCCGGCTTAACGGGGTTTACAATCGGATTTTTTTTTTCTTCGACAGCTGCTTTGGGCGCATCCGGTGCGGTTCCCGTTTTTTCAATAATTTGCTCGTCCGTTGCCAGTTCGTTCTCCACCGGAGTTGTTGCGGGTTGCAAATAGGATGGGAGCTCTCCTTTGTCAAAGGCGTACAGTTCAAAATCCTCAATCGTTTTTATTAATATTTCCGGGTATTTTGGGTTGGTGGCATATCCTGCTTTTTTCAGTCCGTATGACCAGCCCTTGTAGTTGGTAATCTCCAATGCAAATAAATCATTGTACCAGCTACGCGACCGGAGAAAATCGGAGTGGTCTCTGTAGGAATCTTCGACTTTATCATATACCCTGAAACATTCATTCGGTGCGTCGTCCGTATATTTAAAGGTTTTGCCTGTCCATTCTTTTTTGCATTTGATGCCGAAGTGATTATTCGTATTGGTGGACAGGTAACTGGTCCCGAAGCTGCTCTCATGGATGCCCTGCGCCAGCGTGATGCTGGCCGGTATGCCGGCACGTTTCATCTCGGAGATGGCAATGTCTTTATATTGTTGAATATAAGCGACAATGGCAGAAGAATCTTTCTTCTGTGCAGTGGCTGTAAGAGCAATCAGTAAGGATAATAATGTAAATAGGTTTTTCAGTGGATTCATTTTCTTATTTTTTCCGTGCCATCATGATGCCGTCCCGTATGGAAATAATAACGTTCTCTACGCGGTTATCTTGTTGTACTTTGGTATTAAATTCTGCTAATTTTTGCGTGTCTTTATCTTTTTTTTCATCAATAATCCTGCCGCTCCAAAGTACGTTGTCCGCCAGGATGAATCCGCCGCTGCGTACTTTGTCAATTACGAGATCGTAATAGTTGCTGTAATTCTGCTTGTCGGCATCGATGAATACCAGGTCAAATGTTTCATCCAGTTTCGTAATTTCTTCGCGCGCATCTCCGATGATAGGGATGATTTTATCGCTTAGTCCGGCCTTATCTATATACGTTCTTACCAATTCCCCCAATTCTTCATTGATATCTATTGTGAAAAGTTTTCCGTCATCCGTTAATCCATCCGACAGGCAGATGGCGGCATAGCCGGTATAGGTTCCAATTTCGAGGACACGTCTCGGTTGCAGCATGCGGGAGATGAATTTCAGGAACTGGCCCTGAACCTTTCCGCTCAGCATCTGAGGCATCAGTACATCCGCATGTGTTTTCCTGTTCAGCTGCTGCAGAACAGCACTTTCATCAGAAGTGTGTGCGTCGATATATTTTTCTATTTCGTCAGAAACTAAATGCATAGTAGTGTTTTATAATCCAGCACCCCATAAGGGAGTTTTTTCGGCCTGCCCGATACAGGCGGGGCAATGGTGCCATTATTCCATCTCAATCAGCAGTTGATTTTTTTCGACGGCATCTTTCTTGTTTATATGAATGCTTTTAACGACACCGTTTCCGCTGGCCTTTATGATGTTTTCCATCTTCATGGCTTCCAGTATCAGCAGATTATCGCCTTTTTGCACAGACTGCCCTTTCTCTACCAGTACATCCAACACCAGACCGGGCATGGGTGCTTTTACATTTTCCATTTTTTCGGAACCGGCGGCCGACATACCCATCTTATCCAGCAAGGTGTCTAATTCGGTTTGCAGGTTCAGGTCATAGATATTGTTGTTAACCTTGATGGAGAACCGCTTGAGGCTGTAATCCGCATGTATGACTTCCAGATTGTAGGATTTGTGGTTTTCCAGAATATGAAACTTATGATCGAGTAATTTCACCAGGTCAATTTCCGTCGGCTTTCCGTCGATTTTTATTTGCTCATTGTCCAGTTCGATTTCATGTGATTTGTCCTGCTGGTAAAAAACTTTGTATTTCATCGGGCTTGTTAATTATTGATTTGGGTCATTTCTACTTGGTTGTAATATTTCTTATGTTTGAACAACCAATGGTTGATGGCTGTTATCCTTTTCATATTACAACACGATATTAAGTAATTAGCCTTTAATCATTACCTTTACTTTTTCAAAAGATGTTAATAAGTGTCCATGCATAAAAGTTGTTTGTTCGTATCTATATTACTCATTTTCACCTCGTTAAGTGCAAATTGTCCTAAAAAAAGAAACAAAATCAAGCTTTCTAAACAGTTAGACGAGGTGGTGATTACGCCTCAGAATCTCATTACTTCCTATAAGGGTTCCTATCAGAAATTTTTTGACCTGATGAGTACAAAGCTTACCGTCAGGCCTGATTTTAAGGAAAAAAAATTATACGGAAAGGCGGAATTAAAACTGAAACCCCACTTTTATGATCAGAAGCAACTGGTGCTGGATGCCAAGTGGATGGCCATCAATTCCGTCGAGCTTAAGACTCTGGAAGGCACCCGAAAGCTCCAGTATAGCTATGATACGTTGAAACTGCGCATTGAACTGGATAAATATTATACTGCCGGCGACCAGCTGGATATACTGATTGACTATGTGGCGATGCCCTACACACAAGACAGCGCTCAGGTGGATGATGGCAGAGGACTCTATTTTATAGATGTGGAAGACAAAAATCCGTACAAGCCTATGCACCTCTGGACTCAGGGCGAGGAAGAGTCGTCTTCTTGCTGGTTTCCTACAATAGATGCCACCAACCAAAAGACCACGCAGGAAATTTGGGTGACCATAGACAAACACTTTACCTCCCTTTCCAACGGATTATTGATTGATACGAAAGAAAACGAAGACGGTACTAAAACAGACCATTGGAAACAGGACAAACCGCATGCTCCGTATCTGTTCTTTTTGTGTGTGGGCGAATTTTTCAAGAGCGCGGATAAATGGAGAGATAAGGAAGTTTCCTACTATACCTTTCCAAAGTACAAAGATGCGCTGACAGAGATATTCAAATACCAGCCGGAAATGATGGAGTTCTTTTCTCAAAAATTAGGAGTAGATTTTCCGTGGGACAAGATGTCTAATGTGATAGTGAGTGACTATACCGCCGGTGCTATGGAAAATTCATCTGTTGTTGTTTATTATGATAAGCTGTTGTGCAACAGACAGGATCTGGTTGATTTGAATTTCGAATATATTATCGCGCATGAGCTGTTTCATCAGTGGTTTGGTGATTTGGTAACGGCAGAGTCCTGGGCAAACCTCACCCTGAATGAGTCGATGGCGGATTATTCCGAGTATTTATGGATGGAATATAAATATGGAAAAGATGAAGCCGATGCCTATGGATACAGTTCGTTTAAAAAATACCTGCATTCCGTTAAATATACCAATGAACCTATCGTCAATTTTTATTATGACAAGGCGCATGACCTGTTTGATGCCATCCGATATGAGAAGGGTGGCCGTGTTTTGAATCTGTTGCGCAATTATTTAGGAGACGAGGCCTTCTATAAGTCGTTGAATAAATACCTCAATGAGCATAAATTCAAAAACGCGGAATTGTCTGATTTGCGCAAAGCCTTTGAAGACGTCTCCGGAGAAGATTTAAACTGGTTCTTCAATCAGTGGTGGCTGGATAAAGGACATCCCATTCTGGATATCACCCATCGTTATGATGAAAAAAATAAGACGATTGAGTTGACTGTCCGTCAGGCACAAACCAGCGCGGATGGGCCTACATTTAGGATTCCTACTAAGGTGGATATCTACAACAATGGCAAGAAAGAAACTAAAATCATAGACATTACGGACAGGGTGATGACGTTTTATTTTGCTGCCGCAAGCGCCCCTCAGCTGGTCAATTTTGATGCGGATAAAGTGCTACCTTGCGAAAAGACAGAAGACCTGAGCGAAGCGGAAAATATTTATAAATTTTACAACGCTCCCCTGTATCTGGATAAACTGGAAGCACTGGAAGCATTACTACACAAACAAAAAGACAATGCAGCCGTGCAGGGCGTTTTTCTGAAAGCGTTGCAGGATGACAACTGGTACCTTCGCTTGGATGCAGTCAATTTGGTCGATCCTGATAAATTTTCGGATAAGTCACAACTGGTGCTGACATTGCAGAAAATAATCAATACAGATTCAAAGTCAGCGGTAAGAGAAAAGGCGCTATCAAAGATGGTGAAAATCCAGAAAGATAAAAGCCTGGCCTTACTCGAACATGTACTCAACAGCGATTCATCCATCAGTATGCTTTCACTGGCATTAAACAATCTGAATTTGTACAATAAATCAAAGGCGTATGCCTACGCCACCAAGTTGTCTGAAACGGAAAATCCGGATTTGCTGATGGCCGTGGCAAAAATATTTAAAGATACCGTCGCTGATAATTTTGAATTCTTTAAGAAAGCCATCTGGCTGAACAATGCCAGGACATTCTATTCCAATTATAAGTCTTTCAGTGAATACCTGCAAATTGCAAACACCTCCATTCTCGAAAAAGGGGTATTGTTTTTAAACGATATTGCCCGATATGAAGAATCGGATTTTATAATAACCGGAGCAAAGCAGGCCGTCAGAAATATGAAATATTATTTTGAAGAAAGAGCCAAAAAAGACCAACAAGCAGATATCAGGCTGCAAATCATAAACAGACTGGGGAAAGCATTGCTTTAATTAAATGCGATGCTCAACGGCAAATTGAATCTTGTCCAGGTACGGAGATTGTGCCAGTTGCAGTAAAATATATTCCGCTTCCGCTTTTGTGACACCCCTTCCAAATGTCACCAGCTTCGTTGATGTATCGAATTTTATCACGGTGCGTTGTTCATCTATCCAGTTGCCGTTTCTGTTGGCTTTATAAATTTCCACATCTGTACGGATGTTTCGGATGTCTTTTACATCATAGAAATTTCTGCGGTAAAAGAAAACAAGCGGTTTATCCGTGATAAAAAATTCCTTGTTGAGTAAAATCCGTTCCCTGCCGAAAAATAACCATACAAAAAAACTCGCGCCTGCCATTCCCAGTGCAAACCAACCTAAGATGGCGATGATTAATCCAAATTCAATCCAGAAGTGGGTGGTGTGTTTGAGGGTAATACCCACCAGGATAAATAAAGCAAAAATCCATACCAGCGTGGCAAAAATCATCGCCACCAATGCCTTCGTGTTTTTTTTTAAGGGAATGCGGATTTCCAGCAGGTTTTTTTTATTGGAAACCCTGACACGATTTTTAGGACTTGAATTTTCTATCATTTGAACTACTGCGAAGTTAAAAAGATTTTTAACGTAAAATTGTTTAGTATATTTGTTTGTCGGTTGATAGTCTATAGCCATAGACAATAGTTTTTATAGATTGACTGTTGACCAATGTCTAATTACTATCAAAATGAAATTACAATTTCCCGAAGGATTTATCTGGGGCACCTCTACGGCAGCCTATCAGATTGAAACAGCATCAGAAAATAACTGGAAAGGACTGAAGTGCAAAGATGGCACTACTTTCGATAAATGCTCTCAGCATGATTTGCACCGTGACGAGGACCTGGAATACATATGCCAGCTGAGCAACGGATACAGGATGAGCCACGACTGGGCAAAACTGCAGAAGGCGCCGTTTGCGGAATTTGATCCTAAAGAAGTGGAATCTTACTTGCGGTTTATGGAAGAATTGAAACGCCGTGGCAAACATATCATGCTGGTGCTGCATCATTTCACCAACCCATTGTGGTTTGAGAAGGAGGGAAGCTGGGAAAAAGAGGGCAACCGAAAGATGTGGCTGGATTTTGTGCAGAAAAGTGTCAATACCTTCGGGCACTTGGTCGACACCTGGAATACGTTCAATGAACCGAATGTATATGTGTCGAACGGCTGGCTCACCGGAGAATTTCCGCCGTTTAAAAAAGGAAGATTATTCCTGGCAAGACGCGTGTTGAAAGAAATCGGAAGGGCACACGAAGAAGCTTATGACATCATCAAGCAGCAATCAAAAGCGCCGGTAGGTATATCGTTCAATACCGTACAGTTCAAAGGCGAAATTTTTCCTGGCCATATTTTAGCCGGTATTTTTGACTGGTGGTTTATGGAATATTGCCACAACCATTTCTTAAAACAGGATTTTCAGGGACTCAGTTACTATGCCAAAATGTCGTTCCGCCCCTTGCCACTGGATAACATGAATCATAGTGAGCAGTTGAAAAAATTAGGCAGGAGAACCGACCTGATGTGGGAGTACGATCCGAAAGGATTTTATGACATCTTTCATCGCTACTGGAAGAAAACAAAGAAGCCCATCATTATTACGGAAAGCGGCATCTGTACGCACGACCCGAAAGTGCGTATCGAAAGCATCAAAGAATATCTGGGCTGGGTGTATAAAGCACAGCAGGACGGCATTCCGATACAAGGCTATTTTCACTGGAGCACCATGGACAACCACGAATGGAATATAGGGCAGTACTATCGCTTTGGTTTGGTGGCTGTTGATTTTGCTACCGGCAAGCGTACCATGACTGATGCAGGCATCTTTATGGGCGAAGTGGCTAAGAATAATAGTGTGGAGGTGTGAGAATGTTTAGCTGATGTGATAATGTTGTCACCTGTTGCCTTATTTCTTCAAAATTCGTTTCCGTATTCTGCTCAGTGATACAGGCGTAACGCCGATATACGAAGCAATATATTGCAAGGGAACCCTGTTCAGCAAATCCGGTGTTTCACGAATCAGGCGCATATAGCGTTCCTCAGGGGTGTCCAGTAGGTAAGAGGTAATACGCTGCTGTAAAAAGGCCAGATAATACTCCAGGATGAGCCTGCCTACCCGTTCAAATTTCGGGCTTCTGTCGTACAGCGCCTCTAAATCTTTGTAGTCGATGATGAACAGTTCACTGTCTTCGATGGCCTGTATTGTTTGTGTACAGGGTTGTTTCAGGATATTTGATTCAAAACTGCCGATGAGTCCGTTTTCAAATGCCAGCAGACAGGTAATCTCATTGTCATTCTTTTCATAAAAAAATCTAAACCCTCCTTTTAAAATGAAGGCAATCTTAGTATTCAGGTTGTTGGCGTTGATAAAGTTTTCTCCCTTTTTGTAGGACTTCAGGGAGCCGTACTGGATAAGTGTTGCCCATTCTTTAGGCGTTAAGAAAGTAATGTTGTAATACTTCATTACCCGCTGTGCTCGCGGAATCATTTCCATCAAATCCATGTGTGAATATACTAAAAATACTCAGAGAATATACCTCATACAGCATATTAGAAACGGTTCCCGGGAACCGGCGGAGGTTGCAGATGTTGTTTAAATAAATCCTGCAGAAAGATGTAGCCGGCGTAGAGTTCAAATTCGTTGTGTATCACAATCTGCGGATGAAGATACAGCAACACACGTTTCCATTTTTTGTCATCATAGGTATCACCGAAGTCGATGTATTCTTCAAACTGGTATTTGTGTATGGTCACACCCGTAAGAATCAGTTCCATCTTTTCCGGTTCAAATTCCACAATATAATACAGGCCTTCAATATCAAAATCCTGAATCTGCAGATGGTACACTCCTTTTACACAATCAGACTTCGGGTACATACTCCCCATATAGAAGTAAGGATAAAACAATTCCTTATACGGCAGCTTAAACGTATTCAGCCAGGATACGGCCTGCTGCATCTTTTGGGTAAAGAAGTCGTTGACTTTGGTTTTCTTATGTCTTTTTTCAAAAGAGATCCATCGTTTGGTATACCAGTCGTAAAACTCAAAGGAGTCGGCGAGACGCAGCTTATAATTAAACTGAGAAGGTTCGTATGCTACATATCCGGGATAATAATATTTCAGCTGGATGGATTTGGCGTATTCCATTTCAAGCAGCATCGTATAGATGCCTAAGCTGTATTTTTCGTATTGCTGGTCAAAGATACCAATGATACTCGCCATGCTGTTGATACCGATATCAAAAAAGCTATAGCCGACCAGTTTGCCGTTGTCGTAAATATTGATTTCGTAAGTGCTGAAAATATGTTTGTTGAAATTGTCAAATAAAAAGGCTGAAATACTGGAAGATGCATTTCCCTTGAACCGTTTGCGATGTTCCTTGAACAGCATTTCCTTTTCTACCGTAATGTTATATGGCTGTATGTTATAGGTAAACCGTTCGTTGTTTTTTCGCAGGATTTTACGAAGGCTTTTTGAAAATTCATGGCCGTTCAGCAGAACACGAATGTGCAGAGTGTTGAGTACTTCATCATTGAAATACAAAACCCTTGTGCGCATCAGATAGTTGCCGGTACGGAAATAACCGGTTGCCAGCAACTTGTCCAGTTGTCTGGCAGGCAGTGTCCTTTCCGGAAAATGATATTCTAACGGCAGCAACATACTTTAAAGGTAGAGCTGAAAAATCAGAATATAAAGGGAAATCAGATAATTTTTTTCAGGTCTTCAAGCTGGATTTTACTGCCGATGGCAATAATCCTGTCTGATAATTGTATGGTATAATCCGGTGCCGGATTGATAATGTAATCCCCTGATTTTTGTTTAATACCGAGTATGGTGGCGCCGCATACATACCAGGAGTTGATGCTCTGAAGGCTTTGGGATTTTAGGGGAATCAGCTCCCTGATGGCGCATCCGTTATTCTGATACGTGCTCATCTCATCAATAAACTCTTTTACGTCCGGGAATAACACCAGGTTGGCCATGTGCACCCCACCCAGTTTGTCCGGCATGATGACGTTGTCAGCGCCGGCAGCCTTTAATTTCTTCACAGATGAGTCTTTCATAGCCCGGCTGACAATGGTGATTTCCGGATTCAGCTCTTTTGCCGTCAGCACAACAAACATATTGTCTGCATCGCTGGGCGTGGTGATTAAGATATGCCCGGCATGTTTAATGCCTGCCTTTAGCAGCACCTCATCCTTGGTGGCGTCGTCAAACAAAAAGTATTCAAATTCATCAATCGGTGCCTTTTCGTTCTTATCTATCGCAATAAACGGTATGTGGGTTTTCTTAAGCTCCTTGATGGCTTCCAGTCCGTTTTGCCCGCAGCCGCATACAATGACGTGGCCTCTTAACAGGTCTATTTTCTTTTGCATGGATAGTTGTTTAAATAGTTTTCGGAATTCCCCGTCAAATAAAAACCGGGATACTTTAGTGATCACAAACGTAAGGATGGCTAAATTGGCCAGTATCAGCAGGATGGTAAATATTTTTCCGGCACCATCCAGCGGTTTGGTTTCCGAGTATCCTACGGATGCCAGCGTGATGATGGTCATGTAAAGGGCATCCAGAAAGGAATAATGTTGCAGGAACATATAGCCTGCCGTTCCCGTGAGCATTAAAATAAAGAACAGAAACATGTATCTGAGCAATTCCCGCCATATTACTTTATATAGGTTCATGAGGTACGTTTCTTGTTGATTCTTTGAATGCTTACCAGTGCAAGATAGCAAACAAAGAAAAATATAACCGGAATCCACCAGAATTTTGATAAAAAATTTGAAGAAAGATGAATCGGGTGGCTGTTGCCATATAACGTATAATTGGCCCAATAGAAGGGTTGCGACCCAATGGCATCCGAGTTTCGTATATAATTTATCTTCGCAAATCGCAATGCCTCCGACTTGGCAGCACCGGAGAAGAGTGCCTGGTAAAATGTGCTGAGTATTTTTCCGGTCGACTTATCAGAGGCGTTCCACTGGGTAGATAATACGTTATCTGCACCGGCATAATGAAATGCCCAGGAGAAATTTTGCATTCCTTCACCACCTTGCTGCCTGCCAAAATTGCCTCTGCAGGCCGCAATGGTCATGAGCTGAGCATTGATATTCAGTTTCCAGATTTCGCTGATAGATAACAGGTAGTTGCCCTCCGGCTGAAAAACCAGGGCAGAAGACAATGGCGTAATGGTGTCCACCTGGATATGGGCAGTGATATGGACAATACCCGTGTTGGTGGTTTTTTCAATAAAGGACTCTTTGGTGGCCCCTTTTCCCGTTCTTGCTTCAAAGCGGGAATAAGCGCTCAAGGTGTTCAGTTCTTCTTTGGTATTCAATGGCGCGAATGCCGTCGAGGTATAATCGGGGGCATAAAAAAGAATGGTATGGTTGTCATCTGTCTTAGGGTAGTTGAAGTAAGTGCCTGCGGAAAATGCATACAGGACAGAATGGTTATATATCAGATAATCTGTCGTGTTGGGTTGACGAACCAATGCATCAAAAGCAAGGGATTGCAGTATTTCATCCGGAACAATAATAAGTTCTTTTTCCAAATGCATTGGGAGTAAATGCCTGTATAAAGAGAAACCGGTACCCGTATCATATTTTTTCTGAAGAATCGAGGTGTTTAGTTTTGTTGCCAATGAATCGATGCTTTTTTTAGTCCCGCAGTTCTTATACGTGATGTTTGTTTTTGAAATCGCAATACAATAATAGTTTTCTCCGTCGTTCATGTATAAAAGTATTGTTTGTCCGGACTGCATCTGCTGTTGGAGTATATGAGCGGTCAGTTGTTTTTCCCCATATTTTAATGCATATATTTTAGGATATTTTCGTTCTATGTTTTTGGAGAATTCCTCATAAGCATTTTGATAAAATAAGATGGAATCATTTAACTCGGCGGATTCTATATCGCTGTTCTCCTGTTTCAGCATAAAGAAATTCAGTTTCCCTAAAATCTTTTCCGATTGCACCTGTTCCCCTGCGGGCAATATTTCATTCGAGGTATAGTCGGCAATCCTGCTTCGGAGCAGATTGGCTTTATTGTTTTCGGAAAAGAACAGCAGATTCTGAATAAAATAGGTATCCGGTGTTTTGTAATAGTGAGTGAGAAAGAAAATTCCCAGTTCATTGAGTTGGGTAATTTTTTGAGAATAATATAAACGGCTGCCGGAAGAGTAATACGTTTGTTTAATTTTATTGGCTTCCCGAATGGTTGTCTTGATGAGCGCAATTTCAGCCTTTACTGTACGTTTGTCTGAAGGGGATGGCAGTAATAAAGCTTTTTTACATTTAAGTGTTTGTAGAACACATTCCCAATGGTCGTAGGGATGGATGATTTTCCGCCCAGACATGGTATGTCCTAATGCCGCATTCGCATATTCCAGCGCCTTTAACGGATTGTTTTCCTGCAAGCAGGCATTGGATAATCCTGTCAGCGCATCTATGGAGTAGATGTTGTTTTTGCCATAAATTTCCTGATACAACTCATCTGCCATTGAAAAATAGAACGATGCTTCTGTTGTCTTCTTTTGCATCAGGTAATTATTTCCCAACTGATAATAAGCATCTGCTATAGTTTCATTTCTTGTTTCTACATTAAAGCGGATAATCTCTTTGAGCTTTAACTCCGCTTCCAGGTATTGTTTTCTTTCTGTCAGTACTTTTGATAATTCAATGATACACTGGCTATAGAGGTTGTGCTGTTTGCTGTAAAAAAATTCTGTTAGCTCGGCAGCCTTTCTTAGCTGAGCAGCTGCGTTGGTATATTCCTGCAGATAGTAATAAGCGGTTCCGCAATTCAGGTAACTATAAATGATATCCGGCTGGCTGCTGCCATACAGTTTTTCAAGAATGGCTTTGTCTTTCTTAAAATAGAAAATGGCTTTCTCTATGTTGTCTGTGTTCAGATAAACGCCGCCAAGGGCGGCATAAGCTTCTGCCGTTCTGGGATGAAGTTCCCCGAATTTTAATTGATAAATCCTGAGCGCTTCCCTGAAGTTTTGTTGAGATGTGTAGTAGTCGCCGCGCTGCCCGGCCAGCAGTCCGAGGTTAAACATTACCTGAGCCGTCTTCGTGTGTTGTTTTCCTAATTTTCTTTGATAAATCTCATAGGCTTTTTCATAATAGATGAATGCCGTGTCAAATTCAGATTCGAGGTAATACCAGCTGCCAATATGGTTGCATGCTTTTGCTTTCAGCAGAGCATCTTCCGTGGTGGCATATACTTCTTCGAACAGCGATTTGCTGATAACGAACGAGTCTAAACGGAAGTAGGCGTCCCCCAGCAATAATTTTCTTTCGGCGGATATGTCTTTGTCGCTGCCGGGTACAGATATATTGGTAAGTAAATGAATGGCGGTATCATATTTTCCCTTATCAATCCAATATTTCCCTTCCGTCAAAAGCAGCTTCCGGTAGGCAATGGCATTGTGCCGCTGAGCAAATGGTTTGCTGACTGACAGAGTCTTGTCCAGTGCATCGTATTGTTTGAGTTGTAACAGACATTCAGATATCCTGGATAAGGTTTCCGCAACCTCTGATTGCTGTTGTTGGGAGGCTGACTCCTTGAGTTGTTGGGTAAAGAGTACAAGCGACTTGTAATAATCTTCTTTCCCAAAATAGGCTTGGGCCTGTTCAAATTCATTTGTACCAACAGGCAATTTATCTGCATGTGCAAATCCAATGATAAGTAACAAAGGAAAAATTGCTGCTTTTAACATAAGGCCCTATCTATATAAATTTAATAACACCACATAAATAATTTATCATATAATCTTGATTATTTTTGAAGTATGAAGAAAAAAATAGCAGTATTACCGGGCGATGGTATAGGTCCTGAAATTATTGAACAGGCCGTTAAAGCGTTAAAAGCCATTGAGCAAAAATACCGGCATGAGTTTGAATATACCTACGGTCTGATAGGAGCGGCAGCCATAGATGAAACAGGCAATCCTTATCCGGATGAAACGCATGAATTGTGTATGAATGCCGACGCCATCTTGTTTGGTGCCATCGGCGATCCGAAATATGATAATGACCCTACGGCAAAAGTGAGACCGGAACAGGGCTTGCTTAAGATGCGCAGCAACCTGGGGCTGTATGCGAATATTCGTCCGGTGAAAAGTTACGATGCCTTACTGGATGCGTCTCCATTGAAACATGAACGGATTAAAGGGGTTGATTTTGTTGTGGTGCGTGAATTGATATCGGGAATCTACTTTGGAAAACCACGCGGCAGAAGTGAAGACAGATCCATCGCCTACGATACTTGTGTATATTCCAAAGAGGAGATTCTGCGTATTACAGAGAAGGCATTTCAGTTTGCACGAAACAGAAAGAAAAAAGTAACACTTTTAGATAAGGCAAATGTACTGGCCACCTCCCGCCTGTGGCGCGAGACGGTCACGGAATATGCCGTACAATTTCCGGAAATAGAACTCGAGTGTAATTATATTGATAGTGCCGCTATGGAGGTGATTACCAAACCCATTAAGTTTGACGTCATCCTGACGGAAAACCTGTTTGGCGATATCATCAGCGATGAGGCTTCCGTGATTGCAGGCAGTTTGGGTGTTTTGCCTTCCGCATCCATTGGAGATAAGGTGTCATTGTATGAACCTATTCACGGCTCGTACCCACAGGCAGCCGGAAAAAACATAGCCAACCCGATGGCGACCATTCTATCCGCCGCCATGTTGCTGGAATATAGTTTTGGCTTAGTGGAAGAAAGCAAGGTGATTGTTCAGGCAGTCGATAAAGCGATGCAGGAAAATATCGTAACGGAAGATATCAATAAAGGACAATACAGCACCTCTGCTGTCGGCGACAAGATAGCAGAATTTATTTTGCAGGGATGAAAATCACCATGCTCGGATCGGCACACCCGCTGCGCGGCGGTCTGGCGGCTTACAATGAGCGGCTGGCACGAGAATTTGCGGCACAGCAGGATGACGTGCATATTGTTACCTTTTCTTTGCAGTATCCGGAGTTTTTATTTCCCGGCACCACCCAGTACTCATCCTTACCTAAGCCTGCTGATGTAAGCATCGAAGTGTCGGTTAACTCCATTAATCCGTTCAACTGGATTAAAGTCGGTTTGAAAATCAAAAAGCAACAACCGGATATACTGGTGGTGAAATTCTGGCTGCCATTTATGGCACCCTGTCTGGGTACTATCTGCCGGATTGTAAAAAGAAACAAGCACACTAAAATTGTTTCCATTCTGGATAACATTATTCCGCATGAGAAACGTATCGGGGATAAGCTGTTCACCACCTATTTTGTGAACAGCGTGGATGCTTTCATTGCAATGAGCGACAGCGTATATAATGATTTAAGTGTTTTTGACACTCAAAAACCACGTCTGTTGAGCCCACATCCGTTGTTTGATAACTATGGCGCACCCGTTTCAAAAGCGGAGGCGTTGCAACATTTAAAATTGGATACCTCGAAAAAATACATTTTGTTTTTTGGTTTAATCAGGGATTATAAAGGACTGGATATTTTGCTGAAAGCAATGTCAAAAGAGGAACTGAGAAACAGTGATATTCGGTTAATTGTTGCAGGTGAATATTATTCCAATCAGGAGGAATACGAACAGATGATACGGGAACTTGACCTGAAAGAAAAAGTCGAATTACATACGCACTTTATTCCGGATGATGAGGTGGTCAATTATTTTTGTGCGGCAGATATGGTGGTGCAACCATATAAACATGCCACGCAAAGCGGCGTGACGCAAATCTGCTATCATTTCAACAAACCGATGCTGGTGACGAATGTGGGCGGCTTGCCGGAAATCGTTCCGAATAATAAAGTGGGTTTTGTGGTAGCCCCCGATGAAAATGAAGTGGCCAAAGCTATTTTAAGATTCTACAGCGAACATAAAGAATCAGATTTTATCCATACTATTTTAGAAGAAAAAAAGAAATACAGCTGGAAAGTGATGGCAGAGAAAGTGAAGAGCTTCCTCTAATGCATTAATAAATTGCCCAAAATCATAAATCATAAAACGTAAATCGTAAATTTGCCTTATGATTATTCGTTCCAAAGCACCTTTACGTATTGGATTGGCAGGAGGTGGCACCGACGTATCGCCGTATTCCGATATTTACGGGGGAGCCATTCTCAATGCAACCATCAGCCTGTATGCTTATGCTTCCATAAAACCCCGTGATGACGGCAAGATTGTCCTCCATGCGATTGACAGAAATGAAATCATCGAATTTCAAAGTGCAGAGCAGTTGCCTATAGACGGGAAACTGGATTTGGCGAAAGGAGTGTACAACCGAATTGTAAAAGACTTTATAAAGAAGCCCTTATCTTTTGAAATCAATACCTATGTGGATGCTCCTCCGGGATCCGGACTTGGTTCTTCTTCCACGCTGGTGGTTGCCATTCTGGGTGCTTTTGTGGAGTGGCTGAAGTTGCCATTGGGAGAATATGATATTGCCCATCTGGCCTATTCTATTGAACGGGAAGACCTGAAGATGGCGGGTGGCAAGCAAGATCAGTATGCCGCTACATTTGGAGGAGTGAATTATATGGAGTTTTATGCCAACGATAAAGTAATTGTCAATCCGCTGCGCATCAAATCCAAATACCTGCATGAACTGGAACATAATCTGGTGCTGTTTTATACGCAAACGTCCCGACTGTCTTCAGAAATCATACAGCAACAGGCGGATAATGTGAATGCGAAAAAAACATCCTCCATTGAAGCCATGCATCAGTTGAAAGAACAAAGCATACTGATGAAGGAAGCGATATTAAGAGGGGAAGTGGATAATATCGGGAAAATATTACACGATGGCTGGATGCACAAAAAACAAATGGCAGAAGGGATCTCCAATCCTTCCATTGATGCCATTTATGAAGCAGCATTAAAAGCAGGAGCCACAGGCGGAAAAATTTCCGGCGCAGGTGGCGGCGGATTCATGATTTTTTATGCACCGTACATCCATAAGTATAAACTGATAGAGCAACTCAATACGCTGGGTGGTAAAGTAAAGCCCTATACACTGACGACAGAAGGCCTTACCACCTGGACAGTTTAATATCAAATAGACATAATATTCAAACCCAAAAACACAGTCATTTTTCCAAACACATAGGCACATAGGCCCCAGATGCAAAGAATAAAAGACAGAAGAATTCGTTTTGGAAATAATAGAAAAACATAGGCGTACGCTTTGTGTACACCTATGTGTAACTTTAACAGACCTAGTATATACTGCAGAACGTATTGCTATATAAATTTTCTATGTATCTATGTGTTATAAAATTGGTCTATTTTGTAATTCAAATTGGTATAATTTTTCGGGGTTACCGCAATATTATAACTTAACGGGGTATTTTAATTTTACAAAGAAAATCCGGGACTTGTTAAGGTATTTTATACCCGTCCGTTAATGTTTTCAGGAAGGCAATGATGTCGTCCATCTCATTTTGTGTAAGATGCAAATTCCCCAATTCTTTCGTGTTCATGGTAGGAGCGTATTCTGGAATAAAATCAGGATTCGTATCCCGCTCGTTATAAAATTTCAGGACCTCTTCTAGTGTGCTGAAAATTCCATTGTGCATATAGGGAGCTGTAATGGCTATATTTCGCAGGCTGGGTGTTTTAAACCTGCCCACTTCCAACGGGTCATTTCTTTCAAAGATGGCCAGTCCGCTGTCCACTGGCATTCCCAACTGATCGGGATGTTTGGGCAATCCGATATTGTCATAAGAATAATCGGTAAATACAATCTTCGAAGTAGTGGCATATCGGGTCGGAGTGGTAAGATGGCAAAGGCTGCATTTGGATTTGGTGGTGTCGTTGAATAATGTCATGCCTCGCATTTCCTGTTCGGACAGGGCCACTTTACCTTTGAGGTAGAAATCAAATTTACTGGTGAAGGTATTAACCTGATGCGATTGCTGAAATTTTTGCAGGCAAAGAACGGAATACAGAACGATGGTCTGACTGTCAGCCAACACGGCACTCCCGAATAACTTTTCCAGTTTCGGATAGTAGGCTGCATTTTTTATTTTTTGAGAAACCGCTCCGAATCCGGGGTTGTTCATCTCATGCGGATTGATCAGCGGAAAGAGTGCCTGCTGGTCGAGAAATTCTGCTTTTCCATCCCAGAAAAAACCGCCTACCATTTCCCAGGCACCGCGCACCAGCTCTGCTCGTCTGTTCGGCGCAAATACCATATAACTGATGGCAGAGGCATTTCGCTTGCCCAATAATCCTCCTACGCCGGCAGAAAAAGAGGTATGCAGGGGGTCTGAAAATCCGGTCATCGGAGAATGACAGGTGGCACAGCTTATACCTGCAGGTTCAGAAAGATTCTTGTCAAAGAAAATAAGTTTACCGATAAGTGCCGTGTCTGACAAGCCATCATTGTTGGCGATGAATTCAGCTTCGGAAGAATAATAGAATGGCTCATCTTCGATGGCATTGCGTTTGCAGCAGACAAGAAAGAGAATAGATGATAAAATGAGAATGGATAACTTTTTCATCTGTTTGATAAACTAAAGATACGAATGATTTTATTAAACGTATGGTAATTGCAAATAAAGAAACTTATTTTAACGTATAGCCATCCGTCAGTGTATGCAGGAAAGCGATGATGTCTTTTATCTCTTCGGAGTTAAGTCGTAAGTTTCCAACTTCCGTTTTGTTCATCGTGGCAGGATATTCAGGAACAAATTTTTTATTGCTATCCCGTTCATTATAAAATTCCAGCACTTCTTCCAGTGTATTAAAAACGCCATTGTGCATATAAGGTGCTGTGATGGCCACATTGCGCAGCGTAGGTGTTTTGAACCGGCCGATTTCTTTTGGACTGCTTACTTCTGTCTTAGCCAGACCACTATCTACCGGCAGATGGAGCTGCAACGGATGTTTGGGAAGACCAATGTTTTCATAGGAGTAATCGGTAAAGAGGATATTGTCGGTGGAGGCATAAAGTGTAGGCTGAATAGAATGACAGATGGAGCATTTGGCTTTGGTGGTGTCGCTGAATAACCGCATCCCCCGCATTTCCTGATCGGATAGTTTTATTTTCCCTTTCAGGTAAAAATCGAACTTACTGGTAAACGGATTTACCTGATACGATTGCTGGAATGCCTGCAGGCAACCTACGGCATAAAAAACGATAAGGTCGGGTTTTTGAAACGCCTCTTTTCCGAATATCTTTTCGAGCCTGTGGTAATAGGATGCGTGCTTCAGCTTTTCAGATACTTTTGCAAAACTGGCATTGTTCATCTCATGCACGTTAATCAGCGGAAACAGCGCCTGCTCATTCAGGAATTCCGCCCGGCCATCCCAAAAGAAGCCCCCTACCTCTTCCATCACGCCTCTCACCAATTCTTCTTTTCTGTTGGGTGCAAAGCCCATATAACTGATGGAAGGCGCATTGCGCATGCCCGGTTCATTGCGGGAACCTACAGAAAAGGCGGTGTGTCGCGGATCGGAAAATCCGCTCATCGGAGAGTGGCAGGTGGCACAACTGGTGCCCGCCGGTTCTGAAAGGTTCTTATCAAAGAACATGAGTTTGCCCACCAGGGCAGAATCGGAAAGGCCATCGTTGTTGGATAAAAATGCTGCTTCAGAGCTGTAATAGAATGTTTCAGGAGCTGTATTTCTATTCGAGTTGCAACTCACTAAGGTCAGCAAAAAAATAATAAAGACATATTTACGCTTCTTTCTCATGGGGAGATACGATACTAATATACCAAAAAGGAAACAGATGGCATTTAATTTTTGGTGTGCCATTTAAAGGAGAGTGTTCCAAAAACACCGATACCATCACTTGGAATGATGCCCGGTCCGGGGTAACTCTCGGCGCGGCGGGTGAAATATTTATTATTCGATACGTTGTTGATGGAACAACTCAGTTTTATAAATTTATACGAATACGATGTGGTGATATCCATCACATAATACATCGGTATGGTGCCGATAGTGGCGGTAGATGCGTAGGTGGCATTGGTGGCATCCGTAAATTGTGTGGATACAAGAGAAATCTGCCAGTTGATGGCAAATGTCTTGTATTTGAATCCGACACCGCCGCGAAAGACGAATTCCGGTGCAAATTCTACTTTCTTATGCTCAATCTGCTTGTTCTGCGATTTCAGATAGATGGCATTCGTATAGGTGAAATTAGAAAAGAGAGAAAGACCAAAGTCGCTGTGCTCATTGATACATTTCAGGATGTCTGCTTCCACAAAAGATTCCACCCCGAGGCTGCGGGAGTTGGATAGATTGGTTTTAAACCGGTAAATATTATAAAAGGAATCTACCTGCTGTATGGAGCCGATTTTCTGGTTGTAATACAAGGCGAAAAAGTTGATGTCATAATTAAATTTCTCTCCGTTTTTTCCCCGCACCCCGATGTCGGCGTTAAATCCTTTTTCATCCTGCAGGTTTTGGTCTACCCGTACATTCGGATTGGTAATACGCAGGTCTGTAAAGTTGATGCCACGGTAATTCTGCGAAATATTCGCATAGATTTCCGTGAGGAAATGTGGCTTATAAGTAATTCCAACGCCGAATAACGGAAAAATACGATTGCGGTTACGGGAATCGTTATACTTAAGGGTGTCAGACTTGTAATAACCGGCAACATCGGTAAATAAGAATTCGGCGCGCATGCCGGGGGTGATGCTTAACTGCGAAGTGATTTTAAAGATATTCTCTGCCGAAAATGCGAGGTTGTGGCTGTTAAACTGATAGTCGGAATTTTCCAGGTCTGCAGGATGCAGATAGCCGAAATCAGCATCGCTGCCATCGCTGCCGAGTCCCTGCTGCTTGGTGGTAAACCCTTTAAAATAACGCATGCCGACACTCAGGGATGATTTTTGTTTTCCTAACGTATATTGATACAACACACGGGATTCCAATCCAAAATTTTTGTAGCGGTCTTTAATCAGGTCACGTTCTCGTAAGTCGTCACTTCTGTTGGTATAACTTAAAAAGCCTAATGCATTTCGGGAGCCAATAAGGCCAAACAAAACGGTATTCCAGCGGATATTTTCTTTCGGCTGATATTCCAGTTTCAGTGAGGGGATATTCCAGTTAATGCTAAACCAGTTACGTTCACGGGTGGATTGCTTTGGATTTTGATTGAACTGATTATCCGTTAGTCCACCCGGTTGTTGCATCATATAATTTTGATGTGTGAATTCAGCGGATAATTTTAGTTTGGAATTTACCTGATAAGAAAGATTTATAAATGCTGTATGAGCATTCAGCCTGGAATTAGGTCTCCATCCTTTGGTGTATTTATACTGATAATAGGCGAAGTAGGAGAATTTTTTATATGTTCCTTCCAGGGCATTGTAGCTGCTCACCGTTGCAAATGAGCCGGCCGTGGTTTGGGAAGTAATCTGAAATTTCTTTGCTACCGGTTGATGCGTTTTGAAATTAATCAAACCGCCGAATTGGGTGCCAAACTGCAGGGAGGCGGCGCCGCGGACAATTTCGATTCTGTCCATCGCTTCTGTAGGCGGAGTGAAATATGCGTCCGGATAGCCAATGGCATCGGCTGTGATATCATAGCCGTTCTGACGGATGTTGAATTCTGCCGAGCGGTTGGGATTCAGTCCGCGCGCCCCGATACCCAACTGCATACCGGCGGCGTCGTTCTCCCATACATTCAACCCTGCGATGCGGTTGAAGATTTGTCTTCCGTTGTTTGTAGCTGTGTTCGCCTGGATATTGGTCAAATCAACAATTTCTGTTTTCTTACCTTCAAAGATGACCGTACCTTCCACGCTTTTCAGGCGGATTTCTTTCATCTTTTCCGCCTGTATCGTAATTTCATCTATGGTACTTTGCATGGTGTCTTCCCGGGCAATCATAGAATCAACAGACTGAGCATTCAGCTGTTGGAAGCCGGAAAATCCTGTAAGTGCGAATATGATGAGGTGCTTCTTCATTGTTGGTCTTCAAAAGGCAGTATCCATTTTTTCGGTGCAAAGTTAACGGGTTGTTTGGCTAAATCAATAGCAGGATCAATAAATGCACGGCTTGGATGCCCGTTTAAAGCGGCATAGCTGTCTGCATAGACTTCCGTGTTCTTAAATCCTTTTTTATTATTGTATTCTCCGGCAAGAAAATGAGCAAACTGCAATATCATGTCCGGCTGTGTGCTCATTTGTTTTTCTTGTTGTGGTGTCAGGTAGTCACGGTTGCGTACTTCTGCAATTTTACCAGTACGGTCTTTCACTACAAAAGTGACATAAGCATTTTTTTCCATCAGCATCACCCGCCACGAGAAACGATAGCCTTGCTCCGTCCAGAATAGTTTACCGGGATAAAAGAGATAGCGGAATGGTAATACGAGCTGAATGGTAAAATGGACAATGAGCAGTGCCATCCAGAAGGAAACAAATTTTGGCTGATAAGGTGTTGTTTGCAAATCAATCTTTCCGGCAATCAGCGACAGAAATCGCTGGTGAAATTCTGCGGAAAAGAAAATCCAGGTCGCTACTATCATCACATAGGGAAATACCCCGATCTGAAATAAATATCCGGTGAGCAGATGAAATACCACTACGGAGGCATATGCAAAAGGTCTCGTCTTTTTATAAATAAGAAAGAAGAAGATGCTTACATCAAACAACATCCCGAACCAGGAGAACAAGTAAGGCGTTATTGGATAATCGAAGAATTGCCCCACTACCGGATAGTAATCCCTGCTCTTTAGCCATATTTTCAGAGGTTGTGCATGTAACAGCCAGTCCGGATTTATTTTGGCAATCCCTGCGAAAAAGTAAACCAGGCCAATCTGTAGTTGAATGAGCAGAATGCACCAGTTGGGAATGTGCGTTACTTTTGCCGTAAATCCAAACTTTACGTCGAGAGAAGCGTATTTATTGGCGGGCAAAAAGCAAAGCATCAGGCTGATGATGCTGACAAAGTAATAATGATTGAGATAGTTGGTCTTATCCAGTAATTCAACATAGGTGAACAACAGAAAGAAAATAACGGCCGCTATACGATAGAATAATCCGAGTGTGATGAGCAGCGCACTTACTATCATTCCGGCAAAGACAACATACATCCCTTTCCCCGACAAAGGATGTATCCATGAAAAACCTTCATACGTGAAAAAAAATTTAGGCAGTATGTATAACTGATACACCCAGCCTTTTGCCACAAATCGGATGCTGCTGAATAGTATCATGGCGCCGAAAAAAATCCTAAAGGATGCTAATGGCGCAATGGACGTTTGGCTGAAAATAAACGAGGTTAATTTTTTTGCTGCCGATGTATTAGTCGCCATCGCTGTCTGTATAAGTAATGGAGACTCCTAAAGCTGAAGGCACATCTACTTTCATCAAAACCAGTATTTTTTTTGTTTCCAGAAATAAGGCATCTGCTTTGGTTTTGTTGGAAACAATGGTGGCTGAATAATCCGGTGCGCAGTCATTTACTTTAGCGATGCAAACATCAATTTGCGTCAGGATATCATCCGCCAGGTTTCCTCCAAAAGTACTGGTAACATTGAGTGTCCGTATGTAATCAATTATTCCTTTTCCATCCACACTTCCCTTTCCATTGAGAACATCTTTCATGTTGTTCAATGTAAGCAGCATATAATGGGTGCTGTTGTTGGAATGATAAGCCTGTGCTGCTTCCGGTAAGATGCCGGAGGTCGCTA
The DNA here is from genome assembly GCA_046329865.1 of Chitinophagales bacterium. Taxonomy (GTDB): domain Bacteria; phylum Bacteroidota; class Bacteroidia; order Chitinophagales; family JADIYW01; genus JADJSS01. The sequence goes on along the minus strand of JAXLTW010000001.1, from coordinate 46,491 downwards.
TATTGCCTAAGTAACCGGCAGGAATTCCGGTCTGCATTCGTTTCAGGTCATCCGTACGTTGCGCTATGGAGTTGACCATCACGCTGAATGAACCCGCCGCGTCTGTACCTACACTTTCAATGAAGGTTTGTCTGTAGGTTGACCATCCGGATACTATTTCTGTATGTACCTGTGTGATGTTTTCAATCAGGGAACTCAGATACAATTTGCGGGAAGCAGCATGGGTATCCGTTGTGTACTTGTCCAGAATTTGTTGTGCGGTAAGCGTTCTGCTAAACAGTAAAAATTCTATGGCTGCCAATCCTTTATCGGATTTTATCTTGTTCTTTACAGAGGTTGCCGTGTTGTCGTTCCTGCCGATATAAGCCTCGATGCTGTCGTTTCTACAAGGATAATAATTGGTATTGGCGAGCGCCATCACTTCATCGGCAGGCGCGGTTTTTTCATAGATTTCACAATTTTGCCATGCAGCATAGGTGTTTAAGAATGCAGTTTGCAGGGCAGAAAGATTGGAGAGGTCGGTAGTTGTATTAAAATTTGTAAAAGCCGTTTGTAAAGCCGTTAATGAATTTCCATATGCGGTGTAAGCCGGTGCAATCAGGTTGTCAGCATAATTGGTGAACATATCTTTCTTACCAAAGCTATCTGTGCTTTCATTTTTTCCGCAGGAAAACAGGAAAATAGTTATAACAGCGGGTAAGAGAATACGGCTTATTTTTTTCATTGTGCTGGATTTTCGGATGATCAAAGATATCTGTTTATGTCAATAAATTATAAGGTAGCTTTCACCGCATCTAAGCCATAAACCGTACTGATTGTATCAATCATGGTGTTGATATCGGTAACGGTCAGATGGTAAGTGGACAGGTTGCCGTTTCGGTAGAATTTAGCCTTCAACGTATTGTAATCTGTCTCGCTGATTTTTCGCTCCGAATTATACTTCAGGGAAATCAGAAATCCGAATCCTTCGGAAAGGGTATGACATCTGATGGCATAGTCGTCTATGCTTGCCTTTGCCTGGTTCATGTAACTGATGAATGCACACACATTGATTAACTCCAGGTTTCTTCTGATTTCAGCACCGGCGGCATCTCTGGTGGTATAATCCTTTCTGTTGATGGCATCCCTGCCTTTTATGTAGGCTTTTAACGTGTTTTCGATGGTGCCTACCGAATTGCCTTTAGATGCATACGTGCCATAAAATTTCAATGCTTTTGCGGTATTCAGAGAATCATAATTGGCAACGGTAAGCAGGACAGGAACTCCAAAATAGCCAAACGCCTCATCCCAGTTATGTTGCATGGCAGTTCCTTCGCCGGGTACAACAGTCGTATTATCTGCAAGGTCTAATTTGTCTTTAGTGGTATATTCTTCCGCAATTCTGTAATAGAATACCGCGCCCATCAGTCCTTTCTGAATAATCTGGGCGTATTCAACGCCGTTCGAATCCACCAGGTATTTTTTGGTGGCATCAAAAAGTGAGGTGGCGACGCCGGCTGTACCATTTCCGCTAACAGCAACATTGAACGCGGTACTGTTATCTGCGGCTGCCTGAAACATTGACTCGAAAAACGGGATATCCGTTGCAAATGTCTTATCCCGTAACTGCTTTCCGGAAGTGTTTAAAGTCGCATCTGTAAATTCATTTCCGGAATTGGAGAACATATTCACCAATCGTGTGTAAGACAATGTCTGTGTTTTTCCCTTGCCCAATTCTGTAACGATTTCACTCAACATATTTATACGGATGATCTGTCCGCTGAAGTTGACATTCTCAAAATTATAGGAATCAGGGAGTATAAAGGTATCTTCTCCTTTCTGACAGGAAATGAGCAAAGTGATACATAAAACAGGAAGTAACGCAATTAATTTTTTCATTTTATACTTATTTAGACTAATTAAAAATAATATTACAAACTTATTATCTTTAATCAGTCTAAACAATAGCAAAAATTGTGATTTTGATACCTAAAATTGGGTATATATGTAGTCTAAACACAAGCAAATTTAAGTGGTTGGAAACCAATACTTATGTTAAAATGAAACTTAAAACAGATTCATTGGTTATTTTAGTGTATACTGAATTTATATAGGTATATAAATTCAAAAAAATGAATATATTTACAACGCAAGGAGGTAATTAAGTATATGGCGCATAAACTAAATGATATTTTATCAACGTTAATTGATACTCATAAGTCTGATTATTTTCTATTTTCAGCCGAAATTAATAATCCAAATGCAGATAAGTTTATAAATATTTTACGGAATAAAAAGAACCGAAAGCATAAATGCTCTTTAATCCTCACTACAAATGGAGGGATTCCCGATTCAGGTTATAGAATAATTAGAGCTATTAAAAGGTTTTATCAAATATTAGATATATATGTTTTTGGATATTGTAAAAGCACTGGAACATTAATGGCGTTAGGTGCAGATGAGATAATAATGAGTGATTTTGGGGAGTTTGGTCCATTAGATATTCAATTAGTAAAAGATGATGAGTTATATCATACGTCTGGTCTAAATATTGTTCAGGCACTACGATTTTTAAACGATAATCTTTTTCAGTCGTTTGAAAAAGATTTTTTAAGTGTAAAAGAAAAAAGTGCAAACACTATTACTACCAAAACAGCTGGAGAGATTGCTACCAAGCTCGCTATTGGTCTTGTAGCACCAATTAGTGCGCAGATTGACCCTGTAAAATTAGGAGAAGTACAAAGAGCGATGCAGATTGCCCATGAATATGGGAAAAGACTTTGTTCTAATAATGAACTAATTGCACAATTAATTGTTGGCTATCCATCACATGGTTTTGTAATTGACTTTGAAGAAGCAAAAAAATCATTCCCAAATGTGAGATGGGTATCTGATGACGAGAAATTATTGGAACAGTTTTTGATAAAATTAGTTAGAAGCGAAACCAAAGAAGACTTCGTAATGGAGTTATTGCTTGAAGAAAAACCTGTTGAAGAAAAACCCATAGTTAATTCCCAAACTATTAAAAAAACTAAAAATGAAAGCACTAAATCAAGCACCACAAGGAAACCAACCCCAGCAAATGCTCAATGAGACTGTTGATTTAAATGCATTGCTCATAGAATATCAGTATGATTCAACAGTAGAATTATTTGAAAGGCTCAATAATAACGTGTCGGTAAATGACCTCATTAAAGACAGTCAGGCATTTCAAAAAACTCATCAAGCAATGAACATTAAATGTTTTAATGAATAATTTTATAAAACATGGGTAAGAAAATAAAGAAGCAACTTTCAAATGTTGAAATGCTTGAAAGGATGGTTAAGGTTCTAAAAGATAAAGAGCCTGTTATAAACAATAGAGAATTATTTGAAAAAGCTTTAAATTCTTCAATTAAGAAGCCACACGTGCCAAAACAAGGTTAAACATTTCGTTCTGTCTATCACGGTTCATATAACGAAATGCAACTTCATCGGCATATTTCTGCAAATGTCTTTTAGATACGTGTATATGCGTTCCTTTGATAGTTCTTTTAAGTTGTGAAAAGAAGCCCTCTACTGTGTTTGTATGCCATTGGCCACGTACATATTCACCGTTACCGTGACTTACTGATTCATGTTTTATAAAGGTTCTGCCGATTTCATTATAGGCATTTAAACCATCTGTGACTAATATAGCTTCTTTGCTTATATTCTTTTCAATGTTAGGATATAAATTTTCTTTATTTGCTTCTTCAATGATTGTTGTTCTTACTTCACCATCTCTTTGAACTATTGCTACCAATGGTACAATATGGCTTAATCCGTTACCGTTTCTTGACAATTTAGCTCTCTTAGATTCATGCATAAAGGATGACTTTCCGCCGATAAACGTTTCGTCAGTTTCTACGATACCTGTTAACGGTTCTACTGATTCATTAGCCATAAGCATTTTGATTTGATGTGCCATACGTAATGCTGTTTTATAGCAAATATCAAACGTTCTTTCAAGTTCTTTTGCTGATACTCCGTTACGTGTAGTAGTTTGCATGTAGATTGCGTGAAACCAAACCTTTAAAGATGTTGTTGATTTATGAAAGATAGTACCCGCAGTAGGGTAAACCTGAAAGCCACAACAAGGGCATTGATAAGAACGTCTATCGTTTACACGTGTAAATTCCTTTTCAGATTCGCATTTAGGACAAACCAAACCTGTAAATCTAAGTTTGTATAACTTATCTAAACAAGCGTTATCGTCTGAATACTCTGCGTTGAACTGTTGTAATGTGTACTTTTTCATAATCGGTTGATTTGATATGTAAATATAAACCTAATAATTAAATAAGACAACTATTTAGACAAAAAAATAGACAAAAAAGTACTTGTTTTTGTCTTAATTGTTGTCTATGTTTGTGTCAACTAAAATAAAGTCTTATGAAACCACATCGAAATTACGACCATCTTTTGTTTAAAAAACATTGGGAGATAAGCCAAATAGGATACGTTAGAATTGGACAATGCGTATCCTTATTAAAGGCTATCTCCAAAACCCCCATACTTCCCGACTTTTATAAAAACTTAAAAGGTGTTGCGCTTATAAAAGGTGCTCAATCTACAACAGCGATTGAAGGGAATACATTATCAGATGAAGATATAATTAAACTGCAAAAAGGGAATAAACTTCCAAAAAGTATGGAGTATCAAGGAACAGAGGTTACAAATATTTTAGAAGCATTTAACACCATATTTCAAGAAACAGCCGTAGAAAAGAAGGAACAATTAATAACACCTGATTTATTGTTGCGTTTTCATCAAATGATTGGAAAGAACTTAGGGGATAATTTTCAGGCAATACCAGGAAAATTCAGAACACATGATGTAATTGTTGGGACTTATAAATGTCCCGATTACAGAGATGTAGAATTGTTGATTAACAAGTACTGTGATTTCCTAAAAGATACTTTTAAATATGAACAGGGCAAACAGGAATTTAGTGATGTATTTATTCAGGCTATTGTGGCTCACGTATATTTAGAATGGATTCACCCATTTGGTGATGGTAACGGTAGGCTTGGGCGCTTGTTGGAATTTTACATACTGTCAAGAGGTGGTTATGCTGATATTACACTTCATATACTTTCAAATCATTATAATTCTACGAGAACTCAGTATTATAGAGAACTCGAAAAGGCATCGCAAACAAAAGATTTATCTTCTTTTATAGAATATGCTTTACTCGGATTTAGGGATGGCCTACAACAGACTTTGGAAAAAATACAAGAAAGTCAAGTACAGATAACATGGCAGAAATATGTTTACGATAAGTTTGATAGTGTTGATATTGGACAAAGAGAGGTATTTAAGAGAAAAAGAAGATTTGCCTTAGAATTACCATTAGGTGTTAAATTTTCGATTGATGACGTTGTAAACTTGAAAATTGAATTAGCACAGATTTATTCTAATATATCTGAAAAAACATTAGAACGGGACTTAAAGGAATTGGTAGAATTAAATATTCTAAAGAAAGACGAAAACAATATGTATTGTGCAAATTTATTCGATATAAAAATCATGCAGGCAAAACATAAAGGATTTTTGGAAGATATACTATAATAAAAAAAGCCAATAGTTACGAGCTATTGGCTTTTAAACAGGCAACGTCCGCCTTGAAGAGCGATTGTTAACCGATTAAATGAAATGATTATGAAAACGAAGTTAGTTAATTCCGACGAATGTTTCAAATGGATTTATTGCAAGTTCATCCGCAGAAAGGATGGAACGATAGTTTATCCAAAGAACAAGCAGTTCTTTAAGTTTAAAGTACCTTGTACTGCGAACTAAAGTAAGAACTAAACCCTAACAGGTTTATAGGCGACCAAAAATGGTCGCCTATATTATTTCAATTTGCTTGTGTTTAGACTACATATATACCTAAAATTGGGTATAGCTTATTCTGCCAACATTTCCTCTTTGGTAATGAGGCTGTTTTGGATGGCATAAACAATCATTTCAGAGGAAGAATTGATTTTCAGCTTCTTCATGATATTTTTTTTGTGGGTATAAACGGTATGCGTGCTTAAAAAAAGATGACCTGCAATGGTTTTTGCCGTCCAGCCTTTTGCCGTTAATTTTATAATTTCTGTTTCACGTAAAGACAGATTGAACGGTTTGCAGCTGTCTTCATCCGTGTGGATGTGTTTTTCAATGATGATGTCTATCACTTTATGGCAATAGAATTTTTCATTTTTTGCCGTTGCATATACGGAATTGATGATTTCCTCTTTATCGCATTCCTTGGTCAGGAAACTGACGGCTCCAAGTTCGATGGCTTTATAAATACTCGATTTATTGTCATCCGAGGATATGATGAGGAAACGGGTGGAAGGCGATAACTTCTTTGCCGTCTGAATGTCGTCCGCTTTAAAGTTTTTATTAAAGTAATCGAAAATGACGACATCCGGTTGGTGTTCGTAAACCAGCTTGTGTAATTCGTCGGAGTTGGCGGCTTCACCTACGACTGAAAAATCCATTACAACAGACAATAAATCCTTCAATCCAAGCCGGATGAGGTATTGTGCGTCAGCGATAAGAATTTTAATCATAAATGAACTGTAATCAATACCAAAAGTAGCGAAATAGGTTGAAAATAGTATGATTTTTAAAATGATTAAAACTTAAAATGGTATTTTTAGCCCCACAATGAAGTATAATTTTACTGCATGAACAACAATTTTTCCTTTGTCAGAACGATTTCCGGGCCCCTGAAAAGTAAGATAGATGATACCCTTTGGGATAAAGTGCTTCATTTATATGAAAATGAGCAATACGCAGAATCGGTCAGAAACTGCATCAATTATATTGACCCGACTATTGAAAATAAGTTTGCCAATCCAGAAAAAACAGAATATAACATTCCTCATGGTTCCATCGTGGTGACGTTGAAAATCACAGGTACCGAACTGTGGGTGGAGGCTCCTTTTCTGACAATAGAAGACGCGAAGAAAATACCGATACTCCGGCAAACGGCTCAGATTAATTTCACCCCGCTGACCATCTCTCAGATTGTGCTGGAAGGAGATAAATTGTATTTTCGGTATAGCTGTCCGCTGGATAGCAGTGAACCGTATAAAATCTACGATGTCCTCAGAGAAATCTGTATCAACGCGGATAATTACGACGATGAATTTATTACAAAGTTCGATGCTAAAAGGATATGCGAACCCAAAGTTTCTTATTACACACAGGAACAGAAAGATATTGCGTGGAATACGATTCAACAGTATATTCAGGAGGCGTTCACCGTGTATGAGCAATTCGAGAATAAACGTATGACGAATTTCTTGTGGGATGTCATTGTCATTACCATATTAAAAATTGATTATCTGTGTGCTCCACAGGGAAACATCCGAAATGAGATAGAGAAAACACTGAATTATCTGAATGGAAAAGAAGATTACTATCAGCGCTTGAGTGCCGGGAAGGATTTTTTAAAGAAGATTCAGACAATGGAACGCTCCACTTTTGAAAATGATTTGTATAAGATTGATGTTTTTGTGTCGTATAAGTTTGCAGCCAACCTCGATACGGTACGTACGATTCTGAAGTATTCTTATGAAACAGCGGATAAAGAAATAAAAGCGCTCGATTATATCGGCGCGACGCTTACCCTGCAATATGGTATACTGAATCTGATGTACAGTAATAATGTAGAAGATACTGCTTCGGAAATCCTTACAAAGGCGATGGAAGAAGCGTCTGGTAAGCCTATACAGGAAGCTTCAAAACGCTTGTTTGAGGCTGTTCAGAAAGTGATGACGGAAAATAATACAGTGGGTAAAACAGACACAACCCCTCCGCAAAAGGAAGTGCCAAAAGAGGAAAAAGGGTTCTTTAAAAAATTATTCAAACTATAAAATGTTCAGCACGGAGCAAGTAAAATGAATCATACGGAATTAAAGAAAGCAGTCTATAAAATAAATACCGCCAGCGGTAGTGGTTCCGGTTTTTATCTGAAGGCGCAGAATATTTTTGTAACGAATTATCACGTGGTGGAAGGCAATAAAAAAGTCTCCATCGAAGACCAGCGCCAGGACAGGTATATTGCCGATGTGGTATATGTTAATCCGGAAGCGGACATCGCTTTTTTGAGCTGCCGGACGCATACACCATCGGTAGATGTTCCTTTTGATAGGGTGGAGGAAGTACACAGCAGGGATAAAGTGTTTGTGCTGGGTTACCCTTTCGGTATGCCTTATACGATTACTGAAGGCATCGTTTCCAATGAGAATCAGTTGCTGGACGGACAGCATTATATACAGACGGATGCCGCGGTGAATCCGGGCAACAGCGGCGGACCGGTGGTCAATGCCAATGGTTTGCTGGTGGGGGTGACCACAGCAAAATTTACGGATGCAGATAACGTGGGGTTTGCCATTCCTGCCAAGACCGTACGAGAAGAACTGGATGCCTTTGAGCAAAATCCACCTTGTCAATATTCCATCAAATGCCATTCGTGCAAGACAATGATTTGTGAGAAGACAGACTATTGTCCGAATTGCGGAGCAGATATCGACGAAAAAATATTTGACGATAAAGAAACCAGCAAACTGTCCCAATATGTGGAAGATGCCATTCAGGCAATGGGCATCGATCCGATACTGACCCGAAGCGGGATGGAATATTGGGAATTCCATTCAGGAAGTGCGTTGGTCCGAATTTTTGTATTTGATAAAAATTATCTATATGCAACATCGCCGATGAATAATTTACCAACCGGAAATTTGGAAGCGATATTGCGTTATCAGCTGAGCAATCCGGTGCCGCCTTATAAATTAGCGGTTTACAATAACCAGATTTATTTATCATATAGAGTACGAATGAGTGATGTTTTTTCAAACAGAGCTGACGAGATAAAACAAAATCTGTCTAATTTAATTCTAAAAGCTAATGAAATGGATGATTTCTTCGTGCATGAGTTTAGCTGTGAAAAGACGAATTATGCAAAGGTGCATAATTAGAAATAATCTGAAATAGATAAGATTATTCTTTCTTCAGTATAATTCCCAAACCAAAATCAGATTCTCTGTCAGGATTTAATATAATAGCAGTATCGTTTCTTGTAAAAGAGAACCTTTTGTTATAATCAATTATATTATTGCAAGTTGGTTGTAAGTTTCGATAAAGTGAATCGCACAATTTCCCCGAAAAATAAATGCTGTCATTTGTTAAGAGATACGTTCCTTTTATATACCTTACTTCATGTCCGAAATTACTGGCGCAGCTATCAATAACTCTCGGACAGGTATCACAGGGTTGTATTGTAATAATATTTATGACATCCGTCCAGGAAATAATTTTGGCATTAAAACTATCTTTATTAAATGAAAATGAATGAAGGGTGGCTGCAAAATACGCCACATCGTCAGGAACATGCTCTACCCATTTACCGGATAAATAATCGTCAGCAGGGTTAGTTGATTTTTTTTCACAAGCAAGTAAAAAACAGAGCAGTAAGATTACAGATATGTCTAATATTATTTTCATCAGATACTGAAAAAAAAAGACCAATTATATATTGGTCTTCTCTGTTTTATTTTAAAGGAAAATTACTTCACTGTAATCCTTCCGGTGCTGATTACTTTTTCATCTACCTTTAACTGAAAGAAATAGATGCCGGAACTTTTAAAAATATCACGGGTGATTTTTTGTTCGTAGTCTTTCACCTGATTAATCTTAAATACCTCACTTCCTACTATATTGTAAAAAACAACACTCACTTTGCTGAATTGCAAATCTATTTCATCACTGATCTTGATATTCGCTTCCGACGTCATCGGATTCGGATACAATTTAATCAGTTCTTTGTCTCCATAGCGGGTATCTGTGCTGCTTAATTCGTATGAAGAAGCCACAGAGAGCTGAGGAGAAATAATTATTGTTGTGAACAATAAAAGCAGTAGTGTAAACGTTTTACGCATGAGTTGGGGTTTATTATTTGCGATCAGACACATATACTGAGATTCAAATGTAGACAATTATCAGCTAAAAGTCAATAAGTATGCCAATTATTTTGATGCGTTAACGGACAGCATCCACGAGCTCCTGTAAGTTGGATATTTGCATATCAATTAGCTCTGATTTTATATAATCACCTGATAAATAAGCGGTTGTCATTCCAACGGATTTTCCGAACTGCATATCCGAGAGTTTGTCACCCACCATGACGGATTTGGTAAAATCAATTTCTGGAAAGTCATTTTGGGCTAAAAAGGCCATCCCGTTGTTGGGTTTGCGCAGTTGATTATCCGGAGATGATAAATCCGGAGCATAGTAAACTGCGTCTATCCTGCCGCCGTTCAGTTCTATCATATTCATCATATTCTGATGGATTTCCTGCAGTTCCGCTTCCGTAATCAATCCTTTTGCAATCGACTGCTGGTTCGTTACCACCACGATGCGTGGAAATAATTTTGCCAGCTTTGGCATGGTCTCCAGTACACCCGGCAAAAACTCAAATTGCTCCCAGTCCAGCACATAACTGCCATCAATATTCTTGTTGATCACACCGTCTCGGTCAAGAAACAGTGTCCAGGTATTGTCGATATGGATTTCAGCATTTTTCATTTGTGGAAATCCTTTTGTGCTTTGTTGTAATCTTCCGGAATGCCGATATCAATGAAATAATTATCAAACACAACTCCCTGCATACTTAAATCATGCAGATGCTTTTCCAGTACATCCTTTTCGAACGAAAACTTTTTTTCCGTTTCAATTTTGTCAAACAACGATTTTTTGAAATAGTAGATGCCGCCATTGATTAATCCGCTCTCACACGGTTTCTTTTCATGGAAGGCGATGATCTTGTTTTTGTCGTTCAGCTCCACCGTGCCGTATCTGTCAAAATGATACAGGTGTTTCAACGCGATGGAGATATCCGCTTTTTCATTTTTTAACCGGTGCAGGGAAACATCAAAAAAAGTATCTCCATTCAGAACATATGCATCGTCCTGAATGAACTCAAAGGCATGTTTGATGCCCCCACCGGTACCCAGCGGAGTATCTTCTATCGCGTATTGTATCGGGATGCCTAAATAGTTGTCCTTAAAATATTCCTGAATAACTTCTTTCAGATGACCAACCGACAAAACCACCCTTGGAATATTTTGTTCCCTCAATTCTTTAAACAGGTAATGTAAGAAGGGTTTTCCGTTTATCGGTGCCATTGGCTTCGGTACGTCCTTAACAACGCTGCTCAGCCGGGTGCCGAATCCACCTGCGAGGATGATAGCCGGTGTGGTGTTTAACATTTCAGCATTCAGATTTAAATATCAAAAAACTTTTCTTCTACGAGCTGGCAAATAATATGGCCCACCGTAATATGGCATTCCTGAATCCGGGGGGTATCCGTAGATGGAATGTTTATCAGGTAATCGCAGAATTCTTTCATCTTTCCGCCCGTTTCGCCGGTAAATCCAACGATAATCATTCCGCGTTCCTTTGCCACCTTAAAGGCTTCTACAATATTACCTGAATTACCGGAAGTTGAGAGGCCAATCAGTACGTCTCCTTTTCTTCCCTTTGCCTTTACCAGTCGTGCGAATACTTCATTATAGCTGTAGTCATTGGCTACAGCCGTCAGATAGGATGTGTTTACATGCAATGCCTCTGCGTACAATGGCTCTCTGTCGGTGTAGAATCTGCCGGAAAATTCGGCGGCTAAGTGCTGGGCATCCGCAGCGGAACCGCCGTTGCCACAAAACAAAACCTTACCATCGTGCCGGAAGCAACCCACAATCACATTGGCGACATCTTCGATGGTTTGTATTATTTTTTCATCTGCTGTCAATTGCTGTTTAACGGCAATGGAGGCTTTCAGAATGGCTTCAATCTGTTGTTTCATGCGGTAAATATAGTGAATATGTCAATATTGATGAGCAATTCATTAATTGTTTTTATCTTGTTTTATGGGCATTATCGAAGTAGACAGGTTTAAAAGAATTATCCGAATCACATCTGCGATTATTTCGTATGGCAATGCCGCTGATTATACACTTACCAGACGGCTGACGGAAGAAATGGAGATGATGTGGAACGAACCGAATGGGATGATATTGCTGAATAATAGATGGTTTCAGGTGCAATTTTGTATAACGCCTCAGTTCAATCACCTTATACAGGAAAACAGTATCCGGGAAAATAACAATCCGAAAAACAATTATATCCGTATCGAAGAATTTTCCAAAATCAATATTTCCTGCGTTGATGCGGTGGGAAGCAATTCCGGATATTTTAAACTCGATAATTTATATCCAGGTTCCACCACTGCATCGCATGAATACGGACACTCGCTGGGATTAGATCATCCGCACGACCTCAATCTGGTAGGCAAAGGGGTGCCTGGTATCATGTATCCAAGGGGAACATTGGTGGACCCGGAATTTCAATATGATAAATCGGTAAAGCCCGGAGAAGGAGGTGGAACACTGAACCCAATATACCGAAAAGTAAAGCAGGCAGATATCGAACATTTACAACTGGATAAATTGCTGGCTAAAGATATTTATACGGTGGGTAAATTTACCAACAAGTATCATGAAGCACACGTGAAGGAGATATAAATAAAACTATCCGTAAAAACTGCTCTTGTATGGATAGCGTTTATGGTACATATCCTGCACCATCAGAATCATCGTATTGCGCAGTTCTTCGATATTCTCCTTGTTGGTAGCGGAAATAAACACACAATTACAGTTCATCCATGAGCGCATATTTTTCTCAAACTCTTCCGATAATTCCTTCTTGATTTCCTCCGGCAGATATTTGTCAAAATATTTTTCACGGTATAAATCCATTTTATTGAAAACAATCAGTCTGGGCTGTTGCGTAACGCTCAGGTCAGAGAGGGTTTCATTCACTACGTTGATATGGTCCCTGAAATTCTCGTGAGATGCATCGACCACATGTACGATGATATCGGACTCCTTGGCTTCATCTAAGGTGGACTTGAAGCTTTCAATCAGATTATGTGGAAGTTTGCGTATAAAGCCAACCGTGTCGCTGAGGAGAAAAGCGATGTTGTCGATTACCACTTTTCGTACCGTCGTGTCGAGGGTGGCGAACAGCTTATTTTCCGCCAGCACCTCACTCTTACTTAGCAGGTTCATGATGGTGGATTTGCCCACGTTGGTATATCCGACCAGCGCCACCCGAATCAGTTCGCCTCTTGTTTTTCTGCGTGTTTGCTCCTGTCTGTCCAGAACGAGCAGTTCCTGTTTCAGTCGCGCAATCTTGTCGTTGATGACCCGCCTGTCGGTTTCAATTTCTTTCTCACCCGGTCCGCGCATCCCGATACCGCCACGCTGGCGTTCGAGGTGGGTCCATAAACCCTTTAAGCGGGGTAACAAATATTGCAGCTGAGCCAGTTCGACCTGTGTGCGGGCCTGCGCCGTTTGCGCGCGCATGGCGAAAATATCCAGAATCAGACTGGTTCTGTCCAGTATCTTGCACTTTAGCTCTTCTTCCAGATTGCGTTGTTGCGCCGGTGAAATCTCATCATCGATGATGACGGTATTGATATCGGCAAATTCTTTGTAGGTCTTGATTTCTTCCAGTTTTCCGGAGCCTACAAAATATCGGGTATCCGGATGCTTAAGCTTTTGGGTAAATCTTTTCAGCGTCACAGCGCCGGCAGTTTCTGCCAGAAATGCCAGTTCATCCAGGTATTCTTCCACCTGTTCCGCGGTTTGATTGTCACGTATGATGCCAACCAATACGGCACGTTCTTCTATTTGCGGATTTACTTCAATCATAATCAATCGTCCAGCCAAAAGGTTGGAATGCAAAGATATAAAAATAAAAATGGTCAACACGCCAAAGGCAGTTGACCATTTAACCGAAAAGGGATAGATTACATATTTTTAATCTTAAAATTCCTGACAGCAGTACTGTCATTTTCGCTGTGATCTTCAGCATGTATCGTGATTCTGTAATCAACAGTACCTGCAACTACCGGAAGTTTAAATTTCTCGCTTATGTTAAGCGAATTCACTTCCTGATGAGATTCCGGTATGTACAGCAGGGTGTCGCTGCCATCCGGTTTGGCAATCAGTAAAGAGAAGGCATGTAAGTCCTCGTCTGTAATAATGGCTGTTACCGTAGAAGAGTCATTAGCCGTCATTTGCATGATTTCTTCAGCTTCCGTAGGGGAAGTAATGGTAATGGACGGAGGTGTGATGTCTTCAGTAGCTTTTTTGCAGCTGGAAATGTTGAACGCTATCAGAGCGATTAAAAATGGAATGATTGTTTTTTGCATGTTAGCTGATTTTAAGAATGGTGATATTAAATTTTTGAGTTAGACAGATTTGTTTCAGTTGTTTTCTTTTTGCGCAATGGCGGCAACTGATATTTCAGAAGGCAATTGAAGCCGGAGAGTTGCAGAATGTCTCCGTTCGATGTTTTTTGTGTTAATGGATGTGTGGCGCTTGCCGAAAAGGTAATGCCCTTTACGGTAAACTGCAATCCGTAATTGAGTGCCAGGTTCCATGCTCCGGACTTCTTCTGAATGATGTTATTGCGGATATTTTTATCCTGCACATTTACACCCAATCCAACGGATGGGATTAAAATAAAATGCTTCACATAAGCAGAATAATTAGCAGATACCTGATAACTGTACTGATTGCCATAAGTGACCTGCTGTTTGTTTTTCAGGTTGACTTTTATCAGCACATTATTTACCAAACCCCAGCTGCCGATACTCAAGCTATAAGCAGCTGAAAACAGGAACCCTACAGCCTGGGTGCCAAAATTAAAATCCTGCAACAGCATGTTTTCTGATGATTTTTTGCTGCCTGTCGGAAAACTCATGCCGAAACCCAGGTTTATAACATGTCCGGTTTTTTGGGAGAAAGGAGGTTTTTGCCATACTTTGAAATTGGAGAATAAGATAAAATCACCTATTCCAGCTTTCTTTTCCTGTAATTTCGGTGTGTTGGCATCCAATTTCAGATAATCATTTATCATCCATAATACGGGCAAAGAGGCCCTTATGTCCACCCATTTGGCCGGAGCATAGGATACATAAACATTCTGTGTGACAATCTGAGTTCGTTTTGCATTAAAATCTGAAGCCAGGTGCCTGTAATTTCTGTACTGGACAGATATACCAACGGAGCTTTGCGGCTGTAATGCGAGTACATCCGCATTCAGCACAGACGGCGAACAGCCACAGAAATCGCATGCATATATGCTGTTTATACAGCACATAGCCGCTAATAAATACTTATACATGAAATTTGTTTTAGGTGTAAAAAATAATTTAACCTAAAACTGCAGGTGGTTTTACCAACGAAGTTTGAATGCCTTCTGACAGGGATGCGTTGTAAATACCATGGTGTGTAATGATGACGGCAATATTAATAGAAATGATGTGCTGCAATGAATGGCAGATGATTTCTACTTCCTTGATTTTAAGACAGAAAGCAGCAAAGGGATTGTTGCTTTCCCGTTCAGATTTTGCAATTGTTTTGTTTAAATGGCATTTGCCATGACAACAGGATCCGGCAACATTTTTATTGATACAGTATTTTTCCGTTATCTGCTTTTCATTCAGTTTATACAGCAGGAAGAGGCTCGTCTGTTGCATGGTGGTCAACAAAAAGAAAACGGAAAATAATATTGCCGTAATGGATTTCATTCCATGCAAAGGTAACTTAAATCAGCAGAATAAATTATGATTTTAGTCATGACAGATGCCGGACAAAGCCTTAACGGTCAGCTACATCGCTGTAAGGACGAATGGTTGCACCGGTGTATATCTGACGCGGTCTTCCGATAGGCTCCTTGTTTTCTTTCATCTCTTTCCACTGTGCCACCCATCCCGGTAATCTTCCAAGTGCAAATAAAGGGGTAAACATATCGGTAGGGAACCCGATGGCATTGTAGATGATTCCTGAGTAGAAATCAACGTTTGGATATAATTTTCTGTCAACGAAATAGCTGTCATGCAGCGCTGCCTGTTCCAGTTCCATGGCGATGGTCAGTTTTTTATCGTTGATTCCTAAATCGCCCAATACTTCATCACAGGATTTTTTGATGATTTTAGCACGGGGGTCAAAATTTTTATATACCCGGTGACCGAATCCCATCAAACGGAAACCGGAAGTTTTATCTTTTGCCATAGCGACGAATTTTGCCGTATCGCCGCCGTCTTTTTCTATGGCTTCCAATTGCTCCAGTACAGCCTGGTTGGCGCCGCCGTGCAATGGACCCCATAACGCGGAGATACCGGCAGAAACCGATGCATATACATTCGCATTGGATGAACCAGCCATTCTCACGGTAGATGTGGAGCAGTTTTGCTCATGGTCGGCATGAAGTATCAACAACTTATCCATTGCTTCTACCACTACCGCAGAAGAGGATTTGCCAAATGCCATATTCATGAAATTGGACACATAATCTAAACTCTTGTCGTTCGCTATAAAATCCAGACCTTGTGAATTCCTCATAACCATCGCCACCAATACCGGAAACTTAGCCAAAATATTGATGATGGTTTCTTCAGTGGCTTTTGCCGCATCTTTACCAAATACGCCGGAAAGTGCCAGCGTGGCTACCGCCAGCTGTGCCATCGGATGCGTGCCTTTGGGAAGGGCTTTCAATACAGCGGCTACTTCGGACGGAATATCTGAGTTTGCCTGTAATTTTGCATTGAATTCGTTTAACTGAGCGCTTGTCGGCAGTTCACCATATAACAGCAGATAGGCAACTTCGGTGAAGTTTGATTTTTCAGCTAAATCAGCAATCTCATATCCGCGATAACGAAGAATACCCAGTTCACCGTCCAGAAAAGTGATGGCACTTTTGGTAGCGCCTGTATTTTTGTAACCGAAATCTAAGGTAACTAATCCTGTATCATCTCTCAGGTTGGCAATATCCATTGCAGGTTCGTTCTCAGTGCCTATAACGATAGGACATTCACTTGATTGACCGTTGTACGAAATGATGATTTTATCTTCTGCCATAATTCAAATTGTGCCTATAAAAATACAAAAAGAATAGGGATTGAAGGTTAAGATAATATTATAAGGATTTTGAGTCTAATTAGACTTGAGGTTATCCAGAATGTTTATCCGGCGAGTCGGCATAAAACGTGGCACCAGTCCTGCCTTTAAGAGTATTTTACTTGCTTTCTCCCTGCACAGAAAATTGCTGAAACCTCTGCCGGTTAGTTCGGGATTATTACCCAATACAATTGTCAGAGATTGTTGCAACGGGTAGGAGAATGCATAGATGCTTTCCTGTGAAATAGCAGCAACAGTAGCGCCTTGTTGTATGTTCAGCACCTTTACCTTTGATAATATCGTTGCTGTGTTTTTATCGTCTTCGTCACTAATCAGGTTAAAAGGAATAAACCCGATGGCATGTGTGTTTGCGGCTACAAAATCCACCACTTCCAATGCGTTATTGACCACCAGTGCCTGCTTGAATAATGCTTTATCTATTGCCGCCTTCTGCATGACTAATTTGGCAATGCCGGAACGCTGGTTGTCAAAGACTAATTTTGTGGAGGATGCAGGATTCAGGTAATCCTTCAAAGAGCGGATATCCAGGAGGGAATCCCTGAAGTTTTTATGAGCAATGAGGACAACGGCATTGTATGCAAAGGTTTGCGCGGTAATCTTTACGGTTTGGTTTTGCTGGCTGGTAGCCGTTTCCGCTTCAGTCAGGTTTCTGCTGATAATCATTGATTTGATGTCTCCATTTATAAAGTCGTTGATGATCTTATCCTGAGGTTGAAAGTTTAAGATAACTTTTGCGTTCTTCTGCTCGAATTCATAAATCTGTACTAATTGCTGCATGATGTCCTTCAGGTTTTCATCGGTGGCAATGGTTATTGTTCCACTGTTCCACTCATTGGAAATACTATCTTTTTCGGAAAGTTTCATCTTACATGAAAACAACAGCAGAGATGTCAGGAACAAATAAACAGCCGTCGAAAGCAGATTTTTATTTTTCATCTTTATAAAACTGATAGGCGCGGTAGCCTCTGAATAATCCATATATGATTAAGACAGCACTGAATGCCCTGGTCATGTCTTTTGTCAGGAAGCCCAGTGCGGAGGGATGAATGATAAGCAGGATTCCAAGCAGTATATAGCCCGCGGCAATAATGACACGAAGAATGAATCCCGGATTCTTTAAAAATTCCATAGGCTAAAAATAAAAAATCCCCAATCAATATTGGGGATTTTTTGTGGTATGTATTTTTTATTATTGTAATTTGAAGGTAACAGGCAACGTATAGAATACTTTTACCGGTTTTCCTCGTTGTGAGCCCGGAGTCCATTTAGGCATTGATTTGACAACGCGGATAGCTTCGTCTCCGCATCCGCCGCCAACACCATCTTTCAAAATGGCAGGTTCACGTACGGTACCGTCTGTGTCCACATAAAATTTTACGATTACCTTTCCTTCCAGTCCGTTTTCGCGGGCCAGTGAAGGATACCGTATATTTTTTTGCAGGAATTTCATCAATTCAGGAACACCTCCCGGGTAGGTTGGCATCACTTCCGCTCTGTCAAAGATCTCAGGTTCTTTCGGTTGTTCGGGCTCAGGAGCCTGTCCAACTCCATTTCCGGATTCTTCGATAATTGCCTTTGCATTTTTATCTCCTTCCTGGGTGGACGTCGAAACCTGCGTTTCCTTGATTTCTTCCACTTTAGTCAACGGTTGCTCTTCTGCCACTTTCTCATCCTCTTTCGCAATCATCTCCACGAACTTGATGGTAGGACGAACTGGCGGCGGCGGTGGCGGCGGTGGCGGTGTTTCAACCGGTGGCGGTGGTGGTGGAAGTTCCACATTGGTCATTTCCAATGATACTTCCTTTTCTTTTTTATTGGAGGTTAAAAAAGAAAATATTTTGAACTGAGAGGATAATACGATGAACAAAAACGCCAGCAGTGCTATGGCAATACCGCGCAGTTTATGCTTATCTGAAATTTTCCTCAATTCATATGCACCATAGGCCTTATTTCTTCCTTCGAAGATAATATCGTCCCAGGATGCATTTTTATAGTTTAAGTTTTCCATTTCGTATTTCTTGTTTTAATTGAACGAAATAACGTTTACGTTATGACTTATCACTCTGCGGCAAACGATTTCACATTACCGCCGTTAGCTATCGCTTCTTTTTCTATATCAGAAATATCCTGAATCGCATAAATCTTGGTTTTCGTAATATCTATTTCATCTAAAACGTCGACCATATTTTTATAGTTTGCGTCATCTGTTAATTTTACTAAAACGATTGTCTCCACGTCTCCTTTCGGGTCCAGTCCGTGTAAAGAAGTAACTTTTTTGTGTTTGTTCAGGATAATCTGACGAAGTCCTCCGGAAGAGTAATCGGTCGTTTTTAATCCTGCCACTTTCAGCCCTTCATAATACCAGATCTTATCGTCTTTGTCGCAAATGATATTCAGAACTTTCGATTCTTTTACATCCTGTTTGGTTTCTTTATCTTTTTTAGGCATTGCCAGATCCATGGCCACCGGTTTGGACAAAGAAGTCGTAAGCATGAAAAAAGATATCAATAAAAATGCCAAGTCAACCATTGGGGTTAAATCGACACGGGTGGACAATTTTTTGGAACGTTTACCGCCTTTCTTGCCATGCCCACCCCCTTGCGAGGTATCTATATCTGCCATGTTTTTTTATTTTAGGTGGAATTCCTTCGGAACTTCCATTAAAAAATTAATCGTTGTTGCCTTCCAGGGAGGTGATGATATTAAAGCTGTATACGTCTTTTTCGCGCAATACTTCGATTACACGCTGAACGGCTTTAATATTGGATGTCTTATCTCCCTTGATGGCAAATTTTAATTTATTTATATCATCTTCGGCATAGGCATAGCGTGCTGCCATTATCCATTCGCCCAATTGGTTCTCTGTAGTATCTTTCGGTATTCCAGGAAATTTGAAATCCTGCAGTTGTTCCGGTTTCAGTCCGACAATCTGTGGTAGTGCCTGAGTGGGAACGCCGATGATTTCAAGGTTGGCGAATTGCATTTTCTGCGCAGGGGTCATAGCCGCTACGTTCGGATATTTATCTCCGTACTTAGCGATGATTTTATCTAAAATCTCCGTTCTGCGTTTAGGTATGTTGATACCCAGGTATGCTTTTCCTTCTTTATCCACTGAAATTGTGAGGATGTCATCCGTTGCATTCTTTTCTGCTCTTGAGGTCGGAATGTCAATCGGAACCAATTGTGTTGGGCGGAATTTTGCCGTAAGGATGAAAAACGTAAGTAACAGGAACGCCACGTCACACATGGCGGTCATATCTACTATGGTACTTTTACGAGGTACTTTAATTTTTGGCATATTCCGTACTTTAGAATTCTACGTATTAATGTTTTCTGGAAGCAAACGATTGGGATAAGCTGTATCCAATCTCATCGATACCATAAGTCAACTTATCAATTTTGCTGGTGAATAAGTTGTACATGATGATAGAGATGGCAGATGTAAAGATACCCAATGCGGTATTGATCAAGGCTTCAGAAATACCGGATGCCAACGCCGCAGGGTCAGGAGAACCTGAAGTTGCCAAAGCCGCGAAAGCTTTAATCATACCGATTACCGTACCTAAAAGCGCGATTAATGTACCTACAGAAGCGATGGTTGCTAAAATCGGCAGATTTTGCTCCAATGAAGGCAATTCCAATGCGGTAGATTCCTCTACTTCCTGCTGAATGGCCAATACTTTCTTTTCTCCTTCGAGTTCGGTATTTTTTTCCATCTCAGCATATTTGCGCAAACCAGCCTGCACCACGTTCGCTACAGAGCCTTTTTGTTTGTCGCATTCAGCGATAGCGCCATTGATGTCGTTAGAAGCTAATTTAGTTTTTACATTTTGTAAGAACACCTCAAGATTGCCCGTTCCAGCAGCCTTGCCGATGGTCAGGTATCTTTCGATAGAGAAAGTAATCACTACAATGAACATCGTCATCAGGAAAGGAACGATTACGCCGCCTTTGTAGATGATACCCATGTAATCGCCTGGTTTAGGCTCTTTTCTTAAAGAATCTTTGAAGTGTGATAAGTCACCGAATACCAGGTGGAATATCAACTCGGATACAATTAACGCCACGATGATAACTACGATGGGAGGTAGTTTAAATCCGCCTTTTGCGGTTTTTGCTGTTTGTCCTTGAGCCATGATTGTCAATTTAAGTTTAAAATGATGTTGATTTATTGTTTGATGAAGCCGTAAAAATAGACTATTTTTTGATTTATTGTATGAGTTCCAACGAAAAATTAGCGTTTTTATGGTACTGCTGCAATATGAATCTGGATTCTTTCACAAAAGTTACACAAAACCGGACAGGATTAACATGTAATAACTTTTTGGCAGTTTGGAAAAGTTAGGATTCCTTACCGTGTTCAGAATGTGACACCATCAACAGATAATTGCATTTTGACACTAGGGGTAGAATATAGGTACGAAAAGTGCTGAAAAAATGCATAAAAACTGCAAAAGAAGACATTTTAGCTTTCCTTCTCAACTGTCTTTGTAACATAAACAGTCCCTTTGTTTTTGCCGATGCTTTCTATGAAATTTTCTTGCCTTAAGTACAATAAGTCCTTTTTCAGGGTATTGGGCGAAATATCCTTAAAGTGAGTGCCCAGATCATTCAGCTTTACAGGCTGATGACCTGTTATGAAATCCAATACACTTTTCTGACGGTCATTCAAATAACCGCCTTTTGATTGATAGGTTTTATATTTTGCTTCTAATTTTTGGATTAATTCTGTTAAGCATTGCAGAAAGAAAACAGTCCAGACTTCTATCTTTTCCTTCTGCGTATTTCTGTTCTTTTGACCACTCATCAATGCTTCGTAATATTCCTTTTTATGTTTTTCTATTATGCTTTCAAAAGAAATATATTGTATGAACGGATAACCAGATTTTAAGAGCAAAAGTGTAGTCAGTAATCTTGATAATCTTCCGTTTCCATCCTGAAATGGATGCGTTGACAAAAACTCATACACAAAAGTGCTTATAATTAACAGCGGGTGAATGTCTTGCTTTTGCAACTGCTCGTTCGTCCAGTCTGCCAAATTGTACATTTCAGTTGCTGTAAGATGTGGCTCGGTAGTATTAAAGATAACTCGTTGAGAGCCATCAGGATAATTAGCGACCACCTTATTGGATAAGGTCTTGTAGCTGCCTTTATGATGCTTGTCCTTACTGCTGTGTTTAAGCAATATATTATGCAGGTTCTTAATGGCATTTTCAGAAATATCCATGCTATCATAGTTTTCAAAGATGATCTCCAGTGCTTCATAGTACCCAAACACCTCTTGTTCATCTCTTGTCTTAAGTTTAGATATCTTGATATCTTTTAAAAGGTCTTTAATTTCCTGATCAGTCATTAAAACACCTTCGATACGTGTTGAAGACCCAATACTTTCTACAGTAGCTATCTTCTTCAGTTCCTTTAGATATCTATTGTTTTGCAGTTCAACAGTAGTCCACTTTCCCTTAAACTCATCAATAGTACTAATGAGTTTAAGAATCTGTTGTTGGGTTTTAAAATCGGTTTGGAGTTTATTAAAAATATCCATATAGTATCTATATTGTATCCATAAACAATACTGTAAAGATAACAAAATATCTATATTGTATCTGTATTTTATCTATAAAATTTACTTCCCGATACAGAACTTTCCGAAAATGGTGGCGAGTATATCTTTATCTACATCGATGTCGCCGGTTATATTTCCTAAATGGCGAAGGGCGGTCTTAATATCCTGAGATATTAAATCGGTTGGAATATGCTGCTGCAGTTTCTCTATCACCTGTTCAATGGCCTGATGGGCGTTGTTCAGCGCTTCCACATGGCGGATATTGGTGATGATCACATCCTGTTTGTCTTGTTTCAGGGAATTCACATAGTCCACCAGCTCTTTCTTCAGCGTGTCTAAATGGTAGTGTTCCCTGGCTGAAATGGCTATATCCGTTTCTCTTTTGGGGAATTCATCCCTGTTTCCGCTGAGGTCAATTTTATTGATAACGGTTATGATTTTTATCGTGGGGTTCTTCTGACGGATGGATGCTTCTAATGCTAAAACATCATCGTATTGATTCGCCTGCTGATAATCCAGCACATGAATGACAATATTGGCCTGGGCGATTTTTTCCATACTGCGCTGGATGCCCATTCTTTCTATTTCATCACCGGCTTCCCGTATTCCCGCTGTGTCAATGAAGCGGAACAAATAACCATCTATGGTGATGGTTTCTTCTATCGTGTCGCGGGTGGTGCCGGCAATCGAGCTCACAATGGCGCGTTCCTCATTCAGTAATGCATTTAGCAAGGTGGATTTTCCGGCATTAGGCTTTCCGATGATGGCTACCGGGATGCCATTTTTAATGGCGTTTCCATATCGGAAGCTTTGTTGCAGCAGGTGGATTTCTTCCTGAATCTGGTAGAGCAGCTCAAATAGTTTGGTGCGGTCGGCAAATTCCACATCTTCCTCCCCGAAATCCAGTTCCAATTCTATCAAGGCGGTAAAATCGACCAAATCAGCCCGTAACTCTTTCAGTTTGGTGGAAATCCCGCCCCGCATCTGCTGCATGGCAATCTTATGGGAAGCCTGGGAGTCCGAAGCGATGATATCGGCAACCGCTTCGGCCTGAGACAGGTCAAACCGTCCATTCAGGAAAGCGCGCATGGTAAATTCGCCCGGTTGGGCGGCACGTGCGCCGCTGTTTAGCAGAGCCTCCATGATCTTTTGCTGAATATAGGGAGAGCCGTGGCAGGAAATTTCCACCACATTTTCTTTTGTATAGGAATGCGGTTCAATAAACAAGCTAACCAGCACTTCGTCCAGCACTTCATTGTTAAAGGACATCTTGCCCAGATGGATGGTATGAGAGGGTTGTTGCACTAGGTTTTTCCCTTTAAACAGCTTATTTACAATGGCGACGGCATCTGTTCCGGATAAACGGATAACACCTATTGCACCCACACCCGGAGGGGTAGAAAGCGCAACAATGGTATCTGAAAGGTCATTTTTAGGCATAAAAACAGCTCAATCAATATATATGGTCATTCTAAAGACAGTTTACAAGTCAGCTAAATTAAATGAAAACAATGGATTTTTAATTCGATATGTTTGGAAAGTGATAGCAGGATAATCATAACATAATTTAGGAAAACCGGAATTTCATTAAACTCAAAAATCTTATATTATTCCCACATTCTTTATTACCTTTGCCAATTCAACAACCCACCAGAATGAAAAAATTAGTTACGCTGTGTTTTCTAATATTCTCAGTATTTGTAATTTATGCACAAAGTTTCGGTAATTTCTCCGGAGCATTAACCGGAAGCGGTGTAACAGGTGCTGCTGCAAGCGCAGCAAAGCAGATGCAGGCTTTAAATGCGAGCAATCCCACGGCTACGTCCAACTTGTCCCAATTGCAGTTATTAGGCCTAGATCCAACAACTATCCAGAAATATGTAAAAAGTAAGGCAGATGAATCCAAAAATTCAGAAAGTGCCAACCCAATGGAGGATATCTTGAAAACTGTGCTGGAGATGAAAGCCAGACAGGATATGATGCAGGATTCGCTGGATGTTATCCAGAAAATGAGAGAGCCTAATAACGATGTTAAACCAAACGAAATATTCGGACATGACTTTTTTGGTTCCGGAAAGCTGGCCTTATTTGAAAAGTCTTCCGATTCCAAGGCACCGGATTCCTATATATTGGGTGTGGATGATGAAATCAGCATAGCGGTATGGGGATATGCCGATTACAACAACAAGTTCAAGGTTAGCGAAGACGGTTATATACAGATTCCTGAATTTGGAAGGATATATGTAAAAGGACTGACTTTTGGTGCTGTAAAAGCGCAAATTGGCAAAAGGCTGGCCACTTTCATCAACACCGCCAATACAAAATATGAGATTACCTTAAATTATTCCAGGACAATAGATGTCAATATCGTTGGGGAGGTAAAATCGCCGGGTACGTATCAGATTCCGGCTATCAATTCCATTTATAACGCCATCAATGCGGCGAATGGCATTACCGATATAGGTAGTGTACGGGATATACAGGTACGCAGAGACGGGAAAACAATTAAGCGGTTTGACTTGTATGAGTTTCTGTTTAATCCGTTGCTGCAGGAAAGTTTTTTCCTGCAGAAGGGAGACTTTATTTATGTATCTACCCAAAGCAAGCTGGTAAAAATAACAGGTTCAGTAAGGCGACCGGCAAAATATGAATTGCTGAAAAATGAAAACCTGAATGAAATTATCCGATTTGCCGGAGGGTTGGCGCCGGACGCTTATATAAAATCTGTTCAGGTTACCAGAACCAATAAGGACAAATCCCAAATTATCGACGTCAATTACGAAGACTTAGTCGGCATAAATTCAAACTTTGAACTGCTGGATGGGGATGTGGTTTCCATTTCATCCATACCCGGGGGAATTGAGAATTTTATTACCATAACAGGGCCGGTTCGCTATCCAGGGAAGTATGAGCTCAAGGAAGGGTTCCGGATTTCGGATGTTATAAAAGGTGCGGGAGGCATAAAATATGAAACCTACCTGGATAGGGCATACGTCAAAAGAAGATTGGACGACAATACATATGTCAACCAAAAATTTTCACTGAAAGAAATACTATTGGATGAGGCCGCTTCTGATAATTTATTGCTGCAGAAAGCAGATCAGATACAGTTATTTTCCAAAGAAGAATTCGTAGAACGATTTAAGGTAGGTATAGACGGGTCTGTCTTAAAGCCAACTATCATGGATTTTACGGAAGGCATGACATTAAACGATTTATTGTTTTATGCGGGAGGGCTTAAAAAAGAAGCTGCCAATTCAAAGATTGAGATTTCGAGAGTGATGAATATCAGCAGCAGGGATTCTGTTTTGAAGTTTACACCACAGAGAGTTGTCATAAAAACTGTTACCATAGGAAATAACCTTGAAATGGATGACGCCTCTAAAGCATTTGTCTTAGCGCCGATGGATAAGATCTATGTTCGAAAAATGTACGGGTTTGAAGAACAAATGAATGTGACGATTAAAGGCGAAGTCAAATTTCCCGGTATTTATCCTATCCTGGACAAAAATGAAACCGTATTAGACCTGATTGAACGAGCAGGCGGACTGACACCTTATGCCTATGTACAGGGTGCTAAATTGACCCGGCCGGACAATCAGTTGCAGACAACTATTTTCGAATTGAAAGATGCCTTTAAAGACCCGAAATCAAGAGCGAACCTAATCTTAAAGAACGGTGATATAATTGAAATATCAACCGTAAACCAATTGGTTAGTATCAGGGGGGGGGCTGTTAAATATCCGAATCTGGATACCACTGAAACGGTGAATGGTAAGTTTGTACCCGGAAAAAGCGCCCGTTGGTATATAAAGCACTATGCAGGAGGATTTAAAAAAGGTGCCTTGAAAAAATCTACCATGGTCATCTATCCAAACAGAAAAGTGGATTATACCCGGTCTGTGATGGGAATAAAAAATTACCCTACCGTTGACAATGAAGGGGCATTGATTACCGTAGATATGAAAAAGAAAACGCCGAAGCCTCCGAAAGGTCCGGAATCCGCGTTGAACTGGAATATCGTTTTACCTAGTATCATCGCCGCGGTGACATCCATCGCTACTACGTTGACTTTAATTTTTGTGTTGAAAAAGTAAATTATTTCATGCAGCAGTTTTCAGAAGAAGATATCAGGTTGGTCGATGTTCTTGAATCTTTCAAGAGTTATTTGGTATACTTACTCAAGAAGTGGTATTTATCTATCGTCGGTGTGGGAGCCCTGACAGCAGCCGGCTTTTTTTACGCAAAACTGACGCCACCAACGTATGTAGCCAATATTTCGTTTAACGCGGTGGATTCCAGGGCCAGCGCCATGGGTGGTCTCATGTCCATGATGGGGGTATCGTTCGCAGGAGGTTCTTCAAATGACGTATTGACGGGTATTTTTTCATCCAGAAATATTTTCCTGAATTCTATGCTGGATTATATGGAAGTGGATGGTAAGAAAGAGAAGATCGCCAATGTCTATATGCATGCATATAAGTATGACGAAGGCTTTGATGAAGACCCGGAATGGAAAGGATTTAAGTTTAAGGCGAACAGCATTAAAGAGATTTCAAAAAAAGAAATGGATTTATTGTCCATCATGTATGACGACTTTACCGGCGGATTGATGACGGCTGAATTTGATTTGCCCACAGGGATGATAAAAGCGGAAGTGGAAACGCCGGATTATGAACTCTCCAGACAACTGGGTGCTTCCATGTTGAAATATACACTTCAGTTTTATCAGACAAAACAGGTTGAAAACGCCACGGCATCTTTTAATAGTGTCTCCAAAAGATTTGATTCCATTTCTCAGCAGATTGCTCTTCGGCAGCGAATGGTGGCTGAATCACAAGATGAAAACCTCTTCAACAGAAAACGACAAACGGTGGTGGAACAGCAAAAACTGAATCAGGAGATCGCTACGCTGAATGTCATGTTTAATGAGGCGGCTTCGTCCAGAGAAAATGCAAAAGCAGGTTTGACTCCGGCGAATAACATCATTCGCGTCGTGGATGACCCCATGTTTTCTACCTCCCCCAATCATTTAAGCAAATTATTATATACAGCCATTGGTTTTGCCGTTGGATTGATTTTAATCATCATCCCATTGTTAATCAGCAAGGCCATACAGGACGGTCGCGAAGAAGACCGGTTAAAGCAGGCCGCAGCCGGTTCTGCGAGTGCTCAATAGGACTTCTTTTTTTAAAGAATTTAGTTAATTTTAGTACATGCAAACGCATCCTTCAAACACCAATAAGTTAGAACCTTTAGCCATTATTGGCATAGGATGCCGGTTTCCCGGGAATGTACATTCCCTGGAAGATTTATGGAAACTGCTCATCAGCAAAACAGATGCCATCAGCGACTATCCTTCTTCCAGAAACAGTAATGCGGACACTTATGTGGACAGTAACCGGGAAAAGAATAAAATCATCACCAAGCGCGGCGGATTTATTGACAATGTAGAATATTTTGACGCGGACTTCTTTAATATCTCGCCGCTGGAAGCAGAAAAGATAGACCCTGCACAACGAATATTACTGGAAGTAACGCAAGAGGCCATAGAGAATGCAGGGTTGACGGAAAAAATGTTGCAAGATTCCGAAACCGGCGTATTTGTGGGCAACTGGACGAGCGACTATGAGCACAGGTTGCAGCGTGCCAATCAGGATATTGATGTTTATGCCACCACCGGCAGCGGACGCTATGCCCTTTCCGGCAGAGTATCTTACTTCTATAATTTGCAGGGGCCTTCCCTAACGGTGGATACTGCCTGCTCTTCCTCCATTGTGGCGTTGAATATCGCCTCTCAAAGTTTGCGTTCGGGGGAGTGCAATATGGCATTCGTGGGCGCTTCCAATACCATTACGGATTTTTTTGTTTCTATCGGTTACTCCCGTTCAGGCTTATTGTCGGAATACGGAGAGTGCCGTTTCGGCGACCAGAAGTCAACGGGTTATGTGCGCAGTGAAGGTGCCGCCATGATTATCATAAAACGACTGAGCGATGCAGTGAGAGATGGAGACCGGATTCATGCGCTGGTTTTGTCTACCGCCTGCAACAGCGACGGTCAATCTCACAAAAATCTTTTTGCGCCGAGCGCTACCACTCAGGAAATCATGATTCGAAAAGCAATCAGGAATTCAGGCGTCCATCCGAATGATATTATCTATGTGGAAGCGCATGGCACAGGCACCAAAGCCGGAGATCCTACAGAAATTAAATCCATCTGGAATGCTTTGTCGGATAACAGAACAAAAGAAGACAAAATATATGCAGGCTCCGTAAAAACGAATTTCGGACATACCGAAGCCGCAGCAGGATTAGCGGGGATGCTGAAGGTCATCACTTCCATTCAGCATAAAACAATATTGCCGAGCCTTCATTTTGACCAGCCTAACCCAAAAGTTGCCTGGGATGAAATCGGGTTGACCATTCCGAAAGAACCGATACCCTGGGTTCAGGATAAACCGCTGATTGCCGGTGTCAATACATTTGGTATTACAGGTACCAATGCACATGCCATTTTAAGTGAGGCGCCGGCAGCTGCTTCAAAAGATACAGAACTCAGAAATGATATCTATGTATTGCCTCTCACGGCAAAGGATGAACAGGCATTGCTGCAGCTTGCCAAAAAATATGCAGCCTTCATCGCTGCGTCTGACAACGCACCGGAAGATATTTGTGCGATGGCGGCATTGCGCAGAACACATTATCCCATAAGAGAAGTGTTTGTAGCTGAAAGCAAAGAAATGTTGCTGGAAAAAATACAGGACTTCGTTGACAATAACGCTTACGAATCCAAAAAGGTATTTGATCAGGAGGATGCCGTGCAAACCGTTTTTGTTTTCCCGGGACAAGGAGCGCAATGGATACAGATGGGCAAAACGCTCTATGACAATGAATTGGTCTATCGTACGGCTCTCGATGAAATCAACCTGGTGTATAAAAATTATGTATCCTGGGATTTGTTAGAGGAGTTAAATAAAAACGAGCAGGAGTCCCGTCTTCATGAAATCGATATCGTACAGCCGGTATTGGTAGCGGTGGAAATCGCGCTGGCAAATTTGTGGATGAGCAAAGGTATTTTTCCGGATGTGGTCGTTGGTCATAGTATGGGCGAAGTGGCGGCGGCTTATGTTGCCGGCAATATTACCCTGCACGAAGCTGCACAGATTATTATCATTCGCAGTAGACTGATGAAACAGGTGAGCGGCCATGGAGAAATGGGTGCAACGGATCTGACGGTGGAGGAAGCGAATGAATTATTAAAAGGATACGAAGACAAGTTAGCCATAGCCGTTATGAACAGCAGGAACTCAACGGTGCTTTCCGGCGATCCGGAGGCATTGAATGCCGTCTTTTCGGTGCTGGAACAACAAGGAAGATTCAACAGGAAGGTAAAAGTTGATGTTGCTTCACATTCGCCACAGATGGATGGAATCAAAGAAGAGCTGCAAAAGAACCTGCAGCACCTTCAACCAAAAGATGCGACCATTCAGTTTTTTTCCACGGTATATAATGAATTAAAAAGTGGAAATGAATTAGACGCGGCATATTGGGCTAATAATTTACGTCAACCCGTACAGTTTGGAAACGTCATCCGTCAGCTGTCCGAGAAACACCACGTCGTATATGTTGAAATGAGCCCGCATCCCACCTTGCTGCATGCCATCAATGAAAACACAGCATCCACCGGGCAAAAAGCAAAAGCAGTTGGTTCATTTGTGAGAGACAGAAATGAACAGATAGCGTTCTATGAAAATTTTACGGAAATCTTTAATGCAAATATTCCTTTTGATTGGACATCCCTTTATCCTGAAATAAGAACTTTTATTGAGTTGCCCACCTATGCATGGCAGAAAGAACGGTATTGGATAGATGCAGCACCTGTGTTGGTGCCGCAACCCGCCGACGCACCTGAGAATAATATAGATAAAAACCTGTATGAACTGCAATGGGATGAAGTTGCATTGCACCCGGAATTTGCACCCGGACAAATCTTGATTCTTAAAGACACCTATGGTTACTATCAATATATAGAAAATGTACTGAAAGATAAAGGATGTAACGTTCAGGTACTCGATGCTCAAGATGGTTTAAGCGGAGTGGAAGCAGCTGTTGTATTGCACATGAGCAGTGTACATAAGGATTCATTATACAGTTATTATTATGACGGCGGAGTGGACGCATTACAGCGTATTGTACGGCATTTTTCTGAAAAGAAACAAACGAAAATCTGCGTACTTACAAATGGGGCACAGGTATTGGAAGAGGATCATCAGGTCAATCTGAATGCCGCCTTGTTAACAGGCTTGCTTCGGTCTGTTCAGAATGAATACAGCCATATCTCATTTGTGCAACTGGATATTTCCAGTTATATACACGAAGCGGAAATACATCAGATTCCGGCTCTTTTGTTTGCAGATAAATCCTATACAGAGTTGGCGATTAGAGCGGATAAAATATATACTCCATCTATCGTGAAACAAACCGCACTATCGCTCACGAAGATGATACAGCCGGATGCAACGTATCTGGTGACCGGTGGTAACAGCGGCTTGGGGCTGGAAACTGTAAAATGGCTCTCCGGCAAAGGCGCTAAAGATATTGCTATCGTCAGCAGGAGCGGATTGAGTGCAACCGCTCTGGCGGAAATTCATCAGCTGGAAAAGAATGGTGTCAGGGTGATTTCATACCTGGCGGATGTGGCCAATGAAAGGGAGCTTAGTCATGTTGTGGAACAGATTAAATTAAAGCAGTCGCCTGTAAAAGGACTGTTCCATGCGGCCGGTTTGTTGGATGACGCGCTGTTTGAAAATCTTACCCGTGAAAAATTTGAACACACGTTGCAGGCGAAAGCGAATGGCGCCTGGAGCCTGCATAACCTGTTTGCAGAAAACAGCCTTGATATCTTTGTGGTATATTCTTCAGTCATTGGCATATTGGGTGCTGCCGGACAAAGCAATTATGCCGCGGCGAATACATTATTAGATGCACTTATTCACTATCGGAAAAAACATCATCTTGCAGGTCTGTCCGTTAATTTTGGAACCATTGCCGATATCGGATTGGCAGCAAGACAGGAAAATCGCGGCGACAGGTTGAAAGATTTTGGATTGTTACCGCTCCCGCAAAAAGAGTTGTTCCATTATTTCGACAGATTATTTTTAAGTGCAGACGGGCAGCTGATGGCCATGGATATCGATTTTGAAAAATGGATAGACAACAACCCTAAAGCGGCATCGAACCATTTGTATGACAGGGTGCGCGCTAAAGTTGCCGCAGCCAAAGAGGAAGAGACAGTTGCATTTTCCAGTTTCTCCGAGGCTGTAAAATATGCCAAACAGCAGATAAAACAGGCGATAGCATCCGTTACCAAAATGAATGCTCAGAAAATAAAAGAAGACGATACGTTTAAGAGTTATGGAGTGGATTCCTTGCTGGCATTACAGATAAAAAACAAACTGCAGAAAGATCTGGCGATTGCACTGAATGTTTCCGTTATCTGGTCACACCCTACAGTGAATAAGTTAGCAGATTATATTGCAAAACAATTAAAACAGGAAGAGACTAAACAAGAAGAACCGATCCAACAGACACAAGAAATGGATGCTAAAGAAACAGGACAACCTTCGTTGACGATAGAGCAGACAGTGGAAAGCCTGAGTCTGGAAGAACTTCTGAAGCAACTGAACGATAAAGTAAACTAACCTGCGAAGTGCGTACACATGAATGACGAACAATTAAAACAGATGCAGCAATTGCTTCAGAAGTCTTTGATAAAGATAAAGACGCTGGAAGCGGAACTGGAAAATACAAAGCCTGCGGCAGCTCATCTGAAAGAGCCTGTAGCGATAGTAGGTTGCGGGGTGCGATTGCCTGAAAATATTAACACCACCGGAAAATTATGGCAGTTGATTCAGGAGAAGAAATCGGCGGTGAAGGAAATACCGAAGGATAGGTTTGATATAAACGGAATTTATGATGCAGACGGCAATAAAGCCGGAAAAACCAATGCGCGTTTTGGTACCTTCCTGGAAAACGATGTCCGTGCGTTTGATGCTCCTTTCTTTTCCATTTCACCCCGCGAAGCGAAATGTATTGACCCGTTGCAGCGAATGGTGCTGGAGGTGGTTTATGAAGCCTTTGAAAATGCGGGCATACCAAGCAGTCAACTGAAAGGAAGCAGGACGGGGGTTTATATCGCCCTCGGTAATTCCGATTATATTTCCGCACGATTCAGAAGTGGCAATCTGGAGACGGTAGACCTGTATGATACTACCGGCATTCTGTTCGGTACTGCAGGTGGCCGCGTTTCATTCCTGTATGATTTCTGCGGACCGAGTTATAATGTCGATGCGGCCTGTGCTTCCACCCTGCTGGCCATGCATCTCGCAAAAGAAGACCTGCAGAAAAACACCATTGATGTAGCGGTGGTGGCTTCCGCCAATTTATTGCTGACGCCGGAGATGTTTGTCGGCTTATCCAAACTGGGATCGCTCTCGTCCACCAATCAGTGCAAAGCATTTGCAGATGATTGCGATGGCTACGTGCGTGGCGAAGGATGTGGTGTGGTCCTGCTTAAGCGTTTAAGTGACGCAGAAAAAAATAATGATACGATTGATTTAATCATTAAAGGGTCTTCCGTAAAACACAATGGAAATACAAATGGATTCACCGCTCCAAATCCGGAAGTGATTTCCTCGAATATAAAAGAAGCTTTGTCGGAATCCGGGGTGGATGTGAATGATGTTGCGTTCGTGGAGTCCCATGGTATCGGCAATCGTTTTACAGATGCGGTAGAGGTGCAATCCATTAATGAAGGTTATATAGGAAGAACAAGACCAATTTATATTGGCTCCGTGAAAGCAAACATAGGACATCTCGAAGCTGGAACGGGAATGCCTATGTTGTTTAAGGTGATAGAGGCAGTCAGACATCAAACCATTCCGGCGCAGATAAATATTTCGGCATTAAATCAGGATGTCGATTGGAATGCCATTCAGTCCAGAATACCACTGGATAACGAACCGTGGCAAACGGATAATGGTAAGCCACTCTATGCAGCCATTAATCTTTCCGGATACAGCGGTACGAATGCGCACATGATATTTGAAGCGCCTAAGCCCCAACAGCGGTCTGATGAGATGAAAGGTCCTTTTCATTTTATATTAAGTGCTAAAGATGCCGTTGCATTAAAGAATACTGCACGGAAATACCTGGATGATCCCGGCTATTTTGATAAGCATACATTGACGGAAATCTGTTATACGCTGCAGGAGGGTAGAAATCATTTTGATTATTCGGTATCCATTCTGGCAGACGATAAACAGGCTGTTCTGGATGGCCTGAATGATTTTGTTTCGGATAATAAATCTGAAAAATATGTCGCCTCCCACCCCGAATCAGAGAGGAACAAGGAACCGGCATTTTTATTTACAGGACAAGGCGCGCAGTATTTCGGAATGTGCAAAGGGTATTACGATTCTTTTGACTTGTTCAGAAAAGTGATGGATGATTGCGATGAATTGCTGAGGCCACATCTGGAGCATTCCTTAAAAGATATCTTGTGGGGGGATGCCATCGACAAGAATTTACTGCACCAAACCCGGTATACCCAGCCCGCCTTGTTTGTGGTGGAATATGCCCTTGCCAGGTTATGGATGAGTGTTGGTGTTCAGCCGTCAGTGCTGATAGGACACAGCATCGGTGAGATAGTGGCATTGGCGGTAGCGAATGTCTTTTCTCTGCAGGATGCGCTGAAGCTGGTGGTGGCCCGTGCTGCATTGATGAATGCGTTACCTGCCGACACCGGTGGTATGGCATCGGTTTTTTGTAATGAAGCAACTTTGCGTCCATTATTACAGCATGCGGAGGTTGACTTGGCAGCGGTAAACTCAGTGAAAAACTGTACGGTGTCCGGTAAAAAAGAAGACATACAATCCTTTATAGAAAAATTAAAAGAGCATAACATAAAGGCCGTTCCGCTGAATGTTTCCCATGCGTTTCATTCACGTCTGATGGAGCCGATATTGGAAAGGTTTACCGCCTTCGTACAGCAGATTCCGATGAAAACACCCGATATTCCGGTGATATCCAACCTGACCGGCAGAGAGATTTCCAGACAGGATTTGAGCGCTGAATATTTTTCAAACCATATCCGGCAGGCGGTTCAGTTTTCCGCCGGAGTGCAATTCCTTCAACAACAGAACATAGATATTTATCTGGAAGTGGGCCCAACACCGGTGCTGATCAGTCTTGCCAAACAAAGCAACACGTCTGAAAACGCAGTATGGTTGTCGTCTGCGAAGAAAGACGAAGATAATGCACGTCATTTCCATCAGACTTTGCAGCAACTCTATTCTGCAGGCATTCAGATTAAGTGGAACGGGTTTTATACCGGAAAAAGAATCAACCGCGTAATATTGCCAACATACGGATGGAACTGGAAAGTATACTGGGAAAATCCGGTGTTTGGACAAAAACCCACAGTCCACAGTCCACAGTCCAAAGTGACAGATAAAAAAGGTGGACCAATGACCGTTGACCGTCGAACAGAAACACCAAAAGCGACCCGCGAAACATTGCTGGCATATATGCAGATAGAAGCGGCAAAAGTTTTGGGACTGGAAGCCGGGCAAAAGGTGGATATTAATAAAACCTACCGTGAACAAGGATTTGACAGTATGATGAGTGGTGAGTTTCTGATGCTGATGGAAAAGCATATAGGTGCTGAGTTGCGGATGGAAACCCTGCATCAGTATAATATGCCCAGAGAGCTGCACCGTTACCTGATAGATACCTACTTTGGTGGCGGAGAGATTGATACGACACAAGCGATTACCCTGGCGGATATTATGTTCAGTCAGGAGATGGAAAGCCTGCACCAGGAGAATTGGCATGAAATTAAACCGGAAGACGGTGCATTGCTTCGCTGGTTTAAGAAAATAGATAAACTGGTTCCAAGTGTCAGAGAATAACCTGTTACGGAAATATCAGATGGTACCATGAAAGCCATTCTTTTACACCATGCCGGAGGAGATAAGTATGCTTACCGGCATCTGCAGCAATCCCTTTTGCCGGAAATATCCGGCGTTGCTATTGAGTTGCCCGGACGTGGCGACCGTTTTTCGGAACCGCTTTTGTATTCGATAGAGGAAATGCTGGAAGATGTATTCCGGCAAATCAACAATGAACTTACAGAGGAGTATATTTTGGTAGGAATGAGTATGGGGGCTGTCCTTGCATTTCTGTTGACACATTGGTTGAACGAAAAAAATCTTCCCATGCCGTCAGCCGTTTTTCTCGCCTCGAGATTGCCTTTTACCCATTACGAAACAAGAGAAAATCTGGCTGAATGGTCGAGCGATGCTTTCTGGGAATTTATTGTAGCATACGATGCCCGCTCTGCAACGATAGCCGCCCATGCAGAACTCCGTGAGTTAGTGGAGCCTGTATTGCGAGCGGATTTTTCTGCCATGCAACATTTCGACCGGAAGTTTACCGGGTTAGTTCCACTGCAGGTTCCCTGCTACATTATGAATGGCAAAGAGGATGTGAAGCTGTACGATGCCACCCGAATAAAAGAATGGAATAATTATTTTGCAGGTACAGTGGAATACAGCTTATTTGACGGTGGTCATTTTTTTCTCTATGAAAATGATGAGGTGGCCGCGTATATCAAATCCAGCATGAAAGGTGAAAAATAAAATCGTCCATATCTATTGTATAAGAAATACCTATCCACTGGAGGAGGAGGTGTTTCAGCAATTATTGAAACGTTTGCCCGCAGCTATGCAACAGGATATTACAGCGTATAAACATCGGGTAAGTGCCGATGCCTCTTTGCTGGGAAAAACAGTGTTGCAATACGGATTTAACCGGATCGGATTGGATGTTAAACTGGACGAGATAAAGTTTACCGCGAAAGATCGTCCGTTTTTGGAGGGAAACATAGATTTTAATATTTCACATTCCGGCGACTATATAATCGTAGCCATTGTACAGGAAGCCGGCGTGGGAGTGGATATTGAGAAGCACCGCAAGCTGGACGTGAACCTTTTCAGAAGATACTTTGACGACAGAGAATGGTTCATCATACAATCCGCTGCTGATTCCATGCAGGCCTTTTTTGACTTTTGGGCGATAAAGGAAAGTGCCATCAAATGCGACGGCAGGGGGGTGGAGGTTTTGATGGATACGCATGTTTTGATACATAAAACGGAACCACCCGCTGTAGCTGAAAAGGTAAATTGTGCGGGACAATTGTTTTCGTATGAAAAGATTCAGATCGATGAAAAATATTCATGCAGTATCTGCTGCGATTGTCCTTTTGAGTTCAACTATGCAGAAGTAAGTATAACGGCGCTCGTCTCTTAAATCGAGTCTTTCGCAGGCGTCAATATCCGGATTAATTGTTTGGCCATATCCACGCTTTGCAGTTTGGCACCCTTATAATTTAGATGGTGGAAATTATAGCCGTAATCCATTTCATAATATTTCGGATATTTTCGAGGATCCGCCACTTCCAGCTTAGTGCCGTCCGGCATGGCATGAAACACCGGCAGCAAGAGGCTGTAATTGGTTCTGCCGCGCGGAGGCAACACAAAGAATACCTGTATCCCTTTTTTGGCACATTTTTTATAAGCATCCATGCAAAGGTTTACCATGGCAGCGTTCGGCTTTTCAGAACCTTTGTATTCCACAAAACTTTTGAGTACTTCCTGTGTCAGGCTGTCGCGCTTGGCAGGATTGCTTTCATATTCTTTTTTGGATTGTCGTATCAGCGTATCTTCCCATTTGTATTCCATAAAGGCACGATTGGCCTCATAGTCGTACGGGTAGAATCCATCCAGGTTTTTTCCTAAATATCCTATATCCAGTTTATCCCTGTTGACGACGAAATTCAAGACATCGGGCAGCATGCCGATTTTCAGGATATTTTCTATCCAGCTCATGACATAGAAATAAGAAAATTTCGTCCGTGTTTTGAGGTCATCCGGTAATGTGGGAATGATGTTAAGGGCGCGTGCCGTGGAGGTGGCGCTATGCCAGCACACCCATTTGGACGTATGCAGGTTGGCAGGAAAAAAATAGGGCTCGCTGCTGATGCTTAGAAAAATATATTTCAGGTTGGGATTCCGTATTTTTAAAACGCCGTCCAGATCCGTCATTTGTTCAACTATCGTATGTCCATCCACCGCGATATTAAAGGAATGGAAGTCAATGCCGTTCTTCTGCAACATACTGTCAATGATGGAAGGGTCGATGTGGCGGTATTCCAGGCTGCCGCCAAGATATACGGCATTGTATTGTTCACTGTTCTTTTTGTAATGTTCAAATTTCACGGTTTGTGTAGTGTCGCCCCAGTAAAACGGAAGCATCACATTCCATACCAATGACAGCAGCAGTAATATGCCGAACACGATGCCCATATTTTTCAGAATCTTTTTGGTCATTGTCATTAATATTGAAAATAGACAAATGTTGTATTGTTGAACACTCCAAACCAAACGATACAAACCGCCAGTAATGTATAGATTGTCCAGCGTTGTAATTTCTCCTTACCCATCACCACCGTTTCGATTTTTGTATCGCCAATCAATGCTTCTACTAAGAATAAGATAAAGATGAATGCAGAAAGTATTGCAAACTGCACCATGCCTTTGTGCAGGAGCCAGTCATGCATATAAACGGCGGAATTGAGTTTGAACAGATTTCCGTATAGGGCACTCGCGATGGTCGTCCATTCAATCGGCGCCTCAGGATGTGCATGGTTGTAGGCCATCTGCGCACTGTAGACACGGAACAGCAGAAAGCAGAACAGGAAAATCAAAATCGTCACCACACTGTGTGCCCAGTTTGGGAAATACTTGTCAAAAAGTTTGTAAGAATTACTCGGTCGTATGGCCCTTACCACATTATTCTGCCATAAATAACGGATAGCCATACATACACCTACCATCGTGAAGGAAATGACCATGGGCCAGTTGGCGCCGTGCCACAGCCCGCACAGGGCTAACACGAAGATGACGTTAAAGACCACTTTTGCCCCGCTGGCTTTATAAGCCCCAAGGTAAAAAAACACATAGTCGGTCAGCCAGGTGGACAACGAGATGTGCCAGCGTGTCCAGAAGTCCGCCAGGTTTTTGGAGAAGAACGGACACCTGAAATTCTCCATCACATCAATGCCGATTACTTTTGCCGCTCCCAAGGCGATATCGGAATAACCGGAAAAGTCACAATAGACCTGCAATAAAAAGAAAAAAGCGCCCAGCCAGATGGTCCAGCCGGTGACCATATTGTAATGGGCGTACATGTCATTGACATAAAATGCCAGCCTGTCGGCAATGACCACTTTTTTGAATAAGCCCCATCCCATTCTGAACAATCCCTTCCGTAAATTATCGTAATCAAAATCATGCGGCTGGTGGATTTGAGGTAACAGGTTTTTGGCTCTTTCGATGGGGCCATTGACCATTACCGGCCAGAAGGCGGTGAAGGAGGAGAAATAGCCGAAATGCTTTTCCGCTTTTGTAATGCCTTTGTAAACGTCAATGGTATAACTCAATGATTGAAATGTGAGGAAGGAAACCCCTACCGGCACTATCCAGGAATTGAACCAGGGTTCGGGCACCACCCACGGAATATGAAATACCGATAAAAGTTCACGGATATTGTTGTCCACAAAATCCAGGTATTTGAATGTGAACAGAATGCCCAGATTTCCGGCCATGCTCAGGTACAGCCATTTTTTCTTTTTGGACTGTTCAGGCTCTTTGTCCATCATGATACCCGCTAAAAAATCATTGCAGGTGATGACAAACAGGATGATGGCGAAAAACGGGCTGAAATTTCCGTAAAAATAATAGCCGCCGGCTACGAGTACTTTCCATTGATGCTTTTTGGGAACCGCAAAATAGATCATGCAGAAAACAGGGAAAAAAAGCAGGAAATGTAACGAGTTGAACAGCATGGATGGTATATAGAACGTTGCGAATTTACGGCTTTAAACAGAAATCACCAATAAAGCGGTGAAACTCTCTGTTAAGGTAAAATTCTTATCTTTGAATCGCATGAAAAAATATGTAAATAAAGCAATAAGGGTTATAGTAGGGATAAATTTTATCTGGAGCATCATTCGCCCTTTCGTCCACCTTTTCAAGAAGATAGAATTTCAGCGCCAATTAGTCGAACAGAAACCTGTCCTGGATTTTATAAAAAATACCGTATTGCAGCAGCCTGTAGTCAGAAACGGACTGTTCAAAGGACTGAAATACCCCGCCTTTGAAGCAGCCGGCAGCGCCGTATTTCCCAAGTTTATCGGAAGTTATGAAAGCGAACTGATTCCGTTGTTCAGACAGATTATCGACGGGCATTATGATACGATACTCGATATCGGTTCTGCAGAAGGGTATTATGCCAACGGACTTTCTATGGTAATGCCCGGTGCAACCGTCTATGCGTATGATGTGGATGAACGCGCGCGAACTATCTGCCGGCAGATAGCAACACTCAATCATCTGGATGGAAGAGTGATAGTGGGCGAGAAAATGGATGCTGCCGGACTGGCGAATTTTGATTTTACCAATAAGAAAGCATTTGTACTCAGCGACTGTGAAGGATATGAAAAGAGTTTGTTCACCCAACAAAATATACAAAATCTGAAAAATACGGCCGTGCTGATTGAAGTGCATGATTTGTTTGATCTGACCATTTCAGGCTATTTGCGCGATGTATTCGCCGTCACGCACGATATTCAGGTGATTGCATCGGTGGATGATGTGAAAAAAGCGCAAACCTATTCATTCCCGGAAACGAGCGCACTGGATTTAGATACACGCAAAATGATTTTTGCAGAAGGGAGAAAAGCAGCGATGGAATGGTTTTACTGTACCCCGAAAGCATCTGCTTAACGATTAAAGTATCCACTCTTGAAAATTCAACACTACAAAGACAAATACAAAACGCTGCTCAAGGATCAGCATTTCGGATTTGTGCTGAAAGGCAGTATCACGACAGCGCTCTCTTTGTTTTTTGTTCAGGGGTTGCGGTTCCTGTCCGGCATCATCATCGCGCGCTATTACGGGGCTAAAGTATCCGGGCAGCTTACTTTGGTGGTCACCGTGATGTCTATGTTTGCCATCGTGGCAAATTTCGGCGTGAAGGATGCCCTGCAAAAACTGATACCGGAGTACCGTGAAAAATATAACCTCCGGACAGCCTATCAGATTTACCTGAAAGGCAACCTCCTGATTGCGGCATTCAGCTCTCTTTGCATGCTGGCCATGTATTTTACGGCGCACATCCTGAGTGTGGAATGGAATGAGCCGGAACTGGAATGGTGTTTTAAGGTTTCAGGGGTGTTTTTGCTTTTCTTTGCACTCAGCGACCTGAATTATTTCAGTTTGCGGGCAATACTGAAAGTGCATGTGTCTAATATCCTGCTGGTAGTCGGCACCGTGATAAGGATGATTGTTTTGCTGGTGCTGACCTACTTTTTCTTTAATGTGTACAATCCGATTTACCTGCACTGGTGGACGCTTTGTTTGCTGCCGTGGGTATTGTCCTGTATTCCCATTTATCAGTATTTTAAACATCCGTCCGCACAGGAGTCTGTATTGCAGCAGGTTTCCTACCGGCAAATCATGCACCTCGCCTTTCCGATGCTGTTGACATACCTGAGTTTTTTTCTCACCATCAGCATCGATGTGTTTATCCTGAAATATTATGCCGTTTCCACAGACCATATCGGAATCTTTAAAACCTGTGTCAATATCTCTACACTGGCTTCCGCTATCCTGATCAGTTTAAATACCACCATTCAGCCCAAAATCACGCAGTTGTATTATTCCAACAAAACAGAAGAGATAGCCAGGCTCACACAGCGTTCTTCCAAGCTGATGTTCTGGCTGAGCCTGCCCATCTTTATCGTGTTTCTGGTCGGTTCAAAATATGTGATGTGGCTGTATGGAAAGGAATTTATGGCAGGGGCTTTTTGTCTGAGCATCTTAACCATTGGGCAGATTTTTAATACCGTCTGCGGCCCTATCGCGCAGTTCCTGAACGCAACGGGTTATCACACTTCCATCCGCAATCTGTCGTTCCTGGCTGTAGGCGTTAATATACTGCTTAATTTTTTGCTGATTCCCCTGTTCGGCATAGAAGGCGCGGCATGGGCGAATGCGATGAATGTGGTGGTGTGGAATACAGTGGGAAGTATTTACATCAAACGGAAATTCGGATTTCACATCTTTTATATTCCATTCATTTCCGGCAGGAAATAATTCATTTTCAAAAGTCAAAATATAGCTATCTTTATTCACGGCTATGCTCGCAAAGATAAAACAGTTTTTTACGATAGATATTGACTATTCGAACCGGGTGTACGGGTTTGATATTATGCGCGGTGTCGGCATCCTGATAGTCGTCTATGCACATGGACGTTCCAAGATGCATTTTTTCCCAAGGTTCAATGATTTTGTATCCGTCATCGGGTTCTGGCTGATGGACTTGTTTTTTGTCCTCAGCGGATTCCTGATCGGTATGATTCTTATAAAATTTTACGAAAAGGAAAAAACCTTCAATCTTAAAACAGCCTACAATTTCTGGATTCGCCGTTGGTTCCGGACGCTTCCGAATTATTACCTGGTGTTATTCCTCACCGCCCTGTTGTGGGGGGTGCTGAGCGGTAACTGGTTGTTCTTTAAGCTGAAATTCCTGATGCATGCCTTGTTTATGCAGACCATCGTTACGGCACCGCCGTTCTTCATGATGGAAGCGTGGACACTATGCATCGAGGAATGGTTTTATTTGTTGTTTCCCATACTGCTGTTGATAGGTAATTCGGTTTTTTTATCCGGCAAGCAAGTCAGCTCGGCACAAATAAAGAAAAACATGCTGGTATCCATTCTCTTGTTTTTTGCAGTACCGATGCTGCTGCGCATCTACCTGTTTACGCAACATACCACATTAGCCTGGATTGACATGTCAAGGATGACATTCTTCCGGCTGGACACCATAGCTGCCGGTATTTTCATGGCCTGGGTAAACTATTATTACAAAGGCTTTTTTGAAAAATACAGAAAGCTGTTCGGTGTTTTGTTTGTCGTGTTGATGGCCATCTACCTGGTTTTCTTTTATAGTGTATTGTTGCCGGATATCCGCCGGCAGACTTCCATCATCTCGTTCACCCTGTTTTTCCTGCTATCCAGTACGGCCTCTTTATGCCTGACCGTGTACATGAAAGAAGTGAAGATGACACGCCCGCATTTCTTCGCCCGTTTCATCACCGTCGTCAGTTTGATTTCGTATTCATTGTACATCTTTCACCGCAGCATCGTCATGTACGTGATTGATGAATTGTATCAGCCGTCCACGGCCCTGGAAAACATTCTGTTGTTTGTGGTGTACGTAACGGCATCCATGATGATTTCCATCCTTTGTTTCAAATATTTCGAACATCCGATGACGGAGTTGCGGGAAAAACTCAAACGATGAAGATAGGTGTATGGAAACCGCAGCGGGAGGAGACGAGTGTAAAAATCTACACCGATAATGTCGTTGAACACCTGAAGGCATTCGGGCATGAGCTCATCTTCTTTGGCATGCACGATGATACTCCGGCCGTAGATATCATCTGGGACCCTACCTGTACCGGAGCGCAATATCCGAACCGTAAGATTTTACAAACGTCAATTCCGTGGATAGTGACGGTGCATGGCGCCTCCAACCTTTCCCTGCCATTAAAGTATAATTTCCCGTCATTTTCAGACAGACTGAAAGGCTGGTATATCAATGCCCGCAGGAAATTCATGTGGAGTATCTACAAACAAAAGGTAGCCCATGTGATTACGGTGTCTAAATATGCCAAAGAGGAACTGGTAGAATTCCTGCATCTCGAACCCAATCAGATCTCCGTTATTTATCATGGTTACGATGATACACTGTTTTACCGCCAAAGCGGCGAGAAACCTTACCT
Organism: Chitinophagales bacterium; assembly: GCA_046329865.1. Taxonomy (GTDB): domain Bacteria; phylum Bacteroidota; class Bacteroidia; order Chitinophagales; family JADIYW01; genus JADJSS01. Next base: position 2,912 of record JAXLTW010000001.1, on the reverse strand, counting down.
GCTCCATGTGTCGGTATATCAGCCCAAGAAAAATGTAGACAGGATGGTGGAGGCATACGGCCAGTTGCAGGAGAAAGGCAAATTGCCATTGGTCATTATCTGCCCGGACTATCCCGGAGCAATAAACGATACAAATATTACCCTCATCCGCACACCGCTTTCCCGGAAACAAATCGCTCACTATATGAAAGAGGCATACGCCTTTATCTTTCCATCCTTACACGAAAGTTTCGGGATGCCCCTGCTGGAGGCGATGGCATGCGGGGTTCCCGTTATCACCAGTAATGTCACCGCCTGTCCTGAAATTGCGGGTAATGCGGGTTTGTTGGTCCATCCGCACCATACGGCAGAACTGAGTGCTGCGATGCAGCAAATAATGACGGACACCGCGTTGCATCAGCAGTTAGCAGCCAATGCACTGGAACGGGCAAAGGATTTTTCCTGGGAAAAAACGGCGCGTTTGCACGAAACCTTATTTTTCCGCTATATTGTTTAAACTATGTTAAATAGCTTCCTTTCTGAACTTTTTGGAAATGGATGGATGTTTCATGAAAAGAGAGTTCGATTTTTATCCCTTATATTTGTAAATAGATTTTAGTCCTATGAAATATCCATGTGATAAAGGCACGTCCAACCGGGATGAATAAATGGATATTCCATGTGCACCATAAAAAACAATAAAAATATACACATGAAAGCACTATACACACTGCTTGTTGTCTTGGTCGCAGGTATTGGTACTGCCTGTGCCCAAAGCACGGCATACCCCAATGACCGTTCTGTATTAGACTCTACCATACAGCCTTTTTATCATGGGGTGGCCTCCGGCGACCCTCTGACCGACAGGGTGATTATATGGACAAGGGTGACAACCGATTCCGCCAGTGTGCCCGTGAAATGGCGCATGGCCACCGATACGGCTATGAGAAATATAGTGGCGCAGGGAACGGCCACCGCTGATACCTCCAGAGATTATACCGTGAAAATCGATGTGACCGGCTTGCAGCCGAATACCTATTACTATTACGAGTTTGAAGCCCTGGGCAGGTTATCGCAGCGCGGCAGGACGAAAACCATGCCAACCGGCAATGTCAGCAGTTTGCGCATGGCGTTGGTCAGTTGCTCCAACTACAGCTTTGGTTTCTTCAACGCGTATGATGCCATCAAAAACAGGAATGACCTGGATTTCATCCTGCATGTAGGCGATTATATCTATGAAGATGGTTATAAAAGGGACGGGATAGATACCCTGCGCAGAAGAACATTTCCGGAATACGATGCCTATGATTTGACGAGCTACCGCTTGCGTTATGCCTGGTATCGTATAGACCCTTCCACCCGTAATTTACATCAGCAATTTCCGTTTGTGGTGTTGTGGGATGACCATGAGTTTGCAAATGACTGCTATGCCGATACGGCGGATAACCACAATCCGGTCACGCAGGGCACCTGGGCTAAGCGGAAAGCGAATGCCATCCGGGTATTTAAGGAATGGATTCCAATGCGGGAAGACACCTCCAGAACGAATATCATCAATTTCACGCAGAGTGTAGGTAATTTAGCCGACATCATCTATACGGAAGACAGGATAGAGCGGTCGCAGTTCAATAATTTCGATCAGGGAGTGAATATGAGTCTCGCTACAGATCCGCTGGCTTACGATACACCCAACCGCACCATGCATGGTTTCCGGCAGATGGAGTGGATGTCGGAGCAGATAAAGAAATCCACCGCCAAGTGGAAGATACTGGCGAATCAGGTGGTTTTTGCTTCTTATTTTTACAAACTTCCCAGTTTGGGAGGATTGCCAGCGCATCAGATATCCGGCTGGGATGCCAATCCACTGGACAGGAAGAAAATCATTGATACCGTGAACGCCTACAACATCAAAAATATGGTGGTACTCAGCGGGGATATACACGTGGCGATGGCGTTTGATATTCCGGGAGGGGTGACGCCTTACAATCCTTCTACCGGCGCCGGCAGCGTGGGGGTGGAGTTTGTCTGTGATGCCATCAGCGAGGGGGACGTGCTGCCCAATGCGGAGAGTTTCATGTATTCCAATAATTCCCATTTGCGTTATATCAAACTGAAATCACAGGGCTATTGCATCGTCGATGTGACGCCCAACAGCGTGTGTTGTGATTACTGGGAAATGGACTCCGTCCGTTCCGCCAATACGCGCCAGACCTTGTTGAAGACCTTGTGTACGATTCAGAATGAGAACCATCTGAAAGAGTATCAGGGGCCGACTTTTACACCGAGGACGTTTCCGTCGCTTGTTCCGTATAACCCGAGAAATAACGGCGTTTCTGTAGGCGTGAAGAACAATCAGAAGGTGGTCGAATTGATGAGCTTATATCCCAATCCGGCCAGTGACTATGTGCGGTTTCAGTATTTTATGAAGAATATGGATAACCTGAAAGTAGAAGTCTATGACATGCAGGGCAGGCTGGTGCAGACCGATGATTTTGGTATCCGCACCAAAGGCCTGAACGAAGATGTGGTGTATGTCAGAAGCCTGGCAGCGGGTGAATACACCCTGTTGTTCCGCACTACTTCCGAGGCCAGCGCCCGCAAGTTTATAAAATACTAGTATTCCTTTCAGGAAGGAACGAATCGTAATTTATGTTAGCTGGTTTTATTTCTGCTTTCCCGCAGAGTCTCTCGCAGAGGACTCTGCAAAATTGTTGCACACTAATTTACAGACGCAGAGTCCCTTTTAGGAGACTCTGCGGGAAAGGAGGGCTTGCTTAAAAGTTTTCCGTTGGATATAAACAGTTTCGATAAAGTCCTGCTCCAATTTGTCAAGATGTTTCAGATGTCTCTCCATAGTTTATGAGGTGTCCGCAAAAGTGACGCATAACGTCAGACTGTGAAAAAAGCCACACAATCTGTTTATAAAAATAAAT